>NZ_QUKK01000009.1:0-67257 GCF_003481085.1 Coprococcus sp. TF11-13 | reverse complement strand
GCTGAGAAGTACTAATAGGTCGAGGACTTATCCTTAGAGGTTTCTAAGAGATAAGCTTTGGAGATACGCAAGTGTGCATGATATCTGCAAGGTGCAGAATCTAAGGCATACACAGTAAAGAATAAAGTTTACTTTGAAACAGTCGTTGGTTGTTAGATGGGGTTAGGTTACTAGCTTTCTGTGTGAAATTCTGAAGGTACAAAATAAAAGTACCGAGAAAATTTAACGCTGCAACAGGTGTTAAATTTTTTCTGTATATAGGGGATTGGTCAAATGGTATGATAGGGGTCTCCAAAACCTTTGGTGGGAGTTCGATTCTCTCATCCCCTGCTAAAAAGCCTTGAAAACTCAGTGTTTCAAGGCTTTATTTATATTAGTGGGAAGGAAAATGGCAAACTATGAAAAAGGAGAATGAACCACATTAATATAAAGGCAGTTCTATATATTTTATAGTGACTTTGGTGGAAAAATATGTAAAATATTATAATATAAAGTAAAGAGAAGAAGGGATTAATATGTATTACAATGATGTGCTTGATCTGATAGGGAATACTCCGCTTATGTGTCTGAAAAAGTCGACAGGATACAATATATTTGCCAAGGCGGAATTCCTTAATCCTGGTGGAAGTATTAAAGACAGGATCGCAAAAAACATGCTGGAGGTTGCAGAGAGTGAGGGAAAACTCAAGCCTGGAATGACTATTATAGAGCCTACGAGCGGTAATACCGGAATAGGGCTTGCACTCTGTGGTGTTCAGAAAGGTTATAAAGTGATAATTGTGATGCCAGAGAATATGAGTGAGGAGCGAAAGAAGGTTATCAGGGCATTTGGTGCTGAGCTGGTACTTACGGATCCGGTTCTAAGCATCGGTGGTGCTGTTGATAAGGCAAATGAGATAGCAGAATCTGATCCAGAGAAGTATTTCATGCCGCAGCAGTTTGTCAATCAGGCAAATCCAGATGCGCATTATCGCACAACAGCAGTTGAGATGTGTGAACAGCTTGGTCAGAAGATAGACATATATGTGTCTGGTGTTGGAAGTGGGGGTACTCTCCAAGGTATAGCTAAATATCTGTTGGAGAAAAATCCAGATACGAAGATTGTTGCCGTTGAGCCTAAGGGAGTGTCAGCGCTACATGGAGATGGCCCGGGAATCCATCAGATACAGGGAATAGGCGATGGATTTATACCGGATGTCCTGGATACATCACTGGTAACAGATGTGGTGGAAGTGGCGGATAAGGATGCCATTGAGATGGCGAGACGACTTGCCAAAGAACAGGGACTTCTTGTAGGTACGTCATCCGGTGCAAATGTATGGGCGGCTATGAAGATGGCAGAAAAATATGGGAAAGATAAAGTTATAGCCACTGTGATGGCGGACAGAGCTGAAAGATATTTCAGTGTAGGTTTATTATAAAATAGGAAATAAATTTATTTAGGGACATTTTCAAGAGATGCTATGTATGGTACAGTGGAAATGTCTCTATTTTATTGATTTAAATGTGTTATTTGAAAGAACGCAAAATATAAACCATGTAAGTATAAAGGAGAAAAAGAGATGGATATAAATGGGAAGATGACGGGAAAAAATGTGGTTAGCGAGGCACTTGCTGCATCGAGGGAATACGAAACTCAGAATGAAATAGATAAGAATGAGCGACCGTTGTTTCATGTGACTCCGCCTGTCGGTTGGATGAATGATCCGAATGGATTTTCTGTGTATAATGGTAAGGTGCATTTGTTTTACCAGTATCATCCGTACAGTACGGAATGGGGACCTATGCATTGGGGGCATCAGGTCAGTGACGATTTGATAAGATGGGAGCAGCTTCCTGTGGCGATTGCACCTGATACGATATATGATGCCGAGGGCTGTTTCTCAGGTACGGCCATTGAAAAAGATGGAGAGCATGTCCTGATATATACCAGTGTTATGAAAAATCCCGACGGTGATGGGGTATTGCAGAACCAGAGCATAGCGGTTGGTGATGGCGTTACATATAAAAAAATACAGAATAACCCGGTGGTGACCGGAGATATGCTGCCGGAGGGATTGAGCAGAGCGGATTTCAGAGATCCGAAGGCATGGCTTGAGGATGGCAGATACTATATGGCTGCAGGCTGTGTGGATCAGGATAATAAGGGGCTTGTGGTATTACTTTCGAGCGCTGATATGGAAAGCTGGACATTTGAGAGTATCCTTGCACGGAATGAAGGTGATCTGGGCGGCATATGGGAATGCCCTGATTTCTTCAAATTAGACGATCATCATGTACTTCTCGTATCGCCTACGGGAATGAAAGCAGAGGGATATGAATTCCACAATGGAAATAATTCTATCTATTTTGTTGGAGAATTTGATAAAGGTGAGAAGAAATTTGACGGTGGAGAGCCATTATCACTTGATTATGGAACAGATTTCTACGCGCCTCAGACTACACTTTTGCCGGATGGCAGAAGGATAATGATAGCGTGGATGCAGTCGTGGCATAATCTGTGGATACCCGGTGGACAGAAGTGGCAGGGAATGATGACGATTCCGAGGGAGATATCTCTGAAAAATGGACGCTTGATACAGAAGCCAGTGAGAGAGATAGAGAAGTATCATGCTAATATGGTCAGGTACTCAGATGAAGTAGTGAGTGGACGGCGTAGTCTGGAAGGTATAAGTGGAAGAAGTCTGGATGTGACATTTGTAATCACTGGAAACAAATACAGCAGATTTACCGTGAATCTGGCAAAGGGAAGCGGATATTATACTCGATTTATATATGACAGAGGAAATAATATAATAGAGATGGACAGGACATTTGCCGGATTTGAGAAAGATGTGGTGTGTATCAGAAGGGCCTGCGTGAAATCAGCAGAATGTTACGGGGATGTCAAGGAAAAGGTTGATGAACAGCAGGAGGCTCAAGATAGTATAAAGCTCAGATTTATACTGGACAGGAATTCGATAGAGCTGTTTGTAAATGATGGAGCTATGACAATGAGCACGGCGATATATACACCTATTGAAGCGGATGGAATAGAGCTGTTATGTGAGGGACAGGCAGTCGTGGATGTGGAGAAGTATGATATCATTTAACAAAAGATGATCTTGCTCAATTGTTTAGTTGTTGCACTGCCAGGCATCAGTCTGGCGGTTCTCCAGGTTTCAGGTGCCTCCGTTCCAACATTGAGATGACAAGGAAAGTTGTCAAAAGTTATTGACAACTTTCCTTGTCATTTGTTATACTCCATTGTAAAAGAAATGACAACTATAGTTGTCATTTGGCATATATAATATATATAGCTTGAATTTGGAATGGGATTTTAGTGGTAAGAATTAAAATGGAGTTATGAGGATATGAGGAAAAAGCAAGGTGTAAATAAAAAGGACAATCTAAGTGAAAATGGCATGGATAAAGGTAATAAGAAATCTACCTGTGAAACACTACAAGCTATGTTTGAGGGCATGATCGTCTCCCAACCAGTGGACAAATTGAAGACGCAGGTCAAGGGGTATTCCGTGACAATGATCACAGAGAGAATGTTAAAGAAGAACAAGCTGGGGGATGTTATTGCTGAGATCTGTGATATGACTGAGCTTGAGCGCGAAATCCGCCAAGGTCTGGAAAATGGACTCCCTGTGTATGGTTTCTTCAGAAACAAGCAGATGTGGAGCTGCTTTATCTTTGATAAAGAAGATATTGCCAGGAGTGAGTTGACGCCTGAACCTGAAAGTGGCAAGGATGTACTCAGTATATACAAGCTTAGAAAGTATTACATTCATCCTGAGGTGGAGGATCTGGCAGATGACATGATGGAGGTTGCCCACAGCAATGTGTATCAGAATGTGATAGATGTATTTGGAGATTGGAAGAGTGATGGATTCTTTTTGAGGGATAAAATATATGTGTGTAAGCGTGATAAATCCACTGGCGCACCGTTTGGAATTCTAATTGGTGTTGCACTTGGTATAGTGTATGGAATGCTGTTTGACAATTTGGCGCTTGGAATTTCCATTGGATTCTGTTTTGGAATAAGCTTTTCCATGATATGGGGGACATCCACACATAAGTATGCAGAGCATGGGCTGGCAGACAGAGCAGAAGCTGAAGATGCAGACAATGTAATAAAAGGATTGGGCTCTGATGGAGAGGACGGCATAAACAGATAATGGACCTGATTATGATGACAATACAGATTAACAAGCTGGAGGTGATATAGATGCCGCTGTACAACAGGCTGAAGGAATATCGGGCGAAGCTGGGAGTAAACCAGCAGGAGATGGGAGCGTTGGTGCAGACCTCGAGGCAGACGATAAGTCAGATAGAGAGGGGAGATTACAGTCCATCGGTGACTCTGGCACTCAAGATCGCGAAGGTGTGTGGTGTCAGCGTGGAGGATATATTCCAATACGAGGATGATAAGGAATGATTCCTGACATATGGATAAGGTCGTGTTAATTCATAGAATGAAAAGAGGATATGAGATGAAGGATACTGATAAAAAAGTGAACAAGAAAAGTAATCTGAAGATATATATAATATTTGCGGTCATGATCCTGGCAAGTCTGCTGGGAGGTTTCCTGGCGGGAAGGCTTGCCGCGGTGAACAAGGACACATTGGATGGAATCAACTGGGATCATATATGGTGGATAACAGCTGATACGCTGCCTATAGTATATGGTGTGCTCATGCTGGCGACGTTTGTGGTGTCATTTGTCATGTATGGGAAGATAAAGAGGATGATCAGAGGCTGGGACGGAGAGAACGAGGATGTGATAGTGGATATAGAGAGTCGGATCACGACTGCCTCATATCTCCCGTGTGTCACCGTGTTCGTTGGACTTGTGTTGTTTCCGGTGTGTATATACGCTGTGGACAGGACGTACAGTGATGGGCGTGGCACATTCCTGACAGTGCTGTCTGAGCTCGTATTTCTGATATCTATGGCACTGTATTGTGTGGTTGAAAAGCTTGTTATCGATGAAAAGAAGAAGCTTAACCCGGAGAAAAGCGGAAATATATTCGATATGCATTTTCGCCGTGACTGGGAGAACACATCGGACGAGGCTGAGCTTATCATGATAGCCAAATCCTCCAAGAAGGGATTTATGACTGGAATTAAGGCAGGATTTGTCATGTGGATACTTACGTTTATGAGCATGTTTGCATTTGACACAGGAGTGATGCCAATAGTGGCTGTTGGACTTGTGTTGATTGTAATGTATGTGGCTTATTGCAGAGAGTTTGTGAGACTACAGAAATAAAATAAATATATGTGATATAATGGCGGATGGCTGTATGACAATTGCAGGGCATTCGCCTTTTATTGTATGACACGGTCCTGAGATTTTTCATTGTCATACATATATATAAATGACCAGAAGGCAGAAAAATATAAAAAAATAGAGATGTAGGAATAGAGCTGTACTATTTTGGACAATAATATCTATGCGATGGGATGAATTTTAATCGAAAGGGGTATTGCTATGATATTAAAGGAAAAAGAGAAAACAGTTATCCAGGATCTTCAGACACAGGAGAAGTCCTGTGTGGAGAAATATGGAAGATATGCGGAGCAGGCGAAGGATCCTGAGCTTAAGAATCTGTTCCAGACTATACAGAAGGAAGAGCAGAAGCACTATGATTCACTTACCCAGGTGCTTGACGGACAGGTTCCACAGTGTGACTGCAATGACAGCGATGGAAAAGATTATGAGCCAAAGCAGACATACAAGATGATGGACGATTCCGAGGATAAGAAGAATGATGAGTTCCTTGCAACAGACTGTATTGGAACAGAGAAGCTTGTGTCAGGCGAGTACAATGGAGAGATATTTGCATTTGGCGAGAGCGCGGTGAGAAAGCTTCTGGCGGATATACAGATCGAGGAGCAGAATCATGCGGAGATGCTCTACAAGTATAAGGTCGCAAATGGAATGGTGTAGGGAAAAGCTTACACAAGGGAGCATAAATTGTAAGGAGGATATGTATCACATGTGGTATATATCCTCTTTTTTGTTGCAATGATTCGTTAAAGCAGCTGGTGAAAACTCTTTGTTTTGAATTGAGGTTTTATGCGGGGATATATTCACAAAACGGATGACAAAATGTAGAATGTTATTATACATTTTGGAAAAAGATAGCTAAATTTTAATAGGATGTATATAGGCAGGGATAACATTTTCAGAGAGGAGAATGTGACGTGAAAAGAAAATTTTACAGTGTACTGTATGTAGCAATATTTGCATTGCTGATGTCCGGGTGCAGTATGTCAGGAATTGCGGATGGCAGCAGGTCTGCGGTAAAGGAATATGAGAAGGAGACTGTAGAAGATACCTCAGAATCAGAGAATACCACAGCTGCGGAGAAAAAAGATAATGCCGGCAACACGTCACCTGAAAGCAGTGCGGCAGCATCTGAGAATATTGCAGATCAGCAGGCTTCGAGCATGGAGATTGCTGATATTCCCATATATTCGGGAGAGGCATATTGTGAGATAAATGGCAATGTGCCTTATTTCAGTGAGGATGAGATGGTGACGGAGGCATTTGAGAATTACAGCGATCTGGACTTTCTTGGAAGATGTGGAGTTGCCTATGCCAATATCTGTAAGGAGATTATGCCAACGGAGGAGCGCGGCGAGATAGGTATGATAAAGCCTTCAGGGTGGCATACAGTTAAATACAATGATCGTATAGACGGCAATTATCTGTATAATCGCTGCCATCTGATCGGATATCAGCTTGCCGGGGAGAATGCAAATGAAAAGAATCTGATAACTGGAACCAGATATCTGAATGTCACTGGCATGCTGCCATTTGAAAATGAGGTAGCTGATTATGTGGAAAGTACTGGAAATCATGTGCTTTACAGGGTTACACCTGTATACGATGGAGACAATCTGGTTGCGTCCGGAGTGCAGATGGAGGCGGAGTCCGTGGAGGATAAAGGCGCAGGAGTAAGTTTCAATGTGTATGTGTACAATGTACAGCCAGGCGTGATAATCGACTATGCTACAGGGGACAGCGAAGCGGATCCGGATTATGTGGTGCCGGGAGAGAATGCCAGCACTAAAGTATCAGAGGAAAAAGGAGATGATGACCAGACAGCAGAAGCTGGAATGATCGGAGAAACTCAGGATACGGAGTCAGATATTGGCAGTGATACATCGGAGATCCAGAAAGAGTCTGCGGATGAGGATACATACATAGTCAACACCAACACCGGCAAGTTTCATAAGCCATCATGCAAGAGTGTGAAACAGATGAAGGAAGCGAATAAATCTGAGAGAACGACCACAAGGGACGAGCTTATATCTGAGGGATATGAACCTTGTAAGAACTGCAATCCGTAGTTGGACTTTGCCTGGGATTCTGATACACTCAGAACAAATTAGGAGAGAGCTTCATCGGATAGTGACCGCAGTTAAGAAAGATGGAGAGGTAGGTCTTGAGTATATGAAGAGTGTGGAGATAGAGAAAAGAATAAGACAAGAGAGCAGAGAAGAGAGAGAAAAACTAATTAGACAATCACTTGATATCGTATTGTATATCAGGTGGTTGTTTTTTATAAGGGTAAAGCGCATATTTTATCAAAAATTTGATATGGCTGAAAAATTATCAAAACAGCACTTGACAACAGGGGGATTATATATAAAATATAACAGTGTAATATAACACTGTTATATTTGCGCGTGCCTGATGTTTGGTATGGCACTTGCATTTGGAATCTGTTTCGGTCAGAAGCGAGGCATATTAAACGGGAGAGGAGTCTTTATGACAGAAAAAGCAGAAAATACAAGACAAAACATACTGAATACGGCACTGAAGCATTTCCTTGAGTACGGATTTGCAGGGACATCGCTCAGAAGCATTGTGAAAGATGCCGGACTTACAACAGGTGCATTCTATAAATATTATCCTACAAAGGAGGCTCTTTTTGATGCGCTGATAGATCCGTATGTGGAGGAGCTATATGGGATATATGACAGCGTTCTTGAGGAGTTTCAGAGCCTGCCACCGGAGAAGCAGACTGAGAACATGGCAAGCGCATCTGGGAACGGAATGGATCAGATGGTGAATTACGTGTATGACCATTATGATAATTTCAAACTTTTACTGCGGTGCAGTGACAATGAGAAGTATGGAGATATGATACATAATCTGGTAGGCCGTGAGATGAGATCTTCAAAGCAGTATGTGGATGAGATGCACAGAGCCGGTATAAATGTGCCGGACATAAGCGACAGCCTTTGTCATATGATATATAGTGGTTTTTTTTCGGCGATATTCCAGATCATAGAACACGACATGGATCGCGAGACTGCGATAGAGAATGTGGGCAAGCTCAAGAAATTCTACACTGGAGGTTGGGAGAGACTATGGAAGGTGCAGTTTCCGGAGTAGTCAGTAGTTATGCGGCAAGGTAAAATACCGAACCGCATAATTTTAAACTATGAGGTTAGACGAAACTAATGCAAATAAGCGAAAACGAACAAGTTTTTGCTCAAGATATAAGGAGGAGAAAAAGTGGAAGAAAAAAAGAAATCAGCGGTGAGCTGGGTCCTCACATGGGCGGGGCAGAAGAAGTCATCCTATGTGTGGAGCGTCATTTTGGCGGTTATCAATGTAGTATTCAAGATAGTTCCGTATTTCATCATTGCGGACGTGGTCAGGATGTTCCTTGACGGGGATAAGGATCTCAGGGAATATATGTTGAAGGCTCTTATCATAGCGGGCTCGTTTATACTTGCTGAGCTTTGCCATAGCGTATCAACGGCATGTTCCCACAAGGCAACATTCAACGTGCTTGCAAATATCAGAAAGTCATGCTGCGACAAGCTTGCAAGGGTGCCGCTTGGATACGTGAAGGATACGCCATCGGGTTCGTTCAAGAACATTATGGTGGAGAGAATAGACAGCATAGAGACGACTCTGGCACATGTTGTGCCTGAGTTTACATCCAACCTGCTGGCGCCTATCATTGTCATCGTGTATTTTTTCATGGTTGACTGGAGACTTGCGTTGTTCTCATTTATCCCGATAGTCGTTGGATTTGTAACGTACATGGGCATGATGATCGATTTCCAGGAGAACTACAACAGGACAGTTGAGAAGACCAAGGCACTTAACGACGCAGCAGTGGAGTACATAGATGGAATTGAGGTCATCAAGGCATTTGGCAAGACAGAGAGCTCATATGCCAAGTTCACAAAGGCGGCAAAGGAGAACGCAGACTCGTATATCAACTGGATGAAGAAGTGCTCATTCTTCCAAGCAGCCATGTTCGTCATCACACCGTACACACTTGCAACGGTCCTTCCGATAGGTGCGCACTATGTGTCAAATGGTTCGCTCACCACAGCGGATTTCGTTGTGTGTATCATCCTCTCACTTGGAATAGTCGGTCCGCTGCTTACAATCGGTTCATACACCGATGATCTGGGCAAGCTGTCGACAGTCATCGGAGAGGTTACAGGAATCCTGGAGCAGCCTGAACTCGTAAGACCTGAGCACACAAAGGCACAGCCGAAGGACAATGGAATAAAGGTTACAGATATCACATTTGGCTATCACGACAAGGAGATACTCCACGGCGTGAGCATGGATATAAAGGCGGGAACGGTAAATGCGATAGTCGGTCCGTCGGGAAGCGGAAAGTCTACAATAGCCAAGCTGATAGCTTCACTGTGGGATGTGAACAGCGGAAGCATAGAGATCGGAGGCGTGGACATAAAGGATATCGCGCTGACGGATTTCAACGACAGGCTTGCGTATGTGTCACAGGATAATTACCTGTTCAACGAGACAGTCAGGGACAACATAAGACAGGGAAGACCGGATGCCACGGACGCCGAGGCCTTCGAGGTAGCCAGAAAGAGTGGTTGCTACGACTTCATCATGAACCTTGAGAACGGATTTGACACCGTGGTCGGCGGTGCAGGTGGACATTTGTCGGGCGGTGAGAGACAGAGGATATCCATCGCCAGGGCGATGCTGAAGGACGCGCCGATAGTTATACTGGACGAGGCAACAGCCTACACCGATCCGGAGAATGAGGCCATACTTCAGAGCTCTATCGCCAAGCTTGTGGCGGGTAAGACGCTGATAGTCATAGCCCACAGACTTTCCACCATCAAGGATGCGGATCAGATATTTGTGGTAAATGCAGGAAATGTGGAGGCTCATGGAACACATGAGGAGCTTCTTAGCAAATGCACACTTTACAGGGATATGTGGCAGGCGCACATCTCGGTCAAGGATACGGCAGGCGATGAAAAGGAGGGCGAGTAATATGTTTGGAGTATTAAAAAAGTTCTTCCTGTTCTCAGGTAAGGAAAACAGCCGCAAGTTCAAGCGTTCAATAGCGATAAGCCTGATAGACGCACTGGCATCGGCACTGAAGATCCCGGCTATAATGTGTGTCCTCATGGGCGTTATAGAAGGAAAAGACCTTGGAAAATATATACTTGGTTCAATAGCCATCATGGCGGTATCGATCGTAGTTGGAATACTGTGCAAGATGTCGTCGACCGTGCTGCAGACAGAGGGTGGCTACACCACAGCGGCATTCAAGCGTATAGAGATGGCGGAGCACCTCAGATATGTGCCTATGGGATATTTCAATTCCAACAGCATAGGTGAGATCGCATCAGTTACGACAAATACCATGGAGAATCTGGGAGATGTGGCTACGAGAGTTGTCATGCTCACGACCCAGGGACTCCTCGAGACATCCATGATCATACTCATGATCCTGCTCTGCGACTGGAGGATCGCGCTGGTATCATTTGCAGGAGTTGCCATATTCCTTGTGATAAATACTGTGATGCAGAATGCCGGAAAGCAGGCATCTTCAGCCAAGGTTGACTGTGACACTGAACTCATAAATCAGATCATGGAGTACATACAGGGCATATCAGAGGTCAAGTCCTACAACCTCATCGGCAAGCAGACGAAGAGACTCAATGCGGCAAATGAAGCCTGCGTCAGGGCAAATGTAAAGATGGAGCTTGTCTATGTCCCATATCATTTTCTCCAAAGCATTGTGACAAAGCTTACAGGGGTAGCGATAATAGGACTTTCGGCTTACTTTTATATAAATGGCAGCATGAGCGTTCTGTATGCTGTGGGTATGTCGATCGCGGCATTCATGCTCTACGGGGGCCTTGAGACCATGGGAACATTTTCATCACTGATACATGTGGTCAGTGTGTGCGTAGACAAGGCAAATGTAGTGCTCGGACTTGACACAATGGATATAGATGGAAAGGAACTCAATCCTGAAAATCACGATATAGAGGTTAAGAATATAGAGTTCTCTTACGACAAGAGAAAGATAATAGACGGAATCTCACTCACCATACCGGAGAAGACAACGACGGCGATAGTCGGACCATCTGGCGGTGGAAAGACAACCCTGTGCAATCTGATCGCCAGATTCTGGGATGTGGATTCGGGAGAGATAACCCTGGGCGGAACAAATGTTAAGGATTACAGCATGAACAGTCTCATGAACAACTTCTCATTTGTATTCCAGAATGTATATCTCTTTGCTGATACCATAGAGAACAACATCAAGTTCGGAAGGCCGGAGGCAACCCATGAAGAGGTTGTGGAGGCTGCAAAGAAGGCGTGCTGCCATGACTTCATCAGCAAGCTTCCTGACGGTTACAACACTGTGATCGGTGAGGGCGGTGCAACCCTCTCAGGCGGTGAGAAGCAGAGAATATCCATAGCCCGCGCCATCATGAAGGATTCACCTATCATCATCCTTGACGAGGCGACTGCAAATGTCGATCCTGAGAACGAGAAGGAGCTTACTCTTGCAGTGGATGCCCTGACAAAGGAGAAGACGATCATCATGATCGCCCATAGACTCAAGACCGTAAGACATGCGGATCAGATAGTAGTGGTGGATCAGGGAAGAATAGCCCAGAAGGGAACCCACGAAGAACTCATGAAGCAGGACGGAATCTACAGGAGATTTGTGGATTCGAGAGAACTGGCAGTTAGCTGGAAGATATAAGTGAAATGTATCCTGTGAAACACAGAAGACAGGTGTCAGATAATCGACACCTGTCTTTTGCTTTGGGATATTAGTTATCAGTTCGCAGCCTACTCAAAATCGTCCTCATCATAATCGCAGTCGCAGTTACAGCCGCCATCGCTGCAGTTGCCGTTGTATGAGCCAAATGTCTGGCTCTTTCTAGGAGAGCAGAGCATTCCGAGCACAAGCCCTGTGAGGAATGTGCAGATAGCGAAAAGCACGGCCTCTCTTGTTGAGTAGTCTTTATCCTTTACGACAACAGTGAATTTGTTCCATCCGTCTTTGATAGTTTTCATTGGTTTCATTGAAATCCCTCCTGATCATATTATATTGATAAATCCTGAATCAGGGAAAATCCCCCATCTGTAATGAATTTCCCTGAACAGTTAATTACATGATACATCAACATCACACATCAGTCCACCCCTGGGCAGGAGACTTAAGAACAAAATGAGATTTGTGGAAGTCAATCAGCCCATCAGTCTTCATCCTGCCAAGTTCAGTAGACAGTCCACTGCGGTCCACGGACAAAAAGTCAGCGAGCTGCTGTCTGGAAAATGGTATATCAAATTCGTTGCTGCCATGTCTGTGCATCTCCGATGACAGGTAGGAGAGCAACTTATCCCTGGTTGTTTTCTGGCTCATGTGCTTTGATTTTTCGCCGAGCCTCAGGTTCTTGCCGGCGAGATCGCACAGGAGATTTCTTATCATCTGATTATGTCTGCCACATGTTACCGGGCAGGTGGTGAGCATTTTTTGAACATTCAGAAACAATACAGAACTTGCAGCTTCAGCATATACGCTGACGTCGAGTACGGAGCCAGGGGTACAGGCATATGATTCCGCAAACGTGTGTCCGGGCATGATGGCAGACATGACGCTTTGACCACCCCAGTAATCCTCCTGGATGACTATCGCTTTGCCTGTAAGCAGCAATCCTATATATTCTGTTGTGTTGCCAGCCATGAGAATACACTCATTTTTTTGGTATTTTTTGATGATTGCACCCAGACAGTCCAGTATGGAGTCAACGTCATCAGCGGTGATACTGGAAAAAAGACTGGATTTCAATAATGTGTCCATGTATTTGTTCATATTACCTCTTAGTGGGGACGCTTCTTTTGTCACAAGGAATATCCCTGAAAAGTATAACATTTTTATGTTGAAAATTCAACATACACAAATGCTCTGACTGAATATAATGACGTTAAAAGCAGGAAAAAGATTGGAGGAAATATATATGATAAGAAGAGTTATACAGATAGACGAGGACAAGTGTAATGGATGTGGAGCCTGTGCAAATGCGTGCCATGAGGGTGCTATAGGCATGGTAAACGGCAAAGCAAAGCTGCTCAGAGACGATTATTGTGATGGACTTGGCGACTGCCTGCCGTCGTGTCCTACAGGAGCCATAACATTTGTGGAGAGAGAGGCGGCTGCGTATGATGAGGCGGCAGTCATGGCAAACAAACAGGCAAGATTCGATGCAGAAAAATCCAAAAATATGGTTGGCTCAGGAGTGATGCATGGAAAAAGTCCGGCACACTCCGGTTGCCCTGGTTCTATGGCGAGAAGCATATTCAGGAGACCGGCAGCAGCTTCAGGTGAAGCAGTACAGGCAAGCTCATATGAACAGGCAGCAGTAGAATGCGTACAGAGTACAACTGATAAAACAGTCAATCAGCAGGCGGGTGACATATATAATTATGAGCGCCCGAGCCAGCTCACACAGTGGCCGGTGCAGATCAAACTTGCCCCGGTAAATGCGTCATACTTTGATGGTGCAAAGTTGCTTATAGCGGCGGACTGTACAGCCTATGCCTATGCATCGTTCCACGAGAAATTCATAAAGGGACATGTGACTCTGATTGGCTGTCCGAAACTTGACAGTGTCGATTATTCAGAGAAACTTACAGAGATTATCAGGCGAAATGACATACAAAGTGTTACAATAGTCCGTATGGAGGTTCCTTGTTGTGGAGGACTGGAGATGGCTGCGAAGAAGGCACTTCAGGACAGCGGCAAGTTTATCCCATGGCAGGTTGCAACAATATCAATAGATGGAAGAATTCTTGACTGACATTCTCTTCACAGCACCATGAAAGGTAAAGACAATGGAAGATAAAATAAGAATTACAACTGAGACAGGCAGTCGTCTGGTCGGTGCTCTGATAGGGCTGGTGAGAGCCACTGATGGGATGATGCATGTGACTGATGATACAAATAACATAATAATAGAAGGTTTGCACATGTCTGATATTGCTCTTGGCATCTCTGATGCAGACATGAAGGCGATGATCGCAAGGGTGCATGCTGATAAGCATACAATTGTCCCTGACTGCAGTGTATGCGGTGCACCATGTGGCAGGACTGCAGATTATGATTGGGAGAGCGTGTACAGAGAAGAACGGACAGAGCACGAGGAAGGCAATAGTGATGGCAATGTGGCAGAGCCTTCTGTCATATCGGACGTGCGGATAGACATACTTTCCACACTTCAGAAGATATCCCACAGAGTGATCTCCGGGGAGATCAACGCAGATGGCGAGGTGAACTTCAGTGTGTGCAGGGCAGTATTTGCACTGGGGGAGAACTGGAGTGACGGCGAGCTTGAGAGAGTAGAGCGTGAGCTTGAAGATTTGTCAACCAACAACAGTATGTAACAATGGCACACAAAAATGTAATACTTGAAAATAACAAGGCTTGGCGCATCACAGATGGAATGAAAGTGGTGCGCTTGTTAAAATTAATAAGAAAATACTTCATACTACAGGTATAAAGCCATTGCAAATACAATTATTCGGGAGTACAATAGTCGGACGCATCAAATTAAATGATGAAAGAGATAATAACAGGAAAAGGTAACAAAAATGGGAAGTGCTGCTACGGGCTTTGTAAAAAATAATAAAAAGGTGACATGGAAAGAATTTGCCAGAATGCTTGCTGTGCTTGCTGTGCCTATTGCGATGCAGAATCTGCTGGCGACCACCGCCAGTATGGTTGATACCATCATGATAGGAAGTGAGGGCGAGATCGCCGTTGCGGCGGTTGGCGTGTGTGCACAGATAGGATCACTTTTGTTTTCAACATATTGGGGATTTGTCAGCTGCTCTCTTCTGTTCATGTCTCAATACTGGGGTGCCAAGGATCCGGAGGGAATGAACAAAGCATTTGGTCTGGCGATCATATGTGCGGGAATATTTGGAATAGCATTTGCGGTGGTGACTGTGGTTGCACCGGGGTGGATACTTGGAATATATACAGATAAAGTAGAGATCATAGCACTTGCGAAGCCATATATGAGAATAGTTGGATGGTCGTATCCGCTTCAGGTATTTGCCGCGATCATTACAGCACTTTTAAAATCGACTGAGAGGGTGAAGGTGCCACTGGTGTGCTCGGTCATCTCACTTTTACTCAACTTTTGTATAAATTTTGTGTTGATCTACGGTAGATTTGGCGCTCCCAAGATGGGAGTTGCCGGTGCGGCTATAGGTACACTGGTGTCTGGTATCGTGAACATAGCATTGCTCATTCTGTATCTTGCAAAGAGCAGGCATGAGATAAAGTTCAGCGCGCGAAAGGCATTTGATATTGATATGGGTTTTGTGAAGTCCTATGCGTCCAAGGCATTCCCAATCGTATGCAACGAGATCCTCTATGGCGTGGGCCAGATGATAATCAACGTTGTCATGGGACATCAGAGTGATTCCGCCATAGCCGCCATGGCTGCATTCCGTGTATGTGAAGGGTTTGTATATGCATTCTTTGGTGGTCTGGCAAATGCGTCCAGCGTTGCCGTGGGAAATGAAGTTGGCGCGGGTAATCTGGACAGGGGACTTTCCTATGCCAAGAGAGCTGCACTGGTATGTCCTGCCATCACATTCACAATTGTGCTCATCACGATGCTGCTGCACAATCCGCTGTTCGGATTGTTTGGACTCGGGGCTGAGGCGATGATGTACACAAAGTATATGCTTATAATATATCTGTTCTTCGGAGCAGTCAGAACATGCTGCTATATACAGAACGAGTGCTTCCGTGCAGGCGGTGAGGCCATCGTTGGAACAGTTATGGAGATCAGTGGACTGATGTTGTTTTCGGTCCCGGCTACATGGGTAGCAGGAATGGTGCTCAAGCTGCCATTCCTCGCAGTGTTCTCATTTGTTTACACGGATGAACTTCTGAGATTTGTCATACTCACGCCGTATCTACTGAAGGGAAGGTGGATCAAACCTATGACGGGACCTGGTCGCGCGGCACTTGATGAGTTCAGGGGCAGGATGAAGCGAAATAAGCATAGAGCGCGATAATCTATGGGGACGGAGAGGTCAGGTACCTCCGTCCCCTGTTTTGAAAAAGGAGAAAATAATATGCTGCAAATAAAAAATCTCACAAAGAGATACGGAGATAAGTTGGCGGTGGACAATCTAAGCCTACATATAATGCCGGGGGAGATATATGGTTTCATCGGACACAACGGAGCAGGTAAGACAACCACTATAAAGGCGTGTACAGGGATCCTGAATTTTGAGGAGGGAGATATCCTTATAGATGGTGTGTCCATAAAGGAAAAACCGCTGGAATGCAAGAAACAGATGGCATATATTCCTGACAATCCAGATATGTATGATTTTATGACCGGAATCGGATATTTGAATTTTATAGCAGATATATTTGACGTGCCGGAGGAAGTCAGGGACGAGCTCATAGACAAATATGCTGACGCATTTGAGATAAAAGACAACCTCGGACAGCTGGTATCCGAGTATTCTCATGGTATGAAACAGAAACTGGCAATCATATCGGCATGGATACATGAGCCGAAACTTGTCATCATGGATGAACCGTTTGTCGGACTCGATCCAAAGGCTTCCCATATACTCAAGCAGATGATGAGAAAAATGTGTGATGACGGAGGGGCGATATTCTTCTCCACACATGTATTGGAAGTCGCAGAAAAGCTGTGCGATAAAGTGGCGATCATCAAATGCGGACGACTGGTGAAGGCGGGAATAATGGAGCAGGTGAAGGGAGACGAGTCACTTGAATCCGTGTTCCTTGATCTGGAGGGTGAGTCATGATAAGGATATTGATGAAGAAACAGCTTAAGATGCTGTTCAGTGGATTTTTCGTTGACCGGAAGACTGGAAAGTCCAGATCCAAAGGTGCTGTAGTTCTGGGTATCATCAGTTATGTGGCAGTGCTGCAGGGCTGTATGGGAGCCATGTTCGGAATGGAGGCATATTCGGTGTGTGAGCCACTTTGTTCTGCGGGGCTTGATTGGATGTACATGGCGATGATGTCTATGATGGCGTTGACCATCGGTATATTAGGAAGTGTGTTCAATACATATGCGAGCTTGTATCAGGCAAAAGACAATGACCTGATGCTGTCACTGCCCATCCCGGTCAGGGCTATATTATTTGCAAGACTGTCAGGGGTGTACATCATGGGTGCGATGTTCGCCGTGACCGCCATGGTTCCCGGTATCATAGTATATGGAATAGTAGCTCATCCCGGTGTGTGGCCGGTCGTGTCATCTATTATAGTGCTGGTTCTTCTGACATTTGTCATACTGGTGCTCTCATGTATACTTGGCTGGGTAGTGGGGAAGATAGGCAATAAGACCAGAAATAAGAGCTTTGTGACAGTTGTATTGTCACTGGCATTTATAGCCGCATATTATGCTGTATACATGAATGCAAATAAGCTGCTCTCAAAGATCCTGGCAAACAGCGGAGAATACAGTGCAAAGATAAAAGGTGCTGCATATCCGCTCTATTCAATTGGTCGTGCGGCTACAGGAGATGGACTGCAGCTGGCGTTGGTGGCAGCAGGCACATTGATCATCTCTCTTGCAGTGTGGCTGGTACTTGAGAGAACATTCATCGGAATCGTGACGACAAAAGCCGGACATACCAAAAGGAAGAATATAATAAAAGCTGCAAAGGCGCAGAGCCAGGATGCAGCACTTCTTCAGAAAGAGTTCAAAAGACTGGCAGCATCTGCCGTATATATGCTCAACTGTTCCCTGGGGACATTGATAATGATCGCTATGGCAGTGGTTTGTCTTGTTAAAGGACAGTATGTAGTAGATATGATTACGAAAACTCCCGGACTACCGGATGGTGTACTTATAATTGGGGCGTGTATAGCCGTATGTGCCGCCGCGTCGATGAATGATCTGACTGCACCATCGATATCTCTGGAGGGAAAGAATCTTTGGATCGTGCGTTCGCTTCCAGTCACATCGTGGCAGATACTCAGGGCAAAACTGAGGATGCATGTGATACTTACCCTGATTCCGGCGCTGATCCTTGATATAGTGATGCTTGTTTTTGTGACACCATCACTTGTAGATGGCGTGATGATGTTACTGATACCATGTCTTTATGTGTGCCTGACTGCATACATAGGGCTTGCAGTCAATCTCAAGATGCCAAAGCTTGACTGGACGTCGGAAGCATCAGTCGTGAAGCAGAGCATGGGTGTACTTGTTGCTATTTTATCGAATTTTGTATATATTATTGTACTTGTGGTGGGATATTTGTTATTCGGAGGTTTTACCGGAGCGACAATGTATCTAGCAATAAGCACTGCATTGACGGCAGCCGCTGCAGTTTTGTTTAGAATATGGCTGAAGAGACGTGGGGTGCAGGTGTTTGAGGCGCTCTAGTGGTCTGCGATGATGAATCCAGGGCTGTGCTCTGCATGGAAGCTGGAGACTGCGGTTGTAAGACAGTGTAGATTATAGATAGCAGAATAAATTATAGATAGAGTTATAGATAGAAAGAAGTTTCAGGATTAAATATGGCAGAAATAAAGAACTCGGAATTAGATATGAGTAGTCAGCAGAAAGCTGAACTGGACAAAGAGAAAAGAAAAGAAGAGAAGAAAGAGGCAAAAAGAGCAAAAAGGCAGCACTACAGGGAACTGAATGAGCCGCCAAAGCTCACCGTTCTCGAGGAGGTGGGAAATGCTGTTACCCACGGAATAGGAGCAGGGCTTGCCATAGCCGGACTTGTCCTTCTTCTCCTGAAGTCAGACACAGGACTCAAAGTGATGGCATCGTGTTTTTATGGAATATCACTGATATTGATGTTTCTCATGAGCTGTCTGTATCATTCATACAAATCCGGTCTGGCAGTCAAGCGGCTCTGGAGAAGATTTGACTATTCCTCGATATATCTGCTGATAGGCGGAACATTTGCTCCACTGTACCTTGTGTACTGGGGAAATGTGCTTGGAATAGTGTTGTTCTGTGTGCAGTGGGCACTTATTATAGCGGGGATCACCATCATATGTGTGTTCGGCCCGGGCAGGTTCAGACCGATACACTATACGCTGTACTTCGTCATCGGATGGAGCGCTATCATGTTCATTCCGGGCTGGTTCAGAAATGACAAGCCGCTTCTGGGATGGATCGTGGGCGGAGGTGTTGTCTATACGCTTGGCATGATTCCATTTGTGAAGGACACCAAGGGGGCGCACTTTATCTGGCATATCTTTGTGATGCTGGGGGCCGCGCTGCATTGGTTTGGGATGTACCTTTATGTGTATTGATGACGGACGCCATTTTCAAGCGTATAAGGCCATGATATATGCGTGCAATCACATTTGCCTAGCCTCACTTTACTTTGCTTCCATATGCACTCGGCTCTGACCGCAATAAGGGCGCTGCGGTCGCCACCTCGGCAGGAAGCAGTAAAGAGAGGCAGTCTGCATTATCGATTGCACACATAATATCATGGCCTTTTTATATCGCCTGAAAATGGCTGGTTATGAATCACGCTAATCTTCCTTCGTTTCAGCTTGCTTATATTTGCACTGCGCTCTGCGCACGATAAGGGCGTTTGTGTGCGCCGCTCCGGCAATAAGAGCTGAAGTTCAGTCGATTACGCTATCGATTCAGAATACAGGCACACGGCTTATTATAATATCTGGAGAGCAGTTTTTCTGTTACCGATAGAAGTTTATTGCTTATATTGGATTCGATTTACGAGTAATTATATTTGCGGTTGATTGCAGCCATAAAGAATGGTATCTTTTAGGCAGATATAAACATGATGAGTAAATATTATAATACGAGGAGGAAATTCTATGGACAGAGTAGAGAAAATGCTTGGCAGAATGAAAGCTGGTAAGTTATATAAATGTGTGGACTGGGATCCGGAGGGGAAGGCGAAGGATCTGGTTGATAAGTTCAACGGTGCTCCGAGGTCTGAGACAATGACAAGAACAGGCGAGTATCTTGGAAAATTATTCGCACACATGGGAAAGGAGTGTTACATAGAGCCGCCATTTTACTGCGACTATGGAACAAATATACATGTGGGAGACTATTTCTATGCAAATACAGGGCTGATAGTTCTGGATCAGTGTGACGTCATCATTGGAGATCATGCATTTCTGGGACCAAGGGTCAATATATACTGCGCATGTCATCCGATAGATGCGATGATCAGAAATGCCGGTGTGGAGCTTGGCAAGCCGGTCACAATAGGCGATAATGTATGGATCGGCGGAAATACGGTCATCAATCCGGGTGTGACCATAGGTTCAAATGTTGTCATAGGCTCAGGGGCGGTTGTCACAAAGGATATTCCGGATGGTGTGATAGCTGCTGGAAATCCATGTAAAGTCATGAGACCGATAACAGAAAAAGATAAGCAATATTGGCTTGAACAGGTAAAGGAATTTGAGACAGACACAGGCGAGCAGGTGCTGTAGTGGGGACGCTTCTTTTGTCACAAGGAGTGTCCCCTGGATTGGATTTATATGACAGAGGGACACTCCTTGTGACAAAAGAAGCGTCCCTGGAGAGGACATATGGTAAATTACAGATTTACTTTCAGCTATGATGGCACACGTTATCACGGCTGGGAGAGCAAGACAAATGCGGATACAGTGGAGGGGCGAATAGAGACGGTCCTAACCAGGATGGTCGATGCAAAGGTCGATATCCATGGTGCAGGCAGGACTGATGCGGGAGTACATGCCAGAGCCATGGTGGCGAACGGAAGGCTAGAAACAGATAAGACTCCGGAAGAGATAAAAGATTATCTGAACAGATATCTGCCTGCGGATATCTGCGCGCTTGATGTTGCTGTGGCCGGGGACAGGTTTCATGCAAGGCTGAATGCAACCGGTAAAGTCTACGAATACACGCTGTATGTAGGTGCTGAGAAACCTGTATTTGATAGAAATTATGTGTGGTGTGTGCCACAGGGCAGTATACTTGATGTGGATGTGATGAAAAAGGCTGCATCGTATTTTGTCGGAAAGCATGATTTCAGATCTTTTTGTGGCAACAATAAGATGAAGAAATCCACGGTCAGAACTATATACGATGTGGATATAGTCAAGGAGGGAGACTACGTCCACATGAGATTCCATGGAAATGGCTTTTTGCAGAACATGGTGAGGATACTGACCGGAACACTGGTAGATGTTGGATATGGGAATATGAGTGCGGAGCATATTCCTGAGATCATAGCCGGGATGGACAGGCAGCTGGCGGGGCCTACGGCGCCTCCACATGGACTTTGCCTGATGAAGGTGGAATATGACTGAGTACAATTAAGAAAATGGGGTTAAAACAGATGATAAAGAAGCTTGGAACAAAGTACAGGATAAAATGTATTATTGGAGCAGTGATATTTGCAGCAATCGGAATCTCCGGTGTTGCTGCAGCAATGGGGGTAGATGAAGGATCGATATGGATAGGGCTTGGATCCGCGATGTTCCTCGCATTTGCGGCATGGTTTGTATCCCTGGCAATAAGGCAGAGCAACATAAGAGACGTACTGGATTACTGCAAGAAGAAGCCAAATCCTGAATATGAGATGGAGAGGATAGAGCAGTTTTACAGATCAGGTGCTGCAGTGAATGGCCTCAGATTAAATAACGAGTTCTTCATGCATATCAAGGGTGACACGGTGAATTTTGCCGAGACCAGGGAGCTTATGTGGGTATATAAGCTCATAACCCAGAACAAAGTGTACGGAATCAAGGCGGGTAAGTCTTACCAGATCGAGGTCAGGCTGAATGATGGCAGCGGAATGGCGCTTCCGATGAGGAAGGAGAAGGACTGTGATGACATCCTTGCATACATAGAAAGCATGGTTCCATACATAATAATAGGATACAACGATGAGATAAATAAGATATATAACCACAATCAGAAGGAACTGGAGAAAATGGTGGATGAGAGAAGACACCAGTACTTCCAGCAGGTTCCAATGAGATAGATAATGGCATGAGGTATATCTGTACAAAAAGGATGGTGGCATATGGGTATGGCGGATATTGACAGGCACAGCGGAATGGAGAAGCTGCGGGATATGCCTCAGGGAAGTCCGGAGGATGTGAAAATGCTCGGCCTGTTCATGGATGTGGGAGCCATGATGATCCGGAATGGCTCGGAGGTGAAGAGAGTGGAGGATACACTCAGACGAATGGGAGCTGCTTATGGAGCAGAGCGTATGGACGTATTTGCTATTACATCCACTCTGGTATGTACCATGAACATGCCGGATGGATCGGTGTGCTCCATGACCAGAGGAACCAGGGATGGGACAAAGACGGACTTCTGGAAGCTGGAGCGGATAAATGCCCTGAGCAGAGAGTATTGCAGACAGCCACTAGCCACTGAGGACCTGAAAGAACGAATTGAAGAGATAGAGCAGGCATCAGCGCCGAGATTCCGGGTGTGCGTGGGAAGCGTGCTGGCGGCGGGAGCGCTTGCGGTATTCTTCGGCGGAACCATACTTGATGGAGCTATGGCGGCGGCATTTGCTGTGGGGATATGGCTGATGCAGATATATTTCGCCCCGATATGTACCAACAACATACTGTTTAATTTTCTGAGTTCATTTGTCACGGGCGTACTGATCGGACTGGCAGGGCACGTGCTTCCAATACATGAGGACAAGGTCATGATAGGAGATATCATGCTGCTGATCCCGGGGCTTGCGCTGACAAATGCAGTGAAGGACATGTTTGTAGGGGATACCATAACGGGAAGTCTGAGGCTGGTTGAGTCGCTGCTCTGGGCGGCGGCGATAGCGTGCGGATTTGCACTGGCGGTATTTATCACGATTTAGGAGGTGCAGACAAGTGCAGCAAACGATCATACAGGTTGTCACAGCTCTATTAGGTTCGCTGGGATTTGCTTTTATGTTCAATCTAGGAAAGAGAAATGTGATACCGGCGGCGGTCAATGGAATGTGCACATGGATAGTATACATTCTGGTCAGAAATATCATAGATGACGTATTTATCCCATCTCTTGCGGCAAGCCTGTGGGCTGCCATATATGCTGAGATAGCGGCAAGGATCATGAAAGCACCGGCAAATCAGTATCTCATAGTCGGACTTATCCCGCTTCTGCCGGGGGCTCCGCTCTATTACACACTGAGCGCGGCATTTGATTCAGACTGGAAGGCCGCAAGCGCATATGGCAATTCCACAATGCTGTTCGTGCTTGGGATTGCGGTGGGAATAAGCGCAGTCTGTGGATGTGATGACATAATAAGGAGGCTTAAGAACAAAAAGACGGAAAGCTTGAGTAAACACATATAAGGTGTTATGATACAGGTTAAGTGTTATATTAAGGAGATCGAGGGTTATGCTTGAGAAGTATGGAAAAAAGCTGTTTATATTGCTTGGATGTGATGTAGTATATTTTATATTGTGGGTTATACCGGCCATAAGGATACCTGCTTCATCTGCGATTTTTACCGGACTTGGGCTTATGACCATGACGGCACTCAGCTTTGTTGAGGTTGAGGATGATACATTTGACAGGGTGACAGGTGATGAGAAGTGGTTTAAGATAGCCTTTCTGGTGGGAGCGGCACTCACGCTTGTGGGGATCATACTCCTGCTGATGTTTTTCAAATTCTAAATATAATGTGGATTACAGATCCCTTCCGTATGATTAGGTACATCATACGGAAGGGATTTTTTCGTCTTAAGAATATCTTAAAGTTCCCGGCAATTGTTTCTTAATGTACACCCATTTTACAATACATTATGAGCAGAGACATTTCTGAAGTTTAATGTGAAGGGAGGCAGAAAATGTCAGGAAATTCGTGGCGGAAAACTGCGCTGGTCATGTCTGTACTTGCCGTATGTGGCATATGTGGCTGTGAGAACAGGTCGAGCGGTGATGAGGACAGGACAGAATACATATATGGTGATTCCATTGAGGAGGATCATGGCGGAGGACTACTCGGTATAAGGCTTGGCGTTCCTGATAGCTGTGATCTAACATTTGATACCGGTCATTCAAAGCTTTCGGAGATAAGTCTTTTGGATGATGACATACAGGTTGCAAATGTGGACAGGGCGTATACTGTAAGCTTTGACAGGATGAGGATGGATACGTCGAGGATACAGGACATGGTGGAGAGTGTATTTGACAAAGACCAGGGAATATATTGCCGTGATGACGGCGACGAGAATATGACGAAGGAGGAGATACAGAAGGAGATAGACCTCATAGAGGTGTACAGGCAGCAGGCGCTGGAAGAAGGGCAGCAGGATGTTGCGGAGATATATGAGAGTGACATAGCAGAGACGAAGAAGCGGATGAAGGAAGCCCCCGATTCGTATACGCCGGTCAGAGAATATACGACAAATAAGATATACATAGGCCAGCATGACGGTGAACAGTACAGCCTGTGGATATCCGGGGATGACACAGCAGATGCATCTGGCAGGGTAAGCATAGTATATGAGCCGGCGGGTGATCAGGAGCAGAAATATCTTGCAGATGTGGAAGATGCAGTGATGACGGAGACCGCCGGGCAAAACTATTTTGGCGGCGATATTGAAGACCAGGAAAATAAATGTGGGATAGATGAAAATACAGCAGAGCATGAAGCTCAGGCATTTCTGGATAGGATGGGAATATCCGGAATGGCAAAATGCGGAAGTCAGGCTGTGGTGAGGTCGTGGCTGGACAGCGGATTTGAAATTATAAAAGCTGAAAAGAATGGGTACATGTTCGAATTTGGAATACAGATCGGCGGAGTGGATACTGCCTATATAGACCCGACAGGAGTGGATAACCTGAAGAATAAAAATGGTTACGTCATGTACGAAGGTGACAGGATATCCGTATGTGTGGATGACAGCGGAGTGTTTAATGTGAGAGCAATCTTAAGTACGGATACGGATTCATTTGTCAGGGAAAAGGTGGATCTCCTAAGCTGGGAAGATATGGTGAATAAGGCTGACGATAGCATAGCGGAATATTATGAAAAATATCCTACCGACTATTCAGAGGTGCGGTTTAACAATGTGAAATTTATGTATGTTCCCTGTATACAGGATGGAGAAAATCTTGTGTACATACCGGCATGGGTACTGACCCAGTCTGAAAATAATGACATCTCAGAGGAGCATGGCGCATACGATAATATAGTGCAGCTTGTGTACATAAACGCAGTGGATGGAAGCTGTGTAGATATAATTGAGACTGCAAAATGTCTTGAGACATGGTACGGAACAGACCCGGAGACTGGGGCAGGAACAAAAACCATATCAAAATAAATGTGCTGATATGGTCAGGTGAAATGTCTAATATATGAATATTTGCGAAATGACAAGGAGGAAGATAATCATGGGAAAGAGAGCGACAAGAATAGCAGCATGTGTGCTGGCAGGAGTGATGGCGATGCAGATGACAGGATGTGGAAATAAAAAGGTTGATTATACATTGGATGGAGAGTCGGGTTCGGCAAGTGGATACAGTGATGATGGCAGTAACGATGCGGGTGGCAGCCTTGCAAAGAGTCTGGGAATCCCGGAGAAGTGTGATGAGACATTTGATGTGGGCAATTCGGGCTTGTCAGAGATAAGCTGTTCCGGTTCGATAGATATTCCTGATACGGATTCCATGAAGAGGGTATATTACAGCACTATGAAGCTTGATGCTGCACAGATACAGAGCATTGTCGAGGGACTCCTGGACAAGTCCCAGGGCATATATATCCGCAAGGATGGAGTGCAGACCAAGGATGAGCTGAAGAGTATGATAGAGAGTACAGAGAAGTTCAAGAAGGAGGCTCAGGGTCAGGGGGATGATTCGTCGGATGCCTGGTATGATACCCAGATAGAGACATACAAGAAGCAGATGGCAGATGCACCGGATTCACTTCCTTTGCTGGAGAATTATGATGACCCGTATTCATCGTATACAGGCAAATATGGAGACAAGGAATATACGGTGAGTATATCACAGTATGGCGGTGAGGATGACAATACAGACGCAGGTGTGTATATATCATTTTACAAATCCGAGAGTGAGGAGAACAAGCTTTTGGATGGTGTGAGCGGCGCAACATACACCTATGTGACGGGCATCAGCAATGCCACAGACATAGATCTGACCAATGTCACAAATGAGAGCAAACTCACGGAGAACGATGCCATATCCCAAGCGATGAATTTCCTCTCAAAGATGGGGATAGACGGTATGGAGAGTACAAAGACAGAGCCGCTTGCCAGAATATGGTCGGATGACAATGGCGAGGTAAAGCAGACCAAGGTGAGTGGATACTCGGTAACGCTCAGCAGGTCTATATACGGAGCAAAGGAGAGAGAGGGCGAATTATATAACGTTGACAATCTCCAGACACAGAATGGCTATATGTTTGAGCCTGGTGACAGTGTAACATTAAATATTGATGATGATGGAGTTGTAGATATGTTTGCCCAGCTTTACACAGATCCTTCATCCCTGCAGGCGGAGGATGTGGAACTCATGAGCTGGAACGACATGATCGCAAAGGCAAATGAGGGCATTGCAACATATTATGAGAAATACCAGACCAGATATGGCAAGGTTCAGTTCAACAACGTGGCACTCAGATACATGGCGACAGCAGATGACGATGGAAAGCTCTGCTACATTCCTGCATGGATATTTACACAGAGCGAGGAGCTCCGGGGACAGGACACGGTAGGGGAGATATCCCAGATTGTATGTATAAATGCAATTGACGGAAGCTGCATTGACATAGTGGATAATGCCAAGAATATGAAGTTGTGGGAGACGTATTAAATGGATTATTACATCTAAATCTATCAAAAATTACATTTGCATCTATTATCACAAATTAGGGTATATAATATGTTTTGGTGTTAGCTTGTGTAATTTATGTGCAGATGATATTATGAATGATAGGAGAAGTTGTGAGATTTGTTTATAATACATTTATCTTGGATAGGGCAGAATATGCAAAAATCTGCAGAGAAATAAATACGAATTATAGTAAATACGAAGGAAAAACATACGCAGTACATATTTCGTATGGAATAGATAATAAACCATATTGGTATTATTTTGAGAATCATGGATATGATAACTATAATATATATATGAGAATAGAAATGTAAGGGGGCGTAGTTATGGAAGAATTAAGAAAACTGCTCAACAATATAGATGATTCTTATTTTGAGTTTGTCTCGGCTATGGAGCATTATGCTCAGAAGAATGCAGAAAGATTAGAAATGCTCACTGCTTATATCAAAAGAAATCCAGGCGTAAAATCCGCAGATGTTATAAAGTTTGTTTCGGATCAGCCGGATTTTGCAGATGATGCCGCTTACATGAGGGTATGCTAGATATTGTAGTTATAAGAAAGTAATAAAAATACAGACAGTCAATTGTTTTTTGAGGTCACTTCATTCACAATTGTGCTGTCTGTATTTTTATTTGAAAGTATCAGTTTTAAGCTGACTAATTCTACAGGTGAAGGACTCTGTCCTTGATCTCCTGTGTACGTCCCTGATTCCAGAACTGGGTTCCGATATAACCGCAGGTACGTCTTGCAACGAAGAGAGTGTTCTGGTCGCGGTTGCCGCAGTTAGGGCACTCCCACACCAACTTGCCATAATCGTCTGTCACGATCTTAATCTCGCCGTCATAGCCACATTTCTCACAGTAGTCGCTCTTGGTGTTGAGCTCTGCATAGAGAATGTTGTCGTATATGAACTTCATGACTTCAAGGACTGCGTCTATGTTATTCTGGAGGTTTGGAACCTCAACATAGCTGATGGCGCCGCCCGGTGACAGCTTCTGGAATTCTGACTCAAACTTCAGCTTGCTGAAGGCGTCTATGTGCTCGGTTACATGTACGTGATAGCTGTTGGTTATGTAATTCTTGTCTGTTACGCCCGGGATGATGCCGAAACGCTTCTGCAGATTCTTGGCAAATTTATAAGTAGTGGACTCCATAGGTGTTCCGTATACGGAATAGCTGATATTCTCAGCGGCCTTCCACTCAGCACATTTGTCGTTGAGCTTCTGCATTACAGCGAGCGCAAATTTCTTGCCTTCCTCGGATGTATGTGTTTTGCCGATCATACGGACACACATTTCGCAGAGACCGGCATAGCCAAGGGAAATAGTTGAGTAGCCGCCGAAGAGCAGCTTGTCAATCTTCTCGCCTTTCTTAAGTCTTGCCAGCGCACCGTGCTGCCACAGTATAGGAGCGACATCTGATATGGTTCCGAGCAGTCTTTCATGTCTGCATCTGAGTGCCTTGTGACAAAGCTCAAGACGCTCGTCCAGGATCTTCCAGAATTTGTCCATGTCGCCGTATGATGAACATGCCACATCAACAAGATTGATGGTCACGACACCCTGGTTAAAACGTCCGTAATATTTGCGGGATCCATCAGGATTCCTGATGCCGTCCTCCTTTGTAGGAAATGATCTGCAGCCCATGCATGGATATACGTCGCCGTCCTTCATCTCTCTCATGACTTTGGCGGAGATGTAGTCAGGAACCATACGTTTTGCGGTGCATTTGGCGGCAAGCTCAGTCAGATACCAGTATTTGGAATCTGTGGTGATGTTGTCCTCGTCCAGAACATATATGAGCTTAGGAAATGCCGGAGTGATCCAGATTCCCTTCTCGTTCTTAACTCCTTTGATCCTCTGATTCAGGACCTCCTCTATGATGAGTGCCAGGTCATCCCTTGTCTGTCCCTCAGGAACCTCATCCAGGTACATGAACATGGTGACAAATGGTGCCTGTCCGTTACATGTCATCAGGGTGATGAGCTGGTACTGTATAGTCTGTATTCCACTTTTGACCTCGTTCAGAAGTCTCTTCTCTGTTATCTTGTCGATAATGGCATCATCAAGGGATTCGCCACAGTCCTTGCGCTCCTCGATGACCTGTGCACGGAGCTTCTTCCTGCTAACATCCACAAATGGTGCCAGATGAGACAGGGTAAACGTCTGCCCGCCGTACTGGTTGCTGGCAACCTGTGCCACGATCTGCGTGGTGACGTTGCATGCCGTGAAGAAGCTGTGCGGCTTCTCGATCATGGTCTCACTGATCACTGTTCCGTTCTGTAGCATATCCTCAAGGTTGATGAGGTCACAGTTGTGCTCCTTCTGAGCGTAGTAGTCAGAATCATGGAAATGTATGATTCCGGCCTCATGTGCCTCAACTATATCCTCAGGCAGAAGCATTCTCTTGGTCAGATCTTTTGATACCTCACCGGCCATGTAGTCACGCTGTGTCGAGTTGATCACCGGATTCTTGTTGGAGTTTTCCTGATTGACTTCCTCGTTCATATGGTCTATGAGCGCAAGGATTCCGTTGTCCGTGGTGTTGGACTTACGTGCGAGCTCTCTCTTGTAACGGTAACGCACATATTTCTGTGCAACCTCATATCCTCTCATCTCCATGATACCGGTCTCGACCATATCCTGAATGTCCTCCACGTGAACTGCGTGGGACATTGATTCTATCTGTTTCTCCAGGTTGTCCGCGATGGCGTGAACCTGATATTCGTTGAGCTGGTGGAGTTTGTCAACCTCATTGTTGGCAGCTTTGATGGCATTCTCGATCTTTGACAGGTCAAATGTCACCTCTTCTCCATTCCTTTTGATTACGTGTACGTGTGTTTTAGCTTCCTCTGACACAGCAATAGCCTCCCTCTTCCAATTCAATGGTAAATTTATTCGTAATATTCCAATCATTCAAGTTAACTTAAATCAGGCCAATCAGGTCTGGTTCGACGTAATATAGTAGATGCGGCTGCCTGTGCCGCATGGAATTATTTATAAAGAAAAAATATGCAATAATTATTGTGAACACAATATATTTGGTGGAAATAATGTGAAGCACCCACTAGATATTGTGCTCTGTTATTATAGTCATCACAAATGATATTGTAAAGATGAAAAATGTGCTTTTACACAATAAAAATCCCGTGAGGCGCATAAACCTTGACAAATTTTGAGAAAAAATTTTTGAGGGCTTCCAAAGCCTTGACAAGCAACCATAAAAAGTGATACACACTTATATGAATACAATTTCTAACAGGTATTAATACAAATATCAAGGAGATAAAAAAATGCAGGAATTAAAGCCAATCAAAGAAGGTAAGGTACGTGAGATTTATGACAATGGAGACAGCCTGATCATGGTAGCTACAGACCGTATAAGCTGCTTCGATGTCATCCTCGACAATGTAATTTCCAAGAAGGGAACAGTTCTGACACAGATGTCAAAGTTCTGGTTTGACATGACACAGGATATTCTTCCTAACCACATGATCTCAGTTGATGTAAAGGATATGCCTGAGTTCTTCCAGCAGGAGAAGTTCGATGGCAACAGCATGATGTGCAGAAAGCTTGAGATGCTTCCGATCGAGTGTATCGTTCGTGGATACATCACAGGAAGCGGTTGGGCAAGCTACAAGGAGAATGGCACAGTATGTGGAATCAAGCTCCCAGAGGGATTAAAGGAGTCTGATAAGCTTCCTGAGCCTATCTACACACCATCAACAAAGGCCGAGATTGGCGATCACGATGAGAATATATCATATGAGCAGAGCATTGCTCACCTTGAGAAGTACTTCCCTGGCAAGGGCGAGGAGTACGCTTCAAAGCTCAAGGAGTACACCATCACACTTTACAAGAAGTGTGCAGAGTACGCACTTACAAGAGGAATCATCATTGCAGATACAAAGTTTGAGTTTGGTCTCGATGAGAATGGCAATATCGTTCTCGGCGATGAGATGCTTACACCTGACAGCTCAAGATTCTGGCCAGCAGATGTATATGAGCCAGGTCATGGCCAGCCATCATTTGACAAGCAGTTCGCACGTGACTGGCTGAAGGCTAATCCTGACAAGGGCTGGAAGCTTCCAGAGGATGTCGCTCAGAAGACTATTGACATCTACCTTGAGGGCTATGAGAAGCTTACTGGCAAGCCACTTGGAAAGTAAATCCTACACTATATAGCATCAGACTGTTATATTATTAAGAATAAGACTTCCGGCGTAATGATGTGCCCGGGAGTCTTATTTTTGTGTTTTTACGCTTCCCAGGCTGTGCTCTTTAAACGGTATTTTGAAACTGCGCTGCACTAGAAGTACAAGAGGTTCTGAATCCTGGTAAAACGGTACGCAGGAAATGAAGTATATTGATTAAAATGGCATTAAATGATAAAGTAAAAAATAAAAGTTATATACGGCAATTTTATAAACTAAATTTGTGAGACACTTATAAAACCAAGGACAGTTTTGGATTTAGATCTAAAAAATTTCTCTGCGCAAAATGGAAATTTTATTATTAGAATGGGGACCTCACTGGATAACGGATACAGTTATCCAACTCCGATATACTATTGTGATTTTTTTCTATATCCTGTGGCTTTTCTATATTATATGACGTTTTTACCACTTATAGTTGTTGGGGTATATCTTATTTATAATAGTAAAAAGCCGCGCATTAATGAGTGGATATATTTGGCGTTGGGAATGTCTGGGATTATATTGAGTCATGTATTGACCTGCGAGATAGTAGTCGTAAATCTTATTATTTTATGTATAGTTTTATTAAAAATAACATTAAAAAAAGAAAGAATTATGGCATTCATAAAAGCTGCCATAATGTGCTTAGTACTTACAATTTGGTATTTGCTTCCATTTATTGATTACTTCGTAAGCCAGGAAACCATAGTACAGGCTGGGGATTTAAGACTTTTAGATAATAGCTCACAAGAAATAATAGACATATTTCAGCTGTTTGCTCCTGGAAATGAAGGTTGGAAGTGCATCACTTTAGGTGCAGCTTTAATTTTATCTTTGGGGCTTACATTATATTGCCTATATAAATACTCTTCCAAAGAAGGTAATGAAAAAGCAATTTTTTGTATAAAAATCTTCAGTGCGTTTGGTATTGTAAACACATTATTCATATGTAAATTTTTCCCATGGGGTAGTATCCAGCAAATTCTGGGAATAGATGGATTAGGGTATCAGGTTGGAAGTATTCAGTTTTCATGGAGATTTGATTTCAGATTATCATAAAAACAAAGGAGATGCATATTTAACAATAAAAAACGATAGCACAATAGATGATGCGATTGTTCAAGTGCCTATTTTTAATTATAAGTATTATACGGTATTTGATAAAAATAATAAGAAATTAGATTTGGTTGGTTCTGTAAATAATTGTGTGACATTCAAGGTACCACCAAGATATAATGGAACATTAACTATAGGATTTAGAGAGCCGATAAGTTGGAGAATTTCAGAAATAATTTCAGCTATAGGTTTTATAGTTGTATTATTTATTGGTATAAAATTACTCGTTGCGAAGAGAAGAAAGAATATTAGATAAGGAGAATGTGTGATGATTAGTTTAATAGTTCCTTGTTATAATGAGCAAGAATCACTACCGATTTTTTATGATGAAGTAACAAAGGTAGTAAGAAATATGGGGGTAGAATATGAGCTATTGCTCGTAAATGATGGTTCAAAAGATAAAACATTGGAAATAATGAGGGAGCTTTCTGCAAAAGATGAACATGTTAAGTACCATTCTTTCTCAAGAAATTTTGGCAAAGAGGCTGCAATGTATGCGGGCTTTTGTAATGCAAAGGGGGATTATGTAGCTGTTATGGATGCTGATATGCAGGATCCACCATCATTGTTACCACAGATGTTAAAAATTCTGGAATCCGGAGAATACGACTCAGTAGCTACAAGGCGGGCTGATCGTAAAGGCGAGCCAAAAATCAGAAGCTGGTTTGCCCGTAAGTTTTATCAGATCATTAATAAAATATCAGATGCCGATATTGTAGACGGAGCAAGAGACTTCCGTCTTATGAAGCGCGAAATGGTCGATGCCATAGTGGAAATGGGCGAGTATAATAGATTTTCAAAAGGCATATTTGGGTGGATCGGTTTCAATACATATTGGCTGCCGTATGAGAATATTGAAAGAGTTGCCGGTGAGACTAGCTGGAGTTTTTGGAAACTGCTGAAATATGCAATAGATGGCATTATTAATTTTTCACAAGCTCCTCTTTCAGTGGCCTCTTGGTTTGGAATGGCAATGACTTTTGTGGGCTTTTTAAGCCTTATTTTGGTGATAGTCAGAAGATTGGTATTCGGAGATCCTGTTGCCGGATGGGCATCTATAATATGTGTAATCATATTTATAGGTGGAATACAGCTTTTCTGTTTAGGAATAATGGGGCAGTATATAGCTAAGATGTACTTGGAAACAAAAAAGAGACCACATTATATAATATCTGAAACGAATGACAAGAATTCAAAGAAGGTTAATTAGCAATGAAAAAAAAGGATATTTTTGATAAAATATTTGAACTTCCGGGGCTAAGAGTATTTGAACCACTATATAGTAAGTATAAAGAAGTGATTTTATATTTAGTATTTGGAGGATTAAGTTTTATAGTAAGCATTTGTACTTATGCACTATTTAATGTGTATTTGGGTATCAATGAGTTGATAGCGAATATTTTATCGTGGATAATTACTGTATTATTTGCTTTTTTGACAAATCGTATATGGGTTTTTGATTCTCCTACAAGTGGTGTGCAAGACTTTCTGAAGCAGATGGCAGCCTTTTTTGGTGGACGAATAATTACATTGGTAGTAGAAGAAGTAATTCTATTAGTATTTATATCTATACTTGGTTTTAATAGTATGATAGTTAAGATTGTTGCACAGATTATCGTTATATTACTTAATTACATCATAAGTAAGTTGATTATATTTAAGAAAGACTAAACAAGATGAAAGCCAAATGTAAGGAGGAATTCATACATGAAGAATATGCTGCGTGTGGCGGCCGTTACGCCGAAGGTTCATATCGGAAGTGTCAGCGGAAATGTCAGAGAGATAATGGATATATATGAAGAGTATAAGGATGCTGCGGATGTCATAGTGACGCCAGAGTTGTCTATCACGGGATATACCTGTGCGGATCTGTTTGAGAACAGAAAGCTCATAGATGGCGCGAGAAGAGGTCTTCTTCAGCTTGCCATGGCGACTTGTACCGGTCAGTCGGCACTGGTGGTCGGTCTGCCATTTGAGGTGGACGGGGAGCTGTTCAACTGTGCGGCGTTCCTGCAGGGCGGAAGAGTCATGGCCATCGTGCCGAAGACTTACCTTCCAAACTATGGCGAGTTCTACGAGAAGAGATGGTTCTCAGCCAGAAAGTATGATGCGGTGATGGTAAATCTCATGGATCCGGAAGATGATGGAGATGAGCTTGAATATGATGGCAGCAGGGCTGTTGGCAGTGAAGTGCTGTTTGGCAATAATGTGATGATAGATATGGGCAGCGGAGACCAGAGAGTAAAGCTTGGTATAGAGATATGTGAGGATGCCTGGACGCCTGTGTCACCGGGAAGACTTCTCGCCATGGCGGGAGCAGAGGTCATACTCAATCTTTCCGCGTCAAATGAGGTCATCGGAAAGGCTGCATACAGGCACAAGCTGATAGGAAGTGTGTCGTCGGACTGCCTGTGCGGATATGTGTATGTGTCGGCGGGAATGTACGAGTCCACATCGGATCTGGTATTTTCAGGACACAATCTGATGTACGAGAACGGCAAGCTCCTCGGCGAGGTAAAGCCATTTGAGGAAGGAGTGCTGATAAGGGATATAAGTCTCACCAAGATCAGACACGACAGGATAGCAAACAAATCATTTGCTGACTGTAAGCGTGATTTCGCATTCAGAAAGTATGAGACGGTGGTGTGCGATACCCCACTCATGGACAAAGGGAATGTGCTTATGAAGGTGAAGATGACACCATTTGTCCCATCGGGAAATAAGCTTGAGAGGTGCATGGCGATATTCAAGATGCAGGTTGCCGGACTTCAGAGAAGGATAGAGGCCACCCATTGCAAATGTGTGGTCGTGGGAGTGTCAGGCGGACTTGATTCCACACTGGCTCTGCTGGTTTCGGCACAGGCGGTGAAGAATGCGGGACTTCCATCCACAACTGTCGTGGGAATCACCATGCCGGGATTTGGAACGACAAATAGGACGAAGAACAACTCCACGGAACTCATGAGACTGCTCGGCTGTGACAGCAGAGAGATAAGCATAGCTGCATCGGTGAGACAGCATTTTGCCGATATTGGACAGGACGAGAGCGTGCATGACGTCACTTATGAGAACTGTCAGGCGAGGGAGAGAACACAGATACTCATGGATGTCGCCAACAAGGAGGGCGGATTCGTGGTTGGAACCGGAGATCTCTCGGAGCTGGCACTTGGCTGGTGCACCTACAACGGCGACCATATGAGCATGTATGCGGTGAATACAAGTATACCAAAGACGCTGGTGCGCTCACTTGTGAACGAAGTCGGACACTTCATGGAGGTTGACGGATTTGCGGGCATCGCGCCGATCATAGACGATATCATAGACACACCGGTCAGCCCGGAGCTGCTTCCACCGAACCCGGACGGAACCATCGCGCAGAAGACGGAGGACACCGTGGGATCATACATCCTGCACGATTTCTTCTTATATTATACACTTCGATATGGAATGTCCCCTGAGGAGGTAAATGAGTTGTGCAAGGAGGCTGTAAGACAGAGTGACGAGTACAATTTCTCAGACAGCGAGATCGACAAATGGCAGAAGGTATTCTACACGAGATTCTTCCGCCAGCAGTTCAAGAGGAACTGTATGCCGGATGGCGTGAAGGTCGGAACCGTGTCGGTCAGCCCGAGAGGAGATCTGAGACTGCCGTCTGAGATAGAATTTGAGGACTTTTTGTAGACATTTGCCTGGGATAGTTATTAATATGGCAGAATCATAATAGCATACCAATCAGGGGTCGCTCCCGCTTAACTCAGCCTGCAACGGTACTAAGGTGCCGCCTGTTGCGCCACCTAAGGACCGGCGGCATCGTATTCCCCTGATTTGGTAGTGCTATTATGATTTTGCCACAATATAGCATACAAAGACAAATGTCTACAAAAGTCGTGTATATATTTTATATGAATAATATAATTTAGGAGGACAAAGAAATGCCATTTATAGATTCAAAGGTTACAGTGAAGATGAGCGATGACCAGAAGGAGACTCTTAAGAACAGTCTTGGTCAGGCGATAACAACGATGAACAAGACGGAGAGCTACCTTATGGTTGGTATAAACGATGGATATGACCTGTTCATGGGCGGAAAGAAACTTGATAAGGGTGCATATGTGGAAGTCAGCGTATTCGGTGATGTGACTCCTAAGGCATGTGATGCCATGACAGGAAAGATCTGCGATATATTTGCAGATGTACTTGGAATCCCGGGAAATGCGGTGTACGTGACTTACCACGGCGTACATGACTGGGGCTGGAACGGCGGTAATTTCTGATGTGGGAGATAGAAGTCCTTGACGCTCTCCAGAATATACATACCCCATGGCTTGACAAGATCATGGTGGCGATCACATCACTTGGAAATGCGGGAATATTGTGGATAGTAATGGCAGCGGTGCTGCTGATCATTCCAAAGACGAGGAAGGCAGGGCTTTGCATGGCCATCGCACTTATTCTTGATCTTCTCATAACCAACTGCCTGTTAAAGAATCTGGTCGCCAGGACAAGACCATATGATGTGGCGAATTTTACAGATCTGATAGTGAAGAAACCAAAGGATTATTCCTTCCCATCGGGACACACGGCGGCATCATTTGCGGCTGTCACGGCGTTGTTCATGAGGAAAGAGAAGCTTTTGGGCAGTATAGCATGTGTTGTGGCTGTGTTTATTGCTTTTTCAAGGATGTATCTGTATGTACATTTTCCGACGGATATTCTGGGTGGTATAGTGGTAGGAGTGGCATCCGGAGTGGCAGCAGGATTTATACTTAGAGCGATTGATAAGAAGCTTGCAGCCAGGGCGGCAGGTACAGATATAGAAAATCAGTGAAAACCAGATTGTGAGGATAAAGATTTCCATGAGCAACATGATTTGGCGAGTCGTTGGTTTGGAGAAATACAATCATGAGTGGTAGACAGTTTTGAAGACATTGACTTTGGAGATTCAGGAATATCTTGAAAAAGAGCGGAAATTACATATTAGATCTCTATAAAATGAGGCATATGGACTAAGAAGCTGTTCATATGCCTCATTTTTAATATGACATTAAATACTTTAAATACACAGAAATTTCACAAATAAAACGCCTCTGTATACTATTGACATTAAAAAATAGAAGTATTACTATTTATGCAACTTGCGTCAAATCACACATAGCTGACGATCAGATATCGCATATCATAAATCAAATTCCTGATTTTGTGCATCTGAGGATTCTGTCAGCATTTCAAACTGAAACAAGGAGGAAATAGAATGATCAAAACATTGCTTGGTCAGGTGGGCGAGTACAAGAAGAACTCGATACTTACACCTGTTTTTACGGCGGCAGAGGTCTTTATGGAGATCCTCATTCCATTTGTGACCGCCAAAATAATTGACGAAGGAATCAACGGACAGGACATGAGCAAGGTGTATATGTATGGCGGACTCATGCTTGTACTGGCTTTCCTAAGCCTTTTCTTTGGAGTGATGGCGGGCAAATTTGCTGCCAGTGCCTCGACGGGATTTGCATGCAATCTGAGGGAGGGCATGTACAGGAACGTACAGGAATTTTCATTTACAAATATCGACAAGTTCAGCACCGCCAGTCTTATAACACGTATGACGACGGATGTGACAAATGTACAGAACGCGTACCAGATGCTCATACGAATCGCAGTCCGTGCGCCACTCATGCTCATTTGCAGTATGATAATGTGCTTTACAATCAACGTGGAGCTGTCACTTGTATTTGTGGCAGCACTTGTGGTTCTTGCATTTGGATTGTTCTTCATCATATTCAAGGTAACCCCTATATTTGACGAGGTATTCAGGAACTATGACAACCTGAATGCTAGTGTTCAGGAAAATGTATCTGCGATAAGAGTCGTAAAGGCATTTGTAAGGGAAGAGTATGAGGACAAGAAGTTTGGCAAGGCTGCTGAGGTGCTTGCGGAGCTGTCCATAAAGGCAGAGAGCCTGCTGGCTTTCAACAATCCTATCATGATGTTTGTCATCTTTACATGTATGATGCTCCTGTCGTGGATCGGAGCACACTTCATAGTCGGTGGTAGCATGACAACTGGAAATCTTACATCACTTTTCAGCTATGTCATGAGCATGATGATGTCGCTGATGATGCTGTCCATGGTATTTGTCATGATCTCCATGAGTATGGCAAGTATGAGACGAATATCTGAGGTCCTTGAGGAGACACCTACCATGACCAATCCTGATGAGCCGATCATGGAGGTCCCTGATGGAAGAATAGATTTTAACCATGTGGACTTCGTGTATAAGGCCGGAAGTGCGGAGGATACACTGAAAGATATAGATATTCACATAAAATCCGGTGAGACGGTCGGCGTGATAGGTGGAACCGGATGTGGTAAGTCGACATTTGTCAATCTGATAAGCAGACTGTATGATGTGAAACCGGACGGTGGTTCGGTCTGTGTCGGAGGACATGACGTGCGTGATTACGATATGGAGGTCATCCGAAATGAAGTGGCGGTTGTGCTCCAGAAGAATGTGCTGTTTTCGGGTACGATACTTGATAATCTGAGATGGGGCAAGGCGGATGCCACGGAGAATGAGTGCCGTGAGGTGTGCGAGCTTGCCTGTGCGGATGAGTTCATAGACAGGATGCCGGATGGATATAACACCTGGATCGAGCAGGGCGGAAGCAACGTGTCTGGTGGTCAGAAGCAGAGACTCTGTATTGCCAGAGCGCTGCTCAAGAGCCCGAAGGTACTCATTCTCGATGATTCCACAAGCGCAGTTGACACCGCTACGGATGCGAAGATCAGGCAGGCATTTGCAACCAAGATACCGAACACCACCAAGATCATCATATCCCAGAGAATATCAAGTGTGCAGGATGCTGACAGGATCATAGTTCTGGATAACGGAATGGTCAGCGGCTTCGACACACATGAGAATCTGTTAAAGAACAACACGATATATAAGGAGATCTACGACGTACAGATGTCTGGCGGCGGTGATTTCGATGAGAAGATGAATTAATTATGAAGGAAAGGAGGCAGTGTAATGACAGGAAATACAGAGAAATACAGTGAAAATAAGATGGATGATAAAGTGGATGCAGGGCTGAAGAGACCTGGAAAGGATCAGGGCAAAAATCCCATGAAGGCACTTGGAAGGCTGATCAGATATATTCTTAAGGAATACAAGCTGGCATGTATTACGGTTGTGGTCAGCATACTTATATCGGCGCTTGCGATACTGAGTATATCGATGTTCATGCAGAAACTTATCGATGTATATATTGAACCGATGATGAAACAGAGCTCACCTGATTATGGTCCCCTGGCCCACAGGATGCTGGGGCTTGGACTTATACTTGTGCTGGGAATAATCTGCGCATACGCGTACAACAGGATCATGGTAAATGTGACTCAGGGAACCATGAAGAGGCTCAGAGTTCAGCTCTTTGAGCGAATGGAATCTCTTCCGATATCTTTCTTTGACACACATGCACATGGAGATATCATGTCGGTGTACACCAATGATGTTGACACACTCCGTCAGGTCATAAGTCAGAGTATGCCGCAGCTTATCAACTCAAGCATCACATTTATCTCAACACTCATTGCGATGATAGTTCTTGATATACCGCTCACGGTGCTGTCAGTCGTCATGGTGCTTATCATGATAAAGGCGACGTCGAGCTTGGGCGCGAAGTCGGGAAGATACTTCATGAAGCAGCAGCAGGATCTTGGAAAGGTCAACGGCTATATAGAGGAAATGATGAGTGGACAGAAGGTTGTCAAGGTGTTCTGCCACGAGGAAAAGGCATATGATGATTTCTGCAAGTTGAACAGATCTCTTCAGGACAGCGCCTACAAGGCCAATATGATAGCCAACATCACCATGCCGGTGAATGCAAACCTTGGAAATATAAGCTACGTTCTTTGCGCAGTGCTGGGAGGTGTACTTGCAGTAAATGGCTGGTCAGGTCTTACCATAGGAACGCTTGTGGCATTCCTGACGCTTAACAAGAGCTTTACGATGCCGGTGACGCAGATAAGCCAGCAGATCAACGCCATAGTTATGGCGGCTGCCGGAGCTGACAGGGTATTTACCATGACAGACGAGAAGCCTGAGGAGGACGAGGGCTATGTTGAGCTGGTAAATGCAAAGAAGGATGCAGATGGCAATCTCACAGAGACTGAGGAGAGGACCGGACTCTGGGCTTGGAGACATAGGCATGAGACTGGCGAGATCACATACAGGGAGCTCACAGGTGAGGTTGAATTTGAGAATGTTGACTTCGGTTACAATCCGGATAAGATTGTTCTTCACGACATCAATATGTATGCAAAGCCTGGTCAGAAGATAGCATTTGTCGGAAGTACAGGTGCGGGCAAGACGACGATAACCAATCTGATAAACAGGTTCTACGATATACAGGACGGCAAGATAAGGTACGACAATATCAACATAGGCAAGATCAGAAAGCCGGATCTCAGACGAAGCCTTGGAATAGTGCTTCAGGATACACATCTGTTCACAGGAACAGTCATGGACAACATAAGATATGGCAAGCTGGATGCCATGGATGAGGAGTGCATCAAGGCTGCAAAGCTTGCAAATGCTCACGATTTCATAAAGCGACTTCCTGACGGTTATAACACAATCCTTACTGGCGATGGTTCAAACCTCAGTCAAGGACAGAGACAGCTTCTTGCGATTGCAAGGGCAGCGGTTGCGGATCCACCGGCATTGATCCTTGATGAGGCTACATCATCCATCGATACGAGAACTGAGGCCATGGTATCAAGGGGAATGGATGCCCTCATGGAGGGAAGAACGTCATTTGTCATAGCCCACAGACTTTCCACGGTCAAGGATGCGGACTGTATCATGGTCATGGAGCAGGGACGCATCATAGAGAGAGGCACCCACGACCAGCTCATAGATATGAAGGGCAGATATTATCAGCTGTACACTGGCAAGAAGGCCGTAGCTGGGCAGGCGTAAGCCGAATTGTTTATAAAAAACAGAAAATTACTTGCAATTTAAAAATATTTGTGCTACCATAGGGGCAATTAATGGTAGTCGCAGTTAAGCTCAACGAGATGAAAGTTTCGTTGGGCTTTTTATTTTCATAAGGAGGGGCCCGCGTAAGCGGGAGAAATCCTTGCAGAGGAAGCGCACTGATGTGCGCGCAGGTCATCAAGCTACGCTTGACGACATGTTGCGAAGCACGCATGCGCCTGCGCGAAGCGCCTTTGAATGCGCATGCTCAATATTATTTTCGTAAGGAGGAAATTATTATGCCACAAAACAAATTACAGGAATTCGTATTCACAACAATCATGGCCATGTTCATGGTCTATGGAATGATCTGCTACAATGTAGCATTAAGCACAGGAGGTTTCACCAATCAGACATTTGTCATGGCACTTCATGAGATGCCGATCATGTGGCCGATAGCTATTGTGCTTGAGCTTTTCGTGGTTGGAAAGCTTGCACCAATGCTTGCGTTCAAGATCGTGAGACCGACTGACAGACCACAGGTGATAACCTTCATGATATCATTCTACATCTGCATAATGATGTGTCCAATCATGAGCCTTATAGCAACTGTTTTGTTCAAGGATTCACCAAGTGTTGGTACATTTATCCAGACATGGGGAATGAATCTCCCTGTTGCACTGCTCTGGCAGCTCTGCTATTGCGGACCGCTTGTGAGATTGATATTTAGAACTATATTTAAGAGACAGCTTGCGGGTTCTGGCTGTGTAGAGCCATCCAAAGAACCTCAGCCAGAGTCATAATTCTCCGTTTTGGAGAGTTTTGCCTAAAGTATAGACAAAGGCTGGGCGAGGTGTTACAATCCGTTCAAAGCATAGGTTTCAAGTCGAAGGTTTCTATGAGTCCGAACGTAAGAAACGGACCATTCCAACGTATCTATAATTTGCGAATTTCTCATGCTTTTATATCACATTTTTCATAAGAGCAGGAATAATATTCTGGCTGATTTTTTGAAGAAGAATAAGGCGGAGATTTTGCGTATGAATATATTTGAATATGATCAGGAAAAGCATATGAGGCAGACATATGAAGAAACGAGGGGCTGTGTATGAGTGAGGAATACATAACGCTGGATGGATTGTGTCAGCAGCTTTCAATATCGAGGGCAACGGGGCGGAACTGGCTCAGACTTGGGAAAATTGAATCACAGGGCATAGGTCCGGCCGGTCAGATGTATTTCACAGAGGAGTACGTAAGTAATCTGAAACAGTCACTGGAAACTGGCGAACGAAGGTCGCTCAGAAGCCGGCGGAATAAGCGGTATGTGTCCGGCAAAGGATTGTATGACAGATATGTGTCAGACATTTGCGAGAGTACAGACACAGTAAAAAGTCTGGTGGATAAGCTGGAGAGGCAGAATATATGTGTGACTGAGATGGTCATGAGAACTCTGCTGGCGGATTGTGCACTCAAGCTGCTGGTAAGCAGTGGTGAGATTACTGTTGACAGAGAAATATTCCCTGCATATATAGATGGAAGCTTGACAATTGGTGTATGGAGTGCGCTGATCGATGATATAATTCAGGACAAAAAAGCAGCATTATCATGGGCAAATAATAACAAAAATTTTATGGACACCAATTACTATTATCAAAAGGGGGAGGACGTACTTGGACTTCTCTATATGTCTATAAGAGATGCAGGCAGCCGGAAGGCGGCTGGTTCATATTATACGCCGACAAAGGTAGTAAGAACGCTGATAAGTGATGTGACCGGTGATATGGGAAGCAGAATATCTGAGGGTGGTAAGCGATTATTCGATCCATGTTGCGGAACCGGTAATTTCCTTATACAGCTTCCGGATGATATAGAACTAAATAATATATATGCGTGCGATATAGATGAACTCAGTGTACAGCTTGCGAGGTTCAATCTGGCACTTGGGAGATTGTCCGGAAGAGGACATGTCAATGTGGACGAAGCGATCCGGACAATATATGAGCACATAGAGCGCAGAGACTTCATTTCAGAATACAGGAATGATTCAGAATGTGGTGGGGATGATAAGAAGCTCTTGGCTGATCCGGGATATGACATCATCATCGGTAACCCGCCGTGGGGATATACATTTGACAGGGAGACACGGACATTACTCAGGAAAGCATACAGAACTGCAGCCGGAAGGGGCGTGGAGTCGTCTGATGTGTTCGTGGAGTGTGCGCTGAAGCTGTTGACAGATGAAGGAGTTCTTGCATTTGTGCTGCCGGAGGCATTGTTAGATGTACATAATCATAAGACGATCAGGGAGATCATAGCCGAATCGGCAAATGTGAGCCGGGTGAGTTTCCTTGGCGATGCATTCTATGGTGTGCAATGTCCATCGTTGGTGCTGCAGCTTGAAAAGAGTTTTGATCCTGGACATAGCAAAGGTGCGGTGATCGAGAGAGACGGCAGAGAGTTTGTTGTAGGAACGGACAGGCCGCTTGGCAGTGAGAATTTTATGCTTAGGCTCACTGATGATGAGTACAGGCTGCTTTGCAGAATAGAAAATACAGATAACTGTGAATTTCTGCGTGGACAGGCAGATTTTGCACTGGGAATAGTGACCGGGGATAATGCGAAATATGTGTCTACAGAATGCGGAGAGGGAATGGAGGCAGTGATAACCGGAGCAGATGTATACAGATACAGATGCGGAAAAACGGAAAAATATATGTATCCGGAACTTACCCTGTATCAGCAGGCGGCGCCGCTGGAGCTTTACCGGGCTCCGGAGAAACTGATCTACAGGTTTATCAACAGACAGCTTGTATTTGCATATGACGACAGGCAGAGGCTTACGTTGAACAGTTGCAATGTGGTCATTCCACATATACCGGGACTTGATATGAGATATATCATGGCGATACTCAATTCAAGGGTGGCGCAGTACATATATGAGAAGCGGTACAACGCAGTGAAGGTTCTGAGATCCCATATAGAGAATATTCCTGTTCCAGTCGCAGACGAGGAGACACAGAGACGCATAATCTCAAAGGCAGAAGAGCTTATGGCAGAAGAACTTATCACAGAAAGTTCTGTGAATTCAGAAATGCAGACGTACAAGACAGGTAAAGACCATTTGCAGCGATACAGATTGTATGAAGAGATAGATGACATTGTTAGGAAGCTGTACTCAGTTACCGATGAAGAGTACGAGTTCATAAAGCAGTCTTTATCCGGTGACAAATATATGTTATAAAAATAATATACTTTAATTGATCAGGAAGAGGAAGAGACTATGAATAATATACTGCTTATAAACGATATGGCTGGTTATGGCAAGGTTGCACTGTCAGCCATGATACCGATCATGTCCAACATGAAATTTCAGGTGTACAACCTGCCGACAGCCCTTGTGTCAAACACACTGGACTACGGTAAATTCGATATTCTTGAGACCACCGGCTATATGAAGAACAGCATGGGAGTGTGGGATGAACTTGGATTTGCATTTGACACTATAGCAACAGGTTTTCTTGTATCCGAAGAGCAGACGAAGCTGGTGGCTGAGTACTGTGAGAAGAAGAAATCTCAAGGGACGTTTATATTTGTCGATCCGATCATGGGTGACGATGGCGTACTGTACAATGGTGTCACAGAAAATACTGTGGGATATATGAGGCAGATGTGTAAGGTTGCGGATCTGATAGTTCCAAACTGTACTGAGGCGGCATTTCTTGCGGGCAAATACACGGACAAGAAAATCCTGACTATGGCAGAGGCAGAGGAGCTTGCGCACACACTTCACGGATATGGGGCAAGGACAGTGGTTATAACCAGTGTAAATATAGATGGACAGACAAGCACTCTCCTGTTGGATGGCGAGACAGACAAAATGAACGTGTTCCCATATACAGAGATTCCTGTGAGATTTCCGGGAACCGGTGATATATTCTCTGCTGTGCTTATCGGAAAGTACAGAGGCGGACACAGCATAGAAGACAGTGTGCAGTCAGCCATGAAAGTGGTGGAGAAGCTTATAGCCTTGAACAAGGACAATGTTGACAAGTACAAGGGAATCCCTCTTGAACAGTACATAGAGGTGATAACGGAATGAGCAGACCGCAGATCAAGATAACACTCATAGACCGCAAAGGCCCTCACGGCTGCCACAGGGGGCATAAGATAGGTGACAGCTACGATTTTGATACTGAGCGAGGGCAGCTCTGTCCCATGGCCATGCATGTGGCATTTCCATATGTGGATATTCTTAGATATGGTGGAACCATCCCGGGAAATGAGCCGGGAACTGCAGTGTTCTGTTGTCCTGATGTGGACACGATCAATGTGTTCAGGATAGAGGTTGTCCAGTCTGAGCAGGATAAGAATTGACAAATAAACGGCAAAGAGACAGCTAAAGAAGCGGTGTATCGGAAGAAAAAAACTCCCTTATATAATATAATACATGGTAAGTAAGACAGATGTATTTATCAAGTATGGGAGGTGGCACATATGGCAGGATGCAGAGCGCATTACAATATATATGCATGGATAATTGCTGTGGTTATGTGCGTCTCATATCTTGGAGTTTGTGGGCTTTACAACCCGAATGTCAGGAATTATTCTGCGCATTCGGTATCATTGCTTGGTGAGAGTCGGGGAATAGACGCCGGGAACAACGATGTGCTCATGGTTGACAGTTCTGCGGGGCTTGTGATCCAGACAAGAAACATACGGACTGGAAATTCAGAAGAATCCATAGACGATACATGGATGCTGTCGGCGGTTCTTGCGGCATTGCTGTTGAGTCTGATATTCTGTGTATGTGCATCTGCAGGCAGATATCCCGAGATGACAAACAGCCGCAGATGGATACTCCTGGAATATATACACAGGTCAGACGGGAAGAAACGCACCTTCATTGGGAATTAAATGTAATAGAGATTACCAGTGAAGGAGAGATAATTATGGCAATGGATATATTGGCTTATACATTTGGGGTTATAGCACTTGCAGCAGCAATCAAATGCTTTGTGGACGAAAACTGGGGTGAGAAGATGCACCGTGAATCAGAGGATATCACGGCTCCAGATGCAAAAGACATGACTCAGGATAAGAAGGCAGCTTAGATGATAAGCAGTTTAACCAGACAATAAAATAGAGAGAGAATTATTGATCCCACAGATATTATTATGGATATCTGTGGGATCATTTTTATTTTTTCATCCGGTTAAGCTCCGGTATTACGGTTAACAGCATTGTGAAAAAGCATGCGCTTCCTCCGAGTATATTTGATATAGGTTCAGCCATGAATACGCCATTTGTTCCGAGATGGAAAGCATACGGCAGCAGGTATGTAAGAGGGACTACGATGATCGCCTTTCTGAGCAGAGAGAAGAAAATCGCCTGCTTTTTCTTGTTCAGCGATTTGAAAGTAGTCTGGCCGATATACTGAAGCAGCATAAATGCAAATGCAGCGAAATATATTTTGAGAGCCGGGATGGAGTCACTTATAAGTGAACTGTCTGAGCTGAATACAGATATAAGTGCTCCCGGAGCAATCAGGATGATTCCCCATGCTATGACCATATATATCACTGCAAGCAGAGACATGATGGCTATGGATTTTTTGACATGATCGGGCTTTCTGGCTCCATAATTGTAGCTGATGACTGGGGAAGCACCTTCGGCTATTGACCAGATAGGAGTTTCGACGATCTGTCTGACGCTTGACACGATGGTCATGACTGACACATAGACATCGCCTCCGGTACGTGACAGGACACTGTTACAGCATATTGATACAAGGCTGTTTGTGAGCTGCATCACAAATCCAGCGGTTCCCAGACTGACAATATCCTTTGCATATGTCACACACTCCCTGAATTGTCCCAATGAAAGCAGCTTTACCTGCAATTCGGCTTTGTTCTTCAGAAAGTAGAGGACAAAAGCGGCAGACATGATCTGCGATATCACGGTGGCTATGGCCGCACCTCTGACGCCGAGATGTAGGACAAATATAAATACGGGATCGAGAATACAGTTGGCGGCAGCACCGACGGCCACTGTCAGCATACCTGTTACAGAATATCCCTGTGCATTGATGAATGGGTTCATGCCTGTTGATACCATGGATGGCAGAGTGCCAAGCAGATATATCATCATATATGGGTACGCATATGTGAGTGCGCTTTCCGATGCTCCGAACAGGACCAACAGCGGTCTTGCAAATATCATACCGACAGCCATGAGAATAATGGCAGCACCACATAACATAGTGAAGGCTGTATTCATTATGGTATCTGCGGTTTTATCATCCCCCATCCCTCTTCTGATTGAGAACAGAGGGGAACCGCCACTGCCAAACAGATTGCTGAAGGCAGTGATTATGATGGTGATCGGGAAACAGAGACCGACTCCGCCGAGAGCAGCGGTGCCCACATCAGGTATTCTTGCTATGTAGATCCGGTCGATCACGTTGTACAGCAGACTTATGAGCTGAGCCACTAGCATAGGCATGGCCACACCGAGTATATTTTGAGTTATCTTTCCATTTTCAAAGTTTACTCTTTTCATAGATTTCATTCCTTACAAAATGTATTGAATAGTTTACTTTCATATAATAGAACTGCAGTTAAAAATAATCAATAGACGTATATGGGGGTGTGTTATAGATATGAAACTACCTTCTCAATCATATTTTGTTTAAAATGATTAAAAAATAATTAATATTTAACTAAATTAAGTTTGACTATTAGGTAGAGCTTAACTAATATGAAAACAGAAATGTATAATGTATATAGAACAAATGGAATGACAGGAGACAATATTATGAAGATCAAGCCAAATGATGTTATGATCAGGTATACAGGACGTATTGACTGGACAGATGCGGAGAAGCCGGTGTGGGTATATCCTTGTACATCTGCGGAGATGAAATTTACGGGTAATACTCTTAAGATAAAGGTGTCCAACAGGAATAACTATTGGGACAATTATCTTGGATGTATAATCGATCAGTCGCAGAGAAGTTATCTTTTAAATAAAGAGGGAATTACGGAACTTGATATAGTTGTTCCGGATAACGATACAAATGAACATTGTGTGCTGTTCTTCAAGAGACAGGATGCATGTCATGAGGTAACAATACTTGAGTATGAGATCGGAGATGGGGAGAGACTTCTTCCTTTGAAACCGCTGTCAGGCAGACGAATAGAGGTGTATGGAGATTCGGTGTCAGCGGGTGAAGTATCTGAGGCTGTCGACTTTGTTGGAAAGGAAGATCCGGTACACAATGGCGGTTATTCTAATAGCTGGTATTCGTATGCGTGGATTACTGCAAGAAAGCTGAAAGCACAGATTCATGACATAGCCCAGGGAGGGATAGCTCTCATGGACAGGATAGGATGGTTCCAAGAGCCGAATCAGATTGGCATGGAAAGTGTGTGGGATAAGGTTCACTACAACCCTACATTTGGTCCGGTGACACAGTGGGATTTCTCCCAGTACACACCTCAGGTTGTTATAGTTGCTATAGGACAGAATGACAACCATCCGTATGATTTTATGAAAAATGACTATAACGGCAGGCAGGCGGAAACGTGGCGTGACCATTACATGAAATTTCTGGGAAAACTCAGGAAGACATATCCGGATGCACACATAATCTGCTGTACCACACTTCTTTGTCACGACTGTTCATGGGACAAGGCTATAGATGAAGTGGTTGACACTATGAATGATAAAATGATAACTCATTATGTATATGGAAGAAACGGATGCGGCACGCCAGGACATTTGAGGATACCGGAGGCGTGTGAGATGGCAACGGAGCTGGCCGAATATATAGAAGGTCTCGAAATTGAAGGGTGGAATTAAATTATATCCTAACTTAGAGGTAATATAGGATTATTAATGAGCTGATGTTCAAATATGGAGGATAAACCATGGAAAATTATGATCTTGAAAGAATAAAATCAGTTATACAGCGCGCCCAGAGTGGACAGGAACTTACAATAGGGTTCCTTGGCGGTTCGATAACGCAGGGAAGTTTGGCGACGGAGCATGAAAATACTTATGCATACAGGGTATACAAGTGGTGGTGTGATACATTTCCACAGGCAAAGTTCAATTATGTGAATGGCGGAATCGGCGGCACAGACTCATACTATGGTGTGTCCAGGGCTGTGACTGATGTGCTCATGTACCAGCCGGACTTTGTGGTTGTGGATTTCAGTGTAAATGATGTGGATAACATATACTGTGAAGAGACCTTTGAAGGTGTGCTGAGAACACTGCTTTGCTGGTCATCAAGACCGGCGGTGGTGGTGCTCAATAACGTTTTCTACGACACGGGTGTAAGCACCCAGGATATTCACAACAGACTTGCAGATCACTATGGAGTGCCACATGTGAGCGTGCACGACACCATATACAGGCGGATGAAGGCGGGAGAATATAACAGGATCGACATAACCCCGGATGGACTTCATCCAAATGACAAGGGACATGGCCTGGTAGCCGGTGAGATAACAAAGTTTCTTGAGAGAATTATGGATGATCTCATACAAGATGAGAATTTGGCTAATGACTCAAATACGGATACCGCAGATGCTGGCGCGGACACAGAGAATGATATCCAGGACGAATCAGCCTGCTCATGTGTACTTCCTACCCCTGTTACCGCAAATGCTTATGAGTATGCAAAGAGGCTTACCATACGCGAGATATGTCCTAAGCTTTCAGGGTTCAGGGCTGATACTCATGAGAAGATGGGACACCTTGATCATTTCAAGAATGGATGGACAGGTGTACATGCCGGTGATAGCATAACATTTGAACTTGAGGGAAGCTGCATAGGAATTCAGTACAGAAAGACAATATCAAGACCTGCTGTCAGGGCTCAGGCTGTGCTTGATGGGGACGTCGAGCACCCGGTTTTATTGGATGGCAATTTTGATGAGGACTGGGGTGACTGTCTGTATATAGAGCCTGTGCTTCATCATGGTGAGAAGAAGAAACACACACTTGAGATAACGGTTCTTGATGATGAGTGTGCCGGCACTACACCATTCTACCTTATGGCGGTAATAGCTGTCTGATAGGACAGTATCCTTGGTAGAGTTGATGTGTTGACATTACAACTGTTGTAAGGTTTAATATCATGTGGGGACGGAGGTAACGGACGCCCTCCGTCCACATCAACATGAAAGACGAGGCCATACAAATCAATGGAAAAGAACCTTACGACCGGCAGTGTGCCAAAGACGATGGCGTATTTTGCACTGCCTTATCTATTATCTTATTTTCTACAGACTCTATACGGGATGGCGGATCTGTTCATCATAGGGCAGTTCTGTGGCAATGATGCCGGGGCCACCACAGCGGTGGCAAATGGCTCCCAGGTCATGCACATGCTCACAGTTATTCTGGTGGGACTTGCCATGGGAACCACAGTTGTCATAGGAAAAGCAGTGGGGGCGAAGAAGCTTCGGGATGCACAGGCGGCCATCGGAAATACAGTCACCATCTTCATGATAATATCAGTATTGCTTACAGTAATGCTGCTCATTTTTATAAATCCAATAGTTGCAGTTATGGATACCCCGGAGGAGGCTGTCAAAGGAATCACGGATTATCTGATAGTCTGCTTTATAGGAATTCCATTTATAACAGCATACAACGTGATAAGTTCCATATTCAGGGGACTCGGCGATTCCAAAAGTCCAATGTACTTCATCGCGGTTGCATGCGGCCTTAATATTGCACTTGATTATATATTTATAGGCGTCTGCGGCATGGGCCCTCTTGGCGCAGCACTTGGAACAACGCTGGCACAGACCTTCAGCGTTATAATATCATTTGTGGCGATAAAGAGAATGAACACAGGGCTGAGACTTACGAAAAATGATTTTGTTCCGAGAAGATCTGTGCTCGGAGAGATCGTAAAGATAGGTCTTCCGGTGGCTGTTCAGGACGGCTGTATACAGATAGCATTCATCATCATAACCGTCATTGCGAATAAACGTGGTGTAAATGACGCGGCGGCAGTGGGCGTTGTGGAGAAGATGATAAGCTTTATCTTCATAGTTCCATCGTCAATGCTCGCCACAGTATCGGCACTTGCCGCACAGAATATTGGCGCAGGAAAGCATGACCGGGCGGAGCAGATACTAAGGTATGCACTGGGGATCATAGTGGTATACGGAGCCATAGCTATTGCGGTAGTTGAAATATTTGCACCGGAACTTGTGGGACTCTTTAGTAAGAACAAAGTAGTTGTAGCGATGGGAGTTCAGTATATCAGCAGTTATATAGTGGACTGCGTATTTGCGGGAATACATTTCAGTTTCACCGGATATTTCTGTGCCTATGGCAAATCCTATATAGGGTTTATTCACAATATGATAGCCATAGTATGTGCAAGAATTCCGGGATCATATCTGGCATCTGTCATGTATCCAGACACCCTGTTCCCGATGGGATTTGCGGCACCGGCTGGATCATTTATATCCATAGTGATATGCGTGGGAGCATTTGTGTGGATGAAGAGGCGCGGTACGCTGTATAAGGCCAACTTATAAGAGATATGTATTGGGTGATAGGAATGTTTATTGTGCGTTCATTTCGTAAAGCTGCGACTTGTAAAAAGTTATATAAACTTATATAAAGTTATAAAAATTTATATAACTTTACATAAGAGCAATAGAAGGATAGTAATTATATCTATACAAGGAGGAGCTATGGGGAATCCATTTACATTGTCATTTGGAAAGAAACCGGTGCAATATATTTCGAGAATAGCGCAGACAGACAGGATAATAGATGATTTCAAGGCTGATATCTCGTCAAATCAGATATTTATGATAACCGGAGTTCGAGGCTCGGGTAAGACAGTCATGATGACGAATATATCTTCGGAGATTGGAAAAGATGAGAACTGGATAACGGTGGAACTCAATCCCAAGAGAGATCTGCTGCAGAGCCTTGCCTCCAAAATATACAGTATACCGGAGATGCACGCCAGGTTCATAAGTGCAAAACTGGACTTCTCTGCATTTGGACTCGGTGTGTCCATAGAGAATTCGGACCCGGTCACAGACATTGAAAATGTTCTTGAATGCATGCTGGATCATATAAAAAAGGCTGGCAAAAGGCTGCTCATAACAATAGATGAGGTCATAAATTCTGAATATATGAGGATATTTGCAAGTTCATTTCAGATATTTGTAAAGCACGATTACCCGATATATCTGCTGATGACAGGATTATATGACAATATATACGAGCTTCAGAATGACAAATCTCTCACGTTTCTGTACAGAGCACCAAAGATAATGCTTGAGCCGCTTAATTATGTTGCGGTGCGGAGACACTACATGGATATATTTGGCATAGATGCGCAGTATGCAGAAAGGATGACGGCGCTTACCAAGGGGTATCCATTTGCGTTTCAGGTACTGGGTTATCTGTATTGGGAAGAGCGCGATACGAAAACTATTGATCAGATATTGCCTGAATATGACCAATATCTGGAGGAGTATGTATATAGCAAGATATGGTTAGAACTGTCAGAGCTTGATAAAAAGATACTTCTGGAAATCTCTGTAAGTAAAGAGAGCCGTGTCAAGAATCTGCGGGAGAAGCTGGAAATGAAATCAGAGTTATTCTCAGTATATAGAGCGGTTGAAGAGAAAAGGGGTTGTCGATACCAGAGAGTATGGCAAGATAACCCTAGCACTTCCAAGATTTGATGAATTCGTGAAATTACAGATGATATAATGAGCGCAAGTGAGCCAACATGCTTGCATGATATAATGAGCCGCTCATCAGTCGTGCGGAATATCATGGAATCTACCGTCCAGCTCCTCGGTCTTGACCACGTTGATAAATGCGTGCTCATCGATCCCACGGATCATCGGTATGAGCTCACGCTTCGCTTCCGAGTTGATGACGGAGTAGATGAGGGTTTTCTCCTTCTCCTCGTAACATCCGACACCCTTGAACAGAGTAGCGTCATGGTGAGTCAGGTCGCTGATGGCGTGGTAGATCTCATTTGACTTGTCGGAGATGATGAACAACGTTTCTTTCTTATATCTCTTATACAGAAGCTGGATCACCTGCGTGCTGCAGAACTGGTAGATGATGGAGTACAGAGCCTTTGACCAGCCGAACAGTGCACCGGCGGCGATCAGCATCACGATGTTTCCGAGCAGTATGTAGTTCCACGCATCTATACCCTTCTGGTGGGACAGGAATATGCTGATGAAATCAGTTCCCCCGGTGCTGGTTCCAACGTTCAGGCACAGGCTGATGGCGAGTCCGTTGATGAGACCGCCGAACAGGCTTACAAGCATTATGTCGTCAGTGAATACATATGATGGCAGGATATCCACAAATATACTCGACAGAAGTATGACTATGATCGAATAGAGGGTGAATCTTTTGCCGATATATTTGTATGATATGTATGTGGGAAACAGATTCAGCCCAATGTTGAAAACTGCAAAAGGCACGCTTATGTGCAGAAATTTTATTCCAATGTTCTGGAGAAGCAAGGATGCTCCGGAGAACCCGCTTGGAAACAGCCCTGCGGTCTTGGCAAAGCATCGGAGATTCCATGCGTATAGTATAGATGCAAATACGACGATGAACAGGCGAAATACCTGATAAAATCTTGGGTGTTTTAACTCTAGAGATTGAAACATAGCGGTACCTCCTTTGTAAGTGTCACTGTAAAATGCGGTTAATTTTCAAATGGGCGAACCCTCAAAGTCACGCCTAAATCCTTGCATATCTGGCGGCATAGCTCGATCTTATCCTCGGGCATGACCTTGTCAACAACTGTCATGACAACGTGTGGCACGTACCTTTTGGCAAGAACGGCAAAATCCTTGATGGCCGCGTAGGACTGAATCCCATAGCGTGATCTGGTCAGCTCAAGAAATTCATTTTCATCAGGGGCGTTCAGGGATATTGATACAGTGTCGAATCTGCCCTCAAGCTCTGGTGTGACATCTCTCCCATATATAAGATTGGCAAGTCCGATGGTGTTGAGACGGACTTTGAGATTGGGATATGTGTTTTTCAGTGAATCGATCACCGCGCATACGTCTTCCAGTCTCTCAAGAGGCTCGCCAAATCCGCAAAATACAAGTTCATTTATGACACTCAGGTCATACTTTGAGAAAAGTTCCAGAACCTCTTCTATGGAAGGCTCGCCATCCTTCAGCCAGAGAGTATTGTTCTCCTGCTGCTTTTTTGTCTGCCTCAGGCAGAACACGCAGCTGCAGGGACATTGGTTAGTCATATTCACGTATATATTTTTACCGGTGAGGTCCCCGCTCTCTGCTATGTCGAGGTAGCCCTCCTCACCAACTTTTCCGGTCACAGTGTATAAAACCATAGTTGAATCTCCAATCGTTTAAGTTATTCCTCAGTCAGATCCTTCATGTACATCTCAAAGCACAATCCCCAGTTCTCCGGAACATTGTTCTCAACGCAGTAGCTTATGCACTTTGATACATATGAAGCGGCCTTTTTCACGGACTCATAGACGCTGTGTCCGTTCAGATACATACCCGCAATGATGGCTGCGATCACATCTCCAGTGCCGCTCCTGTCGCCGCCGATCCTGTCAACCATGACCATCTGGAAATCCTCATCCTTGTTGTAGATGAAGTTGGCTATCTGAGTCTTATTGAAATGTATTCCTGTCACAACGATATGTTCCGGTCCCTGCTCCGCCAGGGTCATGCACATTTGCCTTAGCTCGTTCACGGTCACAGTGTGCTCCGGATATGGAAGATCAAGGAGGGTGCAAAGCTCCGTCAGATTAGGAGTGATAATGTCGGCATATTTTACAAGCTCCTTCATCTTGCTGCACATAGACGCGGTATAGGTTGGGTACAGCTTGCCGTAGTCACCCATGACGGGATCGACGATAACAAAATTCTTCTCGTTTTTAAAGTATTTGATAAAGTCGATAACTATATCAACCTGTTCCTCAGAGCCGAGAAATCCTGTGGATATGGCATCGAACTGCAGATCCATATCTTTGTAGGTCTGGATGTAATCCCGCATTTTGGGTGTGTAGTCATCAAAGTAAAATATAGGAAACTGTGTATGTGTAGATAGTATTGCTGTTGGCACAGTGACAGCCTGGATCTTCATGGCGGACACTATCGGTGCCATGACAGCGATGGAACATCTTCCGAATCCTGTAACATCATTTATTAGAGCGATTTTTTTCTGCATCTTAGTTCTCCAAATTCAATAAATATAGTAGATTTTATCATCAAATACAGGTGTGTTCAATATTTGAATTCCGTCAGATCAAGTGAAATTTATGTGCAAAAGGGAGAGAATATGTAAAATTTCCGCATTGCCCCATATCTTGATAAGTAGTAAAATATAGGCAAATTTTGTATGGCTGGTGTTCAGGAGGAATGAGTATGAATGAAGTCGTTTTGAAGATATATGTCTTTTCGTCAATTATAATAGCCGCCATGGATATTATACTGGCGATGAAATCCATAAAAAAGAATAAGACGACGGGAAGGTTTCTGGGGCTTGCCTGCATAGGAGCAGCTATAGTTGATATCAGTTATCTTATCAGCATTATAAGCGATTCGTATATGGCCATGTCCGTCATGTCGAGTATATATTTTGTAAGCATTGATTATATGCTGGTATGTCTGCTCATATTTACTGTTTATTTTACAAACGGACGTTTTTCAAAGTATGGAAAGGCGGCGATAGGCTTATGCTTTTTTTACTGTCTGTATGAGCTTGTAATATTTGCCATAAACCCATTCAAAAATATAGCGATAGGGTATGTCAGAAGGGACACCGTCATAGCAAAATACAGCTATGATATGAAGCCGCTGTATGATATGCATCTGGTTTTTTCATATGCGCTGGTGGGTGTGGTACTCATACTCCTTGTAAAGAAGCTTTGCACGATTCCGCATGAATATCGTTTGCAGTACAGCAGTGTCATTCTGGGACTCTCTGTGCTCGTTGGGATAAATGCAGTATTTCTCTATGTTCCGGGTGCTGAGGTGTACAAGCTCCTGGATTATTCCATCTGCGGCTACAGTCTTACATCATATATTCTGTACTGGAGCTGCTTTAATTATTCAACCCACGGAATGCTCAACAAACTAAAGACGAATATATTCGAGAATATAGGTCAGGGAATAGTTTTGTTTGATTATGACAATCATTTGATCCTGCACAATGACAGAGCGGATGATTTTCTTGGAAAGGAGTTCCTCTGCAGATGTGAGAATCTTCAGCAGTTTCTTGAGACGTACGATCTGTCCGTTGATCTTGCAGCTGATGATGACAGTTTTTCTCTGCAGTGTTATATAAAAGGTGATGATGGAGACAGACCTTTAAGGTGTGATATCAGAAGGCTTGACAACAAGGAAGGCCGCAGACTTGGTCAGATGTTTGTATTTTCTGATATATCTCTGGAGACGGATATGCTTACAGGATTTCAGAAATGGGATAGCTTTCAGAGACTTGCCATGGAAGAGGTGGACCATTTTACGTTTCCGGTTGGAGTGGCAATATGCGATATCAACGGATTGTCTGTGATCAACAGCACCCTGGGTAATCAGGCGGGTGACCAGAGGATAAATGCACTTGCGGGCATCATGAGAAAGAACTTTCCAGAGAGAACATATTATGTCAGGGGTATTGATGCGCACCTGATAGCACTTTGCAGTCACAGCAGTGAGGAAGAGATGGCGGCATGTGTCGAAAAGGTCAAAGAACAGTATGATGGAAGTATACAGTATGCAGTGGGGGTGGCTGCGGATGAGGGACAGAGCATCGTCGCTGCAATCACTGATGCGGCAACAGCCATGAAGACAAAAAAGCTTGTGGACAGTGAATCATCGCACTCAGATATGCTGACATCGCTTATAAGGGCTCTTGAGGAGTGCGACAGCGATACGGAACAGCATGTGCGTCGTACACAGGAGCTGGGGGCTGAGCTTGGCAGACGAATAGAGCTGTCAGATAGCCAGCAGAGCAAGCTGGCGCTGCTCTGTCTGCTCCATGACATAGGAAAGGTAGGAGTTCCTATGGAGATACTTAACAAACCGGGAAAACTCACGGATGAGGAATGGAAGATCATGCGTTCCCACGTTGAGAAGGGTTATGAGATCGCCATGAGCAACACAGAACTCAGACAGATCGCGGAGGAGATAAGGCATCATCATGAGAGATGGGATGGAAATGGATATCCGGATGGACTGAGCCGTGAAAGCATACCGGTTCTGTCACGTGTGATCGCGGTGGTCGATGCATTTGACGCAATGATCAATGACAGACCTTACAGAAAGGGCATGCCGATATCAAAAGCGATAGAAGAATTAAAGAGCTGCGCGGGCAGCCAGTTTGATCCATATATAGTTTCGGAGTTTATAAGGCTTGTATCAGAGAAGTATGCAGATTCGCTGGCAGCTGACTCAAAGCAAGGGGCTGCTGATGGTGGTGTCGGTGCAGATGGTAATGGAGAGAATGTTGGTGATCGAACTGCCCCAGGAGATGGTCTGGCGGACGCTGATGGTGATGGCGCCAGCACAGACGACGAACAGACAGAGATCCGGATTATGGCGCGCAGACAGATGGTGGATTCTACTGAATATGGCAAGGATGCGTTTCGTGTACATACAGTCAAATATAGCAGATATCTGGTGGATGAAAACTGGAGGATCATATCTGTAGACGATAATTTTGAGGAGCTTACGGGTTACAGCAAGGAGGACATAGAGAATAATATCATAACCCAGATCGACCTTATACCGGACGAGGATAAAACAGAATATCTCTGTCAGGTAAATGCGAATCTGGCAAAGAGCACATTTGTATTTCAGGAACACAAGATACACCGGAAGGATGGCAGGGATATATATGTATTATGTACTGGAAGAATGTTTTATGATTCGGCACTTCAGAAAGACAGAGGAGAAATAGTAATAGTGGATGTATCAAGTACATATGCTTTGAAGATGCTGACAGATGCGGAGCAGAATAAGGCGGATGTGAGACTCAGAAACTGGGAGAATACCTATCGTACAGATCCCCTCACAGGACTTTTGAACCATGCGGCATTTAGAAGTGACATGGAGCAGAGACTTCTTGAGTGTACGCACACAGCGGTGATGATCATGATGGATGTGGACAAATTCAAGCAGTACAACGACACTTACGGACATCACAACGGTGACAAATATCTTGTCCTTGTGGCACAGGCACTGCAGGCAGCACTTCGCGGTGATGACCATGCATGCCGTATGGGCGGTGATGAATTTGCAGCTATGCTGTTCTTCAACAAGAGTGTGTCTGATGATGTGATAAGGGAACGTGCCCAGCAGATATTTGACAAGGTGAACCTGACTGTGAAGGCCACAGAGGGAGGAACAGGAATCTCCATGGGTGCGGTGATCGCAAGAACTGAACTGACATTCAACGAGATGTATGAGGAGGCGGATAACGCCCTCTATGATGTTAAGGAGAGTGGAAGAGGCAGGATTGAGGTGAAGAGGCATGGGGAGTAGATTTAAGGGTGCATGATTTGTGAAAGTGACGAGGTATTGCTTATGATAAAACGAAAATTTGCAACATTTATGTTGACATTAATACTGGTGATGACAGGTGTATCGACGATTCGTGTGATAGGCTATGCGCAGGAAGAATCTTCTGGTTCATCAACAAATCCCCAAGATGGAGTTACAGAATATAAGTACAGTGCTGAAAGTGATTCTCAAAAAGGTGTCGCATTAAAGGTTGAATGGAACGAACCCAAATTAGGAGAGGATACAACATTCCACGTTTCGGCGGATGGTGGCAGTGGCCGGTATTTGTTTAGAATGGATGCACCGAGTTATTCCAACCCGGGTGAGTATAGTTTTGAATCCGTGGCGGATCCAAGCCGCGGAGCGTGGATTCAATACACAGATGAGTGCGAATCTCACGACTTTGAATTCACAATGGCTGCTTCGGGAGTCTATAACTTCAGGTTTTATGTAATGGATAAAACCTCAGGGGTCTATTATATGCGTGTGAGCACAAATATACAGGTATCTGACAGGGCTTATCCGAGCGTGGGTGACATCGTGAATGCTGCGGTAAAAAAGTGCAGCAAGGAGACTGATGGTTCAGACTATGAAAAGGCATTGTGGCTGCATGACTGGCTGTTGCAGCAGCTTGATTACGATCATTCCCTGAAATGGTCTTCGGCAGAGAGCGCACTGACACGAAAGCTGGGGACATGTCAAGCCTATGAGAGTGCCTATTCAAAACTGCTTACTGCAGCCGGCATAACAAATGCTGAGACAAGGGATACCTATGATGGACATACCTGGAATGCCATGAAGCTGGATGGCAAATGGTATCAGGTGGACTGTACATGGGATGATACAAAAGACAATTATTATAACTTTGATCCTACGCATTTGTATTTTGGACTGACGGATGAACTCATGGCGTTGGCACACAACGGTCATAATAAGATTTATATGGCAAGCGGTTATGGTACACGTTCTACAAGCCTGGCAGACAACTACTTTGTCAGAAACGGAGATGCCGCAAAGTGGGCGCGGGCCTACGCTGACAGGATTCAGAAAAATCTCAATGCAGGTAAAACCAAATTCGAAGTTAGCACTGACAATGCGTCATATCCGCCGAGCATTTCGGGTATTCAAAATGGGATTATCGCATATGCCTTAAATCAGATGACGTGGAAGGCGGGAAGTAAAAAAGTTACATTGCGTGTGGCGGGAGCATCCACCAAGCTTTCTTTTACTGCAAAATATACGGACACAGTAAAGCGCGTGAGAATAGCATTTGCTCCAAATGGAGGGCGTGTGAGTTCTGGAAGTAAGACAGTCATTTGTGGAAAAACTTACGGAGCACTGCCGGCACCGACCAGAAGGGGATATACATTTGCAGGCTGGTACACAGCAAAGAGTGGCGGCAGCAGGATCGGCAGCAGCTCGGTTGTGAGGACCACCAGGAATCAGACATTATACGCAAGATGGAAGCTGGTAAAGTATAAGATCCAGTACAGGCTTGGCAAGGGGACAAACAGCCGGTCCAATCCAGCCGGTTATACCGTCAGATCTAGGACTATAGTCTTGAAGAAGCCGGTCAGAAAGGGTTATACATTCAAGGGGTGGTACAGCGATCCAAAATTCAAGAAAAAGGTTACGAAGATTGCAGCCGGCAGCACCGGCAGCAGGAAACTCTATGCCAGGTGGGTGAGAAAATAAATTCGTATAAATCGATGCAAAACGAAGAATAGCCCCTTTGTTGTCGAATTGTGAAAAATATGCGATAATGAGTGCTGGAGAAAATATTTGGCGCCAAGGAGGCATAAAGGGGATTATGGCAAAGATTGCGTTTTGTGATGATGATGTTTCTGTGCTTGCTGAGATGCAAAGGCTTATGGAACAGTATTGTGCGGAGAGAGACTGCAAAATAGAATACAGTATTTTTAATCATCCTTTTGACCTGGTGGCGGAAATAGAGAAGGGAAACAGATATGATATCCTGTTTATGGATGTCTTGATGCCGGGAGAGAATGGAATTGAAGCGGCAACGGAGATACGAAAATACGATAAAAACGTCAAGATCATATTTGTCACTTCGTCCTCTGAGTTTGCGGTGCAGTCTTACGTTATAGGTGCATACTATTATCAATTAAAGCCCATCTGGGCAGAGAGCTTTTTCCGTTTGCTTGATTCTGTGCTTGCAGCCTGTAAAAAGGAGGCGGAGACCAGCCTCATTCTGCGATGTAAGAGTGGAATCACCCGTATAGATATAAAAGCCCTGGAATATTGCGAAGTCATTCACCGCACCCTTATATTTCACCTGAATACAGGAAAAGTACTGGAAAGCGCCGGCAGCATGGATGAGCTTGTAAAGCAGCTTTCCACGTATCCTTTTTTTCACAGACCTCACCGTTCTTATCTGGTAAATCTGGAATATGTGCAAAACATAACATTTAGGGGGATTACCATGTCTAGTCTTGCAGAAATACCGGTTCCACGGGGAAAATACAATGAAGTAAAGGATGCATTCCTTGAATATGCGTTCCAGAACAGGCAGGTAATGATATGAGCCTATATATTTCGCTTCTTAACAATATGGCTGTGAGCTTTTTTGGGGGAATATTATCAGCGTCTTTTTGTAATGCGCTGTCCACCAGGAAAAGAAAACTCATTTTCATAGGATGCATGGTTTTACTCCCGCTGATACAGAGCATATTATATTTCAGCAAGGGCGCTGATTTTGTAAGACATATTTATCCGTTGGCGGTGCATCTTCCATTGGTCATTGTTCTCTGGATGTTGACGGGAAAATTGCTGTGGTCTGTTTTTTCTGTACAGGCGGCATACTTGTGCTGTGAACTTAGAAGATGGGTTGCACTTGCCACAGTTGCTGCATTTTCGGGAAGGCAGATGATGCAGGATATTACCGAACTTGTGGTTACAATCCCTGCATTGCTGCTTCTGCTTCATTTTGTGTCACCTGCAGTCAGAGGATTGTCAGATAAAAGTCTCAGGGAGCAATGGCAGTTTGGAATCATACCGGCGCTATATTATGTATTTGACTATTTTACAATAGTGTATACGAACCTTCTTTTGAGTGGTAGTTACGTTGTAGCGGAATTTATGCCTTTTGTATGCTGTGTTGCATATCTGGCCTTTCTCTTATATAACTCCAAAAAGGAACAGATGCAGAATGAGATGAAGCTGATCCGGAATAATCTGGATCTGCAGTTAAGTCAGGCGGTGAGGGAAATCAGCAGTCTGCGTGAGTCGCAGACATTGACCAGACAGTATCGCCATGATATGCGTCATCACCTGCAGTATGTGTCTACATGTATAGAAAATGGTGAAGTTGAACAGGCGCAGGCTTATATATCGGGAATATGTAAGGAGATTGAGGCGCAGAAGGTCCAAATATACTGTGAAAATGAGGCAGTGAATCTGATCCTATCTTCATTTGCGGGTAGAGCCAGGAAGAAAGAAATTGAAATAAAGATACAATGTGCAATTCCCGCAGATCTTACGGTGTCGGAAAGTGATCTGTGTGTGCTCTTATCTAATGCCTTGGAAAATGCCTTGCATGCATGTGTGCCTTTGGCTGCAGAGGGAAGATCATGCGAGATTGATGTGAATTTTTATGAAAGAAATAAACACCTTTTTTTACAGGTGGTAAATGACTGTAAAGCTCCCATAAAGTTTCAAAATGGAATACCTGTGTCTGATATGGAAGGACATGGTATAGGCGTTCAGAGCATATGTGCGATCGTGCAGCGTTACGGCGGGGTTTTCAGCTTTGCAGAAAATGATGGCAAGTTTACGCTCAGACTGTCATTGTAAAAGAGTGTCGATTCGATACATTTTTGGTACGATTCGTGCATTTAGACCTCACTGATTGCAAATACATAATAAAATATACTCAGATTATGTGATTGCAATAAAGAGGAGGAAATTATTATGAAAAAGACAATGAAAAAACTGATGGTTCTCATAATGACCATGATGATGGGAATGTCGCTGGTGGCGTGCGGCGGTGCAGATAAGCAGCCTGCGATTGATGCGTTCAATAAGACAAGTACATCTTTTAATGAGGTTGCAAACATTATCAACGAAAATCCACAGGCTTATGATCAGGATTTGGTTGATACAATGGTCGACATGGCCGGAGTGCTCAATGAGCATAAACAGATCTTAGAGAGCGATGATGATGTTGAGGAAGAAAAGCTTCAGGAAATGATCGACTGGTATGGTACGGTTGATGAGTGGGTTGCTCAGGTTAAGGAAGAAATTTCAAAATAGTTTATTATTAGATCATGTGGTGAAGACTGTATACCAGAGGGGCGGGCGCATTGGAGTGCCTGCCCTTTTTTAATAGCAAAAATTAAATTTCTCTTGCTATATTGCAAAAAGACGTATAAAATGCATGTGTATTTTTATGTTTTATATCTCAGTCTGGACTCTCTATCTTCGACGGAGATATACACTCCGTGAGTATTGCTGAGCCGCTGATATGATATATGTCAGCAGAGCTGACTGGCAGCTTGCGGCAAGATTCGCCAGCGAATCTTAAGAAGAAAGACATTCAAATAAGAATATGGCAAAGGAAATAGTGGAATTATGAAAAAGGTAGTAAAATTTGGCGGAAGTTCATTGGCAAGTGCAGAGCAGTTTAAAAAGGTTGGAGCAATCATCACATCAGATGAGAGCCGTGTATACGTTGTTCCTTCTGCACCTGGAAAGAGATTTTCAGATGATACAAAGGTAACAGATATGCTCCTTCATGTGTATGAAACTGCGAAGGCAGGGAATGATTTCACAGAGGAAGTGAAGGCGATCAAGGCCAGATATGATGAGATCATCACAGGCCTTGAGATTAAGGATTTTTCACTTGATAAGGATTTTGAGGAGATTACAAAGCAGTTGGAGGATCTTACCAATCCGGACCCAATGTGCACACTGGACTATGTGGCATCAAGAGGAGAGTTCCTCAATGGTAAGATTATGGCTGCATATCTTGGCTTTGAGTTTATAGATGCTGCAGAGGTTATCTTTTTCAATGCAGAGGGCAATCTCAATAGCTATAAGACGGAGAAGGTACTTGGTGAGAGACTTGCCAAGACACAGCATGCGGTTGTTCCAGGATTCTATGGACTTGGCAAGGATGGCAAGGTAAAGACATTTTCCAGAGGCGGTTCAGATGTAACGGGCTCGATAGTCGCACAGGCAAGCAGAGCCGATGTATATGAGAACTGGACAGATGTCTCAGGCTTCCTTGTAGCTGACCCACGTATTGTTCCAGATCCAAAGCCGATCAAATATATTACTTACAGAGAGCTTCGTGAGCTTTCATACATGGGTGCATCAGTTCTCCATGAGGATGCGATATTCCCTGTACGCCACTGTGGTATCCCAATCAATATCCGCAACACAAATGCGCCTGAGGACGCAGGAACATGGATCGTTGAGAGTACCTGCCAGAAGCAGGATTATGTTGTAACAGGTATTGCAGGTAAGAAGGATTTCTGTACAATATTTATTACGAAGGCTATGATGAATTCAGAGATAGGATTTGGAAGAAAGGTGCTTCAGGCATTTGAGGAGAATGATATCTCATTTGAGCATATGCCATCAGGTATTGACACGATGACTATCGTAGTTCATGCAGATGAATTCGTACACAAGGAGCAGAGAGTTATATCTGCCATCCATAGACTTGCAGAGCCGGATTCAGTTGAGATTGAGTCAGGACTTGCACTTATAGCTGTTGTAGGCCGTGGGATGAAGTCAGCAAGTGGTACAGCAGGCAAGTTGTTCAGTGCACTTGCAAAGGAAGGCATCAACATAAAGATGATAGACCAGGGTTCATCAGAGCTGAATATCATAATCGGAGTAAAGAACAGTGATTTTGAGACAGCCATAAAGGCAATATATAACACATTTATAACAGACAAGTAATAACAGATTGCTAAGCATCGTAGGGGTGGGCACGTATTGATAATGCATACCTTTGCAGAATGGGGCAGCACAGGGCAGAATATGGCGGAAAACCTCCAAACTGATGTAAGATAAAATTACTCAGTTTGGAGGTTATTTTTATGGCAATAAGAAAAAACAGCCCACAAAAAGCAGCAATGAGAGAAATGACGGTAGAACTGTTCACAAGTGTTATGGTATAATTTGAATGCAAATTGAGCAAAAAATCTGGGGAAACGTAATCATCAATGTGTAAAATGTGATAGTCATGAGGAAAAAACGAGAATTACCGAAAGGGTGTGGGAGGCATTGTGCGGGAAGAGGACCAAACAACTAGTAGCCTTGGCTGTATTATTTGTTCTAATGTTTATTGGTGGATGTTTTTTTGTGAAAGCCAATCAAGCAAAGGAATTTGAGAAAAACGATTATGGGGTGTTTTTAAATGCGGACGCCTCATCTTTGGAACGATTTAAAATGTATGAAACGATTGTAATTGATGCACAGTATTTTACAAAAAGGGATATTGAATTGCTCCATCAAAATGGAACAGTCGTATATACATATCTAAATATTGGGTCGATTGAAAACTTCAGGGAGTACTATACAACCTATGCGGAACTGGCAATCGGTGAGTATGAGCACTGGGAGGAAGAAGAATGGGTAGATGTAGCAAACCCAGACTGGCAGAAGTTTATAGGACAGCTTTCTCAGGAACTATATGAAAAAGGTGTTGACGGATTCTTTATAGATAATTGTGATGTATATTATTACGATCCGCACGAGAGTATTTTTGAAGGCATTACAGCGATTCTACAAAACATAATGACGTTTGGAAAAGCGGTCATCATCAACGGTGGAGATACTTATGTGGCGAAATATAGGGAACGCTATGGGGCGATTGATCAGATTATGACAGGTGCAAATCAGGAATCAGTATGGAGCAGTATTGATTTTGATAGCGGAACTTTTGGTGAACAAACGAGCGAGACGAGAGATTATTTCTGCAAATATTTGGAAACGTGCAAGGCGGATGGGGTGGAAGTGTATCTGTTGGAATATACAACTAATCAAAAACTGATTAAAAAAATAAAAGAATACTGCAAGGAGCAAGATTTCCATTTTTATATTTCCAGTTCCCTTGAACTTAGATAATGAGTGTTGAGAAATACGAAAAAGATGAGCAAATTAAAAAAGTTCGACCTATGAATACTAGCAGAGAAGGTGAAATTTGATTAGGCGACTGCGCTCAACTCTATCATCGAAGCGGGATGCCAAAGTGAGAATGCTGCTGTTGCTGAAGAAAAAATGTAAAGAAAAATAGTGACTGGGTATGCGATTGCTTTTCCTGGAACGGGATATTGATAAGGCACTGCGTAGAATGGCACTGGAAGAAGAGAAGCGCAGGACAGTCCGCTATCGCTTCTGCCGCCTACCGAGCCGGGGAGTGTTGCACCCGGCATTTCAGATGGCGGTGGATGATGACATTCTTGTAAAGAATCCATTCGGATTCCAGCTTGCCGGGGTATTGGTAAATGACGCAGTTACAAGAGAGGCAATCACAAAAGACCAGATGAGAATGTTCCTGAAGTTTGTGCATGACGATGTGGTGTACTGTAAATATTATGAAGTGGTGTACATACTCTTTCATACGGGAATGCGAATATCGGAATTTTGTGGACTGACGTTGAAGGACATTGATCTTGAGAACAGAACTGTAAATATTGACCACCAGTTGCAGAGAACATCAGATATGCGGTATATCATAGAAACCACAAAGACGGATGCCGGAACAAGAGTATTGCCAATCACAGAGGAGGTGGCACAAATGTTTCAGGCAATCATTGAGGACAGAAATGCACCGAAAGTGGAGAAATCCATAGACGGATATAGCGGATTCCTGTTTTACGATGATAATGGAATGCCACTTGTTGCGATGCATTGGCAACATCGATTCAATCATATGGTCGGCAGATACAATGACATCTACCGGGTGCAGATGCCAAATATTACACCTCATGTATGCCGACACACCTATTGTTCGAATATGGCAAAATCGGGAATGAATCCAAAGACATTACAATACCTCATGGGGCATTCGGATATTAGCGTTACCATGAATGTGTACACGCATATTGGGTTTGATGATGCAGAGGAAGAATTGAAACGGATGGAAGAGTTTAGAAAGGCACAGGCGGAGGTTGAAAAGAAGGACGAAAAACCGATGTCACAGAAGATGTTTAAGGTAGTTTTGATATGTACCCTCTTTACTGGACAACCAGTAAGGAGGGTATTTTTATGCGTTATAGT
>NZ_QUKK01000008.1:0-76947 GCF_003481085.1 Coprococcus sp. TF11-13 | reverse complement strand
GCATCCATGTGTTCAGCCTAGTTCATAAATATGTGTCCAGGATTCTGGGTACATATCAAAAGTTTCTATAACGTTTTTTATTTTTATTTTTCGACGTTTTCAACTTTTCCGTGTTGCCCTCATAATTACAGGATGCTACAATCGGGACATGGGTGCTAACCGTCTATCGGTAGCACCTTTTTCTGTATTCACATTAACACGCATCTACGTGTATGTCAAAGTATTTTATCCCCTGTACCCTTAATATCCTATCTGCAAATCTCCTATCCTTAGATCTTCCCTCTGAGATTTTTATGTCATTTGTCGGGTCAAAGCTCATTTTTTGCTCTAAATTAGGGTCAAAATAGGGTCAAAACCCATTTTTAAGCAGAAAAAAAAGACCTCCGAGGGCGAACCCTCGAAGGTCTGAAAATCCTTTATTTATGCGGTTTATCAGCGATTACTCGATGATAGTTGCAACTCTTCCTGAACCTACAGTTCTACCACCTTCACGGATAGCGAATGTAAGACCCTGGCTCATAGCGATTGGGTGGATGAGCTCGATTGTCATCTCTACGTTATCACCAGGCATGCACATCTCTGTACCAGCTGGAAGGTTACATACACCTGTAACGTCTGTTGTTCTGAAGTAGAACTGTGGACGATAGTTGTTGAAGAATGGTGTATGACGACCACCCTCGTCCTTTGTCAGAACGTAAACCTGTGCTGTGAACTTTGTATGACATGTAATTGAACCTGGCTTACAAAGAACCTGTCCTCTTACGATATCCTCTCTCTTGATACCACGAAGAAGGGCACCGATGTTATCACCAGCCTGACCTTCGTCAAGGAGCTTTCTGAACATCTCGATACCTGTTACTGTTGTCTTCTGGATCTCTGGCTTGATACCAACGATCTCAACTTCATCATTGAGGTGAATTACACCAGCCTCTACTCTACCAGTAGCAACTGTACCACGACCTGTGATTGTGAATACGTCCTCTACAGGCATGATGAATGGCTTATCTGTATCTCTCTGTGGATCTGGAATATATGAATCAATTGTATCCATAAGCTCCATGATCTTGTCTCCCCAAGGTCCCATTGGATCCTCAAGAGCCTTAAGAGCTGAACCCTTAACGATAGGACAATCATTGAATCCGTACTCCTCAAGCTGCTCTGTAACTTCCATCTCAACGAGCTCGATAAGCTCCTCATCGTCTACCATATCACACTTGTTAAGGAATACAACGATGTAAGGAACACCAACCTGACGTGAAAGAAGGATATGCTCCTTTGTCTGAGCCATAACACCATCAGTAGCAGCAACAACAAGGATAGCACCATCCATCTGAGCTGCACCAGTGATCATGTTCTTAACGTAGTCAGCATGTCCTGGACAGTCAACGTGTGCGTAATGTCTCTTCTCTGTCTCGTACTCAACGTGAGCTGTAGAGATAGTGATACCTCTTTCTCTCTCCTCTGGAGCCTTATCAATGTTCTCGAAATCTGTAGCTGTGTTACCAGCAACTCTCTCTGAAAGAACCTTTGTGATAGCAGCTGTAAGAGTAGTCTTACCGTGATCTACGTGTCCGATTGTACCGATGTTACAATGTGGCTTACTTCTATTAAACTTTTCCTTTGCCATGATATAAAATCCTCCTTAAAAATTATACCCCACGCGGGTTACTCGGCTAAAAATCATTATATAGAAAATACTAGAGATTTTCAACCATTTTTTATCTCTTTATACCAGCAGGCTAACGATATGTAATCTTTAACCTGCCAGCATATATAATTTTTTATTTATATGACCTGAAAGACTAGGAAAATGTCTTTCGTCAAATATCTTACTTAGAATGCTCTGCGATAACCTTCTCCTGAATGCTCTTTGGACACTGAGCGTACTTCTCAAAGAACATTGAGTAGTTACCACGACCCTGTGTTGATGAACGAAGCTCTGTTGAGTATCCGAACATCTCTGCAAGTGGAACGAATGCTCTGACGATCTTACCACCGCCGATATCATCCATACCCTCGATCTGGCCTCTCTTAGCATTTAAGCTTCCGATTACATCACCGAGGTACTCCTCAGGCATTGTAACCTCAACCTTCATGATAGGCTCAAGAAGAACTGGGTCAGCCTTAGCCATAGCCTCCTTGAATGCCATAGAACCAGCGATGTGGAATGCCATCTCTGATGAATCGACCTCATGGTATGATCCATCGTATACGTTAGCATAAACACCAAGTACTGGGTAGCCACCAAGGATACCAGCCTTAGCTGCCTCTTCGATACCCTCTCCAACTGCTGGGATGTACTCCTTAGGAATAGCACCACCGACAACTGTTGACTCGAACTTGAATGTCTCCTCACCGTTAGGATCCATAGGCTCGAACTTAACCTTACAATGACCGTACTGTCCACGACCACCTGACTGCTTAGCATACTTGCTGTCGATATCAACTGGCTTTGTGAATGTCTCCTTGTAAGCAACCTGAGGTGCACCAACGTTTGCCTCAACCTTGAACTCACGGAGAAGACGATCAACGATAACCTCAAGGTGAAGCTCACCCATTCCAGCAATGATTGTCTGTCCTGTCTCTTTGTCTGTATGAGCCTTGAATGTAGGATCCTCCTCAGCAAGCTTTGCGAGTGCCTCACCCATCTTACCCTGATCATTCTTGGTCTTAGGCTCGATAGCAAGCTCGATAACTGGCTCTGGGAACTCCATTGACTCAAGGATAACTGGATGCTGCTCATCACAGATTGTGTCACCTGTAGTTGTAAGCTTGAAACCTACAGCAGCTGCGATATCTCCTGAGTAAACCTTATCAATCTCTTTACGAGCGTTGGCATGCATCTGTACGATACGTCCTACACGCTCCTTCTTATCCTTTGTTGCATTCAGTACATATGAACCTGAGTTCAGTGTACCTGAGTAAACTCTGAAGAATGCAAGCTTTCCAACGAATGGATCTGTCATGATCTTGAATGCAAGAGCTGAGAATGGCTCATCATCTGATGAATGACGAACAACCTCGTTACCGTCTGGATCAACACCTGTGATATCAGGGATATCTGTTGGTGCTGGCATGTACTCGATAACACCGTCAAGCATCTTCTGAACACCCTTGTTCTTGTAAGCTGAACCAAGGAATACAGGAACTGCCTCACATGCGATAGTTGCTCTACGAAGAACCTTCTTCATCTCATCGATTGATGGCTCCTCGCCCTCAAGGTACATCATCATTAAGTCGTCATCTAACTCGCAGATCTTCTCGACAAGGTTCTCATGCCACTTGTCTGCAAGCTCCTTAAGGTCATCAGGGATAGTTGTGATCTCGATGTCCTCGCCCTTATCATCTTTGTAGTAGTATGCTTCCATCTCGAACAGATCGATCAGACCGATGAAGTCTGACTCTTTTCCGATAGGGATCTGTACTGGAATTGCATTCTTGCCCAGACGATCAATGATTGTCTGAACTGAGTAGAAAAAGTCTGCACCCATTTTATCCATCTTGTTGATGAATGCCATACGAGGTACATTGTATGTGTCAGCCTGACGCCATACGTTCTCTGACTGAGGCTCTACACCAGCCTTAGCATCGAATACACCTACAGCTCCGTCAAGTACACGAAGTGAACGCTCAACCTCAACAGTGAAGTCAACGTGTCCCGGAGTATCGATGATGTTGATTCTGTGCTCTAACGCGCCAGCCTTTGGTTTGTGATGATCCTCAAGTGTCCAATGGCATGTTGTAGCAGCTGAAGTAATTGTTATACCTCTCTCCTGCTCCTGCTCCATCCAGTCCATGGTAGCTGTACCGTCATGAGTATCACCAATCTTATAGTTAACACCAGTATAGTATAAGATACGCTCTGTAAGAGTTGTCTTACCGGCATCGATATGAGCCATAATACCAATGTTTCTTGTTCTGTCCAATGGATATTCTCTTCCAGCCAACGGATTGTCCTCCTTTTGCTATTTTTCGTAACACATCTATTGTGTCCCATATACACATAAGCATGCATACAAATGCATTCTCACACAGACAATTAGAATCTGTAGTGAGCGAATGCCTTGTTTGCCTCTGCCATCTTGTGCATGTCTTCTTTTCTCTTTACAGATGCACCTGTGTTGTTAGCTGCATCCATGATCTCCTTCGCAAGTCTTTCTTCCATAGTCTTCTCACTTCTTGCACGTGAGAAAGCTGTTAACCAACGAAGTCCGAGAGCCTGTCTTCTGTCAGGTCTTACATCGATAGGTACCTGGTATGTTGCACCACCGATACGTCTAGCCTTAACCTCGAGGAGTGGCATGATGTTGTTCATAGCCTCTTCGAATACCTCTAATGCAGGCTTACCAGTCTCTTCTGCGATACGATCAAATGCACCGTAGACGATCTTCTGTGCTACACCCTTCTTACCATCTAACATAATGTTGTTGATAAGCTTTGTAACGACCTTATTGTTGTAAATTGGATCCGCTAATACGTCTCTCTTTGCGATATGTCCTTTACGTGGCACGGTTCTTCCCTCCTTAATTATTTATTAAATCTTCGGTACTCACATTCTCTCTATAATTATGGAATGTGTTCGTGCTGTTATCTGTCTTAACTGTTTCTATCTGAATTATTATCTATATAAAAACATGACCTTACCAGCACAAATTAGAATTGTGTTCTAGCATGTTTTATTTTGCATCCTTAGGACGCTTTGCACCATACTTTGAACGAGCCTGACGTCTCTTTGCTACACCTGCTGTATCAAGAGTACCTCTGATGATATGGTATCTTGTACCAGGTAAGTCCTTTACTCTTCCACCACGGATAAGTACAACGCTATGCTCCTGAAGGTTATGACCCTCACCTGGGATATAACTTGTTACTTCGATTCCGTTTGAAAGACGTACTCTGGCGATCTTTCTAAGAGCTGAGTTAGGCTTCTTAGGAGTAGCTGTCTTAACTGCTGTACAAACTCCTCTCTTCTGTGGTGAGCTTGTCTCTACTGGCTTCTTCTTAAGTGAGTTGAAACTTCTCTGAAGAGCTGGTGCAGTTGACTTCTTCTCTACTGTCTGTCTTCCTTTTCTAACTAACTGGTTAAATGTTGGCATGTTTTCACCTCCTGTATATAAATTAAAAATGATAAAGCATGTTTTTACGCATGCTTTATCATTATATAGTCGAGTATTTTCTCTGTCAAGCATTTATTTGACAAATATTTTCTTAACGAACTCAAAGACTCTCTCTGTTTCCATTGCCAGTCTGGCTTGATCAAATTCTGTATAACCTTCATTTACAAGAAACGCCTGTCCCATTATATATTTGTGCATTTCCTCATTTATCTGATCTGCAACAATCTCATCACAGTGAAGTGTCTCAACTAACATCTTCTCTGTCCTGGTATCCTTAAACAGTCCATGTCCCGAGTCATTGTCTGCAACGAGCTGTCTGAACAACACCCTCTCACTGTCTGCAAACTCACAGACAATAGTGGTCTGGCTGACATAATCCGCATTCTCTTTCTTACACAGACTTGTCTTCAGGGAACCGTAAACCTCATTTATACGCTCTGTTGTAATCTCTATAACAGCTCCCATATCAACAAAATTCTCATATATTGGTTGTGTTGAACAGGAAATCTCTTTTGCCAGTTTTCTTGCTGTTATTGCGGCAATTCCTTCTCTTCTGGCAAGGTTATACGCCGCTTCTAATATACCTTCTTTATTGATTTTCTTTACAGCAGCCATATTATTCCATTTCTTTCTTACTAAATATTTCCAAAAAGAAATCCGGCATATTCTATTTCTCACAGGTATATCTGAATACCTTTATGAGAAATTGACATATCCCGGATTCCCCTTATATCCTTCATGTCGAGCAGCTTCGCAGCCACTACTTTTTTATATACATCCAATCAAATGAGTGATTACTCTTCGTCAGCATCTCCGGCTGTATCAAGGGTCTCAAATACGATCTCCTCTGAATTTACATTCTCTAACTCTTCGTAATCATCTGTATCCTCATCTTCATCAAAGAAGTTAAGCTCTTCCATATCAGTGTCAAGCTTTACTGAACGATATCTCTTCATTCCTGTACCAGCAGGTATAAGCTTTCCGATGATAACGTTTTCCTTAAGTCCGATAAGTGGATCAACCTTACTCTTGATCGCAGCATCTGTAAGAACCTTTGTTGTCTCCTGGAATGATGCAGCCGACATAAATGAATCAGTTGCAAGTGATGCCTTTGTTATACCAAGCATTATCTGTGTTCCAGTTGCAGGCTCCTTGCCCTCTGCGATAAGCTTCTCATTTGTATCTTCAAACTCAAGCAGATCTGCCTGTGTTCCTGGAAGATAATCTGAATCTCCCGGCTCATCAATTATGATCTTCTTAAGCATCTGTCTTACGATGATCTCAATGTGCTTATCATTGATATCAACACCCTGAAGTCTGTAAACCTTCTGAACCTCACGGAGCATGTAATCCTGAACTGCACGAACACCCTTTATCTTAAGGATATCATGTGGATTAACTGATCCCTCTGTAAGCTCATCACCAGCCTCGAGTACCTGGTCATCAAGAACTCTGATACGTGAACCATAAGGAATAAGATATGCCTTTGACTCACCTGTCTCATCGTTTGTTATGACAACCTCTCTCTTCTTCTTGTTGTCACGGAGCTGTACCTTTCCGCCAAACTCTGCAATGATCGCAAGTCCCTTTGGCTTTCTGGCCTCGAAAAGCTCCTCAACTCTTGGAAGACCCTGTGTGATATCGCCACCGGCAACACCACCTGTATGGAATGTTCTCATTGTAAGCTGTGTACCAGGCTCACCGATTGACTGTGCAGCGATAATTCCAACTGACTCACCAACCTGTACAGGCATTCCTGTTGCCATGTTCGCACCGTAGCACTTTGCGCACACACCGAGGTGTGACTTACATGTGAGGACTGTTCTGATCTTAAGCTTTGCATCTGATCTTACAACTTCGTTTCCATCGTCATCCTTAACGGTGAATGGAACGCCGTTGGCATCGACACCCTTCTTAACAATGAGCTCAGCTCTCTTAGGAGTTACCATATGATTTATCTTGACAAGCATGTTGCCCTCTGCATCATATACAGACTCTGCAAGGTAACGTCCTGTGATTCTCTCCTGAAACTCCTCGATCATTTCCTTGCCCTCTCTGAAGGCCTCAATGACCATACCCGGAATTGAATCTCTTCCTATACTACAATCAGGCTCTCTGATTATAAGATCCTGTGATACATCTACAAGTCGTCTTGTCAGGTATCCTGAATCGGCTGTACGAAGAGCTGTATCTGACAGACCCTTACGAGCACCATGCGCCGAAATGAAATACTCCAGAACGTCAAGTCCCTCTCGGAAGTTAGACTTGATTGGGAGCTCAATGGTCTTACCTGTTGTATCTGCCATCAGTCCTCGCATACCTGCAAGCTGCTTGATCTGCTGATTAGAACCACGGGCTCCAGAATCAGCCATCATGAATATATTGTTATATTTATCAAGACCTGCGAACAGGAGATCCTGCAGATGCTTATCTGCCTTCTCCCAGATCTTAACTACTGCCTGATATCTCTCCTCGTCTGATACAAGACCACGTCTGAACTTCTTGGTGATTTGGTCAACGAGCTTCTGTGCATCCTCAAGGATATCCTTCTTCTCATCAGGCACCTTCATATCTGAAATAGATACTGATATAGCACTTCTTGTTGAATACTTATATCCTATTGCCTTGACATCATCAAGAACCTCTGCAGTCTTTGTTGCACCGTGTGTATTGATACACTTGTCAAGGATTGGCTTGAGCTGCTTCTTTCCTACATGGAAATCTATCTCAAGCTTCAGAGCGTTCTCACGAACAGTTCTGTCTACATATCCGAGATCCTGTGGAATGATCTCATTGAAGAGGAGCTTTCCAAGTGTTGTATCGATAACACCTGTAACTTCCTCGCCCTCGAACTCACCGGTTCTTCTTACATGGATCTTGGTGTGAAGTGTAATTCCACCATTCTCATATGCAAGTATTGCCTCATTCTTGGACTTAAAATATCTTCCCTCTCCGATCTCGCCTTCCTTTTCCATTGTCAGATAGTAGATACCAAGTACCATATCCTGTGAAGGAACGGCAACAGGCGCACCATCTGATGGCTTCAGCAGGTTGTTAGGTGAAAGCAGAAGGAATCTACACTCAGCCTGTGCCTCTACTGTAAGTGGAAGATGGACAGCCATCTGATCTCCATCGAAATCGGCATTGAAGGCTGTACATACGAGTGGGTGAAGCTTTATAGCCTTACCGCCTACAAGCACTGGCTCAAATGCCTGGATTCCAAGTCTGTGAAGTGTAGGGGCACGGTTAAGCATAACCGGATGCTCCTTGATGACATCCTCAAGAATGTCCCAAACCTGTGGCTCAAGCTTCTCTACCATCTTCTTTGCCTGCTTGATATTGTTCGCCTTACCTGTAGCTGTAAGCTCCTTCATAACAAATGGCTTGAACAGCTCGATAGCCATCTCCTTAGGGAGACCGCACTGGTAAATCTTAAGCTCTGGTCCAACTACGATAACTGAACGTCCTGAGTAGTCAACTCGCTTACCAAGAAGGTTCTGACGGAAACGTCCCTGCTTACCTTTCAGCATCTCTGAAAGTGACTTCAGTGCTCTGTTACCAGGGCCTGTTACCGCACGTCCACGTCTACCGTTATCTATAAGTGCATCAACTGCCTCCTGAAGCATTCTCTTCTCATTTCTCACGATGATCTCAGGAGCACCGAGATCAAGGAGTCTGCGGAGACGATTATTTCTGTTGATGATTCTTCTGTACAGATCGTTGAGGTCTGATGTTGCAAATCTTCCACCTTCAAGCTGTACCATAGGTCTGATATCTGGTGGGATAACAGGGATTACATTCATGATCATCCACTCAGGTCTGTTCTCTGATGTTCTGAATGCCTCCATTACCTCAAGTCTCTTGATGATCCTTGTACGCTTCTGGCCGCTACATGTCTCAAGCTCTTTCTTAAGCTCTGCGCTCTCGGCATCAAGGTCTATTGCCTTGAGAAGCTTCTGTATAGCCTCTGCGCCCATCTCTGCAACGAATGAACCGTAACCATACTCCTTCTCTGCCTCTCTGAACTCCTGCTCGTTGAGGATCTGCTTGTAAGCAAGCGGAGTATCCTTTGGATCTGTTACTATATATGATGAGAAGTACAGTACCTTCTCAAGCACTCTTGGTGATATATCAAGGATCAGTCCCATACGGCTAGGGATTCCCTTGAAGTACCATATATGTGATACAGGAGCAGCGAGCTCAATATGTCCCATACGCTCTCTACGAACGTTGGACTTTGTTACCTCAACTCCACACTTATCACACACGATTCCCTTGAATCTGATCTTCTTGTACTTACCACAATTACACTCCCAGTCCTTCTGTGGTCCAAATATTCTCTCACAGAACAGACCGTCCTTCTCAGGCTTAAGTGTTCTATAGTTGATAGTCTCAGGGCGCTTTACCTCACCATGTGACCATTCTCTTATCTTTTCAGGAGATGCAAGTCCGATTTTTATTGCGTCAAAGTTCAATGACTTTTCCTGTTCTGCATTGTCTACATTGTATTCTGGCATCTTACAAAGCTCCTTTCTTATTCTTCCTCATTATTATCCATATAATCTGAATCGCCGAGGTCTTCCATATCACTTATATCGCCGTTCTCATCAACCTCTGAGAATCCGCTTGCCTGAAGCTCATCTGCGTCATCGCCTCTGAACACCTCAGGTGCATCGCTCTCATCCATATCATCGTCTCTGTCTGATGATCTGTCGCTGAGAAGTCTCTTGATACTTGTGTTGTAATCATAAGCTTCCATGGTCTCGCTGAGATCAACTTCAACCATCTTCTTGTTGCCTTCCTCGTCCTCTTCCTCTCTTACGACTCTTACATCAAGTCCGAGAGCCTGGAACTCCTTGAGAAGTACCTTGAATGACTCAGGCACACCAGGTGCTGGTATATTGTCGCCCTTGATAATAGCCTCATATGTCTTAACACGTCCTACAACATCATCAGACTTAACTGTCAGAATCTCCTGCAGTGTGTATGAAGCACCATAAGCCTCAAGAGCCCAAACCTCCATCTCTCCGAAACGCTGTCCACCAAACTGAGCTTTACCACCCAGTGGCTGCTGTGTTACCAGTGAGTACGGACCGGTTGAACGAGCATGGATCTTATCATCAACCAGATGGTGCAGCTTGAGGTAATGCATGTAACCGATAGTTACAGGGGCATCAAAGTTCTCACCTGTTCTACCATCACGGAGCTGAACCTTACCTGTTCTGTTGATAGGCACGCCCTTCCACTCTGCTCTGTGGTCTCTGTTCGTGTAGAGGTAATCCATAACCTCAGGCTTTACTGTATCCTTGTACTTAGCCTCGAAGTCTTCCCATGTACCATTTGCATAGTCATTGGCCATCTCCAGTGTATCCATGATGTCAAACTCTGTAGCACCATTGAATACAGGAGTGGATACCTTGAATCCAAGAACCTGTGAAGCAAGTCCGAGATGGATCTCGAGGACCTGTCCGATGTTCATTCGTGAAGGAACGCCCAGTGGGTTAAGCACGATATCAAGAGGACGTCCGTTTGGAAGGAATGGCATATCCTCAACAGGGAGCACTCGTGAAACTACACCCTTGTTACCATGACGACCAGCCATCTTATCTCCGACCTGGATCTTTCTCTTCTGTGCTATATATACTCTGACCTTCTTGTCTACGCCTGCCGGAAGATCGTCTCCATCAGCACGTGTAAATACCTTTGCATCTATAACAATACCGAATGCTCCGTGTGGAACCTTCAGTGATGTATCTCTTACCTCTCTTGCCTTCTCACCGAAGATGGCACGAAGAAGTCTCTCCTCTGCTGTCAGCTCAGTCTCTCCCTTTGGAGTAACCTTTCCAACGAGGATATCACCGGCACGAACCTCTGCGCCGATTCTGATGATACCATTCTCATCAAGATCCTTGAGGACATCATTTGACAGACCTGCAAGATCTCTTGTGATCTCCTCCTTACCAAGCTTGGTATCACGAGCCTCACACTCGTATTTCTCTATATGAATTGATGTGTATACATCATCCTGTACAAGTCTCTCGCTGAGAAGAACCGCATCCTCGTAGTTGTAACCTTCCCATGTCATGAAACCGATCAGTGGGTTCTTACCAAGTGCGATCTCTCCGCCAGATGTTGAAGGGCCATCTGCGATAACCTCTCCAGCCTTTACGTGGTCACCCTTGAACACGATAGGTCTCTGGTTCATACAGTTACCCTGGTTGCTTCGTGCAAACTTGATGATGTGATATACATCCTTTGTTCCATCCTCATCTGCTCTTACACAGACCTCTGTGCTGTTTGAATATTCTACAACACCGTCTCTCTTGGCAACGACGCAGACACCTGAATCTACAGCAGCCTTTGCCTCCATACCTGTTCCAACCACTGCTGACTCTGTCATCATAAGAGGAACCGCCTGACGCTGCATGTTTGATCCCATGAGGGCACGGTTAGCATCATCGTTCTGAAGGAATGGGATCATCGATGTAGCAACTGAGAATACCATCTTAGGTGATACATCCATGAGATCAACCTTTGACTTAGGGAACTCGGTTGTATCAGCTCTGAATCTTCCTGATACATTGTTCTTGACAAAGTGTCCATTCTCATCTATAGGCTCATTAGCCTGTACTACTCTGTATCTGTCCTCCTCGTCTGCTGTAAGGTAAACAACCTCATCTGTAACAACAGGGTTAGAAGGATCTGTCTTATCAAGCTTTCTATATGGAGCCTCAACGAAACCATACTCGTTGATACGCGCATATGTAGCCAGTGAGTTGATAAGTCCGATGTTAGGACCCTCAGGGGTCTCGATAGGACACATTCTACCGTAGTGTGTATAGTGTACATCTCGGACCTCGAATCCGGCTCTGTCTCGTGAAAGTCCACCAGGGCCAAGGGCTGAAAGTCTTCTCTTATGAGTCAGCTCTGACAGAGGGTTATTCTGATCCATAAACTGTGACAACTGTGAACTTCCGAAGAACTCCTTAACAGCAGCCGTTACAGGCTTGATATTGATAAGGGACTGAGGTGTGATAGACTCAGCATCCTGTGTTGTCATTCTCTCTCTTACAACTCTCTCAAGTCTTGAAAGACCGATTCTATACTGGTTCTGAAGAAGCTCTCCAACCGCTCTGATACGTCTGTTGCCCAGATGGTCGATGTCATCGTCATTACCAATGCCATACTCGAGGTGAATGTTGTAATTTATGGAAGCAAATATGTCTTCCTTTGTAATATGCTTTGGTACGAGGTCTGACATGTCTCTCTCTATGGCAGCCTTGAGCTTCTCTGTATCATCGCCATACTCCTCGAGGAGTCCCTCGAGAACCGGATAATATACTCTCTCCACAATGCCAAGCTCAGCAGGATCAAAATCCACATAGTTGGCAATGTTGACCATCATATTAGAAAGAACCTTAACGTTTCTCTCCTCTGTCTGGATCATAACATAAGGAACTGCTGCATCCTGAATTGTGTCTGCAAGCTCCTCTGATAGTGTTGTTCCAGCTTCAGCGATAACCTCTCCTGTGCTAGGATCGATAGCATCCTCAGCAAGGACATGTCCTGCTATACGAGCCTTGAGAGCAAGCTTCTTGTTGAACTTGTAACGTCCAACCTTTGCAAGATCGTATCTTCTCGCATCAAAGAACATAGCATTAATAAGGCTCTCTGCATTCTCAACTACTGAAGGCTCGTCCGGTCTGATCTTCTTGTAAAGCTCTACCACGCCCTCTGCATATGACTTTGCAGGATCCTTGTTAAGACTCTCCATGATCTTTGGCTCCTCGCCAAATAAATCTATGATCTCCTGATCTGTTCCAAGACCAAGTGCACGGATAAGAACAGTCACAGGTACCTTTCTGGTTCTATCCACACGAACATAGAATACATCGTTGGAATCTGTCTCATACTCCAGCCATGCACCTCTGTTAGGAATTACTGTACATGCATACAGCTTCTTACCAACCTTATCATGTGTTATATCATAGTAAATACCAGGTGAACGCACTAACTGGCTTACTATAACTCGCTCTGCACCATTGATAACGAATGTTCCTGTCTCTGTCATAAGAGGAAGATCACCCATGAATATCTCATGATCTGACATCTCCTTAGCATCTCCGACTCTGAGTCTGACCTTGACTCTGAGAGGCGCCGCATATGTTGCATCTCTCTCCTTGCATTCCTCGATACTGTACTTCAAGTCATCTTTACAGAACTGAAAATCTACGAACTCAAGACTATACTGTCCAGAGTAATCAGTGATAGGAGAAATATCCCTGAATGCTTCCTTCAGACCATCAGTTAAGAACCAGTTGTATGAATTCTTCTGAACCTCTATGAAGTTAGGCATCTCCAGGACGTCCTTCTGCTTAGCGTAGCTCATTCTGTAGCCTTTTCCAGACTTGACAGGACTAATTCTGTTCTTTTCCATCGACACATTCACCCCTTGGAATTTATTTTTATGCTTTTTAAGACAAACCTTAGTTTAAATAAGTGTTTTAAAGCCATTTATCACCATATTATGATGTGTATGCACACGAAGCCATAATAGTGACAGTTTACTATCCTAACAGCAAATGCAATATTTGTCAACTATATTTTGGAATTTTTTTAGATTTTTTTATTAATTGAGAAAAGATGTATAGAAAAACCGGCCCGGCGGGATGAGATCCATCTCCGCCAGGCCGAATAAAGTCTGATAATAAAATAAGGATCAAATTACTTTAATGTAACCTTAGCGCCCTCAGCCTCGAGCTTTGTCTTAGCTTCCTCAGCCTCTTCCTTAGTAGCGTCCTCCTTGATTACCTTTGGAGCACCATCTACAGCGTCCTTAGCTTCCTTAAGACCTAAGCCTGTAAGCTCACGAACAACCTTGATAACCTTAACCTTGTTAGGACCAACCTCTGTAAGCTCTACGTTGAATGAATCCTTCTCCTCGGCTGCTGCTGCACCGTCTGCACCTGCTGCTGCAACTACAACACCTGCTGCTGCTGATACGCCGAACTCCTCTTCACAAGCCTTAACTAAGTCGTTTAACTCTAATACTGATAAACCTTTGATTACTTCAATAATTTCCTGAGTTGTCATTATGTTTTTCCTCCATATAATATAATTTGTTATTTTGTAATGCATCCACACATCATTCTCGTATCATGCGGATACCCTTTGTCCATGATATAGACAGTTGAATATCTGACAGCATATGATCCCGGCAGTGCCGATATATACATCAGATGTTCTATCAGGCTTAATATTAAGCCTCCTTCTGCTCTGCGATCTGCTTGATAACACGAGCGAAGTTTGCGATAGGTGACTGGATACTTCCAAGGAACTTGGAAATAAGCGCGTCTCTTGAAGGGATCTTTGCAATAACCTGGATTCCTTCTGCATCGTAGAATGTACCTTCTACAACGCCGCCCTTAAGCTCAAGAGCTGGGGCATTCTTTGCGAAGTCTGCAAGAACTCTTGCAGCCGCTGTAGCGTCATCCTTGCAGATTGCAAGACCAGTTGGTCCCTCTAAACAACCCTTAAGGCCTTCGAACTCTGTTCCCTCGATAGCGAAGTTAACCATTGTGTTCTTGTATACCTTGTATACAACACCAGCTTCTCTTAAATTCTTACGGAGCTGTGTATCCTGCTCAACTGTAAGACCACGATAGTCTACAACTACTGCAGTAGCAGCGCCTTCAAGATTTGCCTTGATCTCTTCTACTATTGGCTTCTTTAACTCTACCTTTGCCATAATGCGCCTCCTTATTTTACTAATGACTGCACATTCCAAGATATAAAAAAACTCTCAAAGCCCTAAGACCTGAGAGTAGATTGTTAATTCAATAACGATATCTTTCCTCGGTAGGTGATATAACATCTTACGCCCTGGGGCACCTACTGTCTTCGGCAGTTCATCGTTGCTTAATGTAACACACCGCAAATACAATGTCAATAATTATTTTTATTTTTTTGCACAGCCTGCTGCAGATCCGTTTATTGCCAGACTCACGCGCCGATCGCCTCGTCCACAGCATTTGCTATTGCGTCTGCTATGGCTTCAAAATTGTAATCATACAGGTAATTGTCGTAATCGTTGTTGATAAAGCCTGTTTCTATGAGCACTGCGGGCATTTCAGTCCGGCGCAGCACCGCCAGCCCCGGCCTCTCCTCAACATTTATATTTCGAAAGCCCAGCTTTTCAAGCTCGCTGTTGATCTCCTGTGCAAGATTGTATTTCACTCCGCTTTTATCGTAGACAAGGGTCTGCACTCCGCTGTACTTGTTGGCCTCCGGTGCAGAGTTGCGGTGAAGCGATATAAAATAATCTGCTCCGCTCTCATTTCCCTTCTGTGCTTTGCGGACCGGAGAATCGTATACATCCTCCGTTCTGGTGTATACCACATCATATCCCCTGCGGGTGAGTTCATCCCCAAGTGCCAGCGCCAGGTTCAGGTTATCGTTTTTCTCAAGCCTGCCCTCATACGATGCACCGTTGTCATATCCGCCGTGCCCGGCATCTATCATAATTTTTGTTGCCATATAAAACATCCAGCCCCGGTTGTTTATTCCATTTATAATATGTAACAACCGGGGCTGTGATAACACGTTTATTCAAGGTTTATTATTTGAACCAGAGATCCAGATCCACGTCTCCGGATATACCGTCAACGGTTCCGGACTCGGTGTACTGCCATCCTGTATATTTGTATGGGAAATTAGGAACATTTGCATAGTGTGCAAGCCACAGCTCGTAATCCCCGAGTCTGTCCATGTCAAGGCACTGTGCGAACATATTCCTGCTGGCATATATCATCGGCGTGTAGCCTGCCGCCTTTATCGTCTCACAGAAGCCGACTATGCCATCCGTTCTCTCATCATTCGATGCGTTGTCGCCTCTCGCCTCACTGTCGCCGATAAGCTCCGAGTCGATAACTATAGGATACTTGACGTTCATCTTGCCTATCTGTTTGAGGACAAAATTCGCTTCCTCTACACCCTCGTCATATGTTATCGCCTGGGTGAAGAAGTAAAGCCCTGTCGGTATTTTGTATTTGATGACGGCCGCCTTGCTGTCCTCAAAGCTTGAATCCAGCATCAGTCCGCCCTGCGTGTAGCCTCTGTAACCCACTCTGAGCATAACAAAATCTATGTCTTTGTTCTTCGCCAGAGTCTCCCAGTCTATGTCTGACTGGAATGTTGACAGATCCACACCCACCAGTGTGTCCTTTATATTGTCATCGCTGTAATGCATATATCCATCGTCGCCCGTGTAGAACTTCTCAACATCGAGATTGTTTCTCTCCACCTTGTCGCTGATCTTGTACAGCAGCGCATCAGGGCCGAGTTCTCCGACATTGATGTACGCTGTCGGTATATAGTTCCAGTAATTGTCATATATAAGACTGGTTATCTCCGTATCCTCGAGCGTATATCCCGATTCATAGGAAAGCCCCGGAGATGCCTTGGAGTTGGTAAATCCTCCCGCTCTTCCTATAAATATTCCTATAACAATTCCAGCAATAAGACATACCGATCCAACCAGTATGCACCAGTTTCTGGTAAATTTCTTTATCTGTTGTGTGTCCATATCTCTACCTGTCTCTTCCTTCTTAGCTTAGTCCGCCTTAGTCCGCATACACTGATTACATATTATCAAGGAAATGTTCCGTGCCAAGCCGCAAATGTATGACCTTGTCATACTTCTTCTTTATGGCATGTCTGAACCTTCTCGCCTCACTGTGTGAGAACATTCTCTCAAGATCCGCTTCTCTGAGTATCGGTTCATCACAGAGTATCTTGTACTTGATGTTCCAGTCATACATAAGACTTGTGCAGTTATCTATGCTCACCCGCAGCATCGTTCCTTTGTTTTTACCCATGAACACGCTTCTGTTCCATCTGTGTTTTGCAACCGAATTCTTGGCATCAAATACAACCTCAGCCCCCGGATACTTCTTCCATATCGCATTCAGGAACAACTTCAGCTTGTCCTTGTCAAAATATCTCATCATATCGTATACAACAAACAGGATCGCCACATTCTGAGGCTTCTGCACTTCATCAAGCCATTCGTAATCAAATATTGAACTTCCTATGTTGACCTCTCTGTCCCGGATCTCCATGTATTTTCTTCTTATATCTATGCGCTCCGGGAGATCAACATTGTACCACTTTATACGGCCGTTATCCACACGGGAAAACATGGTATCCAGTTCGCATCCGACATTGACGATAATTCCGTCCGCATATCTGTTTATGAAGTTTCGGACCCTCTCGTCCACAGCGACCAGCCTCTCCATCATGACTGTCCTGTCGTAAAATGTGTATCTGGCATTCCTCTTCTTATGCTCGATGCCTAATTTGTCCGTGAGCTTTATGGCCTCGTTGTCCTCATATAACTTTGGATAACGCTCCGCCATCATCGCCCTGCACCAAATGTCATTCTCTATGTCAGCAGGTACAAAATCCGAATCTCCCTTGATGCAGCCGGCGATCTTCTTCATGATGGTCTTGCACTCCGGTATGAGGGGATGCTCGAGATAATCGTGTGTCACCGCATAATACTGATAGTAATGCACCTTCATATTCGTCCTGCTCGCGTTATCATACAGCCTTCTGGCATAGCAGTTGAGCATGTCGTCATTTGTCGTGAATATATCCATCTCATCGCATATATCCGTTATGTCGTAATACACGGGACTTGTCATATCCGTCCTGCCTGCCGCATCCTTCACCCAGTAAGCAGAGAGGAAATGCTTTATCCCCGGCGTGTAGTAATATCTGTACATAAAACGGCTCTTGTCACTCATCTTCTGTTCAAGCTCCGTGTCCTCAAATTCCGTGTCAAGAACCGGGGAGCACAGTATGAGCTTGTCCGGTCTTCTCCTGCCCTTCTTCCACAACTGTATGGCAAGCGATAACGCCAGACAGCCTCCGGATGAATGTCCGAGAAGCACCAGACGCTGGACATCCTCCGAGTCACACAGCTTGTCATACGCACCCGTAAGCATATCCAGTGCCTCTGTCACCGAATGCTCCGGCGCAAGCGGGTATATCGGAACCACCGCCCCATAGCCGGTTCTCTCCACCGTGTCGAACACAAACTTCCATTCATTGTGTGTTATCCTCGACACAAATCCTCCGCCGTGTATATACATGAAGAACTCCGTCGCCCTGCCGTCTTTAGGCATCACATAAAAGCACAGTCCGCCCTTCTCAAACACCGATCTGACCTTAAACTTATCTTCATTATAAGAAGGCGGATTATAATCCTCTTTTTTGTGAAGCTTAACCGCTGTTTTATATATGTCAGAGGCTTTCATATGCCTGTCATCAAGCATGACGTGCCCCATCTTTTCTATTGCAATAGTTAAGTAATTCTGACTCTCCATTGTCCACCTTTCCAAATGTCCGGTCTACAACTCTCTTTCAGTTATTTTTGCACATGTCAATAATATAATCAAGAAATGATTTTATTTACTGTTGCAATATTGTCAATTTATGATATTATAATTGCGGTAAACAGGATGCATACAGCATAGAAAGGCAAATCTTATGAATATTACGATGTTAAAGAGTAAGATACACCGCGCAGTTGTAACTCAGGCTGAGCTCAATTACGTCGGCAGTATAACTGTAGATTCTGAGCTTTTAAAGGCCGCCGGAATCCTCGAGTATGAATTAGTACAGATTGTTGACATAGAAAATGGTAATCGTTTCGAGACATACACCATAGCCGGAGAGCCGGGATCAGGAGTTATGTGCCTCAACGGTGCTGCTGCCCGTCAGGTCCAGGTCGGAGATCACATCATTCTCATGTGCTACGCATCAATGACCCCTGAGGAGGCAAAGGAGCACACGCCTAAGGTCGTATTTGTAAATGATGACAACTCCATCTCACGTATTACCGATTACGAGAAGCACGGAGAGCTTTTCAGCTAGATCCTATATAGAATAAAAAGAACTATTCGTTTTAACTAAAGACGAATAGTTCTTTTTTATATTCGGATATGACCGGTCTTATCTGTCGGCATCATCAAGGATAAGTCTGCACATCTCCGGCACATTTACCTCATCCATAATTATGTCTGCTTTTATGTCTCTGTCGGCATCATCCACCGGGGATATATTGGAGTGTACATAACAGGTGTGGAGTCCGACCTGCTTCGCCGCCAGCACATCACATACCGCGTCATTTCCCACCATTATGGATCTGTTCGGATTGATATGATTTCTGTCCAGAAGCTGCTGATAGAACGCTGCATCCGGCTTCATTGCACCGAAATCCGAAGAGAGCGATATATCTGTAAAATATCCCTCTATGCCAAGTGACTGAACCTCAGGGAAGGTGAAAACTCTCTGTGCATTTGACAGAACGTATAATTTCTTTCCGGCCTGCTTGAGCTGTTCGAGCATATCCGTCACGCCGTCATACAGTCTTATATATCCTGTAGACGCCTTGCGGAACTCCTGAGCCGCAGCCACTGTCAGCTCTGCACAATCGGACGGTGTCTGATCTTTTTTCAACGTGAGCTGCTCAAATACCTCAAGTATCTGTATCTCAGGGAATTTGAACCTCTTCTTTGCCATGGCCTGTTCTGCGCGTCTGATCTGTCTCTTGTACCTTGATCTGAGTCCTGCCGGATTGTATTTCACTCCGTGCTGCGCATAGAACTCACACATATGTTTCCACACAGCGATGTCCTCCTCATCAGTGTGAATGTCTATCAATGTTCCATATAAGTCAAATATAATATTGTCGTACACGTCATACCTCCGGGTAATTCTTTATTTTTTAGCGATAGCAGGCTCTCGCACCGCCAATGTATTTTGCACGGGTTCTCGCCATAACCACATGTGCACTTCCAACCATGCTGTGCTCAGATCTGACCGGAACGGCCACCGGCGCAAGATGCATGCCTATGAGAGTATCTCCTATATCAATGCCTGCCTGTGCCTGTATAGCCTCGATAGCCACTGGCTCCTTCATATCTGCGTATGCCGCTGTGGCAAATGAACCGCCCGCCTTGAGCTGTGGCACAACATTGACTATCGGTATCCTGTTCGCCTTTGCATATTCCTTCTCAACTATTATTGCCCTGTTCAGATGTTCACAGCACTGCGCCGCCATGTAGACACCTGTGTCTTTGAGTTCATCGAGTATTGCTCCCGCTATACATTTGCCGATCTCCTCACTGGAGAATGAGCCTATCCTCATATTTGCAACTTCGCTGGATGAGCAGCCGACCACCAGTGCATCGCCGGGTTCAAGTCCCGCAACTGCAAGAAGATCCTTCACAGCGCCGCGGACCTCATCTTCGATCTCCTTCAAATGGTCAAAGGCTTCTGTTGAAACGCCCTGTCCCGCAGGTCTGAGTCCTTCCTCAATGCTCGTAGGTTCAGCTTTCTCCGGCTCAGAAATATCCTGAACCTCCTCATATTCATCCTTATCTATGGACACCGGCACACCGGTCTTGCCGAGCACAGTCACGCCGCCGTACCATGTGCTGTCCACCTTGAGCACATCGCCCACTTCATATTCCATTGAGTATTCATCTTTCTTTTTTATTATCTTCACCATCTTTGCCATGTCACAGATCTCCTTTCCTGTACATTTGCATTTACATGCGCTTTATTATCTTATATAGAAGAGAGCCATACATAACTCTCATAACCTCTTCGTATTCGTCCCGTGTCACGTACTCTCCGTAGGTCATCATCTCATATGTAACACCGGCTTCTCTGACCTGGTAATCCAGGCAGGACAGGCCATTGCGCTCGTAGAACGCCTTTCTCCGGCACCTCTGGTCGTAATTCGGCGCATTCTCATCAAGGGGCTCGATATTCAGAAACAGCTTCTGATCCGGATACTCTGTTCTCACCCTTTTTAATATTGCAGAGCCGTATCCACCATCTCTTGCCGATTCATCTATCGCAAGGAACATGAGCGTTTTCACCCTGTCATCACCTATCACATATGTCAGTCCGACAAACCTGCCTGAGTCCACAACCGCACGAAACCTCGCCTTTCCCTGTCTGCATCTTCTGGTGAGCATCCACATAGGAGGTCTTTCTTCCCTTGGGAACGCAGTCACGAACAGGTGCTTTACCTGTTTTCTATAATCATCAATATCAACAAATTTTAATTCCATATTATAACCTTCCAAACTCAGTCGTTCTATCTGTCAACATATTTTATCTGGACATCTCCCGATGTGGTATCGACAATGCACTTGTTTTCATTTTCCATATGGGACTCAGGTATGTCCACCTCTCCGCTCTTGCTGTTCACAAGGAAACGTTTCTCCGACAAGAATGATATATCCACGTTACCACTCTCCGTCGCAAACCAGAGCATATGTCCATCGCACGCATCTACATTTATATCTCCTGAAGATGTCATGAACTGTCCAACCTTTGCCGCCTTTATATTATACCCCTCAAGCAAACCCTTGCCCGCAGATATTATGACATTGTCGCCGTGGACGTTCATTATCGAAAAGTCGCCGCTGCTGCCATTCACCTTCACACTATCCGCATCCACAGAAGCCATGGTGACCTCACCGGAATCTGTGACGACATTTACATTTTCTGCGGTTATATTGGACAGATACGCTCCGCCATTCACCTCAGTTACTTCAAATGTCCCACAGGATATCTGCACACTGGACACCAGAGTTCCCGTCTTCGAGGTCATGGATATATCTCCATACTCTCCCTCCGGTATACTCACCACGACATAAGGATCGTCTCCAAAGCCTATGTCTGAGCCAAATATCCTGTTGTCGGCACAGGTCATGACCAGCGCATCATCCTGCACCGTCACGGAATGTACGACGTCGGGCGAATCAAAATATGTGATGTGACATTTGTCATCGTCGGATTCCACCAGTTTCACATCCATGTCGTCTGCCACCTGTATGTTAATGTCCCGGAACTTCTCAGTTATGGTCATCTCTTTTTCTGTGTAAGAGCTTTTCGCTTTTGCCTTTTTTTCTTCTTTCATCGTCATACGCGCCTGTCTTCCAAGCCCGGCGGATATGATCACCGCAGTCAGCATGACTCCGACCACCAGAACAACTATGGCCCGCATGATCCATTTTGCAACTTTCAAATGCATTTACCTCAATACAAATATGTTTTACATCCACCCCATTATATATACAAAACGGATGTATTGCAAATCCTGCAATACATCCGCGTGTTGTAACTCTATAATTCTATATATCCAGTGCCATGTGGTTCATTATTTCTTAACCACAGTATTTTTTGCAGCACTCCATGTTGAATAATATGTCACCTTGCCGGTATCCTGTGCCCAGGCGGTCACTTCCGGCATATTCACCGTGGCCAGCATCATAGCCGCCGACAGTGCAAATGCCATAAATCGTTTCATCCTTCTCATAAGCCTCTCCTTTTATTCACATAATTTTTTTGACAACATTCCGGAAAAATTATACCGCCGATGGAACCAGGCCCCTCCACTATCTCTGCCTAAAATAGAAAAAATCCACAGGTCGGCTGACATTTGCCAGATATCCTGTGGATTCTTAGACTTCATTATCACTATACAATTATTTCCCCAGCGTGTTCGCCCTGTTGTCGATATTCTTCTGGAAGTTGATGACCTTATGGTCGTATGGCTCATCCATCAGCTTGGACTGGATCATAAAGTCCGCTGTGGCTTTGTTGTTCGCCATCGGTATGTCGTACACCTGAGCGATACGGAGCAGAGCCTTCACATCCGGATCGTGTGGAGCTGCGGTCAGGGGATCCGAGAAGAAAACCACGAAATCTATCCTTCCCTCAACAATCTTCGCACCTATCTGCTGGTCTCCTCCAAGCGGACCGCTGTTGTAGCCCTTCACCTGAAGATTTGTCCTGTCTGTTATCATGCGGGCTGTAGTTCCCGTTCCACACAACTCATGCTGGCTCAGTATGTTCCTGTTGTCCTCGCACCATCTGATGAGCTCTTCCTTCTTCGCATCATGGGCGATAAGAGCTATCCTTTTCTGCTTTGGTATGGTCATTGTGATGTAATCTGCACTCATGTCTGTACCTCCTGTTCCTGCTATTTGCGAGCAATACTCCCATACCCTTACTCTACCCAATCCATCCATCATTTTCAATATAAAACACTATAATACAGAAAAAATTTACTGCATTATTACATTTGCAATTTTGCCGAACTTTCCTCTGTTTTTTCTCCCATCTGTGTGGTATTCTCTTATAGGACGCTTTATAAATTTAAGTATTCTTACTTATTACATTATTTCATAAAGAGATACACAGACAAAACCATATGTCTGTTCAATTATAGTTTAAGGAGATTCACAAGATGAGAAAAATTGGCTTTGACAATGACAAATATCTGTCCATGCAGTCTGAGCATATCAGAGAGAGGATCGGACAGTTCGGAGACAAGCTGTATCTGGAATTTGGTGGAAAGTTATTCGACGACTATCACGCATCCAGAGTCCTTCCAGGATTCGCTCCGGACAGTAAGCTTCAGATGCTTCTCCAGCTTGCAGACCAGGCTGAGATGATCATATCTATAAATGCTGCCGACATAGAGCGCAACAAGATCAGACACGACCTCGGCATCACTTACGATCAGGATGTCATCAGACTTATAGGCGTATACAAAGAAAAGGGACTGTATGTGAGCAGTGTGGTAATCACCAGATACGCTGGACAGTCTTCTGCGGATGTTTTCCAGAAGAAGCTTGAAGCAATAGGGATCAAGGTTTACCACCACTATTCAATCGACGGATATCCAAACAACGTAGAAAAGATCGTCAGCGATGAGGGATACGGCAAGAACGAGTATGTTGAGACTACCAGACCTCTCGTCATCGTCACAGCACCTGGCCCTGGAAGCGGCAAGATGGCTACATGCCTCTCCCAGCTCTACCATGAGAATAAGCGCGGTGTGAAGGCTGGCTATGCAAAGTTTGAGACATTCCCTATCTGGAATATTCCTCTCAAGCACCCTGTAAACCTGGCATACGAGGCTGCAACTGCCGACCTCAACGATGTGAATATGATCGATCCGTTCCATCTGGAAGCATACGGTGAGACCACAGTCAACTACAACCGTGATATAGAGATCTACCCTGTCCTTGCGGCTATGTTCGAGGGAATCTACGGACACTGCCCATACAAGTCACCTACAGACATGGGTGTCAACATGGCAGGAAACTGCATCGTTGACGACGAGGCTTGTCAGGAGGCTTCAAAGCAGGAGATCATCAGAAGATATTATCAGTCCGTGAACAGATTTGTCAGAGACGAGGCTACAAAGGATGAGGTCTACAAGCAAGAACTCATCATGAAGCAGGCAAAGATCACCGTGGATGACCGCGCCGTTGTCCCTGTTGCTAACAAGCTTGCCGAAGAGACCGGTTCTGCTGCCGCTGCACTTGAGCTGCCAGACGGAACCATCGTCACAGGTTCTACCTCAGACCTTCTCGGACCTTCATCAGCAGTCCTCCTGAATGCCATCAAGATACTTGGCGGCATCGACAAGAAGACACACCTGATCTCAAGAACATTTATCGAGCCTATACAGAAGCTCAAGACTCAGTACCTTGGCAGCAAGAATCCAAGACTCCACACAGACGAGGTTCTCATCGCCCTGTCCATGTGTGCAGTATCAGATCCAAATGCCAAGCTTGCTCTGCAGCAGCTTCCAAAGCTTGCCGGATGCCAGCTTCACACATCTGCCATACTGTCGGCGGTTGATATGAACACATTCAAGAAGCTTGGAATCGAGTTCACGAACGAAGCGGTGTATGAGGGTAGGATGTAAGCGCATAATATTTTCGCATTTTTATGAAAAAACGGCAGAAAGATACAAAATAATTTAAAATTGTATCTTTCTGCCGCTTTTTTGCTGTTTAGCGATAATTTTGTGATATTTTGAACATCCAGCTACTCTTCAGATAAAAACAGTGCGTTATCTCTTCTCCTTATACATCATGAGATGTGCCACCATAAGAAGTGCACTGGATATCCAGATCGACTTGAACCCCAGATGCAGCGTGCACACGCCGCCAGCTCCGGCGCCAAGTGCGAATATGATGATGATTCCATAATAGTGCATGGCCTTTCTGAGTGCCCCAGGCTCTTTGTCCCTGAGGTATACCGACAGACTCTCCGTTCCGCTTCGGAGATTTCCTATACACATCGTGCTGGCATAGCCGTAGCCATTTACTTTTCTGAAAGTCTGAACCTGCATGGAGCAGGCAAATGACACAAGCATCGTGGCGAGCAGATTGAACCTCACCGGTATGAATCCAACCGCAAACAATATCACGATCTCCACCAGCACAACTATCTGTCTCCAATGTATGCGGGATGCATTCTTGTATCTATGGCTTATCCTCTCCGCCACCAGCACGCCAAGTGCAAATGCGATCAACGGAAAAAGGTATCTCAATGCAATCTTAAAATCTCCCATCATAAGATGCTGGCTCATGAGAACCACATTTCCTGTCTGGGCGTTGGAGAACACCTCATCTCTGGCATTGTATGTATATGCATCCTGAAAACCTCCTGACAGTGCAAGTATGGCACTTAACAGAAATGTCTCGGATGTCTGTCTGAGTTCTCTGTTCTTTCTTAGCATACGCATCGTCTCTTTTCTATCTATATTTAATATTTGCAGTCTGTCTCATGCAGTAGGTAGTTCCCTGATACAAACTGCAATCCAATTAAACAAGATAACACAAATTCTTTATTTTACAATATGTATTCTTTTATAAACATTCTGTTAAATATCCTTGGCTGTTATTGCATTTTTTACCATAACAAATTATTATACTTACACAACTTGACAAATGCAGGTTCTATGCTATTCTATAGTCATATGGAGAGTCCTGCCAATTATATAAGTGGACATTCAGCAGAATAGCGTCACCTTTCAGGTGAACTATAAAAAGGACTATGTACGCATAGTCCTTTTACATTTTATAAGGAGGCATATTGAAACACGAATTAAAATTATATTGGATAGATATGAAATATATCCGCAATCTACACGCCAAAGATGACAGAATATACAACTCAAGTCCACAACTAGCTAAACATACTCGACCATATATCGGAATTATAGTCACTTGTAATGGTCAAAAATATTGTATACCATTAACATCCTTCAAACCAAAACACGAAAACATGTCTGATAGGATTGATTTTTCTCGAATTATTATAAATAGCAAAATCATCGCCGCTCTCAATTTCAGCAGAATGATTCCAGTTGAAACATCCCAATTATCAAGAATAGATACCAAAATAAGAAAGCACGATACCTCTGAAATTGCCAAAAGAAAGCAACTCTACAGGCAGGAGCTCCAATGGTGTAATGAAAATTACGACAAAATAGTCAACAAAGCCAACGTTCTTTACAACAAATACATGTCCGGCGAATATTTTAAACGAAGGCATGATTGCTTAAACTTCGCAGAATTAGAAAAGATATGCAAGCACTATAATTCACAATAAAAACCGCCACAGTCGGAAACCCATCCGGCTGCAGCGGTTTGCTATCCTTTATATTACAATTTACATTGCCTTCTTATATATCTCAGCGATCTCCTCCTGTGTGAATACCACAGGGTTGTTAGCTATGCTGGCTGCCGAAACCTTCATACAGTTCTCAGCCATCCAAGGAATATCCTTCTCCTCTATGCCGAGGTCTGAAAGCTTGACGTCAAGATCAAGATTCTTCAGAAGAGTTCTGATCTTCGGTGCCAAATCATCCGCCGTGATACCTCCAAATATTCTGGCGATCTTCGCGAACTTGAAGTGATCTCCCTTGTAGGATGCCTCGATGATAACTGGTGTCAGAGCTGCAAGTCCCTTGCCGTGAACTATGTCCTTAAGGCCGCTGGCCGGATGCTCCATTCCGTGAGCCAATGTGACTCCGGCTGTGTTGATGACCATACCGCCTATGGTGCTGGCCAGTGTTATCTTCTCCCAGCTCTCCTGGGTTCCTCTGCCCTTATATACATCCACAAGATTGTGGGCGATAAGATCAATCGCATACAGTGCAAGCGCATCTGTAAATGGCTGCGAGATCTTTGATGTGTATGCCTCCATGCAGTGGCACAGTGCATCAAATCCAACTGCCGCAAGCACATGCTTTGGCATGGTCTTCATGCAGTCCGGATCCACGATGGATACCTTTGCCACGATGGCATTGCATCTGAGTGACTTCTTGTCGCCATTTTCCGGATTGGTGAGAACCGCAAATCCATTTCCCTCTGAACCTGTTCCACAGGTTGTAGGAATAAGTACAAGTGGAAGTGCCGTATCGCTGACCTTTCTGCCAAATATGTAATCGTTGATATCTCCATCATTGAGTGCCAGGAACGCTATAGCCTTTGCACAATCCATGATGCTTCCACCACCTATGGCAACGACCACATCACAGCCATTTGCTTTGGCAAATTCTGCACCTTCCATAGCTGTTGTAGTGAGCGGATTCTGTGCAACCTTATCAAACAGTGCAGTCTCAAGACCTGCTGCTTTCAGACTGTCATTTACCTTGTCATACAAGCCTGACTTCTTTGCACTGCTACGGCCTGTGACGATGAGCGCTTTCTTACCATACGGCTTAGTGAGTTCACCGGTCTGGGCAACCTTTCCGGTACCAAATGCAATATTTACAGGAAGATTGTAGTTGAAGGCAATAGGCTGAACAAATTTTGTCTCATCCTCCTCAGCCATAACAAGCTCGATAGCAGCCTTGACCTCTTCCTCTCTGTTCTCTTTCTCATCTACGATCTCATCATCAATGAGGACATCGACATGTGAAGCGAATTTTTCTTTATATTTAAGCTTACATATTATGAAGAATACCACACCAAGAAGTGACCAGCCACCCGCCATAGCCCATTCCTGCCATACGAGTGCACTTCCTGAATTTGGAACTATGTACATCACAACCATAAAACCAGACATGAGAACTGCCAGCGCACCAACGATCTTATAATGCTTAACCTTATATGGTCTCTTCATATCCGGTGCCTTCTTCCTGAGTATCAGGAACGAAATGGATACCATGCAATATGCAAGACAGCATCCAAAGTTACCTGCGTCAACTATCCATACCAGCATCTTACGGCCTGCAAGAGGTGCGAGAACTGAGAGGAAACCGATAAGGTAAAGTGCATTTACAGGTGTCTTGTGCTTCTTGTGAAGCTTTGCAAATGTCTTCGGGATCATGTATGACTCTGCCATGGAGTACATTGCACGGCTTCCTCCGATGAGGAATGAGTTCCAGCTAGTAACGATACCGCACATACCTCCTACAATAAGAACTTTCGACATAATACTGCTGTTGAACGCCTTTGCCATGGCATCCGCTGTAACAAGACCTGATCCATCCATGGATGCAGCTACCTCAGATGAATTCATGACATAACCTACACCTATGATGATAAGCGCATAGAAAAGAACCGCAAGAACAATTGAGAGTATCATGATCTTACCGATTTTCTTGAGAGGTACATTGATCTCCTCTGCAGCCTGTGGGATTACGTCGAATCCAATGAAGAAGAATGGTGTGGTAACAGCAACTCTGAGGATAGTCTTAAATATCTCCCCTGTGGAGTCTCCGTTGAACATCTGTCCGTCAAGGTTTGAAGCATCTCCTGTCACAACTGATGCAACTATGAGAAGAATACCAACACCGCCGATCACAACTGTAAGTATGGTCTGCAGAAGTGCTGCTGTCTTCGCGCCCTTTATATTGATATATGTTATAAATATCGCAACTATTATTGCAACCGCAAGCCACGATGCATAGATATCAAAACCTGCCACCGTGTACAGATATCCCTGAAGGAACTTTGGATATATATAAGTGATGATGGTTGGAAGTGCACACGCCTCGAAACATACAACACTGACATATCCAAGTACGATAGCCCATGTACATATGTAAGAACCTATAGGTCCCATAGCCTTATAGCTGAACACATGCTCGCCGCCGCACTGAGGCATGGCCGCTGTAAGCTCTGCATATGTGAGTCCAACGAAGAATACCATAACACCGCCAAGTGCAAATCCGATGGCCGCTCCTATTACTCCACCTCTCGTGATCCAGTCGCCTGAGGATACTACCCAGCCCCAGCCGATCATGGCTCCAAAGGCTATCACCAGTATGTCCCAGGCAGAAAATACTTTATCAAATTCTGATTTTTTTCCTGCCATAATATCATCCTTTCTAATACATCCAAGCACACCATCCACAGTTTGTTAAAATGTTAAAAAAATGGCGTCAGGAATCACACTTTCCGTGTTCATCTGACGCCATTGTCATTTTCTATATTCGCGATGTAGTTGGAATTGCATATATATGTTAATTCACAATTTCTTTTATGCTTAATCCTCAAATCTCAGATCTATCATCTGAAGTATGTACTTTGCAGTTTTCTCAAGGCCAAGTACACTGGAGTCTATCATCATGTCTCGCATGCTGCAGTCTCTCATATCTCCACCTGTCATGTAGTTATATCTGGAACTGAGCATTCCATCGTTGTACTTGACAAGCTCAGCCGCCTTGTCATGATCAAGCCCCTTCTTCTCCATGACATACTGTATCCTCTTTTCTGTAGGTGCATATATGAATACATTCAGACAGTCATCTCTGTCCTTGAGTATATAATTGCTGCACCGTCCTATGATGATACAGGAAGATTTCTCTGCAAATTTATTGATAACCTCAAACTGCTTATAAATAACCCTGTTTGTAAGGTTTGCATATCGCGGTCCAAAGCTTGTATCAAATTCATACTTGACTGTCTCGCCCTGATCCGCCTTCTTGACAAGATCTCTGTCAACGCCAATCTCCTCAACGACCTTATCTATCAGATCTCTGTCGTAATACTCAACTCCCAGAGATTTCGCTACCATCTTGCCAATCTCTATTCCACCGCTGCCATATTCACATCCAACGGTCACAACAAAATGTTTCATCTACATCGCTCCTTCCAGGGGCTTCGCGTTTCCCCTATTTACTTAATTCTGCCACTGCATCTGTGATGATCTCAACAGCCTTATCACACTGCTCTTCGTTCACGATAAGTGGTGGGATCATACGGATTATATGAGCTCCGATGGCTGTGATCAGAAGCTTTCTGTCAAGACATCCATGTTTTACATCCACACCGCCGATCGTATCATCAAACTCAACACCAACCAGGAGCCCCTGATGTCTTACTTCCTTTACATGTGGGATCTTCTCAAGCTTTGCTGCGAAGTAATCTCCCATCTTCTTTGCATTTCCTGCAAGATCTCTGTCAAGCAGCTCATTTACCTCTGCAAGTGCTGCTGCACATGATACAGGATGTCCACCAAATGTTGTTCCATGTGAACCAGGTGTAAATGCCTTTGCAACCTCAGCGGTTGCACATATAGCTCCAATCGGCATTCCGCCGCCGAGAGCCTTTGCCATGGACACGATATCCGGCTTGATTCCGTAATTCATGTATGACATGATATTTCCTGTTCTGCACCAACCTGTCTGAACCTCATCTATAAGGAGAAGCATGTCATTCTCATCACAGAACTCTCTGAGTCCCTTCATGAATTCCATTGTTGCAGGATGTACACCGCCCTCGCCCTGTACAGGCTCAACCATGATCGCTATAGTGTTCTCTGTACATGCATCCTTGAATGCCTGAAGGTCGTTGTAAGGTGCATATGAGAAGCCGTATGTCATAGGACCAAATCCCACCTGGCAGCCATTTCCCGGCTGACCTGTTGCTGACATGGCGCCGAATGTTCTTCCATGGAAGCCCTGCTTTGCAGTCACGATATGGTAACGGTTTGGACCATACTTCTCAATACCATACTTACGGGCCATCTTGATCATAGCCTCATTGGCCTCTGTTCCTGAGTTCTGGAAGAATATCTTGTCCATTCCAATAGTCGTACAAACCTTCTCAGCAAGCAGTGCCTGTGGAATTGTGTAAGGATAGTTGAATGTGTGCATGATGTCACCGACCTGATCCTTGACAGCCTCAACAACCTTCTCATTGCAGTTACCTGCGCTGTTTACTGCGATTCCGGCGTAGAAATCAAGATATCCGTTGCCGTTCTCATCATATATGTACATGTCCTTTGCTGTCTCAGCGAGGAAATCGAAACGCTCATATGTCTCGATCATGTACTTGCCTACCTTGTCCTTAATGTCCTGAAATGTTAATCCTGTGTCTTTTAATTTCATAATCCTTACCTCCACTACATTTTGTAAAATCAGAAGAATCATGGTGCCGGATCGTTTTTGTCCCCAAGCATCAAAAAAGGCAAAGGAGACTGCGGACGAATGTTCGTCCAGGCTCCTTTGCCTTAAATTCTTGTTCTTTATATTTGACACACTTAAGATACCACTCAATATAATACATGTCAACACCTTTTCTTAATTTTCTTAAGATTGGCTTATTATCTGACTTTATTTGTATTACCATGCACTTCAGAACATTATTTTATTGAACATTTTGTGCATTATATTGGACAGATGATAATCTTTTACAACCACATTGTATGTACATTATTTTACACTTAATACCGCTCATATTTCCATGTTAGTGATAGTCCAGGAATACACATATACAGCTCACCTTTTCATTCCCATCGTTGCTGTACACATGAACCTTATCAGTCTCAAACCTGTATATCTGGTTCTTGCCGACCTTCTGTTTTGTATCACCTGCCTCAACAGTCAGAACACCCTCTGTAACCGACAGGTATTCTCTTGTCTTCTCACCATGGGAGCCGCTGACATATGTGCCTCCCGGCTCAATGTCTATACGATATATCTCCACCTCATGGCTGTCCTCATACGGAAAACACGTCCACACTTTATACTGTCCCTTTGCCTCCTTGATTGGAACAAGCTCCTCTGGATTCACAAGACAGGCCTCCATGGGCGGCGGATCAATAAGTTCATGAAACTCAACTCTGAGGCCGCTGGCTATCTTGCCCATGACACCCAGAGACGGATTCGCAGTGCCCTTCTCAATCTGCGCCAGCATGCTCTTGCTGACACCCGTCTGCTCAGACAGCACATCCAGGCTCATACCTTTGGAGGTCCTCATTCTATTCAGATTCACAGCAACATTATGTGATAAATAATCCATCGTACCCCTCCCGCTCAACATTATCACAAGGCATTTCCCGCTTTCGCGGGTCCTCCTTGTGATATATTACTGAGCGGGCGCATTCCTATGCACTCCGTGCGGCGCCCGCATTATCTCAAGGCATCTCCCGCTATCGCGGGTCCTCCTTGTGATATATTATGTCGTGTATCTTCTAATTTTTCAAGCGTCTACTTAGACGCCGCCTCCACTGCTGCCTCGAAGATATCCAGGCCGGCGGCAAGCTGCTCATCTGTGATGACAAGCGGTGCAAGGAATCTTATGACATTATTGTAAGTTCCTGCGCCCTCAACCAGCAAGCCACGTTTCCAGCACTCGGTGATGACCGCAGAGGTAAGCTCAGGAGCAGGCTCCTTGGTCTTCTTATCCTTGACAAACTCTATTCCTACCATTCCACCGAGTCCTCTGACATCGCCAACGCACTCATACTTCTCCTTGAGCTCATTGTATCTTGCCACAACCTTCTCACCAATCTCACATGAACGTCCTGCAAGATCATCTCTCTCCATGATCTCGATAGTCTTGAGGGCTGCTGCACAGGCAAGCGGATTTCCACAGTATGTACCGCCTATTGTTCCAGGAGCGACAGCCTCCATGATCTCTGATCTTGCGATGATGGCTGACAGCGGAACACCTGCTGCTATAGACTTGGCTGTTGCTATGATATCAGGCTGTACGCCTGCCTCCTGCCAATATACACTGGCAAATATTCTTCCTGTTCTGCAGAAACCGCTCTGTACCTCATCCGCAATAAGAAGGATTCCATGGTCATCACAGAGCTTTCTGACAGCCTTTACCCACTCGATAGGTGCAGGTATGAAACCACCCTCGCCCTGAAGAGGTTCAACAACAACTGCCGCAATGGTATCTGCCGCTGCGCACTGTTCAAATACATCTGTGAGCGAATTCATATAGTAATCAAGAGCTGCCTCCTGTGGCATTCCCTCAGGATTCCTGTAGTAATATGGGAACTGTGCCCTGAACACTCCATTTGCAAGCTCACCCATCCCCTTTGCATAAGCCTTCTTGGATGTCATGGCCATTGTGTAATGTGTTCTGCCGTGGAAAGCTCCCGAAAATACGATGATATTCGGTCTCTTTGTAAAGCTCTTTGCAACCTTTACAGCATTCTCATCAGCTTCAGCACCACTGTTTGCGAAGAACACCTTCTTCTCGTCGCCCTTTACTGGTGCAATGGACGCAAGCTTCTCAGCGAGTGCCACATATCCCTCATGGGTTACCACATTGAACATGCCGTGGAAATATTTGTCAGCCTGTGCCTTGACAGCCTCAACGACCTCCGGCTGTGAGAATCCGATATTCAGGACTCCGACACCACCTATCCAGTCTAGGAACTTGTTGCCATCCACATCCTGTATCATGGCACCCTCACCCTTGTCTATAACAACCGGATACGCACACCTAATGGCAGATGGCACTGCCTTCTCTCTTCTCTTTATTACCTCCGCTGCCTTTGGTCCCGGCAGTGTCTCTGTGATTATCTCTGGTAAATCTGTTCTAAGCATAATTTTGTCCTCCTTTATTTTTTCAACCAGCAGCCTGTGCACCAGTGTCAGGCTTCCTTTCTGAAACACCGGCTGTCTTTTTTACTCTGCATATAGAATCGCACAACCGTAGGTGTTATGCCATATTCCCCAGGCACAAAATATTAGAACGCATTTGTGCTCATAGCACATTTTCCACCATTGACACAGGTCTGATATGCAGTAATAATAATATATAATGTGCTTTTCGCAAGACTATATATGTGCGCGTAATACAGGAGGGAACACTGACATGGCCATTTTTCTGAGAGATTTGTACTATGATACCAAACGAAAATACAACCTTAACCTGATATCCGGTGGAAAGGGAATGGAGAACATCGTAAGCTGGGTATACATATCAGAGGATATATCCACATCCACATTCTTGAACGGAGGGGAACTCATCATCACAACCGGCGTGACCTCCGGTGAACGCGAGGACTGGCTCAGGGCATTTATCAAAGAGCTCATAAAGAGGGGAACCTGCGGACTCATTCTGAATACCGGCAGATATATATTTGAGGAGGACATAACCGATGAGATCGTCAGACTGTGCTACCGCTATTCGTTTCCTCTTTTTACCATGCCATGGGATACAAGGATATTCGATATCACCCACGACTACTACAACAGGATATTTGAAGACTCCAGGGATGATGGCAACATGACCGCAGCATTCCAGAATATCCTCATGGGGAATTCCCTGACCGATGAGCAGACTGACACAATAAAAGGCTCCGGATTCAACAATGGCTGCTACAACGTTCTGTCCATCGATACAGAAGCAACAGATGAGTTCATGTATATCCTGCAGAAGGTCTGCAACAATACAGATCTTGTCTTCCATGCATTTGTATATGATGGCAATCCGACAGTTATCCTGAGATGCCCTTCCTCTGGATCCATCGCAGACAAATGCAGTGACATCGCAGAGGCTCTGGCGGCAAGATTCCCGGACCGCAGCATACATATGGGTTCCGGAAGCCCGGTTCTGTCCCTGACAGAACTCCCCTTGAGTTACCGCCGTGCAGTTTCTGCAAGGGAATTTACCGCAGACAACATATATTGTGATTACAACAGTCTCGGATTCCTGCGTATTCTTCTGGAAGTTAATGATGCCCAGCTCATACACTCATTTATCGCAGAGCAGCTCGGTGGTGTCATAGAGTACGACAAAAACCATCACTCAGCTCTGACGGACACTCTGTACGAATATCTTAAGTGCAGCGGCAGTGTTCAGCACATCTCTGAGAAAATGTTCTGCCACAGGAATACGATAAATTACAGGCTCCGGATAATAAAAGAAGAGCTGGAATATGATCTCTCCAATGCGGAGGTCAGATTCCAGCTCATGGCTGCATATAAGCTCAGAGAGATACGAAAAGTATAACTCTCTCCAATTATATCCATTACATAAAATGTGCATACACCGATGCAAGTATAACCGTAAGTATTCCCGTAACTGCAATCGACAGACTGCTCATGGCTCCCTCAACCTCGCCGATCTCCATAGCCTTGGCAGTTCCGATGGCATGGGCTGATGATCCCAGGGCAAGTCCCTTTGATATAGGTTCTTTAATACGGAATATCTTGAACACGATCTCTCCGATTATATTGCCGATCACTCCGGTCACAACTATGACTGCAACCGTGATGGTCACATATCCGCCAAGCTCTTCCGAGACACCCATTCCGATAGCTGTGGTTATGGACTTCGGAAGAAGTGTCACATAATCTTTATGGGAAAGTCCCATGACCTTGCACAACACAAGGACTGTAGTCAGACTCGTTATAACTCCGGCAACTATACCGCCGAGCACAGCCTTATAATTGTGCTTTAAAAGCTCCCACTGCTCATAGAGTGGGATTGCAAGACACACTGTAGCCGGTGTGAGGAACCAACTCAGATACTTTGCGCCTTCATTGTACACATCGTAATCCACATCAGCCACAACCAGCACCACTATAGTCACTATGATGGACACCAGCAGTGGGTTAAGTATAGCTATCTTAAGTTTCTTTTTAAGTACACTTCCAAACATATATGCCAGAAGGCTTATAGTCACCCCTGCAAATATGGACGATTCAAACATATCACTCATTTTCAGTCTCCTTCTTCCTGTCTCTCCTTATTATAAGCTGTGATACCCAGCCTGAAGCAAGCATGACCGTTATGACGACAACCACCGTTATGACGCTGACTGGCACAAGCACAGGCTTAAGCGTTCCCCACGACGACATAAGGCCCACACCAGCTGGTATGAACATGACCGGCATGATCTCTATAAGAAACTTGCCCACACTCTTCACATCTTCCAGCTTGAGGATCTTGGTCTGTAGGCAGATAAACATGATAACCATACCATATATACTCGCCGGAATCGGTAGTGGAACTATGTACTTAAGTATCTCACCGATAAAGGATATGGCGAGGATTATAAGAAACTGCTTCAAATATTTCATCTTTTTTGTCTTCCTTCTATATATTTATCATACACATATGGAGCAACGATTCACAACCTTGGTATACATGCCTGTATACAACCTCCACATATCGAGCCTTTTTCATAAAAAAGGAGGTTCGATACACAGATATAGTTACTCTGTATATTCAAACCACCCTTTAACCCTTTGATTATTATATTCTCACTTTGATTTTATTCAATAGAATATTCTGCATTTTTTTAATTTTGATAAATATAACAATTTTTTTAATTCAATCTGAAAATATTTCGTAAATATTTCTATTGACTATTATTTTTGCAGGAATCTCATCCTATGAATTTTTCATGATCACTGTGTTCACAATATCCGCTGCGTGCTCGCACACATCCATACAGTTCTCTATGCAGGCATATATGTTTTTCCACACGACCACAGTCCTAAGGTCACTCTCACCGTACAGTCTGTGCATATTCTCCACATACAATCTGTCTCCCTGCTCCTCAAGATCATTTACCCTGATTATGCTCTGCTCAATGGTCTTTGAACTCTTGAATCTCTTCAATTCTCCGATCACATCCTGCAGTGCCTTGATGCACTCGAGGAGCAGTTCTACCATCTGGGGTACATCCTCTCTGATAGTATCCACATTGCACATATAAATCTGCAGGAACACATCCTCAACAGCATCGGTAATATCATCCAGATAGTTAGACAGGGCAACCAGATCCTCCCGTTCTATAGGTGTTATGAATGCCTGACTGAGCACAGTCATCATCTTATGTTTCTTGCCATCGGCCTTCTGCTCAAGCTCATGCATACGATCAAGGTCTTCCTTGATGGTGTCCACCGAAAAATCCACGACTACATTCTTCAGAAACTCCGCGGCCTGATACGAGATCTCCACACATGTATTCAGATTCTTAAAATAAAACTCGTCCTTTTTCTTCTTCACAATATTCTCTCCTTATAATCAAAACTCTATATTCGTAGGTGATTGAAAAACTCATAAGCTGTAATAGTGTAAGTGATTTTTGCATTACCAAATCAGGGGAATACGCAGCCGCCGGTCCTTAGGTGGCGCCTGCATTTTCAACCACCTACAACCTACCCCAGCCACACGATCAGCAGCTTTGCCATGCCATATCCTATGACACCACAGCCCGGGAATGTGAGCACCCAGGCAAGCACCATATCGCGCACCACCTTGAGGTTGATCGCAGATGCCCTCTTCTCAGCACCCACGCCCATGATGGCTGTCGTCTTCACATGGGTGGTGCTGACCGGGATTCCACATACCGTCGAGAGCAGGATACAGAGTGCTGCCGACAGATCAGCCGCAAATCCCTGGTATTTCTCAAGCTTTACCATATCCATTCCAACAGACTTGATGATCTTCTTTCCTCCAATTGATGTTCCAAGTCCCATGACAACCGAACAAAGTATCATCATCCATATTGGTATCGTTACATTTTCTGCACTGCTCTGTCCATTTACGAGAAACAGCCCAAGCAGGAGAACTCCCAGGAACTTCTGGCCATCCTGGGCTCCGTGCATGAATGCCACCGCCGCCGAGCCGGCCACCTGTGCTTTTGAGAAGAAAGCATTTGTCTTTCTTCTGTCAAAGCGGTAACAGATAACCGTGAGCAGCTTGCACACCACAAATCCGACTGCGAATCCGAGAACAGTCGACAGCACAAGACCATATATTACTTTTATCCACTCTGAAGGATTTACACCGTCCAGTCCTCCCTGAAGTGCTATGGCTGCCCCCGTAAGTCCGGCAATCAGTGCATGGCTCTCACTTGTCGGTATGCCAAATGCCCATGCACCGATTGCCCATATTACGATCGCCGTCATTGCCGCACATAGAGCGATCATCGCTGAGTCTGTGTCACCGCCGAAATTCACCATGTTCTTGATAGTCATGGCTACCTTTGAATTGACAAGCGACATGATAAGAACCCCAAGGAAATTGCAGGCAGCCGCCATAATTATCGCCTTATCCACATCTATGCATCTGGTAGACACACACGTCGCTATGGCATTTGGTGCATCCGTCCATCCATTTACCAGAATTACTCCAAGTGTCAGCAGAACGGCGATCAAAAGCGCCGGATGGCTCACAACCTGCTCTGCAAAATATGAAAATGTAATATTCTCCAGCATGTCTATCTCCTCTTGTCTTGTATGGCCTTAATGATCTGTATTATCGCAGTTGGTGCAAATGCAAGTCCCGCTATCTTCAGCACATCCGCCGCTCCAAGACTTACCACGCTGAACAGACTGTGAAGTCCCGGTATGAACAGGACCGCAGCCAGAAATGCCACTCCGGCTAAAAATGCATATACGCTGTATTTATTTGATCTAAATCCAAGCTTAAACATCGACTCCTCACTTCTGCAGTTAAAACCGTGGAACAGTCTGGCGAGTGTCAGTGTTGCAAATGCCATGGTAGTGGCTTTTGCCGAACTCACCGGCAGGCCAAGATGGAATGCTGTCATGGTCGCTATAGCGATGAGAAGGCCCTCCGAGAGCATCTTTGCCATAAAGTCAGATGTCAGTATTCCCTTCTTAGGATCCCTCGGTTTTTCTGAGAGCAACGATGGATCAGCCGGCTCCATTCCTATCGCGAGCGCAGGAAGAGAATCTGTGAGCAGGTTGATGAACAACAGATGTACAGGTGCAAACGGAACAGGCAGGGCCGCTATCGAGGTATAAAGCACCGCCAGTATTCCAGCTGTGTTTCCCGACAGCAGGAACAGTATCGCATTCTTTATGTTCCTGTATACATTTCGTCCATTTGACACCGCCTTGATGATGGTTGCAAAGTTGTCATCTGAGAGGATCATAGCCGCCGCATCCTTGGACACCTCCGTGCCGGTTATTCCCATGGCAACACCTATGTCTGCCTTCTTGAGTGCAGGGGCATCATTGACACCATCGCCTGTCATGGCTACTATATTGCCGTTCTTCTGCCATGCATCGACTATCCTTATCTTATTCTCCGGTGACACCCTGGCATATACAGATATCTTTGTTATGTCACGTGCAAGCTCCTCATCAGACAGAGCGTCAAGCTCCTCTCCCGTGAGTGCCATGTCCCCATCTTCGTATATTCCGATCTGCTTCGCTATGGCAACCGCTGTGATCTTGTGGTCTCCGGTTATCATGACCGGCTTTATGCCCGCACGCCTTGCATCGGCAACCGCTGCCATAGACTCCGGGCGTGGCGGATCCACCATGGACACAAGTCCAAGGAATGTAAATCCATACTCAGTATCAACTCCCAGTACCTCATCACTTTCCTTATATGCAAATGACAGTACACGGAGGCCATTCTCTGAGAATGCCTTGTTCTGAGCCTTGATCTTCGCTTTTTCTTCATCTGTCATAGGCTTTACGCCATCGCTGTATCTCACGCTCACGCATCTGTCAAGCAGCACATCCACAGCACCCTTGGTGAGTATGGTCGGAACCCCATGAAGCAGATACTTTGTACTCATAAGCTTTCTGTCCGAGTCGAACGGAACCTCCTCCATTCTGTCCATGCAGTCCCTGAGTACATCCTCCTTCAGACTCCATTTTACAGTCTCCGCAGGAACAGAGATACCTGTACCATCCGTCTCCATGCCTGGCATCATGTGGACCTGACGGAACATCTCAAGCAATGCATATTCCGTCGGATCTCCTATTCCTTTTCCATCCACTATGCTGGAATCATTGGTGAGAACCGCATCATATAGCAGATATCTGTGGAGCTGGTTATGGGAATCAAGCTCCTCCGGCTTGTAAAGTTTTCCATCCAGATATATCTCCTGCACGGTCATCTTGTTCTGTGTAAGTGTTCCGGTCTTGTCTGAGCAGATGACTGACACGCATCCAAGGCTTTCAACCGCCTTGAGGTTCTTGATGATCGCATTCTCCTTCGCCATCTTCTGGGTGCCAAATGCCTGCACGATGGTAACTATCGAACCAAGAGCCTCAGGTATAGCTGCAACTGCAAGGGCAACTGCGAACATCATAGAATCAAGCACCGCCATCTTCCTGTAGATGCAGAGGACAAATACTAGCGCGCACACAATCATGATAAATGCCGCAAGTCTTGCACTGAACTTGTCAAGGCTCTCCTGAAGCGGAGTCTTTCTCTCCTTTGCAGCGTTCATCAGTCCTGCTATCTTACCTAGCTCCGTATCCATTCCTGTTCCAGTCACAAGCACCTCTGCTCGTCCGTATGTAACAAGACTTCCTGAATACACCATATTTATCCTGTCTGCAAGTGGCACAGAACCTTCTATTATTGCATCATTCTTTTCCACATTTGTAGATTCTCCGGTAAGTGAGCTCTCATTTACCTGGAGTGAGAAGTTCCTGAGTATCCTTCCATCGGCAACTATCATATCGCCCGCCTCGAGCAGCACGATATCACCCGGAACTATCTCGCGGGACGGAAGCTCCTGCTTCACACCATCTCTCATAACTTTTGCATTTGGGGATGAAAGCTGTTTCAAACTGTCAAGCGAACGCTCAGCTTTCACATGCTGCACCGTTCCAAGCACAGCATTCATGACGAGTACCGCCAAGATTACTATGGTACTCTCGATATTGTCAGAAAACATAGAAATGACCGCTGCTATGATCAGTATGATCACCAGCAGGTCACAAAACTGGCTGAGGAACACCTGTAATGTGCTCTTTCTCCTGCCTTCCTGGAGAACATTTTCTCCCTTCTCATTGCGGATCTCCTCTGCCCGCTCCATCGACAGTCCGCGGCTGTCTGTCTTGAATTCTTTTAGTAATTCATCACCGGAACAGTTCCAAAAATTTTTCTCTGTCATACACACCAGACTCCTTTTCTTCTTAATCTCTGTAAACAGGTTGTGTGTGTCATGCAAAGGAAAAGGAACGAGACCTTCATTGCATGATAAACACACAATAAAAGTCTCGTTCCTTTCAAGTTCTATATACACTACTATATATACTCCGAAAGCGTGCGTCCCGGTTCCCTGCACAGGTATGTCCCAGCCAGAAAACGTGATGACGAGATCGCACAACATCTTATAACCGATGTGAACTACTCCCTGATATTTTCGACATAATAACACGGGAACCCTTTGATTGTCAAAGGATTCCCGGCTAGTATTTGGTAAAGAATTTATAAACTTTTAATTCAGCGCATCATATCCGCTCTCCTTTGTACGGATCTTAGTTGCAGTACGGATCTCATAGCTGAATATCTTGCCATCTCCAACCTCACCTGTATATGCCGCCTTCTGGATAGCCTCGATGGTCTTCTTCTCCCATTCCTCAGATGACACAACTATCTCAAACTTGATCTTCGGCTGCATCACCACATCTACCTCAGTACCACGGACAAGCTTCTTATATCCTCTCTGTGCTCCGCATCCCATAACCTGAGACACTGTAATTCCATTTACATCTATAGCGTTCAGTGCTTCCTTGACGTCCTCAAAGACCTCCTCGCGCACGATAGCCTCAACCTTTATCATCATATCAGATCTCTCCTTCCTTATTCTAAAATCTATCTATACCAATAAACATGCAATTCGAACCTCATAACATATACCTAGTTGAGATTGTTTAGCTAAACAATCTCAACTATCAATACATATCAAGTTCGACATTGCTGTCCTACGAATCAAGTCCATTGAATGTTGGATATGCACTCTCACCGTGCTCTGAGATATCCAGACCTACCTTCTCTTCTCTGTCTGTTACACGGAGTGGTGTGAAGAGTCTCACGATCCCAAGACAGATAAGTGTTCCGACTATGGCTACCGCGATCGTTACAACGATACCTAAAAGCTGCACCAGGAACAGATGTACATCGCCAAATACCAGACCATCCCAACGAGCTACACTGTTGATCGAGCTCTTTGCAAATAAACCTGTTGCGATACCTCCCCAGATACCTCCGATACCATGACATCCAAATGCATCAAGTGCATCGTCTATCTTCAGCTTACCCTTCAGGAATGAGATTGTAAAGCAGCAGATCGGGCTGACAAGTGCACCGATGATGAATGATGACCAGATCGGTACGAATCCTGCACCAGGTGTTATAGCCACAAGACCAACTACAAGACCTGTTGATGCACCGACCAGAGTAGGCTTTCCGTCCTTTATAACATCTATTATCATCCATGAGAGCATTGCGCTGGCACTGGCAATCGCTGTTGTCATAAATGCATGTGCTGCAAGGCCATTTGCACCGAGGGCACTTCCGGCATTGAAACCGAACCATCCAAACCAAAGAATGAATGCACCGAGTGCGACAAATGGAATGTTGTGAACTCTGTATGCTGTGTTCTCGTATCCCTTTCTTCTTCCAAGGATGATAGAGAATACAAGGGCGCTCACACCTGAGCTTATATGCACTACATTTCCTCCCGCGAAATCAACTGATCCGATCTCTCCGAGGAAACCACCCTGGCCCCATACCATGTGAGCCATTGGGTAATAAACGATGATCGACCAGAGCATGATGAAGAAGAACAACGCCTTGAACTTCACACGTCCGACCAGTGAGCCGGTGATAAGCGCCGGTGTGATCATGGCGAACATCATCTGAAATGCAACGTATACAAGGTGAGGTATATTGTCCGCATAAGGACCAGCCTCATCCATCTTTATCCCGTTAAGTGCAAACCACTTGAGATCTCCTATAACACCTCCGTGGTTCGTGCCAAATGAGAGTGAGTAACCGAACAGCACCCACATGACAACTGAAAGTCCCATGATGGCTGTACATGCCATGATGGTATTTACAACATTTTTCCTCCTGACGAGGCCTCCGTAGAAGAATGCAAGTCCGGGTGTCATGAAGAACACCAGAGCCGCACAGATCATAATAAAACCAGTATCTCCCGTATTCATAGTTTCTTCCTCCTTAACCTTTATTCACCCGAAGGATGCGATATCTCATTCTCCCGGTACTACATACGCGAAAAGGCGCCAAACGAATCTTTTCGATTCATTTGACGCCTTTGTCGTGATTTATAATAGCAGACTTCAGAAAATAATGCAAGAGGTAATTTTAAATTGTTTTTCTCAAGCTGTTTTGTTGTTTTTATGAAGTTTCTTAACCAAGTCTTTGTTGTCGGCTCAATTTCGATATACTGGACTTTTTTACGGCGTGCTATCCTATGCCACCCCTGTAGACTCCATTCCAATCTTGCCAGCTGCTGCCATACTTGCATTTGCCGTAACCGGCATATGTTCCTTACATGCAATTGCAACATCACGCATGGATGGCACTGACACACTCTCTGTCTGCCAGAACCGCTCTGTAACCACGGATATTGCATGTGTGATATGTCTGTAATCATTCTCGCATCCCAGAGCCTCACTGACATATCTGTAATGAATTTCCTCAAGATATTCAACTATATCTATTCCATCATCAATACTATCTAAATTTACATTATCGGATGATATCATCTGATTCACATAGTCATGCAGCTCTGTCTCGTATTGGCAGTGTTCTCTAAGATTCCCAGAAAATATACTGTTGTGCGGATATGTGAATGAATCCGCCACATAGTGAACAAGCTTTCCGAGAAGAAAGCTCTGTCTGACAGTTCCCATTCCGCCTTTCTCAAGTTTCTTTGTAAGTTTTTCCATATACTTCATGACATTTTCGTAATTGTGTCCTCTAAGTTTCTCCTCGTCACGGATGCTGCCCCTGAAATAAGTCAGCATATTGATATCCGGCTCTATGCTGCCAAATATGAACGCCGCCTTCTGCAGCTTAGATGCGCCGGCATCCATGTGATCCATAATATATCTGCTCAGATTCATATGGTCTGCTGTTCTCATATTTAACGCCTCCTGCCTGTTCTGCCATCAAGCACAGCTTGATAAGCTTCTCATGTACAAATGTATCCTCTATATCTTTTTCGTTGTATATAGTGTAAACGATAGATATAAAATCCACAGGAAGAAACTATAAATACTTTCTAAATAGACCGTAAAATATTCAGAAATTCATGGCAATTAAGAGAGTTCCAGCAGTGATGCATACCACGCCAACAGCCGCTTTCTTGGTCAGCTTTTCGTGGAACACGATTCCTGAAAATGCAATGGTGATGAGCATGCTCAGCTTGTCTATCGGTACTACCACGCTTGCCGGTCCGTCCTGAAGTGCCCTGTAATAACACAGCCAGGATGCTCCCGTGGCTATTCCGGAGAGCGCAATAAACAGCAGCTCCTTCTTCTCTATGCCCTTTATCTCATGCTGTTTTCCTGACACAAACACCATAAGCCAAGCCATGACAAGAACCACCGTTGTCCTGATCGCCGTGCCCAGATTTGAGTTGATATCCGATATCCCTACCTTGCCGAGTATCGCTGTCAAACTGGCAAAGACAGCTGAGAGCACCGCGTACAGCAGCCAGCTGCCATGCAAAAGTCCCATTCCCCGCTGTTTCTGTGCCACACTGCCACCGTCTGTTGACATATATTCGACATCTTTCCCTGACATCTCCTGATCATCTGCAGTTTTCTTTTTGGTGATCATAAGCATGGTGCCCACACCTATCATAACTATTGAGATACCCTTAACCCAGGTGATCCCCTCATGTAGGAATATGAGGGCAAGCAGAATCGTGAGCACGGTGCTTGATTTGTCTATGGGAACGACCTTGTTGATATCCCCTTTCTGCAGCGCCCTGAAATAACACAGCCAGGATGCTCCAGTTGCAAGGCCGGAGAGGATCAGAAAGAGAAGTGTCTTACCGCTGATATGTGTGTCTGCAGTCCAGGCTCCTGTGACAAGAACCATCAGCCAAGCAAACAGCAGAACCACAACTGTCCTTATAGCCGTCGCCACATCAGAATCCGTCTTTCTTATACCGCATTTTGCAAGTATCGCCGTGATCCCCGCAAATGACGAAGAACTCACTGCAAATAATATCCACATTTTACGCGCCTCCCATTTATATGTGACCGTAAGCCATACTTACATTTATCATTTTGTATCATCTTTACTATAGGGTAACACTATTTTGGCTCCAAATCCATCCTTGCGGCAACCCCGCTCAAAGCCGCATAAAAGGCAGGCTCACATAAGGACACTTTCAAAAAGTGACCGATTGAGAGCAGCACAACGCCACAGAGATTTAAAACTCTGTGGCGTTGTGCTTTTTTATAGCTAACAGGAAAATGATTAGAAAAAATTTTGATCTTTGATTAAGGTTTCGGACGGCAAATTGGCACAGGCTGTGTTTTATACTCCCCAAAGCAAAGCCAAGCACCATACCGCAGGCGATAATGAGTCCGTACCAAGCGATATTCAGCCCTTCAATTCCGAAAAGATTTTCTATTGCATATCGGTTCAAATCCTTGTTCCCTCGCTTTTCTCAGTCTACCCGCAGCATACGGTAACCGACGCCGATATGCGTCTGAATGTATTGCGGACTGTCCTTTTGCGACTCCAGCTTTTTGCGCAGGGTCGCCATAAACACCCGCAGAGAAGCAATATCTTTTTCCCAGCTGCTGCCCCAAATCTGCTGCGTGATATAGGTGTGCGTCAGCACCTTTCCGACATTATGAGAGAGCAGACACAAAAGCTTGTATTCAATCGGGGTCAGGTGTAATTCCTCCCCATTTAGATAAGCGCAGCCGGCAGCATAATCAATTTTAAGCTTGCCGTTTTGGAAAACGGGTGAGTCGGCGTCGCCGCTTGCCTGAAGCAGCAGCAGCCGTCTTTGCGTGACCCGAAGGCGTGCCAAAAGCTCCTCTATGGAAAAGGGCTTTGTCAGATAGTCGTCCGCCCCGGCATCCAGCGCCGTGATTTTGTCTTTATCCTCGCTGCGCGCACTGATCACAATAATGGGCATATTTGACCATGAGCGGATGCTTTCGATCACCTGTGTGCCGTCGATATCCGGCAGCCCCAGATCCAGCAGAACGATATCCGGGTTATGGGAGGTCGCTTCTATAATAGCGCTGTGTCCGTTCTCCGCGGTCAGGTAGCGGTAATCGTGCGCCTTTAATGTTGTTACGATCAGATTGCGGACGGGACGGTCGTCCTCCACAACGAGAACAAGGGGTTTATTCATTCAGAGTCACCTCGCTGAGCGGTAAAGTAAAGGTAAATATGCAGCCGTGCGGTACGTTATCCGTAAGCGTCAGCGTTCCGCCATGCAGCTCTACGATAGATTTACACAGGGTAAGCCCGATCCCGAAGCTTCTGCGGCTGTCTGCGACGGTATTTTTTCCGGTGTAAAACATCTCAAAAATATGCGGTTTCATATCGTCTGCAATTCCGTTTCCGTTATCGGTGACTCGGATCACGGCATCACCGCCCTGTTTTTCGGCACTTACGCAGATCTCGGAGCCTTGTTCGGTATATTTCAAAGCATTATCAATAAGGTTGACAATGACCTGCACGATAAGATGTGCGTCCATACGGGCAAGGATCAAATCGTCGCACCTTACCGTCACCTTGTGTCCGACGGATTTTTTCTTCAAGTGCGAAACGGCTTCGTTGACCACTTCGTCTACAAGCTGGTCGGTAAGCTCCAGCTTCAGGCGTCCGTCATTCAGCCGTGTAACATACAGCAGATTTTCCACCACGCCGATCAGCCATTCGGAATCGTCATAAATATCTTTATAGATCTGCTGCTTGGTTGCTTCGTCCAGGCAGTTTCCGTTATGCAAAAGCGTGTCCGCATTACCCGAAACGGAGCAAAGCGGCGTGCGCAGATCGTGTGAGATCGACCGCAAAAGGTCGGCGCGCAGCTGCTCGCTTTTTGCAAGATCTGCCGCCCGTTCCTTTTCGGCGGCGTTGTGAGCATTATCCATTGCCAGCGCACATTCGTTCACAACCGACAGTACAATGCTGCTCTCAAATGAATCGGGCTTTTCGGGTTTCATCGGTATCCCGATTACACCGTAGACTCTGCCACCTGCACGGATCGCAAGATAAAGACATTCGGATTTGCCAAACTGTGCTGTCGCTGCTCCTGCACGGCGACCGTTTTGAAGCACCCATTCTGCGGTCTGCCGCTCTGCATCGCTTAGCAGCTTTTCAGCGTGTGTATCCTTTTTTTCGGCATACAGCCGCCCGGACAACATTCCGTTTTCGCCTTTCGTATAGGCAACAATACTGCGGTCAAGCAGCCGCGAGAGCTGCATACAGGTCACGCTTAAAACATCATCGTTGCTTTTTGCTTTTTGCAACAGACGGTCAGTGTCGAACAGCACCTGCACACGGAACGCGGAGCGAGCCGAGAGCCTTGCATGATCTTTCAGCTTCGAGGCAAGCGTGCCGGTGAGAACGGAAGACGCCAGCATGACTGCAAAGGTAACGGGATAGCCTACGGCATATGTCTGAAAGGACAACCTGGGTTCGGTAAGGAAAAATCCGAACAATACAACACTTAGAAGTGAGCCTGCCATACTGCAAAGGTATCCTTTGGTCAAAACGGAGATCATCAGCACACCTAGGATGTATACCGTAACGATATTGGTATCGGGAAAGTCGAGATGGTCGAACAGAAACCCGATCGCCGTACATACGGCAAGCGCCAGGACGGTCACGGCAATATCCCGCAGCGACGGTATCTCTGCACCTAAGAACAGACGGCGTCTGTGCGGCTTTGTGTAGTTCAGTGCATCGGGAATAATATGAATGTCAACATCGGGGGCGGAGGAGATCAGCTTTTCAGTGAGAGTCGGTCTTCCGAACAGCCATCTGCGTCTGGCACTGCTTTGCCCGATCACAATTTTTGTGACATCGGAAAGCCTGACATATTCCGAGATCTGCAGCGGTACATCCTCGCCGTGCGTCATAACGATCTCGGCGCCGAGCCTTTGCGCGAGCTGTATGTTCTGCGAAAGTCGGGACTGATCCTCATCATTTATGACCGTATCCGTCTGCACATAGATGGCGGTAAATCTTGCATGAAGGGTCTTAGCCATCTTTGCGGCGGTGTGTATGATCCTTGCATTGGATGGCGAAGAGGATAGGCAGACAAGAATATGCTCGTCTGTATCGAATTTTGACTGTTCGTTTTGTACTTTCATCGGTTTCACCGCCATTTTTATTTTATTATTATACAGTAAAACTGTAAAAAAATCTACCGCAGTCTAAAAATCATTCTTCTGCCCATCGGAAAGAATAATATCGACATTTCCGTGCGTTTCACGAAAACGGCGGATCTCACATAATATTTCACTTTCGGACAGCCCCTGCGGCAGCAGAATTTCGGAAGGCTCACGGGATTCGTTTTCCTTTAACAATGCTTTTCTGTTTTCTTCAAGAAATCGATCCAGCCTGCTCATAAGATAAAATCCGAAAGCAAATATGCCAAGCAGGCTGACGATCAGCAATAGTTCAGCCATCCTCACTCACCTCTGTTAAATGCGAAAACACTTTTGCAGTTCTTTGTAAGCACCGAGAACCAAAAGAGTGGTCTTGTTCGTAAGAACGGTTTCCGGTGAAACTGCCATATTTATCTTTCCGTTCTCCTTGGTCGCCATGATATTGATGCTGTATTTTCTGCGGATATCCAGCTCTCCGACGGTTTTTCCGATCCACCCCTCCGGAACCTCTACCTCAAAAATGGCATGAGCCTCATCGACCTCGATGTAATCCCGTATGTGATCGGCGGTGTACCGAATAGCAGCCCAATTTGCTACCTGTTTTTCTGGGTAAACGACCTCGTCCGCTCCGTTACGCAGAAGAAATTTCTCCTGCACATCACGCTCGGCACGGGATACAACTAATTTTGCGCCGAGTTCTTTCAGCAAAGAAGTGGTTTCCAGCGAATTTTGAAAATTTCCTCCTATGGTGACTATGCACACATCAAAGTTTCCGATTCCGAGCGACTTTAAAAATTCCGTGTTTGTGCTGTCACCTATCTGTGCGTTAGTAACGATCGGCAGAATTTTATTGACCCTTTCTTCGTTGCTGTCTACCGCCATCACCTCATGCCCGAGCTTATTCAGCTGCAAAGCGATATGCCTACCGAATCTGCCGAGACCTATCAACAATATGTTTTTCATAATATAATAACTCCTTTATCCGACTGTGATATTTTCGAGCGGCAGCTTTGCACCGCTCTGATTTTTATTGGAGATCGCCGCATAAATCAGGGTAAGTCCGCCGACTCTGCCGAGATACATCAAGACGATCAAAATAAGCTGAGAAAGAACACCGAGCTGCGGTGTGATCCCAAGGGTAAGCCCGACCGTTCCGACAGCGGACGCCGTTTCGTAAAGGCAGGTGCTAAGCGGCAGACCTTCTGCCGTGCTGATAACAATGCCGCCGACAAAAAACAGCAGGAAATACATTACGGCAACGGCTGCGGCGTTTTTCACTGCCGAACCGTCAATGCGCCTGCCGCAGACTTCGACATCGTCCTTTTTGCAACAGACGGAGAATGCACTCAGAATCAGAACGGCAAGCGTGGTCGTTTTCATACCGCCTGCCGTGGAGCCGGGCGATCCGCCGACGAGCATCAGCAGAATCATAATTGCCTTGGAGGAACCGGTCATAGCGGGAAGATCGGCGGTATTGAAACCGGCGGTTCTCGGTGTGACAGACTGAAAAAGCGACGCAAGAATCCTTTCGGCGAGCGGCAGTCCCGTAAAATCGCAGAAGAAAAAGAATACTGCGGGAGCGATAATGAGGATTGCCGTTGTTACCAATATGACCTTGCTCTGCATCCGGTATTTTTTGAAATGCCACTTGTTTGTGCAAATATCGTCCCAGGTCAAAAATCCAATACCGCCCACAATAATTAAAAGCATAATTGCAATGTTTATTGTAGGCTCTCCGATGTATCCCGTAAGAGACGGGTATTTGTTTTCTGCGGTGCCGAGTATGTCAAAGCCGGCGTTGCAAAAGGCGGAAATTGAATGAAATGCCGCCATCCAAATTCCCTTGATACCGAAGTTTCTGCAAAATGTCGGCAGCATGACAATCATTCCGATAAGCTCGATCAAAAAAGTCCCCCGTACAATAAAGCGGGTCAGGCGGACGATCCCGCCGACCTTCGGGGCAGAGATGGCGTCCTGCATGGTACTGCGCTGCATCAGCGATATTTTTCTGCCGGACAGCATGGCGAAAAATGCCGCAACTGTCACAACACCGAGCCCGCCTATCTGGATCATCAGCAGTATTACCGTCTGCCCAAAAGCGGACCAATAACTGCCCGTATCCTGCACGACCAGCCCCGTAACGCAAACGGCCGAGGTCGATGTGAACAGCGCCTCGTGAAACGGCGTAACAACTCCGGCAGTCGATGAAAACGGCAGCATCAATATCAGTGCTCCGAGCAGAATAACCCCGGCAAAGCCCAAAACGATCAGCTTAAAGGATGACAGTCGCTTTTTTCTATGTGTAATTTCAGACATATATACTTCTCCTGTTTTTGTTTGTTTATAAAGAGTATATTATGAAATATAAAAAAACGGTGTAATGATCCGGTGTGCTGTATTAAGATTGCATTAAGATGCTCATTCTTTGAAAAAACAGTGCAGAGTATAGCAAACGCCGAAGGTGCTATATCCATTCTGACAGAACGCGGCATCATATCATGATCAGACATTCGAATAAAATATCCCCATATAATTTCTGGAAATAAAAAATTTCAGAATTATATGGGGCATTTTATGTCTGTTCTATATTTCTACTAATAAATTATTCACACAAACATATATATCATAGATAATCATACACTTTACAAAAGTCCCTTAACGTCCTCCGCGACCATCTCTGCATCAAGACGATTATCCTTAAGAACCTCTTCGACATCGTACCTGTCAAGGAATTCCTTCTTAAGACCATAATTCAGCACCTTCATATCTGAATCGCCATAGAATCTTGCAATCTTCTCACCGAATCCGCCGTCCAGTATACCATCCTCGATGGTGACGACAACTGAGTGGTCTGCCTTGAGGCTTTCAAGAAGTTCCTCATCGAGACCTGTGATATAGTAAGGATTGATGACAGTGGCATCTATACCAAGCTCACTCTTCATCTCGTCTGCTGCAGCATTTGCCATACTGTAGAAGGTTCCAAGGCCGAGTATGGCAACCTTGCTTCCCTTCTGTGTCACCTCATATTTATTCAGATCTCCAAAGTTCTTCGTCACAGGGCTTCCACTTACCATTGCACCGCCTGGGAGCTTGATGGCCACAGGATGCTCATTCTGCTCTATGCTCCAGTCAAGCATAGCAATATACTCTTCCTTTGTTGTCGGAGCAAGATATACAAGATTCGGGATATTTGAAAGCATAGGGATATCCTGAAATCCCAGATGTGTCACATCATTCATTCCATATACAGATCCTGCAAATGTCACTATAGTGGCTGCATTGTTGTTGATACAGAGATCCTGGGATATCTGGTCAAATGTTCTCTGCACAAATGAGCTGTACACACCGAACACCGGTTTTCCGCCGCCTGCTGCAATTCCCGACGCAAGTGCCACCGCTGTCTCCTCTGCGATTCCCACGTCGACAAACTGCTTTCCGGCCTCACGTCTCTTATCCTCTGTAAATCCTATAATCGTCGGTGTTCCCGCTGTGATGGCAACGACCTTTGGATCCTTCTTCATCTTGTCAAGCAGGTAATCACAGGACACGCTTGAGTAGTCCTCCTCGTCACCTTCAAATAATGATCTTCCTGTCTCTATGTCAAATGGTCCGCTGTAGTGCCACTGCTCCTTGTGCTCCTCAGCTGGGGCATAACCCTTTCCCTTGAGGGTTCTGATGTGGACCACAACAGGCTTCTTTGAATCTTTTACCTTCTGGAATGTGTCTATGAGGGCTGCCACATCATTGCCTTCATGCACGTAATAATAATCAAGTCCCATGGCGCGGAACAGATTGCACTCTGCTGTTCCATTAGTGTCTCTGAGTAATTTGAGATTTGTATAGAGTCCTCCGTGGTTCTCGGCTATGGACATATCGTTGTCATTTACAACTATGATAAGGTTGCCATCCAGTTCTTTAGCGTAGTCCAAGCCTTCAAGGGCCTCTCCTCCTGACAGGGAGCCATCGCCTATCACCGCTATCACATTGCCCTCTGCCCCCTGGAGATCCCTTGCCTTTGCAAGGCCTGCAGCCAGACTGATGGATGTTGAAGTATGTCCAACCGTGAAGAAGTCGTGCTCGCTCTCATGCGGGTTGCTGTAACCAGTCACATCATCATAGTTCTCCTCATAGAGGTATGCATCCTTTCTTCCAGTAAGCATCTTGTGCGGATAGCTCTGGTGTGACACGTCATACACAATCTTATCCTTAGGTGACTCAAATACATAGTGAAGTGCTATGGTTGCCTCAACCATACCAAAGTTCGGTCCAAAATGTCCGCCGTGCTTGCTGGCTCTGATGAGAAGTGCATGTCTCATCTCGTCTGCAAGTGTTCCCATCTCGTCTACTGTCAGTTTCTTTACATCCTGTGGTCCGTTGATATTTTCAATATACATTTTTTCTTTATCCTCCTGTTTTTACATAGTGCATTCGCCATCGGTAATTTTCCCGTCCCATACAAGCTTGCCGGTCTTCACGGCCTCCTCATATTTGGATATCTTGTAATGTAATCTATCCATGGTGGCTTCAATCTGTTTTCTCTGCTCCTCAAGTTTCTCATACTGCTCCTTAAGGAGATCCAGCCTCGCGCCAAATGTAGCATCTCCCATCTGGAAGAGTTTTACATATTCAATAAGCGCCTCTATCGGAACACCAGCATTTCTCATGCATACAGTGTGTTCAACCCAATCGACATCTTTTTCCTGATAATCCCTGTTGCCACTAGCATTTCTAGCGACAGGAGGGATAAGCCCGACTCTCTCGTAATACCTGAGCGTATCAGCGGTGATATCAAACTTTTCACTTACTTCTTTGATAGTCATATTGCCACCTCTTTCCTAATTTCAAGAAAACCTTTCTATTTATAGCTATATGCACTCACACAATACCTATATGTTACATTGAATATATCACTTGGAGCTCACTCCAAGTCAACCCCCAATTTTCTCCCCCCTGGGGACGGAGGTACCTGCCCCATACAGTGTCCCCCTGGGGACGGAGGTGCCTAACCCCATACAGGATATAAAAGAGGCGGGCAACGTAGTTACCGCTGTCCGCCTTTATATACATGAATATGTAAATTTTTATGCTACGCACTGATTCCAACTGTCGAGCAGATGTTTACTGCAATGATATCATCCACTGTTACACCAAAGATGGCGGCCAGAATGATCAGGTTGTCTACGGTTGGCATAGCCATACCCTTCTGCCACTTGTATATCGCATTTGGAGTGGCAAATCCAAATATATCCTGCAGATCCTTTACAGAAAAACCTGCATTCTGTCTAAGCTTCACAATATTTCTGCCTGTTCCTGTCATGTCAATTGTTGGTACATTACACATAATACTTCCCTCCCAAAATTCTCATCTCATCTGCATTGTTAAAATTGTGGACCGCGCAGAGCGCATCCCCTGGCGCCCCTAACGATCCGACACATACAATCTCTGCCATGTCTATCCCTTTCTTTTATCTCTAAGTTCTGGCAGATTTCTTCTTCAAAAAGACGAGTTCAAAAACACGAAAAAAACGCCCATCCACATGAATACTTCTACAATACTCACATAGATGGACGTTTTTTCGCACATCATGATTCCAATCTATAAATGCTGATAGATCTGGCTGATCTCAGTCTATCGAAACCTATCTGATCTGTTATGTATTTGCTCAGATCATTCAGGTCAGCATATTTGTATGATCATGTTCCGTACGCTCTCGCCCTGTACCATATGAGTACATATGTTCACGCAGCTTATCATCTGTATATAAAGTATTCCCTGCCACATCACTATTAAACTCCCGGGTTATGTATTTAGCGAAAACTATACTTAACATGATTCTTTCCTTTCCTGACTACCCTTCCGGGTTCCTTTTCCTAAGTCATTTTTTATTGGTGTGTCCTGATTTTCTTCTTTTATTTGACCACCTAAACTGTACTCTACCACAAATATAATTATTTGTCATTACACTACTGGTAGAAAACATACATTTTTATGGCCTTTTTATATCATTTGACATCTCTTTTCTGGCCTGCAACGTCACCGCCTCATCTGCCATCACTTTTCCAGTCTGCGATGTCACTGCATCTTCAGTCGCTGTTTCTTCTGCCACTTTCTCTTCCGCAGCTGCCAGCTCCCTCACTATCCAGGTCATGATAACATCCACCAGATACTCCTGCTGTCTTGGACCAAGCTCCACTCCCGGGGCAAATGTATGCCACTTACGTATGCATTCCCGGCAGCATGTAGCCGTGGCATGCTGTGCCACAAACACCGGATGTCCCCGCATGGGAGTCTGCTTTCCGTCATTTGGTATGAATGCCGGAGCTTCCCTCTGCGCTATGAAATCCCGTGCATGCTGTCTTATGGTATCCAGCCCCTTTTCATGTATATAGTCGATATCTTTCTGTGTCAAATGAAATCCACTGCGAAATTTCGACCTTCCCAGACGCTCAAAAAGCCGGGCGTACCATTCTTCCTTTGTCAACCCTATCATCTCCATTTATAAGTGCCATCGTATTTCCTCCGTATGAAAACTGATTATAGAAGCTGATTAAGCCTCTGTGTCTAATATATATCTAATCCGTACATTTTCCAAGTTCATTGTTCACTACCTCACGAATCTTATAAAAAAAATTTTTTAAAGACCATAAAAAAACTCTTGATACTCGTATATATATTGAGAGTTAATGATATACCAGTTACAATAAATCATCGGGACGATACGATGGGCTTTACAATAAGGAGGTTTCAACTATGAAAAAACGAATGACAGCTTTACTACTCAGCGCCTGTATGTGTGCAGGTCTTGCCGGCTGCGGCACAAATACACCGGGGAATAATCCCGGTCACACCAAAACTGATTCGTCGGTCACTTCCCTCACTGACAACATCACTGTGACTTCGGTCAAAACGGATATAACATCATTTGACCAGCTAAAGAACGGAATCAATGAATTCTCTATGAATATGTATTCTGCACTTCCAGCTGACAAGAACATATTTTACTCACCTTACAGCATTGCAAGTGCACTGTCCATGCTGGATGTAGGTGCCGGCGGTACAACAAAAAATGAGCTAGAAAACGCTCTCGGCATAACAGACCTTGATGAGTGGAACGATGAGATGAAGGCATATCTGTCAAAAGACTGGTCTCAGAATACATTTGTCAACACAGCAAATTCAGTATGGATGAACAAGGGAACGACTTGGGCGGCCAATATAAATTCCGACTTTCTTACACCTGCCAAGGATTATTACTCCGGTGAAATCTACGAGGCCGACTTCGATGGTCAGGCAGACAAGGTCGTTCAAAATGTCAACAACTGGGTGAGTGACAACACCAACAAGATGATCCCTGAAATCTTAAAGGAGATTCCTGGTGGAACCGTGATGATGCTCATAAACGCAGTTTATTTCGAAGGAAAATGGGATACTCCTTTTACCGAGGATAAAACTTTTCAGAGCAGTTTCTACGGAACCGATAAGGAAAGCGTTGTTGATATGATGCATCTCTACGGTGAGCACTTCGCATACATGGACAACGGCGAGATCAAGGGAATCACACTTCCATACGACGGCGACAATGTTGTCATGAAGGTGTTCATGCCAACCGCCGATGACGGAGACATAAATAAACTCTTTGACAAACTAAGCAACGAAGAAAAACAGAAACTCATCGACTCTCTGGATGATGCCAGCAACGTAGAGATCGATACCCTCCAGCTCCCAAAATTCACAGATGAGCAGAGTATCGACGGTCTTGACGACATTCTGAAAAACATGGGAATCCAGTCGGCATATTCGGAGAGTGCTGACTTCTCCAAGATCGCCGATGGCATAGCCGTTTCATCAGTCAACCACAAAGCAAAGGTGATCGTGGACGAGAACGGAACCAAGGCCGCAGCAGAGACAGACATCATGATCAAGGAAACAGCAATGATGCCAAGTGAGGAAACATATAACTTTATTGTGGACAAGCCATTTGTGTATGTGATTGAAGATCAGAGCACTGGCATGATCCTGTTCATGGGCAGGGTGAATTCGCTGTAATTTTTGATTATCGACACATACTAGGACTTGCTTCAGCAGCTTTTACTCGCAAAGGAATGGAACATTTTCACTTTTCTTTGCGAATATCAAAAAAGCACACAAGATCTCAAAATCTTGTGTGCTTTTTTCTATAGACCCACTATTCCGACTTTCTCTCTGAATTCTCATTGGATTCTGTCGTGTCACCTGTTTCTCTGAGATTCTTCTCCCGTATATACTGGATCGCCTCTTTTACAGCTACTTCCTCCTCATCCTTTGCTATCTTTCTTGCATAGGATACAGTCTTTACTAGGTTGGCTATGAGTATAATGGCAAGCGGAACAAGAATTATGGGTACAAATATAAGTGGATTGGACACAAGCCTCACTATCTTGCCAAGTATGAGTGATGACCACACCACCCTGCCAAGCAGATCTCTTGAGTCCACATCGTAACGGTCCACCACATTATTGGCATCGCCTTTTGTAATATACCTGTAATTATTACCATCCGTCTCTATCGAGACAACTCTATGTGTATTTACCGCACCAGAAAGAGCCGGATCCGATGAATAAAATGATATGACATCATTCTCATGTATGGATGCCGGATCTGTCTGCTTAACAAATGTCTGGTCTCCCCCATTTTTCAAATAATACAATATTGTATATCATAATGACGTATTATTATATGGGAAAATGACAAGTATTCATGTATTAGTAATCTGTTTTTGTGCATATTGCAATATTGCATATGTGCACTATGTTCTACATTCTATCGTCTTGTGAAAATATCGGACCTACTGAGCGGTTGTCACACGGCACCAGTCAAGTACAGCCGAGTAAGAAGCCATCACACTCTCATGCATCTTGCAGATCATATCCACATCAAGTTCTTTAACCGCATTCTCCAGCTCCTGCGCCTCATCGCCCAGCTCCATGGCTCCGATCGTTCTGGATGTACTTTTTACCGTATGTATCAATATCCTGTAGCCGTCCCAATCTTTTTCATCAAAAGCCTTCTGTATCTCTGTGCGCTTGTCGTCAGCTGCGTACATTGAAATTATTTCCTTCAAAAAGCTTTCACTGCCCCCGCAGTATGTAAGACCCTTCTCATGGTCAATGTTAACTTCTTTACAGGATGTGTCTGAATCCTGTTTTCCCATAACGTCTAAATCCAACACATCCCTCACCAGCTTCTTTTCCAAAGTCGTCCCCCCCATCTGTATTTAACCGATAACTCCGTACAAGGTCTCAAGGAAAACTATTGGAAGAAACGGCTTCGTAATATAATCCTCAACCCCCATCTGTCTCGCTCTCTCTATCAGCTTATAATCCTTATAAGCTGTTACGAATATAACCGGTACGTCTGTGATCTTGCGTATCTCTTCCAGCGTCTGGAATCCATCCATGTCTGGCATCTCGATGTCGAGCAATATCAGGTCTATCTGCTGATTTCCCACTATGTCTATGGCCTGCTTTCCGCTCTCTGCCGCAATAACCTTGTAGAGAGGCTCATTTTTGCAGATATTCTCTATAAGTCTGATATTTATCTTCTCGTCATCTACAACAAGGATATTGCTTACCATCTTCTCGGCTTGTCTCATGTGGTAGTCTTCATCCTCGTCTATCATCCTGAGCATGACTTCTGCAATGTCCGGATCGAACTGACTGCCCTTGCCCTTCTCCATCTCATCGCGCACTATCTTCTGCGGCAGGGCGTATCTGTAACTTCGGTTGGATGTCATGGCATCATAGCTGTCTGCCACCGCTATAATCCTTGCACACCTTGGTATATTTTCTCCCTTGAGCCCACTTGGATATCCTGTTCCATCGTATCTCTCGTGGTGATACTTCGCGCCCACCGCCAGGTCCGGAAATGCATTTATATTCTTGAGAATATGGTATCCATTTACACAGTGAAGCTTTATCATGGAGAATTCTTCATCTGTAAGTCTTCCCGGCTTGTTGATTATGTTGTCAGGAATACGTATCTTGCCCATATCATGAAGCAGTGCTATCTGATATATCTCGTCCTGCTCCCTGATTGTTCCGCCCATCCGCTTCACCAGCTCACGGCTGTATCTGGCGACTCGCACAGAATGGCCTTTTGTGTATTTGTCCTTTGCATCTATCGTCTTGGCAAATGCCTGCATAACCATATTATTCAGGTCTGTGAGTTCGTTATTTGTCTCATCGAGCCGGCTCATGATCGCATCCGTACTATTCTTGGATCTGGTACAGAAGAACACTATAATTATGTATAGAACTATTCCAACGCCTATATCGTGGCCTATCAGTTTTCTTATTCCGTGGTACAGCTTCTCATTCGTGATGACCATGACCACATACCATTCATCTACTATGGAATAGCTGAAAACTGTCACCTTCTTATCATTAACAACTGTTTGAAACGGTTCGCCGTCATTGTCCGCTATCCCCTTCATGAGTACAGACATTTCTCCCTGAGTGTAGTTCTGGCCTACCTCTTTCTTGTCCGAGTGGGTTATCACCAATCCTGACTTGTCGCAGACGAATGCATATCCCTGACCATTTAATTTGATATTTTCCGTCTCTGACTGTATTGGATCCAGTGTTACATCCAGAGATATTACACTCTCGCCATCGTAGAGTAACTGGCTGACTGACATCAGAATATCTCCTGTCTGCGCATCGATGTACGGCTGGCCCAGGGTTGGCTGGCCGTCTGCCGCCACTGCTGCTTTGTACCATGCGCGCTCCTGAGGCACATAATCACCGCCGGGAACCCAGCCTATGCCATCCAGGTATTCGCCGTTTATAACGCCATATACACCTGTGAACGCCGCATCTATATCCTGGAGATAATAGGCTGATTCATTCGTGAGAAAGTTCAGGATATCCTGCCCCGGCCTGCCTTCTCTCATCATATGCTCCACAGTGATCTTCGTAACTTCCACCGCATCCACGGCTCGATTCAGATACGAATTCATATATTCCTGCTCCTGCTTAACAGTCTCTGCCGCCAAAGCCAGAGTATCATTCACTGACTTCCTATAAAATGTCATGATCGTACACAACGACAGTACCACAATCGCCACAAAACTCACTATCAGTGTCAGTATATAGTGCCTCTTGCTTACATTCTTCATACCGAATCCCCCCATTTCACGCACATTATTCCGGTCCCAGATCAGCTCAGGTTTATACTTACATATAGATATAATTGTAACATACTACCAACATTAATCAAATATTTAATGGGGACGGAGGTGCCCGCCACCTCCATCCCCAGAGATAAATGACACCCGTTAGAGCGCGCCCATGGCGCGCAAACAAAAACGACCTCCTGGCGGTTTCCCACCAGAAGGTCGTCAATTCCTACCCCGAATAGGCAGGCCATTGCATACATGTTGTCAAATGTAGGAAGGCATTCGCCCCTCTGCCACTTGTAGATCGATACAGGTTCATTGAACCCGAGAAATGCCTGCAATGCTTTTACGGTGATTCCTTTCTGCTCTCTCACTTCTTTGATCCTCTTGCCTGTTGCGCAAAGGTCGATCATTGGAAAATTGTTCTGTGTCATAAATGATACCTCCCATTGTAAATGCTATAAACTATCTGACTACCAATATCTCCAATAGTCTTATAACTGGGTCAATATCCCGAACACTAATAATAAAATATGTCAGAAGGAATCTACAGATACTATAACACAAATAAACCACAGGTTAAAAGTAAACCTGTGGTTTAAAATTTTTTATTCAGTTTTCCCGTTCTGCTTCGCAAGCTTGTACTGGGTCATCTTCCTCTTGGAAGCTATGCGCTTATGCTTCTTTGCCTCAGCCCGCTCCGCAGACCGGTCAGGAAGAATGCCACAGGCCTCAAGGGCTCTCGGCCATGGCCCAAGGTAGGATTTTATCCAGCCAACCTGCTCCGGTGTAAAGTCTGACTTTTTCGGATATCTTCCAAGTGAAATATATGCGTCCAGAAGCATCTGACAACATTCTTCACGTGTATAGCCAGCTCTCTTGTTCTCCATACCTCTTTCCTCCGGATCATCTCTGCGTTTCTATGGCCTGAGAATTATTTTACTTTGACAGACTTCACTGAGCTGCCAAGTCCCATGTATCTCTTGCCATTTATTGTCTTGTAAGCTCTTACTCTCACATAGTATCTCTTGTTCTTTGCTAGATTCTTGATAGTTGCACTGCCATACTTTGCGCTCACATACTTTGTCTTTGCAGACTTAAAGTTCTTGTTTGTAGCATATGTTATCTGATATCCGGTAGCACCGCTTACCTTCTTGTAGGTCACCTTAAGACTTCTGCTGCTGTTTGATGCAAGCTTTGTTATTGATGACTTTGCAGGGGTAACTATCAGAGTTACGATTCCGCTTGCCTTGTTGTAATTGCTGTTGCCTGAGACAGTGATCTTTATCTGTACTCTGCCCGGCTTCTTGGTTCTCACAAGACCTGACTTGCTGTTCACTATCGCAATATTCTTGTTTGTTGATGAGTAAGTTACAGTTCCCTTACCGGCAGCCTTAACGGTTATATATCTGTTGTATACATATAATGTGTTGCCTGTCACTGTCTGGTCTGCCTTATTGATCTTGAAGGTCTGCTCAACACTGCCTGTATAATCGTTCTTACCTGTTATAGTTACCTTGGCTGTTCCGGCGTTCACGTTATTTGCATACGATGCTGTATAATCAGCCGCCTCAAGTTTCTTACCGTCAACTGTTACTGTAACCTCAGGCTTCTGTGCCTTGCCTGTATATGTCACATCTGCAACTTCTATAACTGTGTTGTCCTTTGTGAGTGTAACCTTTGTATCCGGCTCCTCTGGCTCTACAGGAACCTCCTTGACTGTTATCTTGATAACGATCTGTCCAGCCTTGTAGTTCTCTGTTCCCTCAGATGAAACTGTGATCTCAGTCTCACCGACAGCCTTGACTGTCACACGTCCTGTCTCAGGATCTACCTCTGCCACCTCTGGTGCAGATGATGCAAATGTAAGTGTACCCTGTCCTGTAACCTTGAGATCAAATGGCTCTGCATTTTCAAGAACCTCGATCTCAGTCTTTTCTGTAGTTATCGTCTTTGTAGACTTCTTTATCTCGAACTCGCCCTGAATTGTACCAGAGAACTTACCAGTTCCCTTTACTGTACAAGTACCCCTTCCGGCATTTACGTTATCACTGTATGTAACCTCATAGCTGCTTGGATCAAGCTTCTTGTCATTTACATATACGGTAACTTCCGGTGTGAGCTCCTCTCCAGTGTACTCTGCGTCTGCTATCTCAAGCTTTGTATTGTCCTCAGTGAGTGCTGTCACTGCCATGATCTTGTACCATGCAGTCCTTCCACCTCTTGATGTGATCCTGCACACAACATCATTTGTCAGGTTGATCTTGGCTGAAAGTCCGTCAACCACAACATAATGGCCATCCGCAGTTGTCTTGTATGTCATGTCAAGCTTTACAAGATCTGCGCTCTCCGGCAATACAACACCGACCTCAAATGGATCAGCCTTTGTTCCTGTTCCATTCAGAACTTCTCCATTTGCCTTGTATGTGTAGATAGAATTCCAATTCTCATCGTATTCTGTCTCTGTGGTAAATGTTATCTCTGTTCCATCTATTGTCATGGACTCAAATGTAGGAAGTCCTGAGAATGATGCTGCTACATCTGCTCCTGTGAGCTCATAGTGAAGCTCGATAGTGTCGTTATCCTTTGCATCCAGTGAACCAAGCCCACCGTTGTCAAAGTCGTCTCCGTTGTATGACAGCATCCATCCTGACATTGAGTAGTCAGCAACTGATGCAAGTCCGTTTACAGATACGATATATGGGCCATAAGCTGACTCTTGAATATCGTAGGCTATTCCGGCATTATCCAGTGCACGCTTTACAGCGTCAACCGCTGAAGCTGCCTCAACCTTTGTGTTCTCAAGGATAACTCCATCCTTTGATGCACCATTTATTCCGGCTGCACTTGCTGTGTAGTCATATACACCTATGTTGAAGATAGTAACTCCGTCAATTACAGTTCTTACCTTCTTGTATGTCTCTACAAATTCTCCATCTTCTGCTGTCAGAGGAACATTTGCCATGATCTCTGCTGCAGGTGCCACGTTCAAGATGGCCTCTCCGTCATTGATCTTGGTAACTGTGTCAACTGTGAGCTTCTTGACTGCCTCTATATTAGCAGCCGATACATATGAAGCCTGATTCTCTGTGATGCTCTCATCTGCTGCGGCTGTGCATGAATATGCAGATCCTGATATTGTCAGATCCTCTGAATAACCTGCAAATACGCCTGTTGTGGCTGCGTCACTGCCATTTACAGTTCCTGCGCTGTAGCAGTCTGTGATCTCCACGCCTGCGTCATTTGACGTATTACCCTTGAAAACACCTGCAATACCGCCTGCATTTGTCTGGCCTGTGATCGTTCCTGCATTGTAGCATAAAATGATCTTGCATCCAGGATCCTGTGGATAGTATTCATTGTGGCTTCCGAGTATTCCACCAACATTTGTCTTGGCTGTGATGTCACCATAGTTTGTCGAATTCTGTACGCAGATATTTCGGCTGCTCATAGATCCTATGATTCCGCCGACGGTACCACCGTTTTCTGCCTTAATAGTTCCATGATTTACACAGTTCTCAATCACTGTGTTGCTTATTTTGTTCGTGTTACAGTATCCTACCAGACCACCTATCGAAGCTGATGTATTTGTGCCTGTGTAAGTGATATTTACTTTAGATGTACAACCTGCTACTCTTGCCGGTGCATCTGTGGTTCCCTGATACAGGTATCCCACAACCGCTCCTGCTGCAGTCTTGGTGCTCATGATGATAGTTCCCTCTACTGTGAGGCCGCTGATCCTTGCACCCGCCTGTCCAAATATTCCTGAGTAGCCTATATCATTCTGATACAGATTGCTGATAGTATGTCCCTGGCCGTCAAATGAACCCATGTATATGGCACCCGATGTACCTATTGGTGTCCAGCTATATCCTGCAAGGTTGATATCCGCTGTGAGCACTGCATTTATGTCGACCTTCTTATTGACATTTACCTCATTTTCAAACCAGTACAGCTCTGCACCTGTGCTGATCTGGTATACTCCGTCAACCTGTTCGGGCTCGGTCTTGCTCTCGCCATCCCAAGCAGTTGCACTTGACGCTGTGAGGCTGATGGTCTGTGACATCTCGCCGGAAGTATCCTCCGGGATCTCAAATGTTCCCTCGGCATACATGTATCCGGCACACTTCATAGTGTAATTGTACTGTCTGCCTGCAAGACCATTGAAGCTGCCGTCATTTACTGTTACGGCATTTCCTTCAGTATCCTTTATGCTTACCTTATATCCTTCTACTGCTTCGTTTGTAGCACCATCCACTACATCAAGCTTTACCTGGACAAAGTCTGTCTTTGCCAGCTTAAATGACATATCCGGGAGACTTCCAAGGTATGCCACACGTACGCTTGCTGCCATCTGTACAGGCTTTCCTGTTGCATGGCGGACCTCTCTGTGTGAACCGTATGGCGAACCAAATCCGCCCTCATACAGAACTCCGCTCAGCGTGTACTCGTCACCTGCAAAATACTGAGGTATCTTGACTGTAACTGTCTGGGCAGCAGGATATGATGCAAATGCATACTGGTTGCTTGCTCCTGAGAATTCATTTCCCTCACCATCTGACAGTTTTATAGTTCCGGCCATGTTGTAAATTCCTGCAAGCTTGTTGGCCGGAATATACAGACCGTCGTATGCCTTCTTGCCATCCTCTGTACGCTTACCATATGAAACCTCTATGGTATCACCGGCTCTGAGTTCATCTGCTGAGATCTCGTCACCATCAGCGTTCTTATATGTGTATGATACCGGGACTTCCTTTGCACGTACTACCTGATATGTGCTAACTCCGTCCTTTGTCACCTTTATTATGTTTGATCCCTCTGTGAGACCGCTTACAGTGTAGCTTCCATCATCATTCTTCTTGACATCTGCTGTTGTAAATCCACTGTATGTAAGCTTGTTTCCCGTGATCTGTGGATGAAGAACTGATACTGCCACTCCATCCTCCGGTGTAAATGTGTACTCTGCACCGGCTGCTCCCTCAAGATAATACAGAACATCGATCTGTGCATCCAGATTGTCTACAGCAGTCTTAGCAGTCTCTGTGTTGCGTCCTGCATTTAATGTCATATTTGTCTGAATGTCTGAGCCGTCATTTCCTACAGTGAATACGACTACACCTGTGTTTTCAGGCCAGATCGCACTGAAGAATGAACCGCCCATACCAGGCTTGTTGATCTCTGCATCATAGGTTACGAGAAGTATCGCTGTTCCCTCTGACTTTGCCTCGATCTCTGCTATCTCTGAATGCTCGCCAGGTACAACGCTGATCACATCACTTGATGGGTTACCATTCTCATCGATAACTGTGTAGTGATAATCAGGCTCTGCTGATTTTGCATTCATGATACCCTCTATAGCCTGCCAGTTACGGAAGCACTCAAGGTGATACTTGTCACCCTTCTGCATTGACACATAGCCCTTCTCATTGGATGTCATGTAGATATCTGCGACATCTGAGCTGTTGGCTGACATGTCATGTACAACTGTGCCAGGGCCATATGTGCTGTCGCCGATGTACATATCCTCGGCTGTTACCTTGTACTCAGCATCTGTGGTTGTGGAGAACCAGTTCCAGTATGTAACTCCCTCTCCACCAGTTACACGGTAGTAATATGTGATACCACTTCCAAGCTTATACTTGTATGTGTCATATCCGGCATCCTTGCTGTCTATCTTGATGCCAGCCTCATCCTTATATATATAGTATGTTGAAAGTGTACCAACTCTGAGCTCAGTTCCCTCTGGAACTGTGAACTCTACTGTCTTTGCCGCTGCAAGAGCTACTGAATAACCGTAGCTTCTGTTGGATGTAAGTGTGTTTGACACAGTCTTAGAGATATAGTCATCTGCTCTATCTCCAACCGGATCATATGTCACTGACACCATATCAGCATAGTAGAACAGTCCTGCATACTTTGCCCAGGAGTCATCTGACCCCTCCCTGGTCTTTACAAACTCTGCATGTCTGTCCACATTGTCAGGAGACATAACCTTACCTGTGACGGTATAATCAACGTCTTCCTTCCAATATTTTTTGTTGCCATCTACAGTGTCATAACCTGTACATGCTATATCTGTGATGCTGTATATGCTGTATGACTGCTGTGGATCGTCTGTGACTACGAGATCTATAGATCCCATATCTGTCTTCTCGTCACCGCTCTTCTGATATGCTGACAGACGGTATGTACCCGGCTCAAGCTCAAGGGTATACTTGCTGCCATCAGGCTCTCCAACTTCAATCTCATTGCCCTCTGAATCAGCCAGAGTCATGTAAGGAGCAGAATAATTCATGGTTACAGATACTGTATTTCTCTTGTCACCCCTGATCTTCTTCTCAACTGCCTGAACCTCATCTGCAGTTGCAGTGAGATCTGTCATGACCGCCTGAACCTCTTCACGTAGAGCCTCGTCCTTAGCTATCTCATCTGCATGCTCTGCATAGAGCACATAGAGCTCTGTCTTGTCCTGAGTCTCATAGTATGCATACTCAGAGTCAAATGTATTCTTATCCGGATTGTAGCCATATCCCAGATCTGCGCCATAATCTGCGAGCGTGAACTGCCAACGGATAACGTGTGTATTGTCTACTCCGGCTGCAGAATCTACCTGATATTCTCCTGCGCCGACATTTCCCAGTATATTGTCAACTGTGTTCATCCAGCCAGACATGCTGAAATAATCAAACTGGCCAAGATCTTTTCCTGTCTTGTCCTTAAGCTCAAGTGCCTTTCCATTCTTCTTCTGATAAGCATCCTTAAGCTCCTGTGGAACATTTGCAGCTCCCTTATCAATGCCCTTTATGTTGGCAAGATAATAATCGGAACTATTGTATTTGTCTGTTCCTGAAGGTTCTGTTTCAAGTCCCTCTTTCTTGAAAAACGCGTAAGTAGCCTGTGATACGGTAAGCTTAGACAGGTCGATGTCTATGCCTTCCTCTTTCCAGACTTCACCGATCTCTTTGTAGGACATTCTCTCCGGCTCGATATAGAAGCCCTGACCAAGAGTAAATCCCTCAAGAGACAGCACAACGTACTCAGTGCTGTAATCAACTTCGCCATCACTCTCTGCGGCGGCAGCCTGAACATAGCCCCAGCTTGCATTTGAAGCAAATGGTGCCACTAAAACTGCGCATGCCAATAAGAATGAAAGCATCAATGTCCTGATTCGTTTCATCTCCTATTTTCCTTTCTTTATTTAATTGTAGGTTATAAAGCAGGGAATATGTATTCTGCTTTTCCCACGCCCAAAAGCTAACAGATGAACTGTCGTGTCATCCGCATCCGGGTACTCCGCATATCCCGGCTGTCTGTGTCTGTCAGACGCCGTCACGCGGCCGGAAATCTCATAAAATCTGCGGGCATTCTGACTGAAAGACACAAGTCTTAACACAGTAATGGCGGTTGCACCGGAATCTCACCGAATTTCCCCCTGATCGGATGCTTTTCAGGACGGCATCCGAGCAGATTTTCACTATGAAATCACAGGGTTTATAGTAATTGTGAATCGGGTAATTGTCAACTCCAAGTACCACTTAATGTACTTTTTTGTCATATTTTATTAGTAAGGTGAGATATGTGTTTTATCCATATCACACATTTCTGCATAATATGTAAGTAGAGAGAAATTACTGAGAATACCTTTGGATTTCATTCTGCTGTCCACAGCATACATTTGGTTTACAAAAGCCGGGTATCCCTATTTTATAGAGATATCCGGCTTTTCTTCTGGCTCTTATTCTGATTACTTTTTAGTTACGGAAGCCAGCTTATTCTGACCTCTTTGAGCTGTCCTGTTGTATCGTCAAACTCAAATGTATAGCCGCTGCTTCCCATATAAACCTCAGAATCTACACTGTACTTGACTATCTTGCCATCTACTTCTGCATTCTCACCGCACTTTTCAAGCAACTGATCCTTGGTGATAGTTGTAGGGAATGAGAAGTTCACCTGCTTTGCGCCGTCAAGCATCATCTCACTGATCTCTGCATTCATGCTGGCATCATAATCCGGGTTTGGCACAAAAAGGTGTGAATACCTTACATATGAGAGAACGCAATCCTCTGCCTTCCGCTCACTGTCAGTAAAGTTGCCAAACATAAACTGCATCGTTACGTAGTCATTGATTTCTGCTGTGTATCTGTCAGTTTCGTAATTTTTATTTACATTGTTGCCACTGTTATTGAGAGAATTCTGCTCAAATGGTATTCCACCGTCTATAAGATCCTTCAAGGTGGACTCACCTAAAGTGAATTTCTTTCCATTATATACAAATGACCTATTGTCAAGATCTGCGTAATTCTCGCTGAGTCCCGATGCCAATGTGAAATCCTCATATACAGGCATCGTAAATTCTGTGGATTTCTCACTGTCATCACTGTAATCGGTTTCATCTGCATATGAATCATCAGATTCAGTATCACCTGTATCCTCAGCCTCAGATTCCTCCTCCGTTGCCACTTCTGTTTCGGTTACCTGCTCTGTTGACTCCGTCTCTCTGGTGGATTTGCCATCATTTCCACATCCAACTATAGAAATTCCCATCACCACCGTGATAAGTCCTGCAATCAGCATTTTCTTGTTCCTCATATAATAATCCTCCTTAAAACCTAGTGGCTTTATTATTAAGAATGTCACTATATTTTATCAAGCCGTAATCGGTTGCAACGGGGCAACTATGGGTAGCGAACCGAAATCATAGGTGTTTTCGTCACTTTTTTGTAATCTATAGTGTTTATTTCTCCGTAATGTTCATGAAACTATAATAAGTGTCTCTGTCCATGGCATCCGGATTATCATCGGCAAATCCGCTGACTGTATATATGTTCCCATCCTTCAGATCAGCATATGCATTAAAATAGTATGTGATATTTCTCTTGCCGTCCTTTATATATAAGGTCGAATATGTGTAGTAATAAAATGTCACACCATTTACCTCACACTGACCTTCCTCTGTTACCTTTGATATTCCGGCCCCGGTCTTTCTGTCTGCCATATCAGATGCTGTCATCCAACTATACGGTACGATCGAAGTCACAACCGTGATCTTATCACCGTCTGAATAGTATGTCTTACCTGACAAATCCTCATTCTGAAGGCTGTATTTTTCAGGGATTTCATATGACACGGTAGTATCTCCATTCACGACACTGTCCACTACTCCCGTCTCCATAGCTTCGTCCTCCTGCCAGTATGAGCCTGTCATATCATTTGCCTCATCTGTGGGAACGGCCCCCGCAACAATAGCCACAGCTTCATCGGCAGCCTTCTCATATACCTCAGCTCTCTCCGACCCGCTCAGCGCATCTATATCTATCTCATCAAATCTTATCGAAGTAAAGAAACGCTGCCCTTCCCCGGCATCACATATAAGCTGATAAAAATATGATCTGTCGAACTTCGCACCTCGTTCATTTGCAAGACTCGCTATGTATCTGATATATTCCTTCCCCTGTATCTCGAACTTCTCAGGCTCCAGCTCCATCACATAACCTGCGTCCTCAATATTTTTCTTGCGCTGCTCTCTGTTGTCCCAGAAATCCGCCATCGTCTTATCCTCCACATCGATCTGTATCAGATAATCATCACAGCTTCTTATATTAAGGCAGCCACTCTCATGTATGATTGCCTGTCCTACCGGATTCACAGAGAAGGCATATCCCTTGAACACTATATGCCAAGGCTCTGTCTCATCGTCAGCTATTTTATTTCCATCCTGTTCAGTTTCACTTTTTTCTTCCGTCTTCTGCGCACTGTTCAGATCAATAACGCCCATAAACTCAAGAGCGACAAATGCAGCTCCCGCCAGTATGCATGCTATTACGATCGCGCAGACAATTTTTTTACATTTTTTCATCGGCTGTCTTATCCTCAAGTATGATCTGAAGTGTATCTTCTTTCTTCATCCTTCTTATCTCAAGCCCAATGAGGGTCAGAAGAATAATAAACACCAGCATGACAAATGCTGCGGCAACTATGGTTGATGTCTTGTAATTCAGAAACAGTCCATTACCGTCCGCCCCTGTGTACAACTGTATGTAATCTCCATCTCGTACCCCCGGTACATCAAGCCACACAGTATCCATGATCTTTCGGCCATTGTCATCCAAATATGCCAGATCAGCTTTTGTATACTGCTGATACACCTTCTCCACGCGCACATTTCCGTTCTTATCTGAATGGCTGGTCCACTCGTTCCTCACAAACAGCACCGCCACCACAATTACACAGAAAACGCATATGGCTGCCATCACGCAAAATAATATTTTCAATCTGGCAAGCCTGCCTTTTCCCCTGAGATTCTTCAGATGGACAGCATTATTCGCTGAAGTCCCATCCCCGGACACCTCTTCCGGCGCCTCCGGCTCATCACCCTTTCCATATATAAGTTCTCCAACCTGTACATCCAGAATCTCACATATACACACAAGCCTGTCCAAATCAGGATACGCCTTATCCCTCTCCCACTTGGACACAGCCTGTCTGCTGACTCCCATCTTTTCCGCAAATTCCTCCTGATTCAGCCCGGCTTTCTTCCGGTACTCCTGAATCCTGGATCCTATAAGCAGCATTTGTTTTCCTCCTTATCTCCATCTGTTATACTGTTTTTTTCAAACAATTAATCCATGCTTTTGCCAAAGTTATATGCCCCTCTTTTGTAGGGTGTGATCCGTCTAATGTTTCATAACGTAAATTCTGTGATGCCAGATCTGCAACTTCAATTCCCGCAATTTCTGCAGCAATTTTTATTGCCGCATTGTATTCATATATCGATACACCAGCCCATTTATGTGGAAATTTCCAACTATTATCGCCTTTCATATAACTTTCCATCAATGTCCCACATATAATTCTACTTTTCGGATAATTCATCTTTATCTTTTGCAACATATTATAATAGGACGAGAAAAATGAAGGGCTTCCCAACTTATCATTTGTAATATGAACACCGTTTCCAAAATCATTAAACCCTAAATATATTAGAATCATATCAGGTGTGTACTGCTCTGTATGCAAATTTGATGTACGCTGATCACAATTTCCACTAGGGAATTTTTCACCTGCAACCTTACTTCCAGAATAAGAATTATTAACACAAATGTAGGCGTTAATGAACTGGTTTACCTTTGCCCACCATGTATCATATACCGATGTCATGTCATTTCTTAAAGAGTTGTACTCATCATAAAACACCTTATATCCAATCGGATTATATCCTGAATATGTACTTATAGAATCACCCAAAATAGATACAAATTTTACTTTATTTTTCATTGAAGTCCCCTCTACTTTCCTCTCTTCTTCAAAGTTTCTCGACGTTCTAGTCTATTCTTAACCTAATCGGCCCTAATCGTAACATTTCTACTCAATGGGCCAATCGATAACGCTTTTAACACAATATCCTGACACACTTTCGCTGACGCCTTATCTCCCTGATAACCATTTTCATTTGCTTCTTCAATAAGCTTCTGTATATTTATCATCATAAAACCTCCAATCTAAGTGTCTCCATTACCATGTTTGACTTTGGTAATTCATACGCATATTCTGCAACTAAAGTCATATCCAGTTCATGAACAATCTTTCTATAACTTGCAATTAATTCTTTGTACAAATCAAAAGAAAATTTTCTTTTATTCCGTATCAGTTCCACAAGAAGACGCTCTTTATCATAAATTACAATATCCACACCATCATAATTCATTGTAGTTTTGCCCATATCAAATGCTTCGCTGTTTTCATAAAAATGCTTCACTCTTTCATCGCTGATTTTTCTTGTATTTTTCGGTGTCGCAACATAATAAAAATTTGGTATGGTATCCGTCAATCCATAGTAATAAAAGGCACTATTCAGAGTTATAATTGCATTGGGATATTTCTTAGAAATAATCTCCAGCTCCGGCACATATCTCTTATCAGAATAGATGCCTTTTTCTTTTACATACAGTTCCCCTTCTTGAACACATTTTTTAATTTTATAATCCGTTCCATATTTTTCCAAACACTCCTGATATGACAGCAACATTTTCCTTCATATGTTTTTCTGATTTAGCACCGTTTATCTATTTTGTTCCATGCTCCACAATCATCTCAACATTCTCAAATACATCGACAAACACCTGCTTTGCTCTTTCTAAAAGCTTACGGCATATCTCTGGTTCCTCAAACAAAAAACTAACACGCAGTTCTACGCTTTTAACATTTGGGTACTTTTCTTTATATTGTCCTGAATCTATGTACCAGATATAGGTATTGAGTTTATCTTGCAACAGCAATAAATGTCGATTCATATCTGACCAGTCCATTCCGTCTGTAAGAAGAAGTAACAAGCTGGAGGTGTCTTGTTCATATGCCAAGCCATCAATGGTATCTGTTTTTTCAATATTAAACTTATCATCGTTATTCTCTAACTCCATATCATCACCTATTTCCTTTATTGTATCCTCCGTATGCATTGATGTCGCATTTTTCGAATACACTTTTGATTTCCTGCTCATTTCCAGCCTCTACCAATTGCTCAAAATCCTTCGGCAGCGTCTTTCTCTTTGCTATAGTACCATTCTCCTTTCCGAATTCAGAACTATATCAAAATAGCTTTCATCATTTTTACTTAAATATAGATTCAATTCCTTTTAAATCATCTATTTTTATAATAGGAATAACAGCTTTATCGTAATTATCAAATCCATTGAACAAACTTATTAGTTCGTAACCTATCAACCTCAATTCACGAGCAATCACATTGCTTTGTAAAATATCATAATTGATTTCTTCATGAATCTCCTTCCCATTTAAACAGTAGTTTTGTAATTCTTCCTGATACATCCGATCCAATAAAGTCAAATCTAACTGTTTCTCACATCCAATATCGGATAATATACGATTAATCCCCTTCGTAAACTGCTCCATAGACACCTCACCATCCAAATGAAACAGGAACCCCCGATCAATTAATGCATCAACCCATGCATCATAGAACTCATTAAATGCATCTTCTGTATTATTTTCCATTAATAATCGATACTCAGGCAGAACTGTGATGTCATATCTTGAATTAGTGATAATCTCATTAAAAAACTTATACAAATTTATGTCAGTTGTCTCTTCTTCATAAACAATGTCATAGCCATCATAATCACAGGCAATATCAAATAAATCTTTCTTTTTTTTCGTACCATGTAATAACTTTAAAAAGCTCATGATCCATCCTCCGCTTAAACTAATATCTCTGCCTAACTGCTTCCTCGTATCTTTCAATGGGGCCCATTTGGTTCATTCCCGTCAAGTAGCGGCTTGTGCTCTAACTCTGTAGTCATCTTATTGCCTCCAAAACCACAAAAAAGTATATCTTTTCTAAATCACATTGTAATTATATCATTCAATTTTTTCAATTCTTCTTCATAGGCACAATCTGTCCAACAGGAACTAATATTTTTTCTTTTACATATTTCTGCCTTTGCATCTCCAAATGCGCTTCTCGTTTTTTCAAGATTTTTCTCTCGTACATTCTGCCCCGCTGCGTTCCTTCTCCAACCACAAAAATATACCTTAGCTTCTTCTTCAATTTTTCTTTTTTTAGAAGCAATTTTTAATGTCTCTTTATAATCTGGGCGCATCATAAATTCTTTAGGAATTCTTTTATTTAACGCTTCAAAAAAGTCTAGCGGAACAAATTTATGCGTTGGATCATATTTTATTTCAAGATAATCTACCAATTTTTTATAATCATCAATAAAACATTTGGCCTTATACCCTTTCTCTATTTCCAATTCAAATACCACCGGATATAATCCTAAAGTTGTCAAATACAAGCGGTATGGAATTATATCCGTCAAGAAAATACAACTAAAAATTTTTCCATTAAACCCAAATGGAAATGTTGCTCTCTCTTCTCCCTTTTTCATCATGTCTTTATGCAGGGTTCTTAATCCAGTAAATTCAAACATTTTCATCCAATCACCTTCGTTCTTATACCAATATCAATTTCATTATATCACTTTGGCGAAAAGTATCCTTTCGCCAAAATGTATATCTCCTGTTCCCCCAAGCCTATCCCCTGGGGTAAACCTCCACTTATATCATCACTCTACGGAAACAGAAACGCACATCTATTTTATTCCCCAAATGGCAAAATCCTTTGATTTATTGAGCTTTTCTCGACAGAAGGCAGACTGTTTCAACGATATTACCTTTTTCCCACAAGAGCCGCCTTACCTCTTGACCATCCCGATATATTGGGAAATTAAACTCTATTAACTTCAAAGGCTGCTCTGACTCCCCATTTGGATATATCTGAATTTCTTTTATGAGATAAGTAATAAGGCTTTTCTTTTCCTCGTCACTTATTATATCATAGAGCTTTCCGAAATTCAGCATAAGCTTGTAAATATTGTCCAGAGTGATTGTTTCCATTTCGATAGAACTTTTTCTCAGCTTTGCATCTTCAATCCGTTCTTCCAACTCGACAATCGTATCATACAATCCATCAAGTCTTAAAGTCATGTCGTGGATTTTCCTTTCTCTGAAACGAGCATCAATAGGCAGATTATCAATCTCTCGTTCCAGACGGGCTTTATTCAAATCTACTTCTTTCAGCTTACTCTCGTAATTGGCAAGTTCCTTATCAATAGCTGTTGTATCGGTCTGTACGCCAATACGCTTTTCAATCTCTTTTGCAAAATACTTATCGCTTACCAATTCCTTAACAGCTTCAATTACAAGTGGCTCAATATCTGTTTTTCTTAGCGATGCTTTATAATCACAATGATGTCCTCGCTCCTGCTTATTTCTACCACAAATATAATAGTAAACCTCTTTGTATGTGCCGTCTTTATTTGTCCAAGCGTGTTTGTTCGTATACATTGAACTTCCACAAAGGGGACACTTTAATATCCCCGTCAAAAGGTGTGACCTATCCTTACCGATTTTGGATGGCTGTTTAATTCCTGTTGCCATACGCTTTGCGTGAACCTTTTGCCACAATTCCTCGCTGATAATTCCTTCATGTTGTCCATCTTCCAGAATGTAATCCTCTGCATGAACCTGCTTATATTCATTTTTTGTACCTTTTACCTTTTCTCGTGTTCTTCTGCCATAAGCAATCTTTCCACAATAAACAGGATTGTCTAATATCAACCGTATAAAATGACTGCTCCAAGTTTCCAATGTGCCGTTCTGACGAGGTATCTTCTTTATACCTTGAAGATTAAGATATTTTGCTACTCCGCCAAGTCCTATATCAGAATTAGCAAATTTATCAAATATAATTCTGATTGCTTCAGCTTCCGTTTCTTCTATCAAGAGCTGATTGTCTTTCAGATAATATCCGTATGGTGCAAATCCACCATTCCACCCACCTTGTCGTGCTTTTTCTCTCCGTCCATTCATTGTCTGTTCAATGATATTTTCTCTTTCTATTTCTGCAACCGCAGACAAAACAGAGATTAAAAGTTTTCCACTTGTCTGTGACGAGTCAATTCCTTCTTCAATACAAATAAGATTTATTCCATAAGATTGTACAAACTCTAATGAATTTAGAATATCCGCTGCATTTCTTCCGAAACGGGAAAGTTTATAAACCAGAATATAGTCTATCTCCAATCCGTTTTTTATATCGGAAAGCATTTTCTTAAATGCGGGTCGTCCTTCAATAGATTTTCCTGATTTACCTGCATCCTCATAGATACCGACAATTTCCATTTCTTCTCGGTCAGCAAAGCGTTTTAAGCTGTTCTTCTGTCCTTCAAGGCTATATCCGTCCACCTGCATCTCGGTACTTACTCTTGGATACAGGACACATTTCTTTCCTTCTCTGTTCATCGTACCACCTCCATAATTTTATAGGAAAATGTGATATGTAAGGCTGCGTAGCTTACGCAGCACAATCCAATTCCTGCAAAACTGTCTTTCCGTACTTTTCAACTATCTGTACCATAATATTGATAAATGAATTGAATACTTCGTTTTCATCTTGCATCTGTTTACTTTGCAATTCGGAATTTTGGATATATTTTTCATTTCCCATAATGAGTACCTCCGCTATAAAACAAGCGGCTGTACTCTAATTATAGAAATACAGCCGCATTTTTACCAATGTGCAAATTTATTCTTCTCGCCCTTTTTACACATCTGTTGCCTTTATTTTCTCCAATGCAACACTAATGGCAAGAGCCTTATCAACCCTTGCCACCATATCATCTGGTATCATTCCTAAGTACTGTTCTAATCGCTGTTTATCAATCGTTCGTACCTGTTCAAGCAAAATAATTGAGTTCTTATCCAATCCCTCAAAGTTATTGATTAGAGTGTGTGTCGGCAGTTTTGCTTTGGTGTTTATTCTGCTTGTGATAGGTGCGACAATGACCGTAGGACTGTGCTTATTACCGACATCGTTTGAAATAATAAGTACAGGTCGCCTGCCACCTTGCTCCGAGCCAATAACGGGATTTAAGTTTGCGTAGTAAATATCCCCACGCTTGATTTTTCTTTCCATTATGTTTGACCTCCCAATTTTATTTAGGCAGGTATGTTCTGCCTATGTAGGCAGCCAAATAAAAGGAAGTATTTATGGTCTGGAGAAGATTAACAAAATCTCTGTTCTTGTGACCGCCTTTCGTCTGGCTGAATATGATAGGAGCATTTCAATTTGTCCTCGACACCCCGAAATGCTATGGGAAGTCGCCAAACGGTCAGCAGCGAACTGACACCACGGGAGTTCCACCCCAACTGTCGGTCTGACAGAGCCGCCCTCATTGCCTGCGACGGTTTTATCACGCTCGGACTGTGACTGGACGGGAGTATCATTATCCTCTTTGTGGGTTATGGCGAAATCGGGAGTTGCCCGATATTTTGAGTCGATAAGATTGGCTCACCACCTTTCAATCGCTCGCTGCCTGTCGGCAGGTCTTGGCGTACCGCTGCACACACTTATGCTCATCACAATCACAAAGAGAAAGTATTTGGCGAATGGGTATTCACTTGTCAAGGAACGCCCCCCGTTTTCGCCACACAAAGGAAAACAGGGTAAGAGGTTTTTGTCCTCTCACCCTGTAGCCCGTGGGAATATTCGATTTTCCCCTCTACTCAAAAAACTTTTTTAATTTTTCTTTGAGCCTGTCCATTCGTCTGTAAACAGCTTTTTCAGTAATATTCAGACACACCGCAATTTCACGGGTTGAATATCCTTGTATCTTCATCAAAGCACTCTGCAATGTAAGCCTGTCTACCTTAATCAAGATTTGATATAGGCATTGATTTTCAATGCTGTCCAGAAAATCCTCAACCGTTTTCACTTCGGGTTGCGTAGTATCTTCGGCAAGTTCATCAAGATATGTACCTGTTTCCTGCACTCGCTGATAATACCGTCTGTCGGAATTAAAAATCGCCCAATCGTGAATGATATGTACCCTCTTTACTGGACAACCAGTAAGGAGGGTATTTTTATGCGTTATAG
>NZ_QUKK01000007.1:463-179856 GCF_003481085.1 Coprococcus sp. TF11-13 | reverse complement strand
AGCATCCATGTGTTCAGCCTAGTTCATAAATATGTGTCCAGGATTCTGGGTACATATCATGGTCTGGTGACCGGACGGCGCTTTGCTGTCCTTATACGATGACGTCGAACTGTATGTAGTCTCCCTGGTCGGTATTTACCGTGTCGAGATATATTTTACCATTGTACTTGTCGGTCAGTTTTTTCAGGTTGTAGAGACCGTAACCATGGCCATGTCTGTCTCCGGTTTTGGTGGTATATCCCGGTGAGAACATATTCTGGCGGAATTCGTTGGTTTTGACGGAACCCTTGTTTCTTGTTCTTATTTCTATCTGGTTCTGCCTGCTGTCCAGGTACAGATATGCAGTGCCAAATGGGGCGGTCGATTCAAGCGCATTATCGATCAGTATACCGATGATCCTGATCAGTTCATACTCCGGCATTCGGCTCTTCAGATCCCTGGATGCCACCTGGACTACGAGCTCCTTCTGATCCTTCTGTGCCTCCGTGATCTTGCTGTACACAAATCCGGCTACAACGCTCAGGTTGATCTTGAGCAGATCACAAATAGCCTCTGTAAAGGAATAAAAAAGGTCGGTTATATTACAAGTCAATTGCAGAAAATATAATTCTTTTAGTTAATACCACCATAATAAAACGGCTGCAATATACATCTGCGCAACAAAGTGATATAAATTGCAAGATTAAATATTGAATTTAAAAACTGCTTAATATATTATACAAATAACAATAAATTAGCTAAAAATAGCCTAATAAAACAAACGGAAGATAAATTGTGGATAGATAAAAAGGAAAAATCTGTGTGGCCTGTGAGGTCAGGAAAGGGGTAGAAGATGGACGCAAAGCAGAGATACGATATGTGGCTTGGCAGCGATCAGGTAGATGATGTTACGAAGCGGGAGCTCGTAAACATAAAGGATAATGAAGCGGAGATTGAAGATAGATTTTACACAAACCTTGAGTTTGGAACAGGTGGACTTCGAGGCGTGATGGGAGCGGGAACGAACCGCATGAACATTTACATGGTTCGCATGGCAACACAGGGAATTGCTAACTACCTGGCGAAGATCGGAATATCAGAGCCGTCGGCAGCTATAGCATTTGACAACAGAAACAATGCTTCGCTGTATGCGCTTGAAACTGCTCTCTGCCTGTGTGCAAATGGCGTGAAGGTGTATCTGTTTGATGCGCTCCGCCCGACACCGGAGCTTTCATTTGCAGTGAGACATCTGCACTGCAATATCGGCGTGAATATAACGGCAAGCCACAATCCAAAGGAATACAACGGATATAAGGTTTACTGGGATGATGGAGCCCAGATCGTATCTCCTCAGGATAAGGAGATCATTGCAGAGGTCAACAATATAGAAGATTTCTCCATGGTTAAGACTATGGACAAGGACGCTGCAATAGATGCAGGACTGTTGAATGTGATCGGTCAGGAGATCGATGACGCATATATAGGAGAGCTTCACAAGCTTGTCATGAATCCGGAGGAGATTCAGAAGGCGGGAGATCTGAAGATCGTATATTCTCCGCTTCACGGAACAGGCCTTAAGCCTGTTACAAGAGTTCTCAGCGAACTTGGTTTCAAGGATGTACATGTCGTTGAGGAACAGGCTGTTCAAGATGGTAATTTTCCAACTGTAAAGTCCCCAAATCCTGAGGGCGCAGAGGCGTATGCCCTGAGTCTTGAGCTGGCGAAGAAGGTCGGCGGAGAGCTGATTCTTGTCACAGATCCTGATGCGGATAGGCTTGGAATGTATGGATATGACAGCAAGAATAATGAGTATAAAGAATTTACGGGCAATATGTTCGGTGCGATCCTCTGTGATTACGTGCTGATGCAGAGATCCCAGAGCGGAAGACTGCCTGAGAATCCGGCGATTGTAACTACGGTTGTTATCACCAATATGGTCAAGGAGATATGTAAGAAGTACGACACTTTCTGTGACTGCAACAACCTGATCGGATTTAAGAATATAGCATCGAGAATGAGGGCTTATGAGCAGACTGGTGAACACAATTATGTGTTCGGGCTTGAAGATACATTTGGATGTCTGCCTGGTACATATGCAAGGGACAAGGACTCGGTTGGAACGCTGATGCTTCTCTGTGAGGCTGCGGCATACTACAAGAACCGTGGCATGACTCTGTGGGACAGAATGGTTGAATTGTGGCAGGAATATGGTTACTACAAAGAGAAGGTTCAGACCATGAAGTTTGACGGACGCGAGGGTGCTGCAAAGATACAGTCTATGATACAGACGCTGAGAGATAATCCGGTGCAGAAGGTCGGAACTTACAGCGTGGAGAAGATCTACGACTACAAGCTTGGAACAGAGACGGACGCAGCGACAGGCAAGTCCGAGGCGGCGGTGCTTCCAAAGTCCAACATGATATATTATCAGCTTGCGGATGGCGCATGGTTCCTTGTGAGACCTTCAGGCACAGAACCGAAGATCAAGTTCTACCTCGGGGTAAAGGGAAGCTCTCAGGAGGATGCGGCAGAGCAGCTTGACGAGCTTGCGGTAAATGTGAAGGCGATGTTCTCGTAAAACGGGATGACTGGTAAGAAACGGAATGGCTGGCAAATAAATGTCAGCAGAAAATAGGTTAGAAGATCGCGGTAGCGACTAAAAATAATTACAAGGTGGAGGTAAAAAAGATGGGTTACATGGACGAATACAAGTTCTGGCTTGAGTCAGACTGCTTTGATGAGAAGACCAAGGAAGAACTTAGAAGTATCGCAGATGATGACAAAGAGATCCAGGACAGATTCTACAAGAATCTGAAATTTGGAACCGGCGGAATGCGCGGAATCATGGGTGCCGGAACCAACAGAATGAATATATACACAGTTACAAAGGCTACACAGGGTCTTGCAGATTACATACTTGAGGTCGGCGCGGATGCTGCGGGGAGAGGTGTTGTCATAGCACATGACTGCCGAAATATGTCAGCAGAGTTCACAGAGGCATCAGCTCTGTGTCTCAATGCAAATGGCATAAAGACATATGTGTTTGATGCACTCCGCCCTACACCTGAGCTGTCATTTGCAGTGAGAGAGCTTGGATGTATAGCCGGAATCGTGGTAACAGCAAGCCACAATCCACCTGAGTACAACGGCTACAAGGTGTACTGGGAGGACGGCAGTCAGATCGTATCCCCTCAGGATCAGGATATCCTGAAACATGTGGCGAATGTTGAGAGATACGAGGATGTCAAGACCATGGATAAGGACAAGGCTATCGCAGACGGCCTGTTCTGTATGGTTCCTACGAGTGTTGATGAGAATTACTATCAGGCACTCATAAAACAGACCATCCACGGCGATATCATTCCGAAGGTTGCAGACGATATCAAGATAGTATACACACCACTTCACGGAACAGGAAATGTACCTGTAAGGGAAGTGCTAAAGAGACTTGGCTTCAAGCACGTATATGTTGTAGAGGAGCAGACTGTTCCTGACGGAGACTTCAGCACGGTCAAGTCACCAAATCCAGAGGAACCATCAGCATTTGCCATGGGAATAGACCTGGCAAAGAAGGTGGATGCGGACGTTATCATGGCCACAGATCCTGATGCAGACAGACTTGGAATATACGTCAAGGACAGTACGGGAATTTGGAAAGACACGGAATTTGCAGATGATCCTGCATATCCATATGTCCGCTTTAATGCCAATATGACAGGAGCCTTGATCGCAGAGTATGTCTGCCGTGAACAGGAGGCAGTCGGCAAACTGCCGGAAAATGGTGCTATCTGTAATACAGTAGTCAGCACCAATCTTACAAAGGCGATAGCAGAGAATTACAATCTGAAATATATAGAGACACTCACCGGATTCAAGTACATAGGTGAGCAGATCCTTCTCTTTGAGAAGAACAACACATACAAGTTCATCTTCGGAATGGAGGAGAGCTTTGGATGTTTAGTAGGAGACTACACTCGTGACAAGGACGCTTGCGCAGCCGTTGTCATTTTATGTGAAATAGCAGCATTTTATAAGCTGCAGGGAGAAACCATCTGTAATGCCATGGAAGAGGTTTATCACAAATATGGCTATTACTTTGAAGGTGCGTTTGGGATAACTCTAAAGGGTGTAGATGGTGCAGCACAGATTAAGGAGATGATGGAGAACTTCAGGAACCATCCACTTACGAACTTTGCAGGTATCAAAGTTACCGGCATGAGGGATTATGTGAGCGGAATCCGCAAGCCGCTTGATGGCGAAGAGGAGCACATGGGTCTTCCAAAATCAAACGTGCTGTACTATGAGCTGGAAAATAATGCGTGGTTCGCGGTTAGGCCTTCTGGAAATGAACCAAAGATCAAATTCTACTTTGGCGTGAATGAAATCAGCCTAAAAAATGCCATGTCAAAGATAGATGAGATGAAAGCATGTGTGCAGGAGCTTGCTAAATAAACAAACACAAAATATGGCAGAATTTACTGCCGAAAAAGAAAAACATTCCTTCCATATACTACAAAATTAAACATGTAAATGCACTTTCCAGCCAATGCGCTGAACAAGGGGGATCTCGGCCTTGATGCTGAGGTCCCTTTTGTATAAAAAGAAGGCAGGGAATCAGGAGCTTCAGGGGACTAGATAACTGAACGCTGTTATATGTCACAAAGTAAAATATAGTTAAAAATACTAAAAACTGTTTAAGAATTAACTAAAAAATGTTATAATATATAAAGTAACGGCAGTGTGTGGCAAACGCGTACAGGAGTAGTATAGGAGATTATATGCCAGAAAAAGAAATAGAAAAAGAAATAAAAAAAGAGAAAGAAATAGAAAAGAAAAATATAAAAAGTATCGCTGGACATATCATCGATGAGAAAACCGATGAAAAAGAGAAACGAGAGCCGGAGAGCGTCTTGGATGTGGATGAGCATATGTCTGAGAAACAGAAACTCAGCCTTATGAACAAACAGCAGAAAAAGGAATACATACTGGAGTATTATGCTCCGAAGGCTCTATTTGCACTTGTTGTTGTGGGCATAGTTGTATTCCTTGTCGTAAAACATTTTACGGCGGAATCTGCGGCACTCAACATCCTTGCGGTCAACACTACACAACAGGAATCCGCGGCGAATGACAAGGCGTATTATGAGGAATTCCTCAGTGAAAATGGTCTTGATGCGGAGAAGGAATATGTCAGTATAAGTACAGGAATCGGCGTGTCAACTGATCCGAATGATGCCATGAGTCAGGATAGTCTACAGCTTATACAGAACAAATTTATGGCGAATGCGGTGGACGTGTTCTTTGCCGACACAGACCTTGTCATGAGTTTTGGAGAGTTTGGATATATGCAGGATCTTGATAAGGTGCTGACTGATGAACTGAAAGAAAAGTATAAAGATTCGTTTGTGTATGCAACGGTTATTGAAACGGGTGAGAAGATACCTGTCGGAATAAAGATCGGTGATAATTCCTGGGTGAAGGATACCGGCTGGTATGAAATGGATGCTGCAGTGGGATTTGGCGAGAATGCCAAGAATATGGATCTTGCACTTGAATTTCTTGAATACATAAGCAGAGAGTGATACCCATAAATAAAACAAGGAGACTATAGATACATATGAGCATAAGATATGATGAGGCAAACAGAATATTTGAACTTGATACGAGAAACACGAGTTATCGTATCGGAATCGCCGATGAAGAGGGGTTTGTCGGACATATATATTATGGACAGAAGATCCGTCCGCAGAAATGTGATCAGTTTTTGAGAACGTGTGAGGCTCCTTTTGTTCCGTCCAAGAATAACAGGGAGAGATGTTCATTTATGGACACATTTCCGACAGAGTATTCCGGAAATGGAATAGGAGACTACAGGGAGAGTTGTATTGCGGTAAAGACCGCAAATGGCAGCAGAACCGTTGATCTGAAATTTGTGGATTACGATATTGTAAATGGAAAGCCGGGGATTAGTGGCCTTCCGGCATCATTTGCGGGAGAAGAGGAGGTTCAGACTCTCGTTGTCCATATGATGGATGGGGGATGTGGCATTGATGTTGACCTGATATATTCTGTGTTTGAGGATGAGGATGTTATAACCAGAAGTGTGAGCGTGAAAAATGCAGGTGATAGGGATATCAGGCTCACAAAGGTATATTCTGCATGTATAGACATGGATGACGAGGATTTTGAGATGCTCACTCTTCATGGCTCATGGGCCAGGGAGAGACAGATTGAGAGACGCCCGATAGCTTATGGCAAGCAGAGTGTAAGCTCTCTCCGCGGTGAGTCATCCCACCAGGACCATCCGTTTATGGCATGGATGACAAAGGGTACAGATCAGACTACGGGTGATGTATATGGAATGCATTTTGTGTACTCGGGTAACTTCATCGCACAGATAGAGAAATCACAGTTTGATTCCATACGCGCAGTCATGGGCATACATTCAGAGGGATTTGAGTGGTGGCTCACGCCTGGAGAGACGTTTACAGCGCCTGAGGTTGTGCTTACATACAGCCATGATGGACTTGGACAGATGACTAGAAATCTTCATGATTTTTACAGATGCCACATGATAAGGAGCAGATATCTTCACCAGAAGAGACCTGTCCTCATCAACAACTGGGAGGCTACATATTTTGACTTTGATACCGATAAGCTCCTTGCGATAGCAAAGAGTGCGGCAGAACATGGAATAGAGATGCTGGTCATGGATGATGGCTGGTTTGGACATAGAAATGATGATGCCACAAGTCTTGGAGACTGGTTTGTAAATGAAAACAAGATCAAGGGCGGTTTGAAACATCTTGTTGATGAGGTGAATAAGCTGGGGCTGAAATTTGGAATATGGATGGAGCCTGAAATGATTTCCCCTGATTCTGAACTTTACAGAAAGCATCCCGACTGGGCGTTTGCGGTTCCGGAGAGAACGGCTACATTATCGCGAAATCAGTACGTGCTTGATCTCTCGAGAAAAGAAGTTAGAGACTACGTGTATGAATGTGTGCATAACGTGATATCATCCGCAAATATTGAGTATGTTAAGTGGGATATGAACAGACAGCTCACGGATATCGGCAGCGTAGAATTCACCGGAGACAGGCAGGGAGAATTGACTCACAGGTATGTGCTTGGAGTATATGAGCTGCAAGAGCGCCTTGTTAACGATTTCCCAGATCTTTTGCTTGAGAACTGCTCGGGCGGTGGTGCAAGATTTGACCCTGGCATGCTTTACTACAGTCCGCAGATATGGTGCTCCGATGACACGGATGCCATAGAGAGACTTTCTATACAGGAGGGAACGGAACTGATATATCCGCTTTCGACCATGGGCGCCCATGTGTCGGATTGCCCTAATCACACAGTTGGAAGGAGTACACCTTTTATGACCAGGGCACATGTGGCTCTGGCGGGAACATTTGGCTATGAACTCGATATCACAAAAATAAGTGAAGAAGAACGTGCGATGATCCCTGAGCAGGTGTCTATGTATCATAAATATAATGATCTTGTAAGGGAGGGTGATTATTATAGGGTTGCATCGTACAGGGAAAATGGACTGTATGATTGCTGGATGGTTGTTGCAAAGGATAAGAGTGAGGCATTGGTGACTTACGTTCAGGTGCTTGGAAGACCTAACGTACACAGTAGAAAGATAAAACTTTTAGGGCTTGACGTGACTGCTGGTTACAGACTTGACGGAACGGAGAATGTGTATGGGGGAGATCTCCTCATGAATGCCGGAATGCTCATTGAAACTATGCGTGGAGATTATATGAGCAGACTGTATCACTTTGTACTTGACAATAGTTTAACTTAAAAATAAAATAAAAATTAAGTTATTTAACCACGTGAAAAAATAAAGTGAGAAGGACTAGTTATGGCAAAATCAGTAAAATTGGGAGACATAGCTGCCATTGTTGGCGTGAGTACCGTTACGGTCTCAAAGGCACTTTCAGATCAGAAGGGTGTCAGCGAGGAACTCAGAGCACAGATCAAACAGTTGGCAGATGAGATGGGATACCAGTCACCATCTGAGATCAGAAAGAAGACGGCAAAGAAAAAGTATAATATTGGTGTTCTCATTCAAGAGATATACCTTGGAAAGTATCCGTCGTTCTATTGGCAGTTATATCAGGTGCTTAACAAAAAGGCGGTGGCAAGAGGCTGCTTTACTATGCTGGAGTTTGTTTCCAGAGATAGTGTATTGAACGCTGAGATGCCTATGCTCTTGGAGGATGACAAGGTTGATGGAATAGTTGTTGTAGGTTCCATGGGTAAGGAATACCTGGAAAAGCTGGAGAAGACAGCCAAGGTTCCTATAGAGTATGTGGATTACTACGATAATTCGAGACCGATAGACACGGTTATAGCAAACAGTTTCTATGGAAGCTATATGCTGACTAATTATCTGTATGATATGGGACATAGAGATATTGCATATGTTGGCACGATAGGTTCAACGAACAGTATAACTGACAGATATTTGGGCTATATAAAGTCTTTGTTGGAGCATGATATTCCGTTCAGAGAAGACTGGGTTATTCCGGACAGAGATGTGAAGACGGGTCAGTTTGACGAGGAGAACTGTTTTAAACTTCCAAAGAATATGCCTACAGCGTTTGTGTGCAACTGCGATCTTGCGGCAGCTACGCTCATAAAGATACTCAATGCTGCGGGCTACAGAGTTCCTGAGGATGTGTCCGTTGTGGGGTTTGATAATTACATGTATCCTGGAAGCTGCGATATAGGCGTGACCACATACGAGATCAATATGCAGGAGATGGCAGAGAGAACCATGCATAAGATTATAAAAAAGATATCCAACGAAAAATATACTGATGGCATATTTGTCGTGGATGGACGAATCGTGGTAAAGGATAGCGTTGCCAGAATAGAACGATAATGGAACGATAATAAAACTACATATCAATTGTAATGCAAATCGGAAATAGACACCGGTGCAGCCTGCTTGAAAGACAGCGGAGTTGTACCGGTGTCTTTTTTGAACAGATTTATAAAATGGTTTGTGTTCTCGATTCCAACCTGGGATCCGACCTCGTGGACGGACAGATCTGTTGTGAGAAGGAGCCTTTTGGCAGCATCGATCCTGCGACTGTTGAGATAGCGCATAGGTGATTCACCGAAGTGAAATGAAAATTCTCTGCATATCCTGTATCTGCTGATCCTGTAAGTTGCCTCGAGGTCATCAAGCGACATCGGTTCGGCGTAGTTTGTATCCATCTGATTCTTTACCGATAAAAGATAAGAAGGCACACAATCCATCTTCTTGGATGAGTTTTCAATAAATACACATAATTCGGTCAGGATATCATTAAACCATTTGGAAATTCTGAAAATATCGGTGGCAGACAACTCCCCCTGGAGTCTGCTTATCAGTGAAAGATGGCTCCAGAGTACAGAGGCTCCGGCAGAGTCCTTTTTATAATATATGGATTCGGGGAGAAACTCGTGATACAGGCGAAGCGGAGCTCCGAGGATGAATGCCTCGTAGAAACGACACTTGCCGTTCGTGGCGTATGTTATTTCTGATCCTGCCTCAAAAAGCGCGGCTGTATTCTTGGAATATGATGATTTGCTGCTGCCCGATGTTACTGTAAGAGTTCCTTCATATATATAGAAGAAATGGTAGCACGGAATGAAAGAGAAGGTATAACTGCATGAATAAGCAAAAGAAATATCGCCGTTGGCCAGAAGATGAATCAGACCATCGTTAATCATTGATTCTTCATATGTAAAGAACGCACTGTGGAATCTTGCGTTCTCAATATCTTTCTGAATATTGTAACCTGACAGTACAGTGCAGGAAATTAATTCTTTAGCTAACATGCAAACCACCTCCTATCCATAATAATACAATTATTAAACAATCACCACAAGCTAAAAGCGATATAAATTAGTGGCTAATTAGCTAAAAAAACAATAAAATACTAATTAAAGATAAAAATATATAGATAAAATGTCTATATGATATTGAAAAAAAATAATGATAATGGTAAAATTAACGAAAAGTACAAAATACTGTGATTAAAAACAAAATTGAGTGATGACTAAAAAGTAAATTAATGTATACTTAATATAAAGTTAAAAACAAAGAAGGTTTTAAGGAGGACAAAACTATGAAATCAAAGCGTATTGCATGTATCGCAATGGCTGGTCTTATGGCAGCATCACTTGCAGGTTGTGGAGGCTCAGACAGCGATAACAAGGACACAACAGAGGCAACAAAGGCTGCCACAGAGGCAGCAGGAAGTGATTCAGCAGATGACACAACAGCTGATGCTGAGGGAATCAAGTCATATGCAGACATCCAGTTAGGAACAGACTTCACAGATCTTTCAGCGGAGATCAAGTTCTACAACAACAGAACTGATATGGACTCAGATGATTACGGCGGAAAGAACTGGAAGCAGTATCTTGAGGACTTCAACAAGGAGTATCCAAACATCAAGGTTGATGTTATCACAGATACAAACTATGCAGAAGATGCTCTTACACATCTTCAGTCAGGAAACTACGAGACAGTAATGTGTATCCCGGCAGTTGACATGGCAGACCTTTCAACATATTTCATGTCATTTGGCGATTATGATACAATGAGCAGTCTTGTAAATTACTCAAACAGATGGCTGTATCAGGGTCAGGTATATGGTGTACCTCTTACAGCTACAACACAGGGTATCGTATACAACAAGAAGGTATTTGCTGATGCAGGTGTAACAGATGTACCTAAGACACCAGAGGAGTTCATCGCAGCTCTCAAGGCAATCAAGGATAAGAATCCGGATTGTATTCCACTTTACACAAACTATGCAGCAGGCTGGACAATGGGAGCTTGGGATGATTATATCTCGATCACAGCAACAGGCGATGCTACATACAAGAACCAGAAGTTAGCCCATACAAAGGATCCATTCAAGAACTATGGCGACGATACACATGCTTATGCAGTATATAAGATCCTTTACGATGCAGTATCACAGGGACTTACAGAGGATGATTACTCAACAACAGATTGGGAGTCAAGTAAGGGAAAGCTCAACAACGGCGAGATCGGATGTATGGTACTTGGTTCATGGTCATACCCACAGATGGAAGCAGGTGGACCTAACGCAGACGATATAGGATACATTCCTTTCCCTATCTCAGTAAATGGTAAGCAGTACGCTTCATCAGGTGCAGATTACTGCTACGGTATCAACGTAAACGCTTCAGATGATGAGAAGCAGGCAGCTCTTGTATTTGTTAAGTGGATGACAGAGAAGTCAGGATATGCTTACAACGAGGATTCACTTGCACTTGTTCCTGGTTCAGAGTCAAAGATCTCATTCGATGGTGTTGACTTCGTTGCAGACGAGGCAGCTCTTGAGGGCGAGGAGGATTACCTCAACCAGCTCAACTCAGAGTCAGAGCTTAACGTAAGCAATGGTGGTAATGACAAGATCCAGGCCATCATCGAGCATGCTGCAAACGGCGACATGTCATTCGATGATATCATGGCTGAGTGGAACCAGAAGTGGTCAGATGCTCAGGAGTCATTAGGAATCGAAGTTACTGAGAAGTAATAAAGACTCTATTATAACAAGTAAGAATAAGCTACAGACCGGGGGGGGATTGCCCGCCCCGGTTTATTAAAAAAGGCGGTGGAATGAGTATGGCTAACAAAAAACAATCCGGCTTTGGTAAATGGGCATCAAGCAGGAAGGGGCAGCAGGTTATAATATGCGCAGCCTTCGCAATTATCCCATTGCTTTTGCTATTAGTATTTACATATATACCATTCGGAGAGATGGTTAAATTTAGTTTCTACAAGATGAAATATACGACGCCTGTAGAAAAGAGAGAATTCGTAGGATTAGCAAATTATATCGATGTGTTCACAAGAAAAGACTGTTTCGGTGCATTAAAGCTCAGTTTGTATTACATCGTAGGAGCACTTGTACAGTTAGTGCTTGCACTTTTCCTTGCAACTCTTCTGAGTTTCAGAGTAAAAGGTGGTAACCTTTTCAAGGGATTTATTTTCTTCCCTTACCTTATCAGCGGTATCGCTGTAGGTTTCATTTTCAAATTCTTCTTCACAAGAGGATTCGTGTTTGACTCAATCCTTCAGTTGTGTGGATTTAGCTTAGACAACCTTCCATACTGGCTCAAAGACCAGAGTGTCAACAACTGGACACTGGTTTCAACTTCGGTCTGGAGATACCTTGGACAGATGATGGTTCTCTTCATTGGAGCTATCATGTCGGTAGATGCAGAACTTTATGAGGCGGCAGAGCTTGATGGTGCAAATAAATTCCAGCAGTTTAGATATATCATACTGCCAAGTATCAAGACAATCGTTACATTAAATGTAATTTTAGCAATAACAGGATCACTCAGTGCTTTCGAGCAGCCTTTCGTTATCACAACAGGTGCAAACGGAACAGGTACTTACTTCATCATCATGAACAAGATAGCACATACAAGCCAGAAGGTCGGTCTTGCTTCAGCAATGGCCGTTGTACTTCTCCTTATCATACTTATATGTGCTGCGCTTCAGAAGCTGTTCTTTGAGTACATCTTCAAGGATTCAAGCTCAGATGATGAGAGTTATAAGGCAAAGAAGCTTCGCAAGAAACAGGAGAGGGATACCAAGAAATACATGAAGCAGATGGCTGCTTCTGCGAAGGGAGGCAAGTAACATGGCAAGAGGAAAGACAGATGTGCCAAGCATAGCACCAATAAAAGAAAAACGAACCGTTGGATATTATGTAAGAGGTTTCCTCAAGTACTTTGTACTCATATTCTTCTCATTGTGTGCTGTTGTACCTCTTATATCATGTGTTACAACAGCCTTCAAGACAGCAGATGAGTATAAGGCTACTTCAGTAATGAAACTTCCTGAAAGCTTTCTGAACTTCAGCAACTTTGTAAAGGCATTCACGACTGCCAACATGGGACGTGCGTTCATCAATTCAGTCATAGTTATGATATGTGTACTCCTTGTGTCAGTAGTAATAGGAACACAGCTTGCATATGTGCTTAACAGATTCAAGTTCCCGGGAAACGGCTTTATCAGAACACTTTTCCTTGTGGCATCATTGCTTCCTGCAGTTGCTATGCAGGTTACAGTCTACAACATCATGGGTGATCTGAGATTCATAGATCACTTATATGGTTACATCATCATGAGCTGTGGTACAGATGTTATCTCAATCTACATCTTTATACAGTTTATGGAGAACATATCAGTATCTCTTGACGAGTCAGCTATCGTGGATGGTGCATCATACTGGACTATCTACTGGAAGATCATACTTCCACTTCTTAAGCCAGCTATCGTTACAGCTTGTATATTGAAGGGCGTTGTAATCTACAACGAGTACTACGCTGCAAACCTTTACCTCATAAGCCCGGAGATCAAGACAATGGCTATCTCACTCTACAAGTTCGTAGGACCTATGGGAAGTCAGTACAACCTGATCTGTGCAGGTGTTATCATATCGATCATACCGGCACTTATAGTATTCATCTGCTGTCAGAAACAGATTTATAGTGGTATTACACAGGGTGCTGTAAAGGGTTAATAATTTATTAGAAGAAAAGAGTTCATGAATATGAGAAATGAAATTCAAAAAGAATTAATAGATGCTATCATCCCATTCTGGGAGGCCCTGAGGGATGATGAGTACGGCGGATTTTATGGGTATATGGATTACGACCTCAACCTTGATAAAAAGGCTGAGAAGGGTTGTATTCTTAACAGTAGAATTACCTGGTTCTTCGCAAGTGCGTATAAGGCACTCAAGGACCCAAAGCTTCTAGATGAGGCTGCTCATGGATATGAATTTCTGAAAGAATATTGTATAGACAGGGAATATGGCGGAATATATTGGTCCATGAATTACGATGGTTCACCCAAAGATACGACAAAACACACCTACAATCAGGCATTTAGTATATATGCCTTATCCGCCTATTACGAAGCTTCCGGTGATTCGGAAGCTTTGGACCTGGCCCTGCAGCTTTTCCATACAATAGAAGAGAAATGTACTGACGAAGGTGGCTATCTCGAGGCATTTACAAGAGAGTTCAAGCCGGAGTCAAATGATAAGCTTTCTGAGAATGGTGTTCTCGCAGAGAGAACAATGAACACACTGCTCCATGCACTTGAGGCTTACACAGAACTTTATAAGGTATCCAAGGATTCCAAGGTAAAGGAGCGCCTGAAATGGCTGCTCGATGTATTTGCTGATAAGGTATACAATCCGGAGCTTAAGAGACAGGAAGTGTTCTTTGATAAGGATTATAACTCTCTGATCGATCTGTACTCATACGGACATGACATTGAGACATCATGGCTCCTGGATAGGGCGACCGAGGTGCTTGGAGAGGCAGAGTACACAGAGAAGATTACAAAGATAACAGATATCCTTGCAGAGCAGATATATGAGCTTGCTTTCGATGGACATTCAGTTCTGACAGAATGTGAAAAGGGCGTGCCATACACGGTAAGAGTATGGTGGGTTCAGGCGGAATCAATAGTAGGATTTATAAATGCTTATCAAAAGTCGGGTGATAAGAAGTATTACGAGGCTGCCGAGAAGGTGTGGGAGTACATAAAGGAATATTTTATCGACAAGAGATCGGGATCAGAGTGGTTCTGGGATCTGAATGCAGATGGAACACCAAGAGTCGGACGTCCTATAGTTGAGCCATGGAAGTGCCCATACCACAACGGCAGAATGTGCCTTGAGATTATGAGCAGACTCGCTGACGGCAAGTAGATAGCGTTCAATTGCTTTCAAATTATAAGGAGAATGCCTAAATGATGAATGAGAAATATTATGTAGAGCTTGACAAACTGAACAAGCTTCTTGAGAGAAAGAATAAGAAGACAGATTTCTATAATGGAATCTATGACAGATATGAGTACCCTGTACTCACAAGAGAGATGATACCTCTCACATGGAGATATGACTTAAACCCTGAGACAAATCCATACTTCATTGAGCGTCTCGGAGTTAACGCTGTCATGAACTCAGGTGCAATCTACCTGAACGGCAAGTATTATCTTGTCGCAAGAATAGAGGGAAATGACAGAAAGTCATTCTTCGGAGTAGCTGAGAGTGACAACGGTATCGATGGATTCCGTTTCTGGGATTATCCAATCCTTCTGGATGATGTATGTCCTGAGGAAACAAATGTATATGATATGAGACTGACACAGCACGAGGATGGATGGATCTACGGTGTGTTCTGTTCAGAGAGCAAGGATACAACTGTAAATGACCTCTCAGCAGCAGTTGCAGCAGCAGGTATCGTGAGAACAAAGGATTTAAAGCACTGGGAGCGCCTTGACAACCTCAAGACTCTTCGTTCCCCACAGCAGAGAAATGTTGTACTTCACCCTGAATTTGTGGATGGCAAGTACGCATTCTATACACGTCCAATGGATGATTTCATCGAGACAGGAAGCGGCAGCGGAATAGGATTCGGTCTCTGTGATGATATAGAGCATGCGGTTATAGACGAGGAGAAGATGACAAGTCTTCGTAAGTACCACACTATAACAGAGGCAAAGAACGGTGCAGGTGCACCTCCAATAAAGACAGACAAGGGCTGGATCCACATCGCACATGGTGTGAGAAACACAGCTGCCGGTCTTAGATATGTACTCTACGCATTTGCAACAGACCTCAATGATCCTTCAAAGGTTATCGCTGAGCCATCAGGAATGCTTATCGGACCTCGCGGCGAGGAGAGAGTCGGCGATGTATCAAACGTTGTATTCACAAATGGCGCCATCGTAAACGAGAACAACGAGGTGTTCATCTACTACGCATCAAGCGATACAAGAATGCATGTTGCAACAACAACAGTTGACAGACTCATCGATTATGTATTCAACACACCTTCTGATCCGGGAAGAAGCGTTGAGTGTGTAGCACAGAGATGTGAGCTGATCAGGAAGAACCTTGAGTTCCTTAAGAATGCAGACAAGTAAGAAAGTATAATATATGGGCTGCCAGATGAAACAGCACGTTGGTTAGTATGCCCTTTGCCTGTGCAGATACCATATAACGTGATAATAAAATAAAAAATCCGGCTAAGATGCCGGAAGAAAGAGGTACTTATGTCAGAAGTAAAAATGTTCAGCGAGCCTGTGCCAAACGTGCCATGGCAGGACAGACCGGCAAATGACAATCATGACGCTCCAATTTGGAGATATACAGAGAATCCTATAATAGGAAGAAACCCGGCAAAGGGTGTTGCAAGAATATTCAACAGCGCGGTAGTTCCATTTGAGGGAAAATTTGTCGGAGTATTTAGAGGCGAGCAGGTAAATGGAATTCCATACATCTACCTCGGAGAGAGCGAGGATGCTATCCACTGGAATATCAGCGAGGAGAAGATCAAGTTTGTTGATGAGAACGGTGAAGAGTTCATGCCTATATACGCATATGATCCAAGACTTGTAAAGGTAGAGGATACATATTATGCAATCTGGTGCCAGGATTTCTACGGTGCAGCGATAGGCATCGCAAAGTCAAAGGATCTCAAGACATTTGTGAGAATCGAGAACCCATTCCTTCCATTTAACAGAAATGCAGTTCTCTTCCCAAGAAAGATCAACGGTAATTTCGTGATGCTGTCACGCCCAAGTGACAGTGGACACACACCATTTGGTGATATATTCGTAAGTGAGAGCCCAGACATGGTTTACTGGGGTAAGCACAGACATGTCATGGGCAAGAGCAGCGAGTGGTGGGAGTCACTCAAGATTGGCGGCGGTGCAGCCCCTATCGAGACTTCTGAGGGATGGCTGTTATTCTACCATGGAGTAGCGGGAACATGTAACGGTTATGTATACTCGATCGGTGGAGCAATCCTTGATATCGACAACCCATCGATCGTTAAGTATCGTTGTGAGAACTTCCTTCTCACACCGGAAGAGTGGTACGAGGAGCGAGGATTTGTTCCTAATGTATGCTTCCCATGTGCTACTATTCACGACAGCGAGTCTGGAAAGATCGCCATTTACTACGGTGCAGCTGACAGCTATGTTGGCCTTGCATTCACAAAGCTTGATGAGATCGTAGATTATATCAAGTCACACAGTGTGGTAACAACTTCTGATACCGAGATCGGTAGAAGATAGTTAGTTATAGATCGCTATGAGCCCCTACTCATACGCGGCAATTGTATTAATTTTTTCTCATTTCCCAAGGCGGTGCCCGCCGCCTTCGGGGCCCCTCTAAAAAGAAATGTAATGGCAGGGGATTGCCAAAACTTTTAGACTATGACAGCCTGGCAGTAAGCCGGGCTGAATTTGGTTCTGAGAGCTTTGGCAATCATATGACAGATTTTGGATCTAATAAGCCGGGAAAAGGACTCTGATGTATAGAAAAAAGGCAACAGATGCAATAAAATAGCAGTTACATACATTATCATGGAAATGACGAGTGAAGAAGTCATGGTCAGTGTAAAAATGCGATTTCTTCACCGTCTTATATAGAACAGGCAATTGGGGAATGGTGTAATCAGTAACAGGTGTACACCGTACGGATATGCACACAATTGCCGTACGTCAAAAGGAGGAGAATGACAATGAACAAGGAAATACTTTTTTTAAATCCCGTGTTTACGCACAATATCTGGGGCGGTACAAAGCTCAGAGAAGAATACGGATATGATGTTGAGGGTGATGATATAGGCGAGTGCTGGGGAGTTGCGGCACATGAGAATGGCAACTGTACAGTGAAAAATGGCGAGTTTGCAGGTCATACGCTTGCCGACTTATGGGACAGCCACAGAGAGTTGTTTGGCGGCATAGATGGTGTCAGATTCCCACTGCTTATAAAGATAATCGATGCAAAAGATGATCTGAGTATTCAGGTGCATCCGGACGATGCATACGCAGCAGAACATGAGAATGGTTCATTTGGTAAGATGGAGTGCTGGTATATTCTTGACTGCAAGGAAGATTCAACACTTGTAATCGGTCATAATGCAAGGACAAAGGAAGAATTATGTGATATGATCGAAGGTAAGAAATGGAAGGAATTTATCAGAGAAATCCCTGTTAAGAAGGGTGATTTCATTCAGATAGATCCCGGTACAGTACACGCGATCAAAGGCGGAATCACACTTCTTGAGACACAGCAGAACAGTGACATCACATACAGAGTTTATGATTATGACAGACTGAGCAATGGGAAGCCTAGAGATCTGCACGTAAAGCAGAGCATAGACGTTATAACAGTTCCTGCAAAACCGGTTGAGGACAGCATTATAAGTGTAAGGGCAGATAAGGCAAATGAACTCTGTGAGCTTATAAGATGTAAGTATTACACAGTATACAAGCTGGATGTTGAGGGAAAGGCAGAGCTGAATGTGGGCGACAAGCCATTCCTTATCATGTCTGTAACCTCTGGAAGTGGAACAGTGGATGGAAACGCTATAAAGAAGGGTGATCACTTTATCCTGCCAAACGGATACAGCAATCCAGTATTTGAGGGCAATATGGAGATCGTGGCATCCACAGTCAGCAAGTAAGATCCCGCCTTTGGAAGAGAATGTCAAGGGGGATAGTTATGAAGAGAAAGACGATAGGTGTTCTGGTAGGCGGAATCACGGATGATTTTACGAGGCTGCTCTGTCATGGGGTTATAGAGAGAGCAAAGACACTTGATGTCAATATAGTTGTTATTCCGGGTAAGTTCCTTGACCGGGAATACTCAGAAACGTCAGATATATATTATGAATATCAGTACCAGACACTGTTCTCCTATGTTACAAGGGAGAATCTGGACGGCGTTATTGTTGCATCGAGTTGTATTGGCTGCTTTGCAACCAAGGAGCGTATCAGAGAATTTATGAAAAGATATCTGCAGATGCCGTGTGTGATAGTGGCTGCAGATGAGCCGGATCAGATTTGTGTCAGATATGACAATGGAGCAGGCATAAGAGAAGGACTCAATTACATGATTGAGGAACTTGGTTATACAAGAATAGGTATGATAGGCGGTCCGGACTCCAATTATGATGCAAAGGAGAGAAGGAGAACCTACATTGAGGCGCTTGAGGCTCATGGAATAGAGTTTGATCCGGGACTTTATGTGGAGGGCAATCTTACATCGGAATCAAAAGAGGTTTTCAGAGATATTCTGGACAGAAATCCGGACATGCAGGGAGTGTTCTGTGTGAATGATTCCTGTGCATCTGGTTTTTATGAAGAACTTAAGGCGAGGGATATTCTGCCGGGAAGAGATATATCAGTCATGGGTTACGATGATATTGAGTGGGCTACACAGATATATCCGACGCTCTCGACTGTGCGTGCAGACGCGGGAAAACTTGGCTCAGAGGCTGTAAATCTTATGGTCAGGCTCATTGATGGCAAGCAGGTTGAGAGTAAGATACTTCCTACTGAGTTTATCAGAAGAGATTCATTCTGTAAAAAAGGCGGATCAAGAAAACGTAGTAAGAATGTCATTGAGGGATATCTCTCAATGAACCATATGCTCTCAGAGCAGTGGGAAGAGCGGAATAAGACTCAGTTCAAGATGAAAACATTTATCCAGAAGGTTCTGAGTTTTGACAGAGGCAATGACAGGAGTTATGGAGAGATCCTTGGCACCATGGACTGGCTGGACATAGAGAATGCATTTATATTCTTATATAAAGAGCCAATAATACATCTGATCGGTGAGCCATTTGAACTGCCTGACCAGTTATATCTCAAGACTAAGGATCTTAAAGAGAAGGTCAGCAGTGTGATCACTGTGAACCAGAAGGTGTCATCATCAAATCTCTATGATTTTGAGAGCCTCGGTGTGGAAGGAGCTGGAATATATGTACTCTTGCCGCTGTATTCCAACGAAATACTCTATGGAGTTCTTCTGTGTGATCTCACGGAAGGAGTTCTGGTGAATGGGGAGTTTCTTGGAAACCAGGTCTCAGCTGCTGTCAAGATGATCAATCTGCTCAAGACGAACGAGGAGATCATGAAGCGCCTTGAGGAGAGTATGGCGATCCTGCAGAAAAACAACATTATGCTTGACAATCTGTCAAAACAGGATCCCCTTACAGGAATCATGAATAGACGAGGTTTCTTTGACAGATCATTACAGCTGCTCAAGGAATGTGAGGAGCAGAAAAGGACGGCTACGGTATTCTACGCTGATATGAACAGTCTCAAGATTATCAATGACAGATATGGACATGATGAGGGTGATTTCTCTCTTAAGACTATAGGAGATATTCTGATTGAATCTGTAGGCGATAATGGAATCGTAGGCAGAATAGGCGGCGACGAGTATTGCTGTCTTGTACTCGGCCTTAAGGACTCTGACGCTGCAGATGCATTTGCTGAGGAAGTATACAGTTCATTTGAGAAGTTTAATGAGCATTGTGATAAGCCTTATAAAGTGAGTGTATCGCTTGGAAACTGTCAGATCGTAGAATATAACAAGAAAGGCCTTCAGAATGCCATGACTATGGCAGATGAGAAGCTGTATGAGGTGAAGAAGTACAGGAAGAAGGATGTTGTTAAGGTTAAGAATTGATAATTTATATATTAAATAAAAGGTATGATCAGGTTGCGTTGAGTGAAACTTGATCATACCTTTTTTTGTAAAATCTATGCTCCCAGAAAAAATGTCTAAAATGTATAAATACAGAAAAAATATCTAATAATACTTGTGTGATGCATATTGCGCATGGAGGTGTTGTTGAGATGAAAAGAAATGATCATGGATGGAAACTGGTTTCAGATTCCGGCTGCAGTCTGCTCGTGCCGGATGGACCGGATGGACTGGCTGGAATAGATATAGATATAGATCATGCTGAGGTTCCGTTTACAATATCTGTTGATAACACAGATTATATAGACGAACCGGGTATAGATATAGAGAAGATGCTTGAACATATTGCAAATTGCCGGTCAGGCGGAAGAACTAGCTGCCCTTCGCCGCATGCGTGGCTTGAGGCGTGGGGGGATGCGGAAAATGTTATAGCATTTACGTTGTCAGCTGCATTATCGGGAAGTTACAACAGTGCCATAGCTGCAAGACACATGGCGCTTGAGAAGAATCCCGGCAGGAATATTGCGGTGATAAACACATGTGGTGCCGGGGGGCTCCCGGAACAGCTGACAAATATAATATATGAAGGTATTCATGAAGGTGATTCATTTGATGCCATAGTAAGTGCTGCCGACAAAGCAGTGAGGGAGACGCAGGTAATGTTTGCCTTGGGGAGTCTGGACAACCTGATAAAGGCGGGCAGATTAAATAAGCTTGTGGGTTATGCGGCTCATAGATTCAATATATCCGCAATAGGTGTAGCATCACCTGGTGGACGAATTGAACTCAGACACAAATTCAGAGGTATGAAGAAGATATATGGCAAGTTGATAGACACTCTCCGTGAGACGGGATTTGCAGGGGGAGAGCTGGTCATAAGCCACTGTATGAATGAGGATGGAGCAGAGAAACTGGGGCATCTTATCAAGGCTGAATGGCTTGACACGGATGTGAGCGTCGTACCTGCAAGCGGACTGTGCAGCTATTATATGGGAAAAGGCGGGATGATAATAACATATCGTGAGTAGACTGATGTGTAGATAAATCATATAAAATACTTGAAATAGACAAAATAATGGAAAATAATGGAAGGCTGCCGCACCTTCTATTATTTTTTGTGTATTAACCTATTGACATAGTAGGTAAATGGGAATATCCTATTTTTGCGAGTCAGATATTGACTTATTACGCCCAAAAATGGCGGATGAGGGTGATGACTGGAATGACCGTGTATTTGCGGCTGGAATGTGGTCACACTCATATGTAAGGAGGATTTACAGATATGGTGATTTCTTCAAAGGGAGAATATGCCCTGAGGGTCATGGCAGACCTTGCCATAAACCACGACGGCAGATTCATTCCGTTAAAAGAAATAGTTCAGAAAGAGGAACTGTCCCAGAAGTATCTGGAGAGTATAATGCGCATGCTGTCCAAGGCAAATCTGATAGAGGCAGCCAGTGGACATGGTGGCGGCTACAGACTCAAAAAAGCCCCTGAGGAATATACACTGTGGGAGATACTTGAACTCACGGAAGGTGGACTTGCTCCGGTGGCATGCATGAAGAACAGCGCAATGACCTGTGACAGATCCGGACAGTGCTACACTTTGCCGATATGGCAGGGACTGGCGGAGTTGATACAGGATTATTTCCAGGGTAAGACACTGGCGGATATAGCCAGAAATGTGGAATGAGCAGAGTAATTTGATACAAGCAAAAAGATAATTAAAGCGGGACAATTGAATCGCCGGATATAGAAGTGATAAAGCAATTTCCGGGCTTGGTATAAAAGGAGGCAGACTGATGTCAGATAAAAAATTATTGGAAGTTAAGAATTTACATGTTGATGTTGAGGATAAACAGATCCTTCACGGTGTGAACCTGGAGATCGGCAAGGGTGAGACACATGTACTTATGGGACCTAATGGAACCGGAAAGTCAACCCTTGGATATGCACTTATGGGCAATCCTAGATATACAGTCAGAGAGGGCGAGATATGGTTTGATGGTAAGAACATCACAGAAGAGGCTGTCAATGAGCGTGCAAAGGCAGGAATATTCCTCTCATTCCAGAATCCTCTAGAGGTGCCTGGTGTGACACTCAGCTCATTTATAAGAAATGCCCTTGAGCAGAAGACCGGCAAGAGAATCCGTCTCTGGGATTTCAAGAAGGAGCTTGAGAGAACCATGGAGATCCTTCAGATGGATCCATCTTATGCGGAGAGAGACCTGAATGTGGGATTTTCAGGTGGTGAGAAGAAGAAGGCAGAGATACTTCAGCTTCTGATGCTCAAGCCATCACTGGCAATCCTTGACGAGACGGATTCAGGACTTGACGTTGATGCAGTCCGTACAGTATCAGCAGGTATCGAGGAATACCAGAAGAACTGCAAGGGAAGTCTGCTTATCATCACACACAGCACCAAGATCCTTGAGTCACTCACTGTTGACTATACACATGTCATGGTTGAGGGTAAGATCATAGAGACTGGTGACGCATCACTTGTGGACAAAATCAACGAGTCTGGATTTGCAGAGTATGAAAGGATATAGAAGATGAAGGAAAAGACATATGTAGAGGACATAGACAGAAATATATATGACTTCAAGTATGACGACAAAGATGCCTATAAGCTTAAAGCTGGTCTCACACCTGAGATAGTTGAGCAGCTTTCAAAGGAGAAACATGATCCGGCATGGATGCAGAATTTCAGACTTGAGTCTTTACAGATATACAACAATATGCAGGTGCCTGACTGGGGCCCATCCATCGAGGGACTGGATATTGACAATATAGTTACTTACGTAAGACCAAATACCAAGATGAAGGGCAGCTGGGATGAAGTTCCTGAGGATATCAAGGATACATTTGAGAGACTTGGAATCCCTCAGGCTGAGAGAAAATCCCTTGCGGGAGTTGGTGCACAGTACGACTCAGAGCTCGTATATCACAATGTCCGTCAGGAGGTTGCGGACATGGGCGTTGTGTACACTGATATGGAGAGTGCACTCACAGGTGAGTATGCAGACATGGTGCAGAAGCATTTCATGAAGCTTGTCACCCCTCATGATCACAAATTTGCAGCACTTCACGGAGCTGTGTGGTCAGGCGGTTCATTTGTATATGTGCCACCTGGAGTAAAGGTTGAGATCCCACTTCAGTCATACTTCAGACTTAATGCAGCGGGCGCGGGTCAGTTTGAGCACACACTCATCATAGTAGATGAGGGAGCAGACCTCCATTTTATAGAGGGATGTTCGGCACCGAAGTACAATGTGGCGAACCTTCACGCAGGCTGTGTGGAGTTGTTTGTCGGCAAGAACGCAAAGCTCAGATATTCAACCATAGAGAACTGGTCCAAGAACATGTACAACCTGAACACCAAGAGAGCTCGAGTTGAAGAGGGTGGAACCATCGAGTGGGTATCGGGTTCATTTGGATCACATGTGTCATACCTTTACCCGATGAGCGTGCTCAAGGGCAAGGGCGCCAGGATGGAGTTCACCGGAGTTACATTTGCCGGTAAGGGACAGAACCTTGACACAGGAGCGAAGGTAGTTCATGCGGCACCTGACACAAGCTCATATATCAACACAAAGTCTATCTCCAAGGACGGGGGTATAAGCACATTCCGTTCATCAGTTGTAGTGACAAAGGAGGCTGAGGACTCCAAGGCAGCAGTTTCCTGCCAGTCACTTATGCTTGATTCGATATCACGTTCGGACACCATACCGGCCATGGATATCAGAACCAAGAAGGTAAATGTGGGACATGAGGCACAGATAGGAAGCATCAGTGACGAGGCTGTGTTCTACCTGATGTCCAGAGGAATGAGTGAAGAAGACGCGAGAGCATGTATCGTCAGTGGATTTGCAGACAATGTATCGAAGGAGCTGCCGCTTGAGTATGCTCTTGAGATGAACAACCTCATCCGTCTTGAGATGAAGGGCAGCATAGGTTAAGGAGGTGCGGTGACATGGAGAACAATAACGAGATGAAGATCAACAAGCTCCCGGCAAAGACATGGTACTGGCTTCGCATGAACGACACAGCACTTAACTGGAATCCGGACATGGCGGGATGCAGTGTGAAGATAGATGGCGGCAAGGAAGCTGATAAGCAGGCTTCTGATTTCGATGGAATAGAGACTGGTGCGGGAAGAGATGCGGACGTACTCTTCGCACAGCAGGCAGCAGGAAGTGTACTCGTTGCGGACGAGACCAATAAAGGTCAGACAGTGCACGTGCTGATAAATGGAACCGGGGCAAATGGCAGCAGCGGTTATGCTTACGTGCAGGCAGATGCAGGTTCAGACATGACAGTCATAGAGACATTTGGCGAGAATGCGGAGGGTGGCAGCCTGGCATTCCGTACGCGTTTTAATATAGAGAAGGACGCACACATACGTCTTGTACAGATATTTATGCAGGATGAGAACACGACCATACTCAACGACGTGGGAAGTGAGTGTGCGGAGAATGGGCAGCTAGATGTGCTTCAGATATTTATCGGCAAGGGCAATCTGTACAACGGCGTGAGAACTGAGCTCATTGGTAAGCGTGCTTCAACCAACATGGATATAGGTTACCTTGGCCAGAAGAAGCAGGTCATAGATATCAACCTTGTGGTTAACCATATAGGCAAGAAGACCAACTGCAACATACAGGTGGATGGAACACTTAAGGATGCTGCGGAGAAGATATTCAGAGGTTCGATAGATTTCAAGACAGGTTCATCGGATTCGAAGGGCGCTGAGACTGAGAATGTACTGCTGCTCGGCGATGATGTGGTGAACAAGACTATACCGCTTATCCTCTGTGCAGAGGAAAATGTGGAGGGATCACATGGAGCGACCATCGGTGAGCTTGACGAGGATACTTTATTCTACTTCGCGTCAAGGGGAATCGATATGGAGACAGCCGAGGACATGATGACCAAGGGCAAGATGGAGGTCCTCTACCGCAAGATCCAGGACGAGAACACAGAGAAGCTGGTGGAGAAGCAGCTTGCGGAGGTAATGGAATATGACAGACATGAATTATAGAGAGGATTTTCCTCTGTTGAGAAACAATGACACAGCTTATATAGACAATGCGGCCACAGCGCAGAAGCCACAGGTGGTCATAGACGCTGAGAGAGAGTTCTATGAGAAGAGCAATGCGAATCCACTCAGAGGATTCTATCCGCTCAGCCTTGAGGCGACAGAGAAGTATGAGAGTGCCAGAAAGGTAGTCAGGGACTTCATTCACGCTGACTCTGAGAAGGAGATAATCTTCACCAGGAATACCACAGAGAGCCTTAACCTTGTGGCATACAGCTACGCGCTGAATAACCTTAAGGCTGGTGACGAGATAGCAGTCACCATCATGGAGCACCACAGCAACATGCTTCCATGGCAGATGGCGGCCAGAGTCACAGGTGCAACTCTCAGATATCTCGACTGTGAGAAGGATGGAACGCTGACTGACGAGACCATCAATGCGGGAATCAACGAGCACACAAAGCTGCTTGCTGTAGGACATGTGTCAAATGTCCTCGGATGTGTGAATCCGGTAAGAAAGATGGCTGACAGAGCACACAGCTTTGGCGCGGTTGTCGTTGTCGATGGCGCACAGAGTACACCGCATATGGCTATAGATGTGCATGAGCTTGGCGCTGATTTCTTTGCATTCTCAGGCCACAAGCTGATGGGACCTATGGGAATAGGAGTGTTATACGGAAGACAGGAACTGCTTGACGCGATGCCTCCATTCATGTCAGGTGGAGAGATGATAGATTCGGTTTCAAGAGATGGTGCGGTATATGCGGAATTGCCTCACAAGTTTGAGGCCGGTACAGTCAATGCGGCAGGAGCTGCGGGACTTGCGGCTGCGATAGGATACATCAAAGAGGTTGGATTTGACTATATAGAAAAGAGAGAGCTGGAGCTTACGACCCGTGCGATGGAGGGACTTGCAAAGCTTCCTCATGTGCATGTGATCGGCTCAGATAAGCCTGAGAACCACACCGGAATAGTGGCATTCACCATAGACAATGTACACCCACACGATGTCAGCGAGATCATGGCTGCGGATGGAATAGACGTGAGAGCTGGACACCACTGCGCACAGCCGCTGCTCGTCCACCTTGGTGTGTACAATACGACAAGAGCGAGCTTTATGTTCTACAATACGGATGAAGAAGTTGATGCATTTGTGGATAGCGTTGCAAATGTGAGAAGGAGAATGGGATATGCAGAATAATATTCAAAACAGGAATTTTTATAATGAGATCCTTACAGAGCACAATATGAGACCTGAATTCAAATATGATCTTCCTGCAGCAAATGTTGTGCTGGAGGGTGTAAATCCCAACTGCGGTGATGACATCTGGCTTAAACTGAAGGTTGAGAACGGAGTCATCGAGGATGGATCATTCGTGGGAGACGGATGTGCTATATCCCAGGCGTCGGCAGATATAATGCTTGGAATGATCATAGGAAAGACCAAGGAGGAGGCCTTGAAGCTTGGACAGCTCTTTCTTAAGATGATACAGGGTGAGGCGACAGATGAGGAGATAGACCAGCTTGAGGAGGCGTCTGCGCTCAAGGATATCGCACACATGCCGGCAAGGGTAAAATGTGCTGTTCTCGGATGGCACACCCTTGAGGAAGCTTTGAAGAAGATATCATAAGGGGGGATTCCTTATGATATATTCTTTATCTGCATCTTAACTATAGGCATGATATACTTCACTTGAATGTGTGAAAGCGGGCGCCGCTGGTAAGATCTATGTCGTTTGTGACATGAGGTGTACTGGTGGCGCTTTCTTTAAAATAATCCAAAGGGATTGATACATATGAAAAAAATAAATATACAAAAAAGCATAAATAATACGGAGTGTAAATGTAAGGATGTTATAAAAAATGTGCTGTTGATGCTGGTTGTGATAGCCATAGGGGTTGGACTGTGTCTGATAATAAAGACAACATTTACTACAGACATATTGATACCGGCCGTTATGGTGTTTTCGGTATTTTTGATATCGGTGTTTACTGACGGGTATGTATATGGAATACTGGCATCTATAGTCAGTGTGATAATAGTGAATTTTGCATTTACATTTCCGTATTTCAAGATAGATTTCCTTATACCTGAAAATATCACATCGGCGATAATTATGATAGCCATAGCGTTTATCACCTGTGGATTTACAAGCAAGATAAAGTATCAGGAAATGCTCAAGAAAGAGAGTGAGATGGAGAAAATGAGAGCGAACCTGCTCAGGGCGGTATCCCACGATTTCAGGACTCCGCTCACAACTATATATGGTGCGAGCTCGGCCCTCATAGAGAACGGAAGGGAGTTCACGTATGAACAGAGGGAGAAGATGCTCAGGGGAATACAACAGGACTCCCAGTGGCTTTACCGTATGGTTGAGAATCTGTTGTCCATCACCAGACTGGATGGTGATATCAAACTTATAAAGACGCCCATAGCACTGGATGAACTTATAGATTCTGTGCTCATCAAATTTGCAAAGAGATATCCTGATCAGGAGGTGGAAGTCAATCTGCCCGATGAGCTGGTCATCATACCGATGGATGCCATTCTCATAGAACAGGTTATCATAAATATCCTCGAGAATGCAGTACAGCATGCGGAGGGAATGAAGAATCTGGCATTGAATGTGAAATGCGATGGCGACAGGGTTGTGTTTGAGATCCAGGATGATGGCGATGGAATACCGGAGGATAGGTTGAAACACCTGTTTGATGGCAGTCTTTTAGGAGACAGCTCCAATGAGGTGTCCGCGGACTGCAGGCAGAGAAAGAATGCCGGAATAGGTCTGTCGGTATGTGCGACCATCATAAAAGCACATGGCGGAGATATAAGCGCATACAATTCCGTGGAAGGCGGTGCAGTATTCAGATTTACATTGAAGATAGAGGAGGTTACGGATGAGCAATAACAAATATAAAGTCCTGATAATAGAAGATGAGCAGAATATCAATAATCTGCTGGATACTTTAATGCAGGCAAATGGCTATCAGACGATCATAGCCACATCCTGCGGAAGCGGTCTTATGATGTATGCGTCCCACAGACCTGACATAGTGATACTTGATCTGGGACTTCCAGATAAGGATGGAATAGCATTTCTCACGGAGATAAGAAAGACGGATTTCACGCCGGTCATAGTGCTCTCGGCGAGATCTGATGAGAAGGATAAGGTGGAGGCGCTCAACCTGGGGGCAAATGATTATGTGACCAAGCCGTTTGGCTCTGAGGAGCTGGTTGCCAGGGTCAGATCTGCACTCCGCACAGTGCTTTACCAAGCACATGACAGTGAACTGCCGACAGGGAAATTCCAGACTGGGGATTTGCTCATAGACTACGAAGCCAGACGAGTGTTCATAGGGGATGAGGAGATCAAGCTGACTCAGACTGAGTACAACATAGTCGATCTTCTGTCCAGACATCCGGGCAAGATGCTTACATACAGTTTCATCGTAAAAGAGGTATGGGGCTACAATGACATGGGAAGCACCAAGAGACTTCAGGTAAATATGGCGAATATAAGAAAGAAGTTCGGAGTGAAGCCGGGCAAGAAGAGCTTTATCATCAACGAGCTGGGAGTCGGGTACAGGATGTGCGATGACAGCGAAAAACTCATTGATAGTATTTGATTGTAGATTAATAAAATAAAGTCCGCTATACTGATTTTATGAAGTATAGCGGATTTTATTATTAAATCAGGAGGAGTGTTATGAAAGGGTACAGAAAAATCATGAAGGTTGTGGCGGTCATTCTTGCATTTGCACTGATATTTTCAGGTGTGAATGTTCCGGGAACTGCGCTGGCAGCTACAACGGCGGCTACGGCAAAAAACACGGTTGTAAAGAGCATCACTGTGAGCAATCTGCCAGCCGGCACACTTACGCTCAAGGCGGGAAAGTCATTTGCTCTTAAGACAAATGTGGCGGCGAAAGAGCTGAAATTCGTAACCAGCAACAGAAGGATAGCAACCGTGACAACTGCGGGAGTGATCAAAGCAGGAAATGTAAAAAATGGGACAGCTAAGATTACAATGTCGCTGAAGGCTGATCCTAAGGTAAAGAAGGTTATTACGGTAACTGCAGGACGGCCTGTCACGAGTGTAAAGCTTACTAAAAGCAAGCTGACGCTGGTAAAAGGAAAAAGTGCTGTGGTAAAGGCTTCTGTTGGAACAAGCAAGGCAAGCAATAAGAAGGTCGTATGGAAGAGCAGCAATATAAAGGTTGCTAAGGTTAATTCCAGAGGACGGATAACAGCAGCCGGAGGCGGTTCAGCAGTCATCACAGCAGTAGCTGCAGATGGTTCCGGCAAGAAGGCAAGTTGTAAGGTATCAGTCAAGGCGTATGTAACTTCTATAAAGTTCAAAAAGGGCAGCGGTAAGATGTATGTGGGAAAAACAGAACAGTTAAACCCAGTCATTGCACCGGCAGATGCAACAAACAAGAAGTGTACCTGGAAGTCTTCGAATGATAAGGTCGCTATGGTAAGTTCATCCGGACTCGTTGTGGCTGTTGGCGCTGGAACCACAGTGATTACAGCAACAACTACAGACGGAACAAAAAAGACAGTAAAATATAAGCTGACAGTTCTAAATGCTGTGAAGATTGCTTCGGCGCAGGTGGATAACAGGCAGACAATAAATGTTACATTGTCATCTGCACAGAAGCTGACAGCATCAAATTTTGCTGTTAAAGTAAAGACCACATTAAATGGCGGCATATACAACAAGAGCATTCCGATTGAAAATGTGTCTACAGGAGACAATAAAAAATACACGATCAGGTTAAACAAGGAGAACAGGCTTTCATCTTCGGACAGAATATGTGTGTACGTAAGTGGACTTATAGGAACAGGAACCGGTAAGGTGGAGACATATTATTCTGACGGAAAGTATAATAAGACATATTATGAAGCCAGAGCAATTGAGCAGAATGCGAATGTGAATACAGACGTTAATTTATCTGGCAGTGGCTACCTCAAGGTTTCTGTAAAGGACGTTCCGGCTGGAATGAGGTATACAATAGGTGGAATGCGTTCCAACTGTATTACTTTCACAGGGGAAATAACCAAGTCTGGCACATCAGTCACGACAATTACAGCAGTTGATGAGTATGGTAATACAATGACAACTATCGTAACATGGTGTGTATACAACAGCTCCGTGATATCAGCTTATTACAGCCCAAGGTATTATCGCACTCGTGGTGAAAGTGGAGCGGCTGTGCATGTAGCTGCTGATATAAATTCTGTAGCTGGTGGCTCAAGAAATTATATCTATGATATAGTTGGCAATACTTATGGTCTTGATATTTATAGTAATGGTAAATTGGAGGGTTACATCAATAAGGCTGGTACTTATAATATAAAAGTCAGGATAACGGATTCCGATAATGCCGGAGTCAGCACAACTGTAGACTGTGTGATAAATGTTGCACAGGGAATTACAGTATCGGGATATATCAGGGATGTGGCAGGAGAAGTATTGTCAAATGCATATATTATATTTACGAATAGGGACAAATCCACAGAGTATACATATTACTGTTATTCTGATGTAAAAAGAGATGGATCGTATTCTGTAGATATTGTTCCTGGGACATATGATATAGCGATATATTCGGGTTCGGACACAACATACATATATTCACAGCGGTTTACCGGAAACATTTCGGGAAGAAATTATTCGTCGGATGTAAAAAAGATATCCGTTAGATCAAAAAATAACGGATATAATATAGAGAATATCGGCACATGGTATGACGAGGATGGCAACAGCGTTGGAGCTGGTGCATACGTTTATCTGGCGCCTGGTACTTACAGACTTACAGGTCGCGGGGTTGCTTTAGCCGGAACTATAACCGCAACGATAGACCGCAAGACTTCATATGTTGTAGCAGATATTAAGACAGACTATGAGGAGATTGGTGATAGAACCTCTATAAATGCATCAGTGGGAACATACTATAGATTTGTTCCAAAGATGACGGCAGCATACTATATCTATTCAAGTTCTGGATCGGATAATAATCCATATGGACATCTTTATGATGCAGATGGAGAAGTGCTTACAATTAATGATGATGACAAGCAGGAGCATATCAGCACAGGAAATGACCACGATTTCTATATGTCATATAACTGTGAAGCAGGAAAAGTCTACTATATTAATGTTACACGAAACAGCAGTATGGTATATATAACCACAGAGTATCCTGGAAATTAAGAGGATACCCGTACGTCTTTTTATGTGGGTATGAATAATGCTCAATAGCATGTGCGAGATTGACAAGCATAATATATAATTTATAATATATGATATGGTGTATTAAAAGGTAATGTTACATAAAAAAGGAGGAAATTTATGAAAAAAGGGAACAGGTTTATGGCGGTCATTGCGGTGATCCTTGCATTTGCATTGACATTTACAGGTGTCAGCATTCCGGCAAATGCGGCGGTCACATCAACCGTCAAGAGTATCACGGTGAAGAATCTTCCAAGTAATACTCTTACACTCAAGGCGGGGAAAACATTTACACTGAAGACAAATACGACTTCAGGCAATCTGAAATTCTCAACAAGCAATAAAAAGATCGTGACAGTATCTTCTGCAGGCAAGATAAAAGCAGTGAAAAAGGGTAGTGCAAATATCACGATCTCTCTCAAGTCAAATGCGAAGATCAAGAAGGTGGTGAAGGTCACAGTCGGACAGCCGGCCACAAGAGTCAAGGTGAACAAATCTGCGTTGACGATCAAGAAGGGCAGGTCGGCAGTGATAAAGGCGACAGTAGGACCTAACACAACCAGCAATAAGAAGGTTATCTGGAAGAGTAGCAATTCCAAGATCGCAAAGGTAAGTGCTACAGGCAGGGTCACAGCGGTAAAAGGCGGAAAAGTGACTATCACAGCAGTGGCTGCTGACGGTTCAGGAAAGAAAGCAGTCTGCAAGGTAACAGTAAAGGCACCGATAACATCATTAAAATTCAGCAAAATAAGTGGAAGGCTGTATGTAGGCAAAACGATGCAGCTCAGCCCAGTTATAAAGCCGACAGATGCAACCAATAAGAAATGTGCATGGAGTTCTTCAAATGATAAGGTAGCCATGGTAAATTCTGAAGGAAAAGTATATGCGGTTGCTGCAGGAACAGCAGTGATAACAGCAAAGGCTACAGATGGCACAGGTAAGAAGGCGACATACAAAGTCACAGTTACGAAAGCGAACACCATAGCATCTGCAACTGTCAGTGACCCACAAACTGTGCAGGTTACATTATCGGGAAGTCAGAAACTTCCGGCTTCCAGTTTTGTTGTAAAGGCGAGCACGGTACTGAATGGAACATATAACTATACCATTCCATTGGACGGCGTGACGACAAAGGACAATAAAACCTACACCATAGCGCTGAGAAGAGGATGCTCATTAAGCGATTATGTGAGAGTCTGTGTCTATGTAGATGGACTGTATGGCACAGGTAAGTCAAGTATTGAGACATATTATTCCAAGGATCATTCAAACAGAAGGGTTTATATGACTTATGAACTTGAACAGAATGAGTCATTCAGCAGAGAATTTACAGTGGATCGCGCAAGAGGAATATGTAAAATTACTGTAGACAAGCTCCCTGATGGTGTGAAATATGCAATAAAAACGGATGGAAGTAACGCGATCAGTTTCAGTGGAACAGTGAGAAAGACAGGAACAACGAAAACAACAATTAAGTCTGTTGATGAGCTGGGGGATATAGTTACATACATAATCACATGGAATGTCAGCAGTTCGTCGGTGATCGCGGCGTATTATATACCTCAATACGGCATGATAGGCACGGATGATAAATATTATTCAGTAAGTGTGAAGCCTGCATCTGTCGCAGGCGGTTCAGGGAAATACACTTATAGCATAGACGGGGATGACTATGGCTTGAGTGTTGATATAACAGGAAGGGTCACAGGAAAAATTTATCAGGAGGGAACATATAACCTGAAGGTAAAGATAACGGATGACAACGATACGAAGATCAGCACCACAGTTAACTGTGAGATAAATGCTAAAAAGGCAATCAAGGTTGAGGGGTATGTCAAGGATATAAATGGAAATAACCTGAACGGGGTATCGATCAAGTTCTACAATCATGATAAAGCAACTCCTTATAAGCTTGCGTGGAATGGTGCTACATCAAGAAATGATGGCTCATATTCGATGGATCTGTTCCCTGGTACATACGAAGTGGTAATATCCATAAGAGATGACAGCACATATCTGTATAATCAGAAATTTGACAAGTCTGAGACTGGCAGAAACTTTGTATCAGATGTATTAAAACTTACTGTAAATCCTGACAATGCCAAGTATTCTGTTGATGATATCGGAGTATGGTATGATGAATATGACAGACAATGCGGTACAAATGGGTATGTTTATCTTGTCCCAGGAACATCATATACACTTAAGGCCAAAGGAATGGGTAAGCGGGGAGTGATAACTGCAAAGGTAGACAGAAAGGCAGTTTCAGTCACAGCAAAAATGTCTGAGGATGTGATCGAGATTGGCGATAAAACCTCATTTTATGCAGAAAAAGAAGAGTTATACAAATTTGTTCCAAAAACCACGGGCACATATTACTTCTATTCAATTTCGACAGGAGATCCGTATGGATATCTGTATGATGAGAACAGAAAAATTCTGGCAGCAGTGGATGATGTAAAGCACGACCTGTCAACTAATAAAAATGATTTTTGCATGAGTTATAAATGTGTTGCGGGCAAGACATATTATATATCCGTAATCAGATCCGCGTGTGATGTATATATATCGACTACAAATCCGAAATCGGGTAATTAACTATTGGGGGTAAGTTAAAATAGGGGGGACTGTATGAAAAGGTACAGAAAGATATGGCATTTGTTGCCATGTACACTGTATATATCTTCCGTTTCTCCGTGATCAGGTGAATAAGTTAATTTAAAAATATGGACAGGCTGTCGCCTGACTTATAGATTAAGTCGGGTGACAGCCTTTTTGTATACAAAAACACATAATCCCTATTGACATAGTAGGAAATAAGTTGTATACTCCAACATGTTGACAGACAATTACTACATATCAGATAGGATATATGTGGATTGACAATGAGATCCATTGGACAGAACGAGGTTCAATAGACGGGAGGTGGACAGATGCAACAGGTGTTGTGCTTTGGAGATTCCAATACATGGGGATACAATCCTGAGAATGGAGAGAGATTTCCCTGGGGGATCAGATGGACCAGTATATTGCAGCAGAAGCTGGCAAATAAAGATATAAGGATCATAGAGGAAGGTCTCTGTGGAAGAACAACAGTGTTCGAGGATCCACTGAGACAGGGAAGGAAGGGCGTGTCGCTGTTCCCCACTCTGCTGGAGACACACAAACCGGAGAATATAGTGATCATGCTTGGAACAAATGACTGTAAGACAGTGTTCTCTGCATCGCCGGATGTGATAGGCAAGGGAATACGGAGACTGCTTATTCAGGCAAAACAGTATTCAGCGGACAGCAGGATACTTCTCGTATCGCCGATATATTTGGGCGAGCAGGTGTGGAAGGATGAATTTGATCCTGAGTTCTCACCGGAATCCGTTGAGGTGTCAAGAAAACTCACAGATGTGTACAGGAAGATAGCAGATGAGTTTGGTGTGGAATTCCTGGCGGCATCATCCGTGGCGGACAGCAGCGAGGCAGATCAGGAACACATGAATCCTGAGGGCCATGCAGCACTGGCAGGAGCGATAGAGGAAAAGATTTATCAGATGGCCTGTTAAGAATTATATAGAAAATAATGTACAGTATATAAAGATAGTAAAGAATCAAGAAAGAACATAGAGACTTGAAAAAAGTAAAAAAAGAAAGGAAACAAAATCATGGCAAAGATAGCATCACAGTTAACAGAACTTATAGGAAATACTCCACTTCTGGAGCTTACAAATTACGAGAAGGAGCTTGGCCTCAAGGCACACATCGTTGCAAAGCTTGAGTATTTTAACCCACTTGGCTCAGTAAAGGATCGTGTGGCAGCAGCCATGATCGAGCAGGGAATAAAGGATGGCCTCATCAATCAGGATACAGTCATCATTGAGCCTACATCAGGCAATACAGGAATCGGACTTGCATTTGTATCAGCAGCAAAGGGCCTTCACCTGATACTCACCATGCCGGACACCATGAGCGTTGAGCGTAGAAAAATCGTGTCAGCTCTCGGTGCTGAGATTGTGTTAACACCGGGCAGAGAGGGAATGAAGGGAGCCATCGCCAAGGCAAATGAGCTCAAAGAGCAGTACGGCAATGCATTCATCCCACAGCAGTTTGAGAACAAGGCAAATCCTGCTATCCACAAGAAGACAACGGCGGAGGAGATCTGGAGAGATACAGACGGAAAGGTAGATGCATTTGTATCAGCAGTAGGAACAGGCGGAACAGCCACAGGAACAGGAAGCGGACTTAAGGAGCACAACCCGAATGTCAAGCTGATAGCAGTTGAGCCTGCTGATTCACCTGTTCTCTCAGGCGGTGCACCTGGCCCACACAAGATTCAGGGAATCGGAGCAGGATTCGTACCTGGCGTTATGGATCTGAGCATCGTGGATGAGATCATCAGGATCCAGAACGATGATGCATTTGACACATCAAGAAAAATAGCAAAGACAGATGGTGTTCTGGTTGGAATATCCGCAGGTGCGGCACTCTATGCGGCAACTGAGCTTGCAAAGAGACCTGAGTATGAGGGCAAGACCATCGTGGTTCTCTTCCCGGATACAGGAGAGAGATACCTCTCAACATCACTGTTTAACCTGTAATTAGGAGAAAAATATGAGACTTGGGAAAAGAGTATTGCTTCTGTCCATGGCGGCGGTGCTGGCGATAGGCGTGGCCGGCTGTGGCGGGAAGAAGGATGATGTTATCACAATTACAAATGTTTCGTATGACCCGACGAGGGAGCTGTATGAGCGATACAATGACATGTTCGAACAGTATTACAAAGAGCAGTACGGACAGGACATCAAGGTCATCCAGTCTCATGGAGGTTCCGGTTCACAGGCCAGATCGGTTGTGGAGGGCTGTAATGCAGATGTTGTCACACTGGCACTTGAGCATGACATTGACCTCATATCAGCAAATGGCCTGATAGATTCAGGCTGGATAGATGAATTTGACAAGGGCTCGGCGCCGTACACATCCACGATCGTCTTTCTGGTTAGAAAGGGAAATGACAAGAACATACAGGACTGGAACGATCTGGTGAAGGACGATGTGGAAGTCATAACACCTGATCCGAAGAGCAGCGGTGGTGCCTGTTGGAATTTCCTTGCGGCACTTGCGTATGCGAGGGAGACGTACAGTGATGAAAATGATATATGGCAGTTCATGAAGAAGCTTTATCAGAATGTGTCGGTCATGGATTCGGGAGCCAGAGGTTCGACGACCACATTTGTGGAGAATGGCAAGGGTGATGTGCTTATAGCCTGGGAGAATGAGGCGATAGCAACCCTGAAGGAATATCCGGAGGATTACGAGATAGTTAATCCGTCGGTGAGTATACTGGCTCAGCCGAGTGTGGCGGTTGTCGATGACAACGCAAAGCTGGGTGGAACAGAGGAGGTCAGCACAGAGTATCTGAAGTACCTGTACAGCGATGACGCTCAGAGGCTTGAGGCTGAGAGCGGCTATCGCCCGACAAATGAGAAGATACTTGCAGAGTATGCAGACGTATTTGATCTGGACATCAAGCAGTGGACCATAGATGATTTCGGAGGCTGGAACAAAGCCTATGAGGATTTCTTCGACGACGGAGCAAAGTTTGATGAAATTTACGATTATTAAAATGGATTGGAAGACGAGATGGCAGCAGAGGAAAATGGCAAGAAGGACAAACTGAATAATGCAAAGAAGACCAGAGTTATCCCGGGATATCATCTGACGCTTGGAATAGTCATTGCCATGCTGTCGCTGATAGTTCTGATCCCGTTGGCATCGGTGCTGGTGTCATCGCTGAAGCTTTCGCCGGGTGAATTCTGGCATCTGCTTCTGAAGAAGAACGTGCTGAATGCATTTAAGACCAGCATCGGCTGTTCGTTCATAGCGGCGATAGTCAACACGGTGTTTGGTCTGATAATAGCGTGGACACTGGTCAAATACGATTTTCCCGGCAAGAAGATACTGGACGGATTCATAGAGCTTCCGTTCTGTCTGCCAACGGCGGTTGCCGGTATCACACTGTCGAGACTTTACAGTGAGGATGGATTCCTTGGAAAGCCGCTTGCGGCTCTTGGAATAGATGTTGCATACACAAAGATCGGACTTACCATCGCCCTTGTATTTGTGGGGATACCATTTGTCATAAGGGCGGTGCAGCCGATACTTGAGAAGATGGACAACCAGTACGAGGAGGCGGCCTACATGCTGGGAGCCACACCGAGAAGAACATTCTTCATGGTCATACTTCCAGAGCTCAGACCGGCACTGCTGACCGGATTCGGATTAGCATTTGCCAGAGGAATCGGAGAGTATGGCAGTGTCATCTACATATCGGGCAACAGCGCAAAGGAGCAGACGCAGGTCATATCATACGTGATCATGCAGAAGCTCAGCTACATAGACTATGCCAGCGCAACAGCCATAGCACTGGTGATGCTGGTAATATCATTTGTACTGCTTTTTGCGATCAACATAGTACAGCTTAGACAGTCCAGAAGAACAAATTTATTATAACTTTTCATAAGGAGGGGCCCGCGTTAAGCGGGAGGAATCCTTGTGAAGCACGCAGACGCCGCGCGAAGCGCATTTTAATGCGTCTGCTCAATAAGGAGGAGACACGGAAAATGAGCGAGCAGGAAAAGCTGCAGCGCGGCAAGCGTAGGACAAAGATAATACTGATAACCGTGACGGTGCTTTTCATAGTGCTCATGCTTGTTGTTCCACTTATATCGGTGATAACAAGTGCGCTGAAGGAGGGCTTTAAGTTCTACCTGCAGTCCATCACGACAGAGTACGTGATAAGCGCGCTTGGAGTCACACTTATTGCCACAGTCATAGCTGTGGTGGTAAACACATTTTTCGGAATATGTGCGGCATGGCTGCTGACAAAGTTCTCCTTCAAAGGCAAGCAGGTGCTGGCAACATTGATAGACATTCCGTTTTCCATATCACCTGTCATCGTAGGTCTTGCCTACCTCATGACATTTGGAAGACTCGGATGGACGTATCCGGCGATCAGATGGATCAATGATATGCTGGGGACAAACATCAGGATAACATTTGCAGTTCCGGGCGTTGTGCTTGCTACCATATTCGTGACATTCCCATTTGTGTCAAGGGAGCTTATCCCGGTGCTGAACGCGCAGGGTAAGGACGAGGAGGAGGCTGCGGCGCTCATGGGAGCGAAAGGCTTCACGATATTCAGAAGGATAACACTTCCCCAGATGAAATGGGGACTCATATACGGAATAATTCTCTGTACCGCCAGAGCACTCGGCGAGTTCGGTGCGGTAAATGCACTGTCCAAGACAAGGGGCGGGACATTTACACTTCCACTTGAGATTGATGCGCTGTACATGTCGGGAACGGAGGAATCCATCACAGCAGCATTTGCTGTATCGTCCATACTGGTGATCATAGCGGTCATAATATTGTTCCTGAGAAATCTGCTTGAGTACAGAGCGAAGAGGAAACGCGCTTATGAACGAAGTTCATAACTCTCATGCGCGTGACGACCTGCCGCTGAGCGGAGGCGAGGGGGCGATACCCGAAAAAGGGCGATATCCGATAAGGGCGAAGTGAGATAGTCTGCATATGGGATGGCTTGCAGGAGTTTCGAAAGATAGATCAGGTGCGGAAGAATAAGAGAACAAAAAGGAGGCTGACGACATGTACGTCGAGATGAAAAATATATATAAGAAATATGGAGATTCCCTGGCGTCCAACAATGTCAGCTTTGGTGTGGAGAAGGGCAAGCTGGTGGCGCTTCTGGGACCGTCGGGAAGCGGAAAAACGACACTTCTCCGAATGATAGCCGGACTTGAAAATCCAAATTCCGGTGACATATACATAGACGGCAGGCGTGTAAATGATATACCAGCTGCGAAGAGAGGAATAGGATTTGTATTCCAGAATTATGCACTGTTCCGTTACATGACGGTATTTGACAATGTGGCATTTGGACTTGAACTCATGAAGGTTCCAAAGAAGGAGATCAAGAAGAGAGTTATGGAGCTTCTGGAGCTTACAGGGCTGTCAGGTATGGAGAAGAGATATCCGAATCAGCTCTCAGGCGGACAACGGCAGAGAGTGGCATTTGCCAGGGCGCTGGCACCGAATCCACAGGTGTTGCTGCTGGACGAGCCATTTGCCGCGATAGATGCAAAGGTCAGGACGGAGCTTAGAACCTGGCTCAAGGAGATGGTTGAAAAGCTTGGCATAACGAGCATATTTGTCACCCACGATCAGGATGAGGCTGTGGAGGTTGCGGATGAGATCATCATCACCAACCACGGACAGATAGAGCAGATGGGATCGCCGATGGAGATATACAAGACACCGTCCACACCGTTTGTGGCACAGTTCATCGGAAGGTCAACTGTTGTGGAGGACTACGAGAAGCTCAAGGGTTTTGACAGGGTGCCGGGAGCGGACAGGGCGGTCATCAGACCGGAGTTCGTCAAGATATCCAAGAGCGGCAGGCTGGATCAGTACCAGAGTGCGGCGGAGTCGGGGATAGTCAAGGATGTGCTGTTCCGCGGAAGCCATCTGGACGTCACGGTGGATGTCAACGGAGTGGAGATCGTCGCCGAGAGATCCATGGAGAAGGATGTCGTAAAGCCGGGGGAGCAGGTCCACGTTCTCATCTACAGGCTGTATGTATTTGATGAGAATCAGACATATCTGCTGGAGAACAAGGCAATGCAGGATAACGATGTATTCTACATCTAATTATAAAAGTGATTGGAGAGAAAATATGGGTATTGCAAACAGGAAAATACTTCATACGGACATTTTGATAATCGGTGGTGGTACGGCGGGCTGCTATGCAGCGCTGACTGTCAGAGAGCATTCTGATTATTCCATCATCATCGCCGAGAAGGCAAATATAAAGAGAAGTGGATGTCTGGCGGCGGGAGTGAACGCCATCAACGCATACATAGTGAAGGGCAGAAAGCCTGAGGACTATGTGGATTACTGCAGGACAGACGCTGACGGGATCGTCAGAGAAGATCTTTTGCTTTCTATGTCACAGGGGCTGAACCGTGTAACAGACAAGATGGAGAAGCTGGGGCTGGTTATCCTCAAGGATGAGAATGGAGAGTATGTTGCAAGGGGCAACAGAAATATCAAGATAAATGGCGAGAACATGAAGCCACTGCTGGCAAAGGCGGTGGAGGAGCTTGACAACTGTCAGATACTGAACAGAGTCAACATCACGGACTATATAGTTGAAAATAATCAGATCCTCGGGGCATTTGGATTCTCCATAGAGGATAAAACAGCCTACGAGATCAGAGCAAAGAAAGTGCTCTGTGCTACAGGCGGTGCGGCGGGACTTTACAGACCGAACAATCCGGGATTTTCGAGACATAAGATGTGGTATCCGCCGTTCAACACCGGAGCGGGATACGCAATGGGAATAAATGCCGGAGCGGAGATGACCACATTTGAGATGAGATTCATAGCACTCAGATGTAAGGACACCATAGCCCCAACTGGAACTATAGCCCAGGGTGTCGGCGCTAAGCAGGTCAACTCACTCGGTGAGGTATACGAGAACAAATACGGACTCACCACGTCTCAGAGAGTGTACGGAACGGTGAGGGAGAATATAGAGGGAAGAGGTCCATGTTACCTGAGAACAGAGGGCATCACCCCTGAGCAGGATGACTCATTGAAGAGGGCATACCTCAACATGGCTCCGAGCCAGACTCTCAAATGGCTTGAGTCCGGTAAGAATCCGAGTGAGCAGAATGTGGAGATAGAGGGCACAGAGCCTTATATAGTCGGCGGCCACACGGCGAGCGGTTACTGGGTGGACAACGACAGAGAGTCCACAATACGCGGACTGTTCGCAGCCGGAGATGTGGCGGGCGGATGTCCACAGAAGTATGTGACCGGAGCGATGGTTGAGGGAGAGATAGCAGCCATTGCCATGGTAAAGCAGCTTGACGAGGGATACCTTGATCCTGAGCTTGACGAGGAGACAGCATTTGACAGAAAGATAGAAGAGTATGACCATTTCCTCGATACCGACGAGAAGATGTTCACATACGAGGCGATAGAGGAGGCCATGCAGAAGGTCATGGACAACTACGCCGGAGGAATATCCACCCATTACCAGTTCAACGAGAAACAGCTTGAGCTGGCAAAGGAGAAGATAGAGCAGCTCCAGAAGCTTGTATGGCACATAAGTGCCCATGACATGCACGAGCTCATGTTTGTGTATGAGGTGAAGGAGAGACTCACAGTTGCACTCTCTGTAATCGCACACCTGAAGGACAGGAAGGAGACGAGATGGCACAGCTTTGCTGAGAATCTGGACTACCCGGAGAAGAGCAAAGACTGGGAGATATTTGTCAACTCAAAGATGGTGGACGGCGAGCTTAAGATGATACATCGTGAGCTAGGCAATATGTGCCAGATCCCCGAAGGAAATCTGGCATGCAGCGTCAGCCCCTCGCCGAAGGCGACTTCAAATGGGCTGATGTTCCAAGGAAAGGGGGATGTATATGAGCATAGTGATAAATAAAGAGCTTTGCAAAAACTGCGGCAAATGTGCAAATGTCTGCCCGGGTTCCCTCATAAAGAGAGATGAGGATGGACAGATATTCATGAAATACCCAAAGGATTGCTGGGGATGCTCATCCTGTATCAAGGAGTGTGCATTTGACGCCATCTCATTATATCTCGGAGCTGACATCGGCGGAATGGGAAGCCGGATGTCGGTGGAGAACAAGGGAGATCTGCTTCTGTGGAATATCCGAAAGATGGATGGCACCACAGACCAGATAGTGATAGACAAGAAGGAAGCTAATAAATATTAAAAGATAAAAGAAGAAAGGTTGGTATAGATATGGGTACATTATCACATCTTGACGAACTGGAGGCAGAGGCGATATACATCATCCGCGAAGTTGCTGCGGAGTGTGAGAAGCCTGTTATGCTTTACTCCATAGGAAAGGACAGCTTGGTAATGCTTCATCTGGCACTCAAGGCATTCTATCCTGAGAAGCCGCCATTTCCATTTTTACATGTAAATACAACATGGAAGTTCAAGGAAATGATCGAGTTCAGAGACAAGACAGCGAAGAAATATGGACTGGACATGATCGAGTACATCAACGAGGAGGGTGTCAAGAAGGGCATCAACCCATTTGACCACGGCTCAGCATACACAGATATCATGAAGACACAGGCGCTCAAGCAGGCTCTTGACAAATACGGTTTCACAGCAGCATTTGGCGGCGGACGTAGAGACGAGGAGAAGTCCCGTGCGAAGGAGAGAATCCTCTCATTCAGAAATGCTCAGCATGCCTGGGATCCAAAGAACCAGAGACCGGAGATGTGGAAGCTGTTCAACACCAAGATCCAGAAGGGCGAGGAGGTCAGAGTATTCCCACTTTCCAACTGGACAGAGGCTGATATATGGGAGTACATAGAGCGTGAGAACATAGAGATCCCATCACTGTACTTTGCAAAGGAGAGACCTGTTGTATATCGTGACGGAAATATCATCATGGTCGATGATGACAGAATGAAACTCAGACCTGGTGAGAAGATAGAGTACAAGAGTGTTCGTTTCAGAACTCTCGGATGCTATCCGCTGACAGGCGGCGTGGAGTCCACAGCGGACACACTCCCTGAGATTATCGAGGAGACGCTCAGTGCGGTATCCTCAGAGAGAACCACCAGAGTTATTGACAACGAGGCAGCAGGCAGCATGGAGCGTAGAAAGAGGGAGGGATACTTCTAAGATGAGTGGATTACTTAAATTTATAACATGCGGAAGTGTAGATGACGGAAAGTCAACACTTATAGGACATATATTATATGATTCAAAGCTTTTATATGCAGATCAGGAGAAGGCTCTGGAGCTTGATTCCAAGGTAGGAAGCCGTGGCGGTGCCATCGACTATTCACTTCTTCTGGACGGACTGATGGCAGAGCGTGAGCAGGGTATCACCATCGACGTTGCATACAGATATTTTACAACGGACAAGAGAAGCTTCATCGTGGCAGATACACCGGGCCATGAGGAGTACACAAGGAATATGGCGGTTGGAGCATCATTTGCCGACCTGGCAGTCATCCTCATAGATGCAAAGCAGGGCGTGCTGGTGCAGACCAGAAGACACGCAAGGATCTGCGCGCTGATGGGAATCAGATACTTTGTATTTGCGGTAAATAAGATGGACCTTGTCGGTTACGATGAGAAGCGTTTCAATGAGATCGTAGAGCAGATAAATGAGCTGTCATCAGAGCTCAGCCTGCCAAATATCACTATCATCCCAGTGTCAGCTACAGAGGGTGACAACGTGACAAAGAAGTCAGAGAACATACCTTGGTATGAGGGCCCAGCACTCCTTACATACCTTGAGGATATAGATATCGCAGAGGATAACACAGAGGCAGGATTCTATATGCCTGTTCAGAGAGTGTGCCGTCCTGACCACACATTCAGAGGTTTTCAGGGTCAGATCGAGGATGGTGAGATCCACGTCGGAGACGAGATCAACACACTCCCAAGCAACGAGACCGCAAAGGTCAAGAGCATCCATGTTGGATTTGACACAGTGGACTCAGCACAGAAGGGACAGCCTGTAACAATACAGCTTGACCGTGAGGTTGATGTGTCAAGAGGATGTGTGCTCACAGTTGATTCAGGTGCAAAGGTTGCATCTTCAATCACCGCAACACTTCTCTGGATGGATGACGATGAGCTGTACAATGGCAAGAACTTCTTCGTGAAGCTCGGAACCAAGATGATCCCTGGTACAGTTACACACATCGATTACACCATAGATGTAAATACAGGTGAGCAGAAATCAGCAGACACCCTTTCCAAGAATGGTATCGCAGTCTGCAGGATCGCATTTGCCGACAGGATCGTGGTTGACGAGTTCAAGAAACACAAGACTCTTGGAGAACTCATACTCATCGATCGTGTAACAGACATGACAAGTGCCTGCGGTGTTGTCGAGGAGGTTCACGCTGAGGAGACCGGACTTTACGAGGGACGCGTGGATAGAAATGTGCGTGCAGCAATCAAGGGACAGAAGGCTGTCATAGTTCCATTTGCTGCAGGCAATGTCACAAGAGATTTTGTTGAGTCGGTAGAGAAGAAGCTCAGCATCGACGGACGTCATACATATCTGTACGCTCCAGATATCCGCGAGGATGTAAATGCTGTATTAAAGCATCTTCACCACGCAGGAATCATCGTACTTCTCTTCGCAAGCGAGCAGCAGATCGCAGGAATCAAGGTAGAAGGCGCCGAGGTCTACAGCGGCGATTGGAATGCTGACGGCGAGCTCGACGCAGACGAGATTGCAGATGAGATCCGCAAGGAGTCTGTATACGATGCGGCTCAGGTTCACGATGGAAACTACATCTAAAAAAGATCGCGTAGTAATATAATAATAAAGCGAAGGACGGAGGTGTTTTATGCCTTCGTCCTTCGCTTTTGTATAGAAAGTAGTAATATGAAATATTTATTTGTCAGAACCTTTAAGTCTGGCTATTTCTGCCCTTAATTCGGCAAGCTCGTTGTCCTTGTCGGCGAGCTTCTTGTCTTTGTCGGCAATCTCCTTATCCATCTCAGCCATACGTTTTTCCATCCTGGCTTTCTCTTCCCGAAAAACATCCACAAATGTAATAATCGACTGTTCCACCATATCCGTAACCTCCTCGGTCTCTTCAAACTGGGAATATAGGCGAGTATAAAGCATCTGAGTAAATCTGTATAGTTGTGCTCCATCCTCAGCTGTTATATTCCCAAGTTCCACGTTCTTGTCTATGCTACCCATTATATCTGTTTTGATGAGGCTTTTCAATGAGGCTATATTCTCTGGTGTACGTGCTTTCTTATTCCTCAGCTTTTCGCGGAGTTTCAGAATGTAGAATGGAATCAGGATGATCATTTTCCTGTCGTTTATTTCCTTTACGGAGCAGGACGTGAGTTTTGTAACAGGGACGTTGTAGGTTATGTTCTGGGTATGCCCGAATCCCACCTGCAACGAATATGTATCAGGTACTGATTTTGGTACATTGCTCAGATATATCACACAGGGTTCAGGAAAATGAATTCGATATACCTGACAGCCCTCTTCGTCCTGCAGTATCTCCTTAGTCTGATCTGCATATCCCGCTCCATATGAAAATACACGGAATACAATAGAATCATCCTTTTTCATCTGCGCTTCCAAATGATATGCATCGGAATTGTTGATTACGAGTATGGTGTCGGCCAGAGTTGTGGTCATAGAATTCTGATTATCGTGAACATTTTCAGTCCAGTGATAAGATACTGTTGAGTTTTCCGGATCGTAAAACATGTTGAACAGGCCGTTAATCATGTTGATCACAGCTTTCGAGGACAGCGTGAGAATCTTCTTGAAGATGCTGTCATAAAGTTTTCTTGTTGTTGGCAAGAGTGTTCCTCCTTAGTATTTTATCCGGCCGGTAGGCACACTTTAGACCATTCAAATCGCTGTGTCAATAGGTTTTGGCAAATGCGTTTATAAAGCGCAGAGTGACGCTGTGAGTGGAAAAATAAGGGGGAAATGGGAGGTGATTTTACTATTTGTATAGTAGACGAGGGAATATGTTTTGCTCCTGTTTTGTTTGATTTTCTTTGATTGACATGGTGCTCTATGTTAGATTATAATAATATATGTCATAATAACTATTATAACATACCAAGAATAAAAAGGTTAATGTGACAAGGCTGCGCATTCGTGCGTATGCCGAACCTATCCCATTCATTCGTTATGAGTGAATGGGATTTTTTGCAATAATGACAGAGGGAGGAGAAAAGTATGCGAAAGAAAATTAGATATGTATTGGGGCTGGATATTGGAATTGCGTCTGTTGGATGGGCAGTTCTTTTACTGGATGGAGAAGACAATGTATGCGGGATTGTGCGTGCTGGAGTACACACGTTTGATGAGGTTACTGTAGGGAAAGAAAAAATAACGGCGACAGCAAATAGAAGAGGGTATAGATCTGGAAGAAGGCTTGTACGTAGAAAGGCACATAGAATACAGCGAGTGAAAAGCCTATTGCAGGAAATGAATATAGTCTCAAAAAAGGATATGGATGAGTATTACTCAGGAGCAGTTGAGGATGTGTATTTCCTCAGGTGGGCTGCAATTCAGGATGAACCAGTATATATACTGAATAATAGAGAACTGGCACAGCTTCTTATATATTTTGCCAAACATCGTGGGTATAAGAGTACTGCAGTGCATGAGCAGGAGGATGAAGACGACAAAAAAGTTTTATCAGCAATTTCTGAAAACAAAAAATATATGCATGAGCATGGATATCGTACAGCCGGGGAAATGATATATAAGGATGCTAAATTTAGACAAAAAAGGTGTGGAAGCAGTGAAGAAAATGAATTGCTAGTGGCACGAAATTCGGAGGGAAACTATAGTAATTCGATTAGCAGAGATTTGCTTGTTGAAGAGGTTCGGATAATATTTGAAAAGCAGAGGGAATTAGGTAATACTCTCGCGACAAAAGAATTAGAAGAACGATTTTTAAGCATTATGCAGAGTCAGAGGAATTATGATGAAGGACCAGGTGAAGGAAGTCCATATGGAGGTAATCTGATTGAAAAGATGGTTGGTGAATGTACATTCGAGAAGGGAGAGAAACGAGCATGTAAAGCCTCGTATACATCGGAGCGATTCGTACTGCTTGAAAAAATAAATCATCTGCGAATTTGTACTGCCGACGGGGATGAGAGACCACTTAATGAGGATGAAAAGAGTGCAGTAATAAAGCTTGCATATAAGACTAAGGTGGTAAAATATAATGCTATACGAAAAGAACTAAAGCTTGATTTGGAAGAACGATTTGGAGGCTTGACATATTCTAAGGTTAATAATGGTGACTTTAAGCAAAGGATATTGGATACAGAAAAAAAGAGCGACTTTATTTCGCTTAAATATTGGCATGAAGTAAAAGATATTTTGAATTTATCTTATAAGGATTTGACGGAAGAGCAAAAACAGTTGATGGATTCTGTGGGTAAGGTGTTGACATATTACAAATCGGAAGAAAAAAGACGAGAAGAATTATCAGATTTATCGGTAAATCAAGCGCAGATAGAAAAAATGTTAAAGCTGAATTATGCAAAATTTCATAACTTGTCGTTTAAGGCAATGAAGAAGCTGATGCCTGAATTGGAAGCTGGTTATTCATATATGGAATCATGTTTACGGGTGGGATATGACAGCTTAAGTACAGACGGCGTGAAGACAAAATATATTTCAAAAGAATTATTGAATGAGGCAGTGGACAAAATAATGAATCCCACGGTCAAACGTGCTGTTCGTAGAACTGTACGGATTCTAAATGAAATAGTTAAGCTATATGGTAGCCCGGTAGAAATTCACATTGAAATGGCAAGGGATTTGCCACATTCCGGGGAGGTAAAAAAGAAAATTGCCACTGCTCAAAAAAATAATAATAAAGAGAAGAAAGAGGCAATAAAGTTCATAAGTGAGAATTTTGGAAAGATTGAAAGTGATATACGTCGGAAAGATATACTGAGGTATCGTCTTTGGAAGAATCAGAGTCAGATGGATCTGTATTCGGAAAAATTAATACCAGTTGAGGATATACTGGATTATGAAAAATATGAGGTGGATCATATTATCCCATATAGCCGTTCGTTCAACGACAGCTTTAATAATAAGGTGCTCGTAAAAAAGAAGGATAATCAGGACAAGAAAAACCATACACCGCATGAATATATTGGACATGACGATGAGGCATGGAACAAATTCGTAAAAATGGTTAATAATTATGTGTTAAGTCCTGGAAAGAGAAAAAATGCGCTTACAAAGTCATCTGATTCTGATGAATGGCGATCTAGAAACTTAAATGATACGAGATATACAACTAAGGTAGTTGCAGATTTGATTCGCAGACATTTGGTATTTGAACCATATTTTAATGGGGCTAGAAATAAACATGTATATCCTCTAAACGGAGGTATAACAGCCAGACTTAGACATGAATGGGGGCTCGAAAAGGATAGAGAGAAAAGTGATAAACACCATGCTCAGGATGCAATTGTGATTGCGTGTTGCACGGAAAAAATGATCTGGAAAATGAGTAATATATATAAGCAAGAAGAGTTGGGTGGCGTTGTTCGAAAAGGGAATAAGCTTGTTGATAGGAGAACCGGCGAAATATTAGAAACAACAGCACTGCCGTGGAAATGGTTTCGAGAGGAAGTAGAGATGGTTATGGCAGATCATCCAGAAGATTATATCGAGAGGGCAAAAGATAGAGGCTACATGGGTGATATACCTAAGCCGATTTTTGTATCACGACTTCCAGTGAAGAAAAAGACAGGGGTAATAAGCGAGAATACTATTCGGGCTGTTGATGAGGCGAGTTCAAGAACTGTAGAAAAAACAAGCCTTGACAAGCTAAAGCTGATAGCGGTGAATGGCAAAAAGCAGATTAAAGATTATTATCGACCAGAAGACGACGTGCTACTATATAATAAATTACTTGATAGACTAATTCGATATGGAAATGCAAAAGATGCATTTGCAGAGCCATTTTATAAACCTAAGAAGGATGGATCTGATGGCCCGATTGTAAAAAAAGTTAAACTCTATGTAGGAGTAGCTGATGATCAGGTTAAGGTTAGAGGAAGAGGTGAAGATATAGATAGAGAAGGAGTCAAAGATAGAGGAGGGATGTACCGATGCGATATATTCAGGAAAGATGGCAAATATTATATGATTCCGGTATATTATAAAGATTTATATTTGCACAGGATGCCAACAAAGGCTGTAGTTGCCCATAAGGAGACTGCTGATTGGAAGAAAATGGATGATAAAGATTTCCTGTTTAGCTTATATCCGGATGACCTTATAAAAGTACAAAAGAAAAATAAAGAAATAGAAAATGGTTATTATAAAACCAGTGATCGCTATTCTGCAGGGATAAGCTATGTACAACATGATCTCGGCGCGAAGACTTATGTGAGGTTGTGTATACAAAATCTAGCAATTTTTGAAAAATTAAATGTTGATATACTTGGAAATATATATTCTTGTTCCAAAGAAGAAAGAGAGTGGTTATAGGTGGCATATCGTAATATCATTGTGACTAGAAATATAGGGATTTCTGTTCATAATTATCAATTGGCAATCGGAAATGAAGATATGTGTGTGCCGCTTGAGGATATAAACTGTCTTGTGCTTGAACATGCGGGAATTATGATTTCAAGTGGAGTCTTGCAGCGGTTAAGTGAGAATGGATGTCTGGTTTATATATGCGATGAAAAGCATCTACCATCTACAGTTGTTCTTCCTATGGCAAGACATAGCAGACATTTTAAGATGCTCACTGCGCAGCTTGCGATAACAAAACCAAGACAAAACAGGATATGGCAGCAAATTGTAAAACAAAAGATAGCTAATCAGGCGATGTGCTTAAAATTGTGCGGCAAAAAGAATGCCGATCAATTATACAATATGACAAAAAAGGTGCAGTCTGGAGATAAGACAAATGTAGAAGCGCAGGCAGCAGCATTGTACTTTAAAAGCTTATTTGGCAACGACTTTACTCGGAGAGATGACAACGGAATAAATGCGGCACTTAACTATGGATATAGTATATTGCGAGGTCATATATCTAGGTCAATAGTATGTTATGGGTTTGAGCCTTCTATTGGAATTAATCATCATAGCCAGCTGAACAATTTCAATCTTGCAGATGATTTTATTGAGCCGTATCGAGCAATTGTTGATTATTTTGTTTATACACAGCTGCATATGGAAGAAGGAAAAGAGCTAAGCAAAGAGATGCGGTATCAATTGGTGGATATTGTGAATTATGACATGGATATACATGGAGAAAAACATGTAATACATCATGCCATAGATAAAATGGTAGCGAGTTATAATTCTATTTTGATGGGTAATAAGGATGAACTTGAGATCCCAGAATTGATAGAGCTGGAAAGACATAATTATGAGTAAATTTATGAGATTGATTGTATTTTTTGATATTCCAACAAAGACGAAGAAGGATAGAAGATGCGCATACAGTTTCCGCAAATTTCTGTTGAATGATGGATATTGTATGTTGCAATATTCGGTATATGTTCGTGTGTGCAATGGGATGGATGCGGTAAGAAAACATGAAGGGCGTCTGAATGAAAATCTTCCAGAAACGGGTTCTGTAAGAATGTTGGTTCTCACGGATAAACAGTATTCTTCGATGAAAATACTGGTGGGAACAAGAAAAAAAGAAGAAAAAGGTAGCACAAATTTGCTGGATATCATATGATTTTTTAACGTGAAAAAGCTAGGATTTGTTGAAAATCCTAGCTTTTTTGCTATCCTATTATAACATACCAAGAATAAAAAGGGAAATATGACAGGGTAATCATATACTTGCGTGTATTCGTCATTATAACATACCAAGAATAAAAAGGGAAATATGACGAGCATCGGACAGGTGATTGATAAGATCAATTATAACATACCAAGAATAAAAAGGGAAATATGACAAAAGCTTGCAAATAATATAGTAGGAAGTATTATAACATACCAAGAATAAAAAGGGAAATATGACTGATTGGTTTAAATTCATCAAGTGCAAGAAGATTATAACATACCAAGAATAAAAAGGGAAATATGACATCGGTGATTCCACTCCAAGGAACATTAGAATTATAACATACCAAGAATAAAAAGGGAAATATGACTTCCACAATGTAGCATTCCATGAAATAATAACATTATAACATACCAAGAATAAAAAGGGAAATATGACTTTGACATGTACATGTATGCCAAGTGATTATTATAACATACCAAGAATAAAAAGGGAAATATGACTGAGGTCGTTTTGCCATCTTATGAGAATAATTATAACATACCAAGAATAAAAAGGGAAATATGACTATAAGTGGTACATTGTTCGATACATTTTCATTATAACATACCAAGAATAAAAAGGGAAATATGACTCACCACCCTGTTTAATAACTGCTTCTTGCATTATAACATACCAAGAATAAAAAGAGAAATATGACATCATTCACAATGCAATAGATACAAAGAAAGCCGGAACTTATGAAGTGACATATCAGGTAACAGATAGTCAGGGTGCTACTGCTACAAAGACGGTTAAAGTAACTGTTAAGGCTGTACCGGTTAATCCAGATACAGATAAACCGAATACCAATAAGCCAAGTAATGATAAAGGCAGTGTAGAAACAGGCGATAGAAATAATCTTCTATTGTGGGAAGTCATGTTGATTGGTTCAAGTATCCTTCTGTTATACAGTCTGTATCGTAAAAAACGAAAAACAAATCAATAACAACTTATGAGGGTAGTTGCCTAAATACAGGCACTGTTCATGGGTCCAGGCACCTACTAGGACTCCAGAAAACAGATAGTACAGCAAATGCCAGTGCTTCTAGTGGAAATGTCGGTGGTAGGCCTGTAAGGAATTCTGAAAGGGAAAAGCCTAAGTGGGAAGATACTATTACAAATCGAATGCTGCACTGGTCATATACACCGGAGCAGAAAGAGGAAGTGAAGAAAGCACTTGCTGCAGGAGTTCCCCAAGCAACAATTCTGACTTATTTCTATCTGGAGGTTACTGTGGAGAAGATGAGTTCTTATCGGCAAAAACAATAAAAAAGAAATCGCATAGATACAGGAGCTGTGGTATACTGTGTCTATGCGAATTTATAATAGTCTTAGGACAATGTATTGGAGGTAATGCAATGGAATTTGAGCTGCTTGCAGATAGTATTAAGCAAATAAATGATAAAGCAAGTTCAGCAGCAAAAAGTGCTGTAAATCAGCTCATGACATTGCGTAATTGGGCGATTGGTTACTATATAGTTGAATATGAACAAGATGGCAGTGACAGAGCAGAATATGGTTCTCATCTTTTGAAAAATTTGGAAAAACAGATTGATCAAAAAGGAATGAATTATACGCTTTTTAAGGCTTGTAGACAATTTTATAAAGTATATCCTCAAATTGGTTCGACAGTGTCGAGCGAATTTAAATTACCGGATTTTGGAAAAAGTTCGACAGTGTCGAACGAATTTGTCACAGATCCAGATGTTTTAGTTAATAACTTGTCTTTTTCACATATTCGAGAAATTATGGTTTTAAACGATGCGTTTGAACGATTTTTTTACGAAACAGAGTGTATGAAATGTAACTGGAATGTAAGAGAACTCCGCAGACAGATAAAAACTAACCTTTATGTAAGAGCTGGCATAAGTAAAAAACCAGAGCTTTTATTGAAAAAATCTGCTGATAGTGCAAATGGAACAATGCTATCAATAAAAGACCCATTTACATTTGAATTTTTGGGACTTGATGCAAGGGATGCTGTGTCAGAATCTGATTTAGAACAAGCTCTTATGGATCATTTGCAGGAGTTTATGTTAGAACTTGGAGAGGGATTCTGTTTTGAGGCAAGACAAAAGCGAATTATAATAGATGATAAATATTATTTTATTGATCTTGTTTTTTATAATCGGCTTTTACATTGCAATGTTATTATTGAACTTAAGAATGATGAGTTCAAACATGAAGATTTGGGACAGCTTAATGCTTATGTAGGATATTATAAGAAAAATGAGATGACAGAAGGAGATAATCCACCAGTAGGAATACTACTTTGTACAGATAAAGGCTCACAGATGGTAGAATATGCATTATCGGGTATGGATAATCAATTATTTGTATCAACTTATATGCTGCATTTGCCTGATAAGAAGAAATTAGAAGAATTTATGCTAAAAGAGATAGAAGAAATGGGAATGTAACGACGAGCACTTTAGCCAATAACAGGTTAAGGTGCTTTTTTCATGCCATAAAAGGAGGTGGTTAAGGCACAACGCATCGGGGAAAGTCCTGTCTTTTTTATGTGTAAATAAACGACATAGACATAAAAGTTGACATAATCAGGCAAAGTGTATAACCTTATGTACATAAAGAAAATGATATTATGTCGAAAGAGTCTGAGGAAAATTATGAGTTCTACAATAAAACAAAATAAATATGAAATTGATATGTGCAACGGGACGATCATGGATAAGCTGATCTCGTTTTCGTTGCCGCTTATGCTGTCGGGAATTTTACAGCTTATGTTCAATGCAGTAGATATCATCGTTGTCGGAAGATTCAGTGGAAGTCAGGCTCTGGCGGCGGTCGGTTCAACCACAGCACTTATAAATGTATTTACCAATTTGTTCATAGGGATATCCCTTGGGGCAAACGTGCTTGCGGCAAGATTTTACGCTGCGGGAAAAGATAAAGAAATGTCAGAAACAGTACATACCGCGATCACGTTAGCGCTGATCAGCGGTATTATTATGGCCTTTGTCGGACTGATATGTGCAAAACCGGCGTTAGCGCTTATGGATACACCGGATGATGTAATTGATCTTTCGTCTGTATACATGCGGATTTACTTTCTGGGAATGCCGTTTTTTATGCTGTACAATTACGGCGCGGCCATACTAAGAGCGGTGGGAGATACAAAGAGACCGCTCCTTTTCCTGGTTATTTCAGGAATTGCAAATACAGGTCTAAACCTATGCTTTGTGATTATTTTCAAGCTTGGAGTTGCCGGTGTGGCAATCGGAACTGTTATCTCACAGCTGATATCCTGCGTGCTTGTGCTCCGCTGTCTGTATATGTCGGAGACAAGCTATCAGCTTAGATTTTCAAAGCTTACCATCAAGGGGGCATATGTAAAGCAGATCTTTTCGGTCGGAGTTCCGGCGGGAATTCAGAGCACAGTCATCAACTTTTCAAATGTACTGCTGCAGTCGTCAGTCAACTCGTTTGGCTCGGTTGCCATGGCGGGCTACACGTCGGCAAATAATATATTTGGCTTTCTGTATGTGACGGTGAATGCTGTAACGCAGGCGTGCATGAGTTTTACGAGCCAGAACTACGGTGTCGGAAAATGGAAACGTATGGAGAGAGTACTGATCGACTGCCTGATATTGTCATTTGCGGCAATGATGGTTCTGGGCAATGGAGCGTATTTCTTTGGTCCACAGTTGCTGCACATATATACGAGCAGCGAAGCGGTTATAAAGTGCGGAATGGAAATTCTGCTATATACGACAGTCACATATTTCCTGTGTGGATTTATGGATCTGTTTCCTGGCGCGCTTCGAGGGATGGGACATTCCGGAGTTCCGATGCTCCTCTCGATCATAGGAACGGTGGGAACCAGAATCGTGTGGATATACTGGATTTTTCCGAGACACAGATCTCTGGCGGTTCTGTTCATCTCATATCCGGCATCCTGGATCATAACCCTCGCTATGCAGATAGTATGTTATTTCTATGTGAGGAAGATGCTGTATAAGAAAATTGCAAATAAGAAATGAGTGAAAACGTATGGGGAAGCTGCCAGAGAAATGGGGCTGATCCATACGTTTTTATTTGCTGTTGTTTAAGAAGATAGAAATGTCGTATAAGAATAGGCCCATCCGAATTAAAATAAGCCATGCTTCCCCTCGCCACTGACGTGGCTCGTGAGGAGGGGCTGCATGAACGAAGTTCATATTTAATCAGCCCCGACGACCTGCCGTCTGGCGAAGGCGAGGGGGCATTACCAGAGAATGGCATGTGCCGTGTATACCGTACGGAATTATAAAATAAGCAATGCCCTCCCCTTGCCACTAACGCGGCCCTGAGGATGGCATGCGCCGTATAGATAACAAAAAAACACCAGTTGATTGTGAGCAAGCTCCCGATGACTACCACTACAAAATAAGCAATGCCCCCCTCGCTGCTAACGCAGCTCGTGGAATGGCATGCGCCATATACATAACCTCAAAAGATGATCTGAATGTGAGTAAACTCCCATCAGATCATTTTTTTCGATTATGTGCATGGCTTATTTTATAATTCCTATTGACATAGTAGGGTATAAGGGATATAATCCTATCATGTTCGTAGGAATTATAGGAATAACGGGAGAGTCACCCGATTTGTCTGGTGACAATATTTATTTTAGTGAGGCATAGAAGATCATGAGATTTAACACAGCATTATTACACAGCGCAAAGCTTGGTGATGAGAATACAGGCGCCACACTTACACCGATCTATCAATCAAGTGCATTCTATCAGCCTTCGGCGGAGCAGCATGAGAAGCTTTTCCACAACAAGGCGACGGGGTATTCTTATACGAGGATCAATAACCCGACGATAGTTGCATTTGAGGAGCGGATGACGAATCTTGAAAAGGGAGTGGGTTCGGTAGCGTGTTCTTCTGGAATGGCGGCACTCACAAATGCACTCTTAAATATAGTAGGAGCTGGCGGAGAGATAGTCTCCAGCACAGGACTCTACGGGGGAACGATAGATCTGTTTCACGATCTGGAGGCATTTGGAATCAAGACGACATTTGTGGAGATATCGGATAAGGAAGCGGTTGAGGCAGCGATAAATGAGAACACCAGAGTGATATTTGCTGAGACGATCGGCAATCCGAAGCTTGATGTGGTGGATATAAAGGCGCTTTCGGAGCTGGCACATTCACACAGGCTTCCGCTCCTAATAGACAATACAGTGGCAACTGCATATCTGGTCACACCACTGACACTTGGAGCGGATATAGTCATCAATTCCACATCCAAGTACATCAATGGCAACAGCGATGCCATAAGCGGAGTCATCACCGACAGCGGCAATTTCAAATGGGACGCAGAGCGTTATCCGCTTCTGCAGCAGTACAAGATGTTCGGAAAGTTCGCCTATATAGCAAAGCTCAGAAACGGACTTTTTAGAAATACAGGAGCCTGCATAGCTCCGCAGACGGCATTTTACAATATGCTGGGCATGGAGACATTGGGGCTTCGAATGGAGCGATGCTCACACAATGCACTTGCCCTTGCTCAGTTCCTGGAAAGTCAGGAGGGTGTAAAGGTCAACTATCCGGGACTTGAATCCAGTCCTTGGTATGACATCGCAAATGAACAGCTCCACGGTGGTTATGGTGCCATAATCACCATCAGAGTCGGCAGCAAGGAGAAGGCATTTGCGGTGATGAACAAGCTCACAATACCGCAGATAGTGTCGAACATAGGAGACACAAAGACGCTCATCGTGCATCCTGAATCAACACTGAATGCGCACAGCACAGAGCAGGAGAAGCTTGACGCCAACGTATATGATGATATGATTCGTATTAGTGTCGGAATCGAGGACGTGGAGGATCTGATAGAAGATTTCCAGAAAGCCCTTGCCGACTAATACACAAATGATTTGGAGGAACTACATATGGCAGTAGATTACGCGGCTCTGAAAAAGGGCGGATTCATGAGACAGAAGCAGAAGAATAACTTTTCTCTGAGACTTCAGGTGGTGGGAGGAAATCTTACCGCAGAGAATCTCAAGAAGATAGCAGAGGTTGCCGAGAAATACGGAGATGGACATGTACATCTCACATCGAGACAGAGTGTTGAGATCCCATTTGTCAAGCTTGACGATGTGGAAGAGGTGAAGGAGGAACTGGCAAAGGGAGGCTGTAAGCCGGGTGTGTGTGGCCCAAGAGTAAGAACAGTCACAGCGTGCCAGGGAAATCAGATCTGTCCGAGCGGCAATATAGATACTTATGACATAGCAAAGAAACTCGATGCCAGATATTACGCAAGGGAGCTTCCTCACAAGTTCAAGTTCGGTGTCACAGGATGCCAGAACAACTGTCTGAAGGCAGAGGAGAACGACGTGGGAATCAAGGGCGCAATGGTAGTAGAGTGGGATGAGCCATCATGCATCATGTGTGGCGTGTGCGTCAAGGCGTGCCGTGAGGGCGCGATCACCATGGCGGACGGCAAGATCATCCTCGATACAGACAAATGTAACTATTGCGGTCGATGCGCAAAGGCATGTCCAACAGATGCATGGAAGGGCGAGACAGGATACCTTGTCTCATTCGGAGGATTATTTGGTAACACGATCCACCGCGGCGAGGAGTTACTTCCGGTTGTTACATCTGAGGAACAGCTTTTCCGTATTACAGATGCGGCAATACAGTTCTTTGCAGACAATGCAAAGCCAAGCGAGCGTTTCCAGTTCACCCTGGAGCGTGTGGGCTTAGACAAATTCAAAGAAGTATTAAAGGAGGCTTACAATGGCTGATTATGAAATCAATGACAGAGTAGATATAACTGATGTGGTGTGCCCGATGACATTTGTCAAGGCGAAGGTAGCCATGGAGGAGCTTGAGATAGGACAGGTGCTTGCGGTTACCATGAACGACGGCGAGCCTGTACAGAACGTACCAAGAAGCTTCAAGGAGGAAGGACAGCAGATCCTGAAGCTCATCGACAACGAGAACGGTACTTATGATCTTATAGTTAAAAAACTGGAGGATTGATCAGATAAGGTAAGCCGGATGTTTCACTGCAATAATTCATACTATGCTTACATGTTCTGTCTTAACATACCTATCATGGGTCGTTTCCACTTAACTCAGTCTGCAGCGGTACTATCGCTCGCAAGCTCGCTGAGTACCGGCGACTTCGTATTCCCATGATATGGTAATGTTAAGCAGAACATGTGATAAATATATAACTCAAGCAGTGAAAACATCCGGCAGGAAAGGAGAAAATGAATGGCAGTAAGAGTTAGTGCAGAGGATTTCGATGTGAAGGTTCTTCAGTCGGAGATCCCGGCCATCGTGGAATTCTATTCGGACAGCTGCATACCATGCAAGCAGCTTTCACCTATCCTTGGCGGCATCGAGGATGACTACGAGGACAAGGTAAATGTATACAAGGTAAATGTAAACTTCGACGCAGAGCTTGCTGAGAAGTACGCAGTCATGGCATCACCAACTATACTCTTCTTCAAGGGTGGTGAGGAGGTTTCCCGCATCCGCGGTCTTGTGAAGAGAAATGCGCTGGAGGAGGAAGTTGGCAAAATATTGTAGAAATTCGTTGATAAAGTGACACAATGGAGTATTTGACTGTAGTCAATTACTTCCGGTGTACAGAAGAATGAAACTATATAATTAAAATTATAAAGTATATAATCACATTTTATGTCAGTCTGGCAACGTCGGACAGGCAAATGAATCGTCAGGAGGAAAGAAAAATGACAGTCACAATAGCAGGAAAGAAGAAAGAGATAGCAGAGAAGACAACAATAGCTCAGATCATCGTATCAGAGAACGTTGAGAATCCGGACTATGTCACAGTAACAGTCAATGATGAGTTTGTTGACTCAGATGCATTTGCAACAACAGAGCTCAAGGACGGCGATACAGTAGAGTTCCTCTACTTCATGGGAGGTGGCAGCTTCTAATGGCATTCACAAACGAACAGATGGAACGTTACTCACGTCACATCATCCTTCAGGAAGTTGGCGTGAAGGGACAGAAGAAATTGTTAAATGGCAAGGTGCTGATCATCGGTGCAGGTGGACTGGGAGCGCCAGCCGCTATGTACCTGGCAGCAGCCGGAGTAGGTACAATCGGTATCGTTGATGCCGATGAGGTAGATCTGTCAAATCTTCAGAGGCAGATCATTCACGGAACAGCAGATGTGGGCAAGGCAAAGGTCAAATCCGCAAAGGAGACCATGAACGCCATGAACCCTGATGTAAATGTGATCACATACAGAGAGTTCGTGACATCAGAGAACATCATGGATCTCATCAAGGACTATGATTTCATCATCGATGGAACAGACAACTTCCCTGCGAAATTCCTTATCAACGATGCCTGTGTTATGGCTAAGAAGCCATTTTCACATGCAGGAATCATCAGATTCAAGGGTCAGCTTATGACATATGTTCCAGATGAGGGACCATGTTACAGATGTGTATTCAAGGATCCACCTCCAAAGGATGCGGTTCCTACATGTAAGCAGGCCGGAGTCATCGGAGCAATGGGCGGTGTCATCGGAAGTCTTCAGGCTATGGAGGCAATCAAGTATCTCATTGGAGTTGGCGATCTTCTGACAGGAAGACTCCTTACATTTGACGCACTTAAGATGGAATTCCACACAGTAAAGCTCCCTCACAAGAAGGGCTGTGGATGTGCTGTATGTGGACCGAATCCAACCATCACCAAGCTCATCGACTACGAGCAGATAGAGTGTGACGGTAAGTAGAAGATCAAGGCAGGTATCTGTGTTTGAGGAATGCCTGTACGGTTGTTATTATGCCGCCCCTGATGACATATACCATATCAGGGGAATACGCGGTCGCCGGTACTTAGGTGGTGCTTTAAGCAGCACCTTAGTACCGCTGCAGACCAAGTTAAGCGAGAGCGACCCCGGATATGGTATTGTCAGTCGGGGGCGGGCATACAACAAACAATGTATCCTCAAGCACAGATCCTGTTACAGTTGATAATAAGGAGGATATGAAGTAAGATGTTGTACATGACAAAGTCTGATTACGAGAAGATACTTGCACACTGCAAGGAAGGCCTTCCAAATGAGTCCTGTGGTCTGATCGGCGGTGTCAGAGAGGGAGACAAGAAGTACATCAGGAAGGTGTATCTCCTGACAAATATTGACGCCAGCAACGAGCATTTTTCCATGGACCCGAGAGAGCAGCTTGCGGCAGTTAAGGATATGCGTGCAAATGGATACGAGCTTCTTGGCAACTTTCATTCCCATCCAGAGTCTCCATCCAGACCTTCGGAGGAGGATAAGAGACTTGCATATGATTCCAAGGTGAATTATCTGATTCTCTCCCTCATGGAGATAGACAATCCGGTACTCAAGGCCTTCAACATAGATGAGGAAAAGAATGTGACGATAGAGGAGCTTGTTATAGAATCATGATAGATAGCAGGCATTTGAAAGAACAGGGCGGGCTTTGATACCCGCCCTTGTTCTTTACGTGGGCTTGTCATAAATTTTCATTTGGAGTTACTGAAGATATGTTTTGCATAAGTATAAATCATAAGAATACACCGGCCGATGTCAGGGAGAGCTTTGCATTTTCGACAAAAGGACAGAGACAGTTCACCGAGCAGCTAAAGGCTGCGGTGGGTGGATGTGTCGTGTTGTCGACCTGCAATAGGATGGAAATATACTTTACGGATAAATGTGAGCCATGTGGGCCTTTTATAACAGGAAAAATGAGCAGCGGTGAAGCTTCCGGTGGGCGAGGTGGCCTGCTTGAACAGGTAGAAATGCTTCTGGCTAATGATAGGGATGTCCCTGTCAGCCTCATAAGAAGATATAGCATGAATTATGAGGGATTCCAGTGTATGTTACATCTGTGCAGAGTGGCGTGTGGTATGGATTCCATGGTGCTCGGCGAGGTGGAGATCATACATCAGGTGAAGAGCGCATATCTTGTGGCAAAGAAGCTTGGAGCCTGTGACGGCGAGCTGAATATAGCATTTCAGGGAGCACTTGCGGCGGCAAAGGCGGTGGCAACGGAGAGTGATGCCACGAGACTTCCGGTATCCGTCGGAACTTTGTCAGCACGGGAGGCAGTGAATTTTACAAGAAATGGCGGCATTGAAAATACGTGCAGAGATGTTCGAAGTGATGTGGTAAGCAGCAGTCAAGCTGAGAGTGTGGATGCTGAAAAGGCAAATACCGGGCATATCCTGGTCGTAGGAGCCACAGGCAAGATAGGCAGCATAGTTGTCAAGGATATTGCAGATCTTGCGCCAGATATAGAGATAACAGGCACAAGCAGAAGTCACCACAGTGCAGATAGCATATTTGACAGACATCAGCAGATCAGGATAGAGGACTACAGCAGAAGATATGAGCTGGCAGCCTGGGCGGATGTCATCATCAGTGCGACAGCAAGCCCACATTATACATTTGTCAGGGATGAGCTGGCGGAGGCTGTGAAAATGCAGCCGAAGCGGAGATTGCTCCTTGATTTGGCAATGCCAAAGGACATTGATCCTGCGGTCTCAGATGTGGACGGATGTGTGCTGCGTGACATAGACTATATCAGAACACTCTCCAGAGAGAACAATGAAAGCAGGGCAAAAACAATCACAGAGATGGAGCCGTGGCTCATATCACAGGTTGACGAGATCATGAAGAACATAGCATTTTCGAGGTTCAACAGGGAGCACGGAGACGTGATGGCGAAGCTTAAGACTATAGATGGCGCAAAGCTGGTATATAAACTCAAAGGGCAGCTTGAGTATGAGGCATTTGAGAAAATGCTGGACAGTATTGTGATTGCTGGATGTGATAACTGAATACTGCTTGTTTGCCTGAGGTTATGCAGTATCATCGGCTGACTAGGCTCTTGTCAGATGTCAGATAATTGGAACAACTTTGGGTGCTTTTTAATAGAGACTCAATAATAGAAATTAGAGGTAGTGATGTCGTATTTCCCATTTATGATAGAATTGAATAATGAGAGATGCCTGATCGCAGGAGGCGGAACTGTTGCATACAGAAAGGTGTGCAGCATGCTGGAATTTGGCGCGGTGGTCACAGTGGTGTCACCGGAGTTCTGCCCGGAGCTTTTAGAACTGGCGGAGCAGGTGAATACGCCAGACAAATACTGTGCAGCGACAAGCGATGATCGTGGTTCTGTAGAGAATTTTGCAGATTATTCTGGATGCCTAACACTTGTAAAAAGACGTGTGCAACCGCAGGATATTGACGGTGCATTTGTCGTCATAATGGCGACGGACGATGAGAAAGTCAACCACGACATGGCTGAGCTCTGCAGGAAGCAGCGCATACTGGTAAATGTGGTGGATGTGAAATCGGATTGTGGATTCTACTTTCCGGCGATCATAAAGGATAAAGAGGTCGTGATAAGCGTTTCCACCGGAGGACAGAGTCCGGTGCTTGCGGGAACGATCAAGAGAAATATAGAGAGCCATTTAGGCAGGAGTTATGGCGACATAGCGGAGCGGATGGGTGAGCTCCGGGAGCAGATCAAAGCACAGATAGACGGCGAGGAAGAGCGAAAGAAAGCATTTCAGCAAATGGTTAGGAGTCTGTTAGATGAGAGTTGAGAATGGACATGGTAAAAATAAACCGAATATTCGTAAATTTGCGGAGAATGACATGGCAGATGGATTCAATAGTGACGGTTTGGATTGCGAAAGCGGAGGACAGAAAAAAACAGTAAAAGTTGGAACCCGTGGCAGCATGCTTGCTCTTGCTCAGACTGAACTGGTGATAAAGGCGCTCAAGGAGAGATTTTCCCAGATTGATTTTCAGATGGTTACAATGAGTACCCGGGGGGATCGGGACACCAGCAGAGCGCTTCTGGAATTCGGAGGCAAAGCGGTATTTGTCGAGGAGTTCGAGGAAGCTATACTTAAAGGTGACATAGATATAGCGGTACACAGTGCCAAGGATATGCCGATGGAGATCATGGAAGGTCTTACGATATCGGGTACACTTCCGAGAGCATGTCCGCAGGACGTTCTCATATATAAGAGCGGCAGGTCATTTGACAGAAACGAGAGTTTCGTGGTGGGAACCAGCAGCCTGAGACGGCAGTACCAGATAAGAGACATGTATCCAAATGCGGTGTGCAAGAATCTGAGAGGAAATGTCGGCACCCGCATACAGAAGCTGGAAGATGGCGAATACGATGCCATCATTCTTGCAGCGGCAGGGCTTGAGCGCCTGGGAGTTATTGAAGACAAAGGCAATGACAGCACAGAATGCTTTGAAGTGCACAAGGACGAACTTACATTCAGATACATCAGCACAGAGTCCATGCTTCCGGCAGCATGTCAGGGAATCATAGCCATAGAGACACGAACCTTTGGCGAGGTATACGACATGGTGAGGGCGATAAATGATACCGAGGCATACACACAGCTCACATGCGAGCGCGCAGTCTTAAGTCGCCTGAACGCCGGCTGTCACGAACCGATAGGCGTGTACTCAGAACTTCATGGCGACCACATGAAGCTGAGTCTGATGAAGGCAGGCGCAGCGGCTTCGGACAAAGAGAAAGATGAAGAAATCCAGATACACAGAAAGACGGTAGAAGGAAACACCGCAGAATGGGAACAGCTGGTAGAGAATTTAATAAAGTAGAGTAAGTTGTTTTGCAACAGTATATTTAAAAGATAAATAAAAACATAAAATGTAGATTGTTTTGAAGTAGTATGTATTGAAGATAAAAGAAAAGTAAAGAAGTAAATTTTTTCGATGTGTAAGCCGTGTGAGTTGGATGGGTGTCTCTACGGCGGGTAGCACATAAGCGATGGAATCTTGTCGCTTCTTGCCGAGTTGTAGCCCCAAACGTCCTTATCGGGGGCGGAAACGAGTGCAGATAGAAGCAAGACAAGATGATTGAGCTGTGCGTAGCCCAGCAGGCACAAATCCAGCACACCCAGCGTATTGGAGAACAAAATGGTATATTTGATAGGCGCAGGCCCCGGCGACCCGGGACTCATCACGGTGAAGGGCCTGGAATTCATAAAACAATGCGATACAATCATATATGACAGACTCGGAACCTATCAGCTTTTGGAGATGGTGAAGCCGGACTGCCGCAGGATATACGTCGGCAAGCAGGCGGGCAGCCACTACAAGAAGCAGCCTGAGATAAACGAGATACTTGTTGAGGAAGGCCGCAAAGGCAACATGGTGGTGCGCCTCAAAGGCGGCGATCCATTTGTATTCGGAAGAGGCGGCGAGGAAGTGACCGCACTTTTAGAAGCGGGGATCCCATTTCAGGTGATACCGGGAATAACATCCGCAGTGGCGGTTCCGGAGGTGTGTGGCATACCAGTGACACACCGAGGAACGAGTAGAAGCTTTCACGTGATAACAGGACACAAGCGGGCGGACATACACAGATCTGATGAAGGTGGTTTAGATGATTACGACTACATCAGAAATCAGGAAGGGACAAGCGTGTTCCTGATGGGGCTGAACAGACTGCCACAGATCATGGAGAGACTTGTTCAGACTGGGGCGGAGGAGAATACTCCGGTCGCGGTCATTTCCAAAGGAACCATGCCAGGGCAGAGGATAGTCCGCGGCGATATACAGACAATTGCGGACAAGGTGAACGAGGCAAAGCTTGAATCTCCTGCGATCATAGTTGTGGGTGAAAATGCAGCGTTGGATTTTACAGCACCAAACAGAGGACCGCTTCAGAATGTCCACGTTGGACTTGTTGGAACGCCAAAGCTTCGCGAGAAGATGAGAGTTGCAATAGATGCACTTGGCGGCCAGTCCTACAGCATAGTGGATATGAGTGTGGAGCAGACAGAGGAGAAGAACAGGCTGCGAGTGGCTCTGGAACATATAGAAGATTACAGCTGGCTGGCATTTACCAGTCAGAACACCATAACCTTGTTTTTCAAATGGCTCAGAGAATGGAATATAGATGTCAGAAAACTGGCTCATCTGAAATTTGCGGTGGTCGGTGCTGGAACAAGAGATACGCTTAAATCTGAGGGATACATAGCGGATTATGTGCCGGGCGAGTACACCACAAGCGCCCTTGCTATGGGACTTGCAAATGTGATGAATGACGGAGAGAAACTTCTCCTTCCGAGGGCAGTCCAGGGCAGCGAGACGATGCTTGACATACTTGATCAGGGCGGTGTGGTATATGAGGAGATCCCGGTTTATGATGTGGTTGGACGCAGGATGGAGAGCATACAGTATCTGAAGGATCTGGATGTGATAACATTTGTCAGCGCATCAGGAGTCAGAGGATTTCTAGATGTTCTTGATGCAGAGAAAAAAAACTGCGGTGTGGCCAATATGTTGAATGATATAGATTCATGTGGGGATCATACGGACAATACAGACGGCAGTTTTAAAATACATGATATAATGAAGAATATCCGCATAGCGGCACTTGGAAATGTGACCGAGAAGGCTTTGGAGAGGGCTGGTTATCATGCGGATATAGTTCCGGAGGTTGGTGATATCGAGCACCTTATATCAGCCATCGGTGATTATTATTTTAGAGAAAAGAGGCAGTAACATGATAAGACTCAGAAGACTTCGTGGCAGCGAGGCCATCAGAAATATGGTTAGAGAGAACCGGGTTAACAAGGAGGATCTTGTATATCCGATGTTTGTGGCGGAGGGCACAGGGATCAAGAATCCGGTAGACTCCATGCCGGGAATATACCAGTATTCACTCGACACATTTGAGGAGGAGCTTCGCAGAGTGGCGGACGCCGGAATCAGCGCGGTTCTCCTGTTCGGCATACCGGCTCACAAGGATGAGGTGGGCAGCAGCGCGTACGACGACCAGGGAATCATGCAGAAGGCGGTCAGGAGGATAAAAGAGCTGTATCCGGACATGATAGTCATAGCGGACATTTGTCTGTGCGAGTACACATCACACGGTCACTGCGGAATTATCCATGACGGCAAGATACTCAACGATGAGACTCATCCATATCTGGGCAAGATGGCTGTATCACTTGCAAAGGCTGGCGCAGACATGGTGGCTCCGTCGGATATGATGGATGGACACACCGCATACATCAGAAAGGCACTTGACGACAACGGGCTGACGGATGTACTGATCATGGGTTACAGTGCGAAATTTGCATCTGGTTACTATGCACCATTTCGCGATGCGGCACATTCTGCACCACAGTTTGGAGACAGAAGGACATACCAGATGGATCCCGCAAATGGCAGGGAGGCTCTGAGAGAGTGCGAGGCGGATATCGCCGAGGGAGCAGACATAATCATGGTTAAGCCGGCACTTGCTTATCTGGATGTAGTCAAGGATGTGAGAAACCACACGGACTATCCGATAGCGGTGTACAATGTCAGCGGCGAGTACTCCATGGTCAAGGCAGCTGCGGCAAATGGCTGGATAGACGAGAAGAGGATCGTCATGGAGAACATGACAGCCATGAAGCGCGCCGGAGCAGGAATCATCATAACCTATCATGCCATAGACGTGGCAAAATGGTTAGAGTCGGAATCAATATGACAGAGTCATATTTGGGAATGATTCCGACGATCTGCCCCGCTCGACGGAGGAGAGAGGGGCGTTTCCAAAGAGTCGGAATCAATATGACAGAGTCATATTTGGGAATGATTCCGACGATCTGCCCCGCTCGACGGAGGAGAGAGGGGCGTTTCCAAAGAGTCGGAATCATAAAAAGTCACACAGGACGATAAATTATAGAAAGAAGAATGGCAATGACAAATTCACAGGATCTATTTGAGAAATCACAGAAGGTAATTCCGGGCGGCGTCAATTCACCGGTCAGGGCATTTGGCTCGGTGGGACGGACACCTGTATTTATGAAGAAAGCAAAAGGTTCACATATATTTGACGAGGATGGCAACTCCTATGTGGATTATGTCTGCTCCTGGGGACCGGGAATTCTGGGGCATGCCGATGACAGAGTCATAGATGCGGTGAAGGCGGCTTGTGATGACGGACTTACATTCGGCGCACCGACAAGGAAAGAGCTCGAGATCGCAGAGCTGGTAAATGAGCTTATGCCTTCAATGGAGCTGACCAGGATGGTCAACTCGGGAACAGAGGCAGTGATGAGTGCGCTCAGAGTGGCGAGAGGATTTACAGGCAGAGACAAGATTGTAAAGTTCCGCGGCTGCTATCACGGACACAGTGATGGACTTCTGGTCAAGGCAGGCTCGGCGGCACTTACACAGTCAGTTCCGGACAGCCTGGGAGTTCCAAAGTCGTATACACAGCATACACTCATAGCAGAGTATAACAACGAGGACAGCGTAAAGAAGTTATTTGAGGCGGAGGGCAAAGACATTGCCGCAATCGTGGTCGAGCCGGTTGCCGCAAATATGGGAGTTGTCCCACCGCATGATGGATTCCTTCAGTTCCTCAGGGACATAACAAATGAGTACGGCGCACTTCTTATATTTGATGAGGTCATCACAGGTTTCAGACTCAGCCTTGGCGGTGCCCAGGAATACTTCGGGGTAAAGCCTGATCTCACAACACTTGGCAAGATAGTCGGAGGCGGAATGCCGGTGGGAGCATACGGCGGACGCCGCGATGTCATGAGCATGGTGGCACCACTTGGCGGAGTATACCAGGCGGGAACCCTGTCGGGCAATCCGATAGCCATGACAGCCGGACTCACAACGCTCCGCATACTCCAGAAGGAAAAGGATACAATATATCCTGCGATAGAAAAGAGCACAAGGCAGATAGCCGACACAGTCAGAGACACACTCGGCGACACAGTCCATGTCAACCAGATAGGCTCACTGATGAGCGTATTCTTCACAGATCAGGAAGTAGTAGACATGGATACATCAACATCCAGCGACACCGCAAGGTATGCAAAGTATTTCTCATACATGCTGGACAACGGAATCTACCTTGCTCCATCACAGTTCGAGGCAATGTTCGTATCTTACGCACACAGCAAGGAAGACGTATCCAAAACCTGTGAGCTGATAAAGAAATACAAAGAGAACTAGAGAGACTTAGTAGGTCAGAAGATGTCTCATTAAAAAGGAATTTATATTCCTATATTGTAGAAATAATTAGATAAGTATTAAAAGAGTGGTTTGGAAATAACATAATAAAACTAACGGTTATCGAAGAGTAAGCTGTCATGTTTATGTGATGCTCCAAAGGCGGGTAGCACATAGACGACGGAAGCTTGTCGCTCCTTGCTGAGCGGGAGCCCCCTTGCCCTTATAGGGGGGCGGGAGCGAATGCAAATAATGTGTCAAGTTTTCTGTGAAAACTTGACATGTAGCGTCAGCCCCTCGCCGAAGGCGACTTTTGATGGGCTGATGTTCAATTCAGGAGCTAAGACAAGGTGACAGAGTCGTGCGTAGCCTTGGAGCATCACATAAACATGACAGCGACCTTCTTCGACAAGGAGGAAATATGAGAGATTTGGTTATTGTGGGCAGCGGCCCTGCGGGTCTGTCCGCCGCAGTCTACGCCAAGAGGGCGATGATGGACGTGGTGGTACTGGAGAAGGAGGCATTCTCCGGCGGGCAGATCGTGAATACAGAGCAGGTTGACAACTACCTTGGACTGCCGGGCATAAGCGGTTTTGACATGGGTATGAAGTTCAGAGAACATGCGGATACATTTGGCGTGGAGTTTGATGACAGAGAGGTGACAGCTATCGAGGATCACGGCGATCACAAGAAGGTCAGCCTGGAGGATGGCAGCAGCATAGAGACAAAGGCGGTTCTGATAGCCACAGGCGCAAAGCACAGAAAGCTTGGCGTTCCCGGTGAGGAGGAATTCACAGGGGCAGGAGTTTCTTACTGTGCCACATGTGATGGAGCGTTCTTTAGGAACAAAGAAGTCGCAGTTGTGGGCGGAGGTAATATAGCTCTTGAGGATGCCCTGTATCTGTCAAAGATGTGCAGCAAGGTACATCTGATCCACAGAAGAGATGAGTTCAGAGGCGAGAAAATACTCGGAGCGCAGGTGCTTGAGACTGAGAATATAGAATTCCACCCATTTGCGCAGGTGACGGAGATAGGCGGAACGCCGGGCAAGCTGGAACTAAAGGTCGCTGTTAAGACACCGAAAACAGTGGACGGACAGACAGACAGCAATTTCACGCTTCCGGTAGCCGGTGTATTTATTGCCATAGGAACAAGCCCTATCACAGACTTCCTCGGTGACGTTGTGGAGCTTGATGACGCTGGTTATGTTGCAGCGGGCGAGACCGGACAGACCAGCACACCGGGAATATTTGCCGCGGGAGATGTGAGGACCAAGGCAGTGCGCCAGGTGGCGACAGCAGTTGGAGATGGTGCAGCAGTTATCCATTATGTTGAGGAATACCTGAACGGATTAAAAAAGAAGGTATAACTTGAGTATCTGATCAGCAACATATGGTAGGCAGTATAGAAACATAATCATAAAAATCAAGTGAATTAAACGGAAAATAATTGGCACGGAGATAAGGTAAGAACATTATAACTGCTTTTTCTCCTTGCCAAAAAAAATAAAACTAATTCATAGTAATTCTATAGGTAAAATATAACAATGAACAGGAGGCGGAAAAATGTTAATATCATCAAAGGGACAATATGCTTTGAGACTCATGGTAGATATATCGATAAACAGCGGCAGCACGGTTACTGTCAAAGCCGTAGCCAGAAGATGTGGATTGTCTGACAAATATCTTGAGCAGGTTACATCTTCTCTGCTAAAGGCAGGATATTTAAGGAGCGTGAGAGGTCCGAGAGGTGGTTACCGTCTGAACATGCCGGCGGAGGAGATCACGGTTGGGATGGTGCTAAGGGCGATAGAGGGCAGGATATCACCAATCGATAACAGAGTTGATGAGGATGGCGACACCAATATGGTCATGAACGATGTCATTGGAGAGGTGTGGGATGACCTTGAGACTGCCATCAACAATGTCCTTGACAACAAAACCATCGCCGATCTCACCCGGGAGTACAGTGACCGGATCGGATACATGTACTCGATATAAATCAGGGACGGAGGGGCAATAAGATTTCAGTTGAAAAAAAACTTATTTTGTATATAGTTGTAGTGGGATATATATCATATTAGGAGAATAAGAGATGTTAACACAGTTTTCGAGAACGGAGCTGCTATTTGGCAAGGAAGCCATGGACAAGCTGGCAGGCTCTAAGGTAGCGGTATTTGGAATAGGCGGAGTTGGCGGTTATGTATGCGAGGCGCTGGTCAGAAGCGGTGTCGGAGCATTTGACCTGATAGATGACGACAAGGTGTGTCTGACAAATCTCAACAGACAGATCATAGCGACAAGGAGCACAGTTGGAAAGTATAAGACCGATGTTATGAGGGACAGGATGCTTGACATCAATCCAAATGTGGAGGTTGAGGTACACAAATGTTTCTTCCTTCCGGAAAATGCGGATGACTTCCCTTGGGACAGCTACGACTACGTAGTCGACGCGGTGGACACCGTGACAGCCAAGATCGCTCTTGTCATGAAGTGCAAGGAGAAGAATATCCCGATCATCAGCAGCATGGGTGCGGGAAACAAGCTTGACGGAAGCCAGTTCAAGGTTGCAGATATATACAAGACAAAGGTGTGCCCGCTTGCGAAGGTCATGAGAAGAGAACTGAAGAAGAGAGGCATCAGGAAACTCAAGGTCGTATACTCTGAAGAGATTCCGACAAGGCCGATCGAAGATATGGCGATAAGTTGCAGAAACAACTGCATCTGTCCTCCAGGAGCAGAGCACAAATGTACAGAGCGCAGAGACATCCCGGGCAGCGTGGCATTTGTGCCATCAGTCGCAGGGCTTATCATAGCCGGTGAGGTGGCAAAGGATCTCATCAGGGTATAAAAAAGAAGACGCTGAGAAATCAGCGCCTTCTCCATAAAAATACCAAAGTTCCAAGCAGAACAGCACCACCATAGATGAATGGTGCATTTTTGTCGCTGTTCATAGTTTTTTCCGTATAAGATGCAGATGGATTCTCCGGGTTGTAATATATTGCGATGGACGACATGGAGTTGTAATTTGTTAGACCGCGGACGGAAAGAAAACCATTGTGCAATACTCCGGATTGGTCGCGGTATTCATAGTTGATATGGGTTCTTTTACTGACTCTTCTGACAGATGTGATATTGGCGGACGTTCTGGTATAGTCCCGCTCGATACGGCATGCCTTACCCCGTATGGAAAGACCGATGACCACAGCTATGATGAATGATGCTATTGGAATAATGTAAGTCGTATAAGGTAATAGTCTGAAAAAAATACTGATAGAATCCCCCCGATGTTAAAATCATAATGTACCTCCTGAAATTGTTGTTTCCCCAAAATGTCAGACATGAGATCCCTATTTACATGCCGGACTTGTATGTGTAAATTATAATATAAAGAAGACTGGTTGAGAATCCCTTAATTTAAGAGGATAAGTCTGTTAATATAGCAAATCTCAGGTAATAAATATATTACTGTATGCACTGCCACTCATGGTGGTCATAAGCTCAGTCATATTCGCATTTGCCAGAAGTGATAACATGGTGATAATAGGCCAATAATATAATAGAGAATATACAAAAGGAAGATGAACGAGATGGATAAGAAAGAAGAAAAGAAAATCATAAGACAGGAGTTTCTGACAGGTGAGAGAGCTCTTTTCATGGGAAAAAATCTCGATATATATGATACGATATTTGACGACGGCGAGTCTCCGCTTAAGGAGAGCCGCGGCATAAATCTGTACGGCAGCATGTTCAAATGGAAGTATCCGCTGTGGTACAGCAAGAACATTGTTGCGGAGGATTGCCACTGGTTTGAGATGGCGAGAGCCGGAGTCTGGTACACTGATAATATCGCGGTGAGGCGGGCACTCATCCAGGCGCCAAAGAACTTCCGCAGATGTAAAGGTCTGGAGCTTACGGATGTGACATTCACCCATGCGGAGGAGACACTGTGGAGCTGCGATGACGTGACAATGGACCACGTGACAGCAAAGGGCGACTATTTTGCCATGAACAGCAATAATATGAAGATAGACGACCTGAAGCTTGACGGAAACTATTCATTTGACGGATGCAGGAATGTGGAGATAAGAAACTCCAATCTGCTTTCAAAGGATGCATTCTGGAACACAGAGAACGTGACCGTATATGATTCATTCATATCGGGCGAGTATCTTGGCTGGAACGCAAAGAACCTCACCCTGGTGAACTGCACCATCGAGAGCCTTCAGGGCATGTGCTACATCGACAACCTTGTAATGAGGAACTGCAAGCTCATCAACACAACACTTGCATTTGAATATTCAACAGTGGATGCCGACATCTGCAGCAAGATAGACAGTGTCATGAACCCGACATCAGGAACCATCAAAGCCCAGCACATTGACAACCTGATAATAGAAAAAGACAAAGTAGATCCGTCAAAGACGAAAATAATAGTACAGGACTAAATTAAAGCACAGGGATTCACGGCAAAACATCACCCATACGTGTGACAGCATATGATAATATAAATAAGAGAAATATAATAATTTTTACGTAGAATGATGATAAATACATGGTGGCATATCATAACGTAAATGAGATTCCGCGGCTGCTGTGGTGAAACGAGTTGGCACATATAGAGTGCTCAATTGGTAGTGAAGTCGACTGAGCATTGCTGCTTCTTGCCGGAGCGGCGCAAGCAACGCACTTATCGCTTGCAGAGCGCAGTGCAGATAGAAGCAAAGCAAGGCGAGGGAAGACGAACGTGATGGAGCACTCTATATGTGCCAGCCGTTTGCCACAGCAGCCGCGGAATCTCTCCATGAAGTGGAGGGATAAACATGAAGTTTGATTTTGACAAGGTTATAGACAGACGCGGCACAGGCTCCCTGAAGTGGGACGTGCCGAAAAATGAACTGCCAATGTGGGTGGCAGACATGGACTTTCAGACGGCTCCGTGCATCAGGGAGGCACTGGCAGCCCGGGTTGAGCACGGAATATTCGGATATTCCATCATCCCGGACGAGTGGGCAGATGCCTACGTGAACTGGTGGGGCAGCAGACACGGATTTGCGATAGACAGGGATTGGCTGGTGTTCTGCTCCGGAGTCATCCCAGCCATATCAACGGCGGTGAGAAAGCTCACTACACCTGCAGAGAATGTTGTAGTGCAGACCCCTGTCTACAATATTTTCTTTAATTCTATATACAACAATGGGCGAAATATATTGGAAAGCCCTCTGAAATACGACGGCGAGGGATATGCCATGGACTTTGAGGATCTTGAGGCAAAGCTTGCAGATCCACAGACCAGCCTCATGATACTCTGCAATCCACAGAATCCTGCGGGGAAGATCTGGGATAAGGAGACACTTGCCCATGTGGGAGAGCTATGCGCAAAGTATGGTGTGACGGTCATCTCGGATGAGATACACTGCGATCTCACCGATCCTGGAAAGGAGTATGTGCCATTTGCCACGGCATCTGACACATGCAGGGATATAAGCGTGACCTGTATTGCGCCGACAAAGACCTTCAACATAGCCGGAATCCAGACTGCGGCCATTGTGGTTCCGGATAAATTCCTGAGACACAAGATGTGGAGAGGCCTGAACACAGATGAAGTAGCCGAGCCAAATGCATTTGCGGTGGATGCGGCGATAGCAGCATTTACAAATGGTGGCGAGTGGCTGGACAGTCTCAGGCAGTATCTGTATGAGAACAAGCAGTATGTCAGGAAGTTTATAGATGAAAAAGTGCCGGGTATAAAGGTGGTGTATTCGGAGGCCACATACCTTCTCTGGCTTGACTGCAGTAAGATAACTGACAACGCAAAACAGCTTTCAGCATTTATCAGGAAGAACACCGGACTCTATATGTCGCCGGGACTTTCATATGGTAAGAACGGAAAGGCATTTATCAGACTTAACATCGCATGTCCAAGGTCGATCGTGGAAGAGGGCATGAAGAGACTTGCCGAGGGAACCACGGCATTCAGAAAAATGAACGCAGAGACGGTAAACATAGACAATGCGGCTAAAAAAGGAGATATAGATGAGTAGCAGTGAAAACTTGCTGAAGGACATGATATCTGGAAAGTCCATGACCGCATCCCAGCAGATAGGACTTACGGTCAGGCTCAGTATTCCGGCGATCCTTGCCCAGATCTCGTCCATTGTCATGCAGTACATCGATGCATCCATGGTGGGGCGTCTCGGTGCAAATGCATCGGGAGCCATCGGACTTGTCTCGTCCACGACATGGCTGTTTGGTGGGCTGTGCATTGCAGTGACTACAGGATTTACTGTGCAGATAGCCCAGGCTGTGGGCGCCGGTGAGGATAAATCTGCCAGAAATATCATGAAACAGGGACTCATAATAGCCATGTGCATAAGCGCCCTGCTCGCACTCGTTGCAGCACTTATAAGCACACCGCTTCCGAGATGGCTCGGCGGTGAAGCTGCTATACAGAAGATGGCAAGCCAGTATTTCCTTGTGTATATGCTGGGACTTCCCGCTCTGCAGATGAACAGCATAGCGGGCGGCATGCACCAGAGCTCCGGAAATATGAGACTACCAGGCATACTGAATGTCATGTGCTGTGTGATGGATGTGATTTTTAATTTGTTCTTTATATTTCCGACAAGAATTGTAAATTTAAGTATTCCGTTTTTATCCAGCGTAAGGCTGGTTGGTTCTCAGATGGCAGAAACGGTTCAGGCAGGAGCCTTTGGTTCCCATTTGTCAACACTTGTGCAGTCTGAAACCTCGATGAATGGACTGACATTTACCATGCCGGGACTTGGACTTGGCGTTGCAGGTGCGGCGCTCGGAACCATCACGGCTGAGGCGGTCACCTGTGCCATCATGGTCACAGCACTTCTTTGGAAGAACAGGACACTTCACTTAAGAAAGGGCGAACACTTAAGATTTCACAGGGATATACTTGTCAAAGCAGTAAAGATAGGAGCGCCGGTGGGGCTTGAGCAGATGGTCATGTGCTCAGCGTACGTCATGTCTACAAAGATCGTGTCACCGCTCGGAACGATAGCCATCGCAGCCAACTCATTTGCAGTTACTGCGGAGAGCTTCTGCTACATGCCGGGCTACGGAGTACAGGCGGCATCAACCACACTTGTGGGACAATGCGTGGGAGCCGGACAAAAACAGTTGTCCAGAAGAATGGCATGGATTACAATGGGATTAGGTGTGTCGGTTATGACCATTGGCGGAGTCCTCATGTACATAGCAGCTCCGGCCATGATAGGTGTGCTGACACCGAACGAAGAGATAAGAAATCTAGGTGCGGCAGTGCTGAGGATAGAGGCATTTGCCGAACCATTTTACGCCGCATCCATAGTTGCATCGGGGGCACTCAGGGGAGCCGGGGACACTCTGGTACCAAGCTGCATGAACTTTGCCAGTATGTGGTGTGTGCGGATACCGCTTGCAGCTATATTTGCACCGAGGGTGGGACTCTATGGTGTATGGATCGCCATGTGCGTGGAGCTCTGTTTCAGGGGAATCCTGTTCACCACAAGGCTTAAACGGGAAAGATGGATGCGGGTGTTTGAAGAAAAATAAAATATGATGTTTTATAATTGCAAGGTATGATTAAACTTGCAATAAAACACCATTAAACAGGGAGGAAAATATGCCAGTATTTGATTTCAGCGGAAGTGACAACAAGAATAAGAACATAGTTACATATGAGACATTTCAGTCATCGGAAAGAACAGCCACAGCAGAGAAACCGATAATGCTCCTGGAGAACTCGGCCAGGAAGTGGGCGCACCACTCCAGCGGAAAGTTCACAAATCCGATCAAAAGGACAGCATTTGAATTTGACGAGGTGGACGGAGTTCAGTCCGCCGACATAATGAAGATAGATGCGAGATTTGTAAGCCTTCTCAAATGGCTCGGTGAGAATCACATCAATGTCCGTCTGTCGGGAGAGAACAGACCGGAGGGCTATGCGGTGTACAAGATAAGGGAGACCGAGTTTGGCGGCGGGGCAAAGCTGTCGGCAAATGACGGATTCCTTCAGTTTATGATAGAGAGACTTCTTTCCAGCGATGCCCCTTCAGAAGAAGAGAAATCCGAGGAGGAAGAAGAGGAGGAGGCACTTGGTGATGACATGAAGCTCACAAGCATGCAGAGTATCATTGATTTCATGCACTGTGCCGGAAGAACGCTCCCTGACAATATAAGACTGTGGGCGAGAAGAAATCTTGCGGTTGCCAGATCCAGCGAGGTATCCCCTGAGGAGAGACGCCACGCGCAGAGAGCACTCTCCATGGCGATGAACATCAGGTGGAAGAGCAATTATTTTGAGGCGATAGATCCAGATGAGGCGAGAAGGATACTGGACGAAGAACTCTACGGAATGGAGAAGGTCAAGCAGAGGATCATCGAGACGATCATCCAGATCAATCGTACACATACACTTCCAGCATACGGACTTCTGCTCTGCGGACCTGCCGGAACAGGAAAGTCACAGATAGCATATGCGGTTGCAAGAATACTGAGACTTCCATGGACGACCCTTGACATGAGTTCCATCAATGATCCGGAGCAGCTGACAGGAAGCTCAAGAGTGTATTCCAATGCCAAGCCGGGAATCATCATGGAGGCATTTTCACAGGCGGGCGAGTCTAACCTTGTATTCATCATCAACGAGCTGGATAAGGCCAACTCCGGCAAGGGCAACGGCAATCCTGCGGATGTACTGCTGACACTGCTGGACAACCTGGGATTCACCGACAACTACATGGAGTGCATGATCCCGACAAACGGTGTATACCCTATAGCAACGGCAAATGATAAGGAGAACATCAGCAAGCCTATCATGTCGAGATTTGCTGTCATAGACATACCGGATTACACCCCGGATGAGAAGAAGGAGATATTCAACAAATTTGTTCTGCCGAAGGTGCTCAAGCGCATCGGACTTGAAGGGAGCGAGTGCATCATCCTTCCAGACGGCGTGGATGCGGTCATCAGGAAGTGCGATGGTGTGACTGGAATCAGAGATATAGAGCAGGCTGCAGAGCACATAGTTGCACATGCGCTTTACCAGATCGAGGTAAATCACGTTCAGAGCGTGACATTTGACGGAGCTATGATAGAGGAGCTTTTGAGCTGATTATCGTCATATTACACAATTTACATTACAGAAAGTATTATGGTATACTCTTCTTATGAAACAAGTTTCATGGACTACAGTCTGAAATTCATAAGGAGAGTATATTTATAAATGGCAAGTATAAGAGATGTTGCAAAGGAGGCCGGGGTTGCAATATGTACAGTGTCAAGACTTATCAACGGCACGGCAAAAGTTGAACCCGAGACTCAGAAGAAGATAGAAGATGCGATGAAGAAACTGGATTATGTTCCAAATGAGCTTGCGCGCGGCATGTTCAAGGGCAGGTCCAATTCCATTGCGATGTTGGTTCCAAATATACAGCACCCATGGTTCTCATCACTGGCATCGGAGATTGAAAAGATACTTTATGAGAAAAAGTATAAATTCATGCTTTTTTCCACATCCGATGACAAGCAGAGGGAGAAGGAGTGTTTCAAGCTGTTAAAGTCCAATATCGTGGACGGAATCATATGCGGAACAACCACAAGCACAGCAAAGGAATATCAGAGGATAGACAAGCCTATGGTCATGCTGGATTACATGGTGGGAAACAAATTCCCTGTCGTAGTGTCTGACCATAAGATGGGTGGACAGCTTGCTGCCCGGGAATTCATAAACAGTGGATGCAAATACGTCATCCATATATCCGGAATCAGGACTGACAAGAATATCATGTCATTTGAGTGCCATGAGGAACTAGATAGAGTCCTTGCCGAGAATGGGATAAAATCCAGAAGGGTTCCTGTTCAGTGGAATGACTTTGATTTCCAGGGATACTTTGAGATGGCAAAATGCATACTGGAGGAGTATCCTGACGTGGACGGAATATTTGCCGCAGACATGCCGGCGATAGCATTCCTCAAGGCGGCACTTGCCATAGGCAAAAAGATTCCTGATGACCTGGCGATCGTGGCATACGACGGAACGTACATAACCAACGCCAGCACGACAAGGCTCACATCGATACATCAGCCGTACAAGGAGATCGCCCAGGAGGCAGTACGCCAGCTTATGGAGATGATCGACGGACCGGAGGAGGAAGATGATGCCGAAGGACAGGTTGAAAGTGCAACCGCAGATCAGATAGACAGCGCAAAAGAGAGAAACACACATATAGACGGAAATCTTATACTACTTCCGGTGAGCGTAGAAAAAGGCGATACAACTTTATAGTATGATTACGAAAAGAAGTTCATGAAGAGAAAATGAGGTGCCACTCAAAAATCATGAACTTCTTTTTATGTGGATACAAAACATAAGAAACTTACTAAGAGCACAAAATACAAAAATCTATAAATCCCCTATTGACGAAACATGTTTCATATGATAATCTTAGGACAAATGAAACATGTTTCATTTAAGCGCTTATGAAATGTGTTTTATCGGAACAATATGAATGATAGCGAGAATTAACAAGAGGGAAAATTCAAAGCAAGAAAAGGAGAAAAGGTTATGAGAGCAAAGAAATTAGTAGCATGTGCGCTTTCAGCAGCTATGATGCTGGGACTTGCATCTATGACAGGATGTGGTTCAGCAAAGAAGGATTACGATCTGTATATTTACAACACAAAGTCTGAGATTGCAGACAGCATCCAGGATCTGTGCAAGGATTATGAGACAGAGACAGGAGTTAAGGTTAAGGTTTACACATGTGGTACACAGGAGGCCATGGAGACACTCAGATCAGAGATGAATTCCAAGAACTATCCTACACTGTACGCGATAAACCAGGCACAGTTCACAGAGTGGAATGAGGGCGGATTTGTACTTCCATCAACATCAGTAAAGAATGAGGAGTTAAAGTCAATCTACGATTCAATTCCAGAGAGCATGCAGCTCGCAGATGAGAGCGGAGCAAGCTGCGGAATCCCTTACAACGTAGAGGGTTACGGACTTATCGCAGATACACAGATGATATGTGATGTATTTGGACTTGACAACGCAGACGCATTTGTCGCTGATTACAGAAGTGCCAATTATGAAGAGTTCACAGGCATGATCAAGGCAATTGATGATTACATAAACGGCAAGGGTGGCGAGAAGGTTACACTTTCAGGCAATGCATACACCACGGCAAAGGACAAGACAGCCACAACAGAGAACATGAACGGAGTGTTTGCAATCGCAGGCGCTGAGAAGTGGACATATGCAAACCACTATACAAACTACGCACTGAATGCAGTGTTCCCTAACTACAATACAACGGCAGCAGCTACAAAGGAAGATGTTGATAAGCTTGAGGAGCCACTTGTAAAGATGGTTCAGGAGCTTGACATGCTTTCAAGCTACACAGCAGGACCAAGCGGCAAGGTAGAGCGTGGATCAGAGTACATCAACTCAACAGTGACAGGATATGATCAGGCAGTTCAGACATTTGCCGAGGGTAAGGCAATGTTCATCAAGCAGGGTAACTGGGTATACGGAACCATCGCAGGTGTGGATGCAGACAAGGCATCAAGACTCACAATGCTCCCAATGAAGGTTAACCTTGAGCAGAGTGACATCTCAGCTGAGGGCGTTACAGTTGACAAGATGAACAGCTCAATCCCTGAGTTCGTTTCACAGTATTACGTTATCAACAAGAAGGATTCCGAAGAGGAGCAGAAAGCCGCTGAGGACTTCCTTGTATGGCTCTACACATCAGATACAGGAAAAGATTACATCACCAACAAATTTGCATTTGTCCCATTCAACGCAGACGAGAGCGAGAAGCTTGAGAATCCTCTCAGCAATTCACTTGTATACTATATGAGCAATGACCTTGTAATGGGCAATGACTTCGATGCATTCCCTGAGTCATGGGGACTCAATACCATCGGTGCAACTATTCAGGAGCAGTTGTTTACAAATCCTGATCAGTGGGATGAGAACACTATAAGAACAGGTGTGGAAGATGCACTGACAAAGTGGAAGGACAGTATCAAGGAGTAGTAGTTTAAGATATGTCAGATTCCCGATGGGAATCTGACAGGCAGCACCAGCCTTGACCGGATACGGTTCAGATCAGATCAGGCTGGTGCTAAATGTAGGAAAGGAAAAACTATGAAAAGATTTTACAAAAGAAAATTCTGGTTTATGGTTCTGCCTTCTATAGTGTTGTTTCTGCTGGTTATCATAGTTCCTTTTATAGAGGGTGTGATCTACTCCTTCACTGAGTGGAGAGGTTCATACTTCGTAGGTGGGGAGCACTGGTGGAACGCACTGGTGGGACTTAAGAATTATACAAGCATATTCAAGTCAAAGGATTTCCTTCAGTCACTTGGATACACGGCCATATATGCTGTACTTGCAGTAATAGCACAGAATGTTGTCAGTCTTCTTCTGGCACTCATGATCAAGAAGCTCACCAAGGGCAAGGGACTTTTCAGAACGGTACTGTTCCTTCCGTATGTACTTGGAATGCTTGCCATGGGTTATGTATGGCGTTTCATATTTGAAAATGTATTTTCACAGACACTGTTTGGAACAGATGGCGTGGTACATGTAGAGGTGCTCAACAACATGCTTCAGAATCAGTGGAAGGCACTTCTGGCATATGCCATTGTCGGAGTATGGCAGGTTGCAGGTTACTACCTGATAATCTACCTCAACGGACTCAACAATATTTCTGAGGATATTTATGAGGCTGCCAGAATAGATGGAGCCACAGGCTGGACAAGCTTCAGGAAGATCACACTTCCGCTTCTCATGCCTTCATTTACGATAGTTCTCTTCATGTCACTGGCAAACAGCTTCAAGATGCTCGACCTCAATGTTTCACTGACAGAGGGCAATTTCGGAACGACCATGATATCCTACATGATACTGAAAACGGTAAGAGAGAGCTCTCCTCCGGCATACGGAGAGGCGCAGGCACAGGCAGTTATATTCTTCGTTATCATTGCAGTTATATCTATAGCTCAGGTAATGATCACTAAGAGAAAGGAGATCGAATCATAATGGGAGTAAAAGGCAAGATCAAAAGAGCAATCATAGTGGTTATACTCGCTGTATTGGCAATCGTGACCATATTCCCGATATGGTTCCTGATCGTCAATTCATTCAAGGGACAGCAGGAGATAGTAACATCTCCAATAGCTCTCCCGAAGTCGTGGAATCTGGACTATCTGAAGAATGCGGCTGAGCAGATAAATCTCGGCAGCAGCCTGCTTCAGACAGTACTCATAACAGTTGCAGCTGTGGCACTTATCGTGTTCATATCTTCATTTGCCGCATGGGCAATTGCCAGAACAGATTCCAAAGTGGCAAATATACTCTTCATCGCGTACACAGCAGCCATGCTCATACCTTTCCAGTCAGTTATGTACCCATTGGTATCACTTATGGACAAGCTGGGACTCAAGAACACACCGGGTCTGATCCTCATGTACGGAGGCTTTGGAATCAGTATGTCGGTTCTGCTGTACAGAGGATTCATCAAGAGTATTCCGCTGTCACTTGAGGAGGCAGCCATGCTCGATGGAGCAAATATATTCCAGATATACAGATATGTGGTCATGCCGCTCTTAAAGCCGACGACCATGACAGTTGTCATCACAAATGCAGTGTGGATATGGAACGATTACCTTCTTCCATTCCTCGTAATAGGAAATAACGACAAAAAGACGCTCACGCTGAGCTTATACTATGCAAAGAGTCTGTCAGGACAGTACGGAAATCCATGGGAGCTCATCTTCCCTGCAGTACTTCTCTGTATCATCCCTATTGTGATCATATTCATCATTCTTCAGAAGAATATCATCGAGGGAATTTCAGCCGGAGCTGTGAAAGGATAAACATAAAATATGGACAAAAAATGGTGGAAAGAGGCGGTATTTTACCAGATATACCCTAGAAGCTTCTATGATAGCAACGGAGACGGCATAGGAGATCTGAAGGGGATAACCGAGAAATTGCCGTACCTCAAAGAACTTGGCGTGACCGCTGTGTGGATATGTCCATTCTTCAAGTCGCCTATGAAGGACAACGGATATGACATATCGGATTACTACGATGTGAATCCTGAGTTTGGAACCATAGAGGATGCGGATGAACTTATAAGATGTGCAAATGAAAATGGCATCAAGATCATCATGGACATGGTCATCAATCACACATCAGACCAGCACAGATGGTTCCAGGAGGCGTGCCGGGACAGACACAGCAAATACAGAAATTACTATATATTTAAGGACAACATAGATGGACTTGCAGATCTCAGATCTAATTTCGGTGGAAGCACATGGACACAGATTGAGGATGGCAGCTGGTATTTCCATTCATTTGCGAAGGAGCAGCCGGATCTCAACTGGGAATGTGAGGAGATGAGACAGGAGCTCTACGACATGATGAACTGGTGGCTCGACAAGGGAGTTGCCGGATTCCGAATGGATGCCATCACATTTATCAAGAAAGACCTCTCATTCCCGCCTATGCCGTCAGACGGCGAGGACGGCAGATGCGATGTTGGCAAATGCTGCCTCAACAGGCCGGGAATAGATGAGTTCCTTCACGAGTTAAAGCTTAACACATATGGCAGAGGAGACTTTGTGACTGTCGCAGAGACTCCTGGAGTTCCAAGTAAGGATTTGGACAAATACATTGGAAGAGATGGACATTTCTCCATGATATTTGACTTCAGCTACACAGACATAGATATCAATCCGGGCGATCTCTGGCTGCACCAGAGAGACTGGACGATAGAGGAGTTCAAGGACAAGCTGTTCACCAATCAGAGACTCGTGAAAAAGATTGGATGGGCGGCGAATTACCTGGAAAACCACGATCAGCCTAGAAGTATAGGCAAGTACTTCCCAGCTGGTGATATTCCTGAATACAGGACACAGATGGCAAAGGCGCTTGGCGCGTTGTTCTTCTTCCTGAAGGGTACGCCATTTGTATATCAGGGACAGGAGCTTGGAATGATCAACACTCATTTTGACAATATAGATGAGCTCGACGATATCAATTCCAAGGGACAGTATGCGAGATGCCTTGAAGCCGGATACAGTGAGACTGAGGCGATGAAATCCGTAAATATAAGGAGCCGCGACCAGTCAAGACTTCCAATGCAGTGGAACAGCGAAAAAAACTTTGGATTTTCAGCGCATGAGCCATGGCTGGCATGCAACAATCAGTGTGACCTCCAGACGGTGGAGCTTGAGAGCGTTGATAAGGATTCTGTGCTTAACTTTTATAAGGCGATGATACAGCTCAGAAATCACTCAGAGTACACACAGACTCTCATCTACGGAGACCTGGAGGATGTGGAGACGGATAATGCAGGAATCATAGTGTACAGGCGCAAGCCGGTTCAGATTGAGTGTGCATGTGGAACTGGAGCAAATGCAGAAAGCGCAGACAGATCGGTATATGTTGTTGTCAACATGACCGGTAAGGATGTGGGCTATGCAATTCCTGAGACTGCGGATGTGCTTATGGGTAATTATGCGGATTATGATGGTACGCTCAGACCTTATGAGACTGTGGTGTACGCGGTGTAGGCCGGAGCTGGCAGAAAAAGCCTGAATATTGGTGGAGACTGATTGAAAATTACAGTTGGTCTGGTATCAGTATTCAGGCTTTTTTTATTGTCTGTATACTTTTTGGATACTTTTTGGATACTTTGCTCAAATCTATAGACAAAGTGAATGGATCATTAAATGCAAGATATGTCTTAATGTTCAAAGCGTATTCACAGTTCAGAATAATCCCCCAACTTAACCATCAGCAGTGCCATATTTGGTCAACTTTTTTCCATATAAAATATAATACCCAGATATTAAAATAGCTGTATAAAAAGCAGTCAGACATGAGATTTAAGAGCAGAGGGTGCGCAGTGTACAGGCGTAACGGAGGTTGTCTGCTCAGACAAATAAATGGAGAAAAGGAGATACACTTATGGGTATTATATTTCACGAAGAGACACAGACATTTCACCTTACAAATGGTGAGATAAGCTACATCATGACGGTGCTCCCGAACGGACATCTGGGAAATCTGTACTATGGTAAGGCGATAAGGGACAGAGAGGATTTCTCACATCTGTTGGAGCTCGTCCAGAGACCTATGTTCCAGTATGTATATGACGATGACAGACTGTTCTCACTTGAGTCAGTGAAGCAGGAGCTTCCTGTGTACGGAACCACAGACTACAGAGCACCGATGGTTGAGGTACTTCAGTCAAATGGCAGCAGGATATCAGATTTTGTATATGTATCACATGAGGTAAATGCGGGCAAGCCAAAGCTTGAGGCACTGCCGGCAACATACACAGAGAATGATGACGAGGCAGAGACATTGATCGTCACATTGAAGGATTCACTCACAGGCATAAAGGCGAGAATGCTTTATACAATATGGAGCGACAGACCAGTCATAGCAAAGAGCGTAGAGTATGTAAATGAAGGCACAGAGGCGGTACATCTCACCACTGCTTACAGCATGTGCCTGGATCTCCCTGATCCTGATTACCAGTGGATGCAGCTCTCGGGCGCATGGGCAAGGGAGCGCCACATAATAACAAGAGACCTCGAGCAGGGCTTACAGTCGATAGGCAGCAACCGTGGTCATTCATCCCATGAGCACAATCCGTTCATCGCATTGAAGAGAGAGACAACGGACGAGAACCAGGGAGAGGCGATTGGAATAAGCCTTGTATACAGCGGCAATTTTAAGATACAGGCTGAGGTTGACACGAGAAATACAGCCCGTATTCTGGCCGGAATAAATCCGGATACATTTGACTGGAAGCTCGATGTAGGAGAGCATTTCCAGACTCCTGAGGCAGTTATTGTGTATTCAGACCAGGGACTCAACAAGATGAGCCAGACATTCCACAAGCTGTACCAGAAGAGACTTGCGAGAGGCGAGTGGAGAGACAAGCCAAGACCGATTCTCATCAACAACTGGGAGGCTACATATTTTGATTTCACCAGAGAGAAGCTCATAGCCATCGCACAGAAGGCAAAGGAGTGCGGAGTTGAGCTGTTTGTCCTTGACGACGGCTGGTTTGGAGCCAGAACCACAGACCATGCAGGTCTTGGAGACTGGGTTGCAAATCCAGACAGACTCCCGGAGGGAATCACAGGAATTGCAGAGGATATAGAGAAGGTAGGTCTGAAGTTCGGACTGTGGTTCGAGCCTGAGATGACAAATAAAGACTCAGACCTCTACAGAGAGCACCCAGACTGGATACTTTCAGTTCCAGGAAGACATGACTCACACGGAAGATTCCAGTACGTTCTGGATTTCTCCAGAAAAGAGGTCGTTGACAGAATATATGAGATGATGGCAAAGATACTCAGCACGGCAAAGGTGTCATATGTGAAGTGGGATATGAACAGAAGTATCACCGAGTGTTATAGTGCGGCTCTTCCGGCTGACAGACAGGGCGAGGTGTTCCACAGATACATACTTGGTGTGTACGATCTGTATGAGAGACTTACGAGCACATTTCCACATGTACTCTTTGAGTCATGTGCCAGCGGCGGCGGACGTTTTGATCCGGGTATCCTCTACTATGCACCACAGGGCTGGACAAGCGATGACACGGATGCCATAGAGAGAGTCAAGATCCAGTATGGAACGTCCATGTGTTACCCGATCAGCAGCATGGGAAGCCACGTGTCGGTTGTGCCAAATCACCAGACAAGGCGAGAGGCTCCGCTGAGAACCCGTGCAAATGCTGCATACTTCGGAACATTTGGCTATGAGCTGGATCTAGGCAAGCTTACCGCTGATGAGATAGAGGAAGTCAAGGAGCAGGTCAGGTTCATGAAGGTATACCGTGAGCTGATCCAGTACGGAACATTCTACAGACTTGCAAGTCCATTTGAAGATGAGGAGTGCGGCTGGATGGTCGTGTCAGACGATAAGAAGACCGCCATAGTTGCGTGGTTCAGAACGCTCTACACACCTAACAAATGTTTCACAAGAATGAAGCTTCACGGTCTTGATCCGGATGCGTTATATAGCTGCAATGTGCTCGGAGGACAGGCACTCACAGTGAGCAAGACACCGGATGGAAAGCTGATATATGAGAAAGTGTCAGGAGACAAAGGAGAGGATTCTGCAGTCAATGTCATCGCAGGCCCTTCATGCTATGGCGATGAGCTGATGAACCTCGGACTCATCACCAGCGACACATCGGCGGGAGAGATAGTCGGAGAGGATATGCCTTGCGGAGACTATGATTCCAGACTCTATGTGCTCAAGGCAGAGTAAGCGGGTTTGCGAAAAAATTTTCCTGGATATAGTCCAAAATAATAGAAAGCGTACAAGATTTTTGGATTTTGTACGCTTTCCTGCTTTTTCGGGCAGAAAAAGAAAAAAGACAGTTAAGATGTGCCTGCGTAAATCGGAGGAGAAAACACAGTATGAATATATTTGACATAATGGGGCTTGTAATGGTTGGACCGTCGAGCTCACACACGGCAGGGGGTGAAGGTGTGTATCGGTGCAGACATGTCCGATACACTGAAGGAGACTGCGCGTGGAGGCCTTGCAACCACTCGCACGGCGCTTGAGGTGAAAAATAGACTAAAAATGTAGATAGAAACTATGGCATTTGTCAAATTGCATAAATAAGGTTTTTTTTAGCCTGCAAACATGATATAATTGCATAAAGAATGTTTAAAAAATGCAGTTGGGGATGATCAGATGAGCAACAGGAAGAGAATATGCGTTATAACAGCACAGGTTGAAGAGAGTACACAGAATCGCTTCATGCAGGGATTTCTGAAGCAGGCATATGATATGAATTACGATGTCTGCATATTTTCCATGTTTTTGAAGTACCAGGATTCAACAGACAGGGAGGTTGGAGATTCAAACATCTACAACCTTATTAATTTTAACCTTTTTGATGCTGTGGTATTGTGTCAGGACACCATACAGACTCCGGGAGTCGTAGAAAAGCTGGAGAAGCGCCTGCAGTCAGAATTTGCAAATGGTGTGGTAGTGGTAGTCGACAAAGAGAATAACATATTCCCAACGGTCATGATGGATCATTATACCCCTATAGTAAAACTCGTGGATCACCTTATAGAGGTTCACGGCCACAAGAACATATATTTCCTGGGCGGACTCAAGGAGCACATACACTCCAAGCAGCGACTCGCCGGTTACATAGACAGCATGAAGGCGCACAACCTGCCGGTTACGGACGACATGATATATTATGGAACATACTGGTACGACAGCGGCGACTACATGGTGGACGAGCTTGTGAAGGATATGGAGCATCTGCCGGATGCCATCGTATGTGCAAATGACTGTATGGCCATCGGAGTGTGCACCGCATTTGACAGATATGGAATAAGAGTTCCCGAGGACATAGCCGTGGTGGGCTATGACTCCATAGAAGACGGAAGAAACAGTCCTGTTCCGATCACATCTGCGGACATACCGGCGGATGACTGCGGGCACTACTGTATGAAATATATAGATGCAAAGCTCAACGGACATGACGTACCGGAATTCAAGTCCAATGTGGAGCTGTACATAGGTGGAACCTGTGGCTGTGAGGGCTGGGAACGAGAGACAGTCAGGATCAGAAGAGACAAATGGGAGACAGACCTCTCAGAGACCGGCTTCTACTCTTGCTTCAACAACATGGCGGATGACCTTGTGGCGCAGACGAGCGTGGAGTCATTCTTTGACACCGTGTCGGAATACGTGTACCAGATAAGACCATTTGAGAGCTTCCATCTGTGCCTGAACGACTACTGGAGAAATCCGGAGGTCATGACCGGTGATGAGGCACTTCGCCATGGTTACACAGATCATGTATACAGACTGATAAAGTGCGGCCCGGATGAAAAAGAAGAGAGACACATACGCTACGACGACGTATTCGAGTCTGCGAAGCTGTTGCCGGAGCTGTACGAGGACAGGGATTATCCTACAGCGTTCATATTTACACCATTGTTCTTCCAGGACAGAAGCTTTGGCTATGCAGTGGTGAACTACGGTGCAGAGCCGAGGGTGTACGAAGATGTATACAGATCCTGGATCAAGACGGTTGCCAGGGACATGGAGTCATTTGCAAGACATCAGGGACTCAATGTACTTCTAAACAAGCTTGAGGCGGATCAGATAAGAGACGGTCTCACCGGAATGTACAACTACAGAGGCTTCATAGGCAGGGCAAATGACATGATAATCCAGGCCGCTGAAGAGAAGTCTGAGATACTTGTGTTGGCGGTGGATCTGAAGAATACACGCCAGATAAACAGCAATTACGGAAGAACAGAGGGTGACAGAGTCCTAAGCTATGTTGCCCAGTCGATAAATGAGATACTTACCCCATACGAGATATCCATGAGGATGGGAAATGACGAGTTCGTCATAGCCACAGTGGCAAAGAGTGGCGATATCTCAAGGGGAGAATATATAGCCGAGGAACTCAAGAAGAAGCTTGAGGCGGCAAACAGTGGCGGAAAGGACGATTACGAGCTCGGTATATATTACGGATGTAAGAAGGCTCTGGTCAAGTCATCTGCCGAGCTGGAGACCCTCATCAACGATACGGTCAACCAGAAGAACCGCATAAAAGAACAGAACAATGCCAAGGGACGCAACAAAGCGACGATAACGAACAGGGATCTGGAGAGAGATGAGATAGTAGCTATGATACTGGACAACAACATGCTCACATATCATTTCCAGCCTATAGTAAGTGCCCGTGACGGAGGCATATTTGCATACGAGGCACTTATGAGGATACTGGTTCCTATGAGAATGTCACCCCCTGAGCTTCTGGAGAGTGCAGAGAGACTGAACAGACTGTACGATGTGGAAAAACTCACACTGTTCAACGTCGTGGAGATCGTGGCATCGAATCCTGAGATGTTCAGGGGCAAGAAGGTATTTATCAACAGCATGCCGGGGCATATGCTCAACGCACAGGACAGAAAAGAATTCCTTTCAAAGGTGAAGATGCTCCAGTGTGCAGGCATAGTCATAGAATTTACCGAGGGAGCAGAGCTGTCGGATGCGGAACTGAATGATCTCGAGGCATTCCTCAGAGGAAATGGCATGGAGATCGCTATAGACGACTACGGCGCAGGCTATTCAAATGTAAACAATCTTCTCAGGTATATGCCTGAGTATGTGAAGATAGACAGAATGCTTCTGACAGGGATCGATGCAGACCCACACAGACAGCATTTCGTCAAGGATATAATAGAATTCACCTCGACCAACGACATCAAGGCGCTGGCGGAGGGCGTTGAGACCACGAAGGAGATGAAGACCGTCATCCAGCTCGGTGCGGATCTCATTCAGGGATACTATACCGCCCATCCGAACGCGGAGGTAGTACAGCTCATATCCCCACAGGTTGTGAATGAGATAGTTCAGTACAACCAACAGGAAGAGGTGGCTGAGAACAGCAGCATATTTGTCATGGAGCATGAGAGAAATGCATCACTTCTGAAGCTCGCATCCCAGGGAATCAGGGAGATAGTTGTGGCACAGAGAGCCGGTGGCGACAACAATGTCCGCATAGTCGGCGCACAGGGCTTCAAGTCAAATATGACACTCAAGATAAAGGATGGTTTCACCGGAACCATAGTGCTGCAGAACGTAAGCTTCTCGGGCGACCGCGACAAGCCTTGTATAGACTGCGGTGAGAATACGGATCTGCACATCGTGCTTGAGGGTAAGAATTTCTGCAGGAATGGCGGAATAAAGATACCGGAGTCGTCCAGAGTGACATTTATCGGAGATGGTGATATAATGGTCCGCGTCAACGGTAACAGCTATTACGGAATAGGCAATGACATTCATTCAAAGCATGGAGTCATGAAGTTCAAGCAGGAGGGCGCCATTAATATAGAAACAAACGGTGTGAACGGAGTGGCAATAGGCGCCGGACTCGGAGGAGATATACGTATAGAGAAGGGCCGATACGACCTGTATATCAACGGCGAGAACGGAGTTGCTATTGGAAGCATAAGCACCCCGGTGAATCTGAATCTCCTGCAGGCGGACATAGACATAACCTATGAGGCTGCAAATGGAGTCGCCATCGGCTCGGTGAGCCAGCACGCAGATATCGCGATAAAGAACACATCCATATCGCTCAGAGGATCGGGCAACAGATACGTGGCGGTCGGAACCCTGGACGGAGATGGATGCAGCGTAGATATAAGCAGAGCACATGTGGACATGAACCTTAAGGGCAATTCGTGCATAGCCATGGGATCTGACCATGGAATAGCAGACATACGCATGACGGACGCCAACTCAAGGCTGGCGGTTCAGGGCGAGGCGTGCTTCGCACTTGGAAGCAGAGACGGCACAGGCATGCTGTCCAGCAATAATGCAGATCTGAATGTGGTTGTCAGGAATTCACTGAACATAGATATATCCGCGGCAGAGCAGGACATACGTCTGGTGAATGGAAGATACATGTTCATTTTGAACAATGAGAATATAGAGCGCAAGGTAGTAGAGCGCTATTAATTCAAAGGAGTATAAAGGATAATGGAAAGAGAGACTATGTGTATACAGGCTGGATACCAGCCTAAGAATGGGGAGTCAAGAATGATACCGATCGTACAGAGCACAACGTTCAAGTACGACACGAGCGAGGATATGGGTAAGCTGTTTGACCTTGAGGAGAGCGGATATTTCTACACCAGACTTGCAAATCCGACAAATGACTATGTGGCAGCCAAGATATGTGCCCTGGAGGGGGGATCGGCAGCAGTGCTCACATCGTCAGGACAGGCAGCAACATTCTTCTCGGTATTCAACATTGCCGGAGTGGGAGATCACGTTGTGGCATCATCCACCATATACGGAGGAAGCTTCAACCTTTTTGCCGTGACCATGAAGAGAATGGGTGTGGAATTCACATTTGTGGATCCTGACTGCTCGGACGAGGAACTTGAGGCAGCGTTCAGACCGAACACCAAGGCCGTGTTTGGCGAGACCATAGCCAATCCGGCACTCATAGTATTCGATATAGAGAGATTTGCAAATGCGGCACATGCACACGGAGTACCACTCATCGTGGACAACACATTTGCCACACCGATCAACTGCAGACCTATAGAGTGGGGCGCAGACATAGTCACACACTCCACCACGAAGTACATGGACGGACATGATGCAACCGTGGGTGGGGCGATCGTGGATTCAGGCAAATTCGACTGGATGGCACACGCAGACAAGTTCCCAGGACTCACCACACCTGATGAGTCATATCACGGAGTGGTATACGCAGAGAAGTTCGGCCAGGGCGGCGCATATATCAACAAGATCGTGGCACAGCTTATGAGAGATCTTGGCCCGATACCTGCACCTATGAATTCGTACATGCTCAATCTTGGACTGGAGTCGCTTCACGTGCGTATGCCACGTCACTGTGAGAACGCACTGGCGGTTGCGAAGTTCCTCGAGGCACACGATAAGATAGCTTGGGTAAATTATCCTGGACTTGAGAGCAGCAAGTATTACGAGCGTGCTAAGAAGTATATGCCGGACGGCACATGTGGAGTTGTGTCATTTGGCGTCAAGGGAGGAAGAGCTGCTGCGGAGGCCTTCATGAAGGAACTCAAGGTTGCGATGATAGCAACACATGTGGCGGATGCACATACATGCGTTCTTCATCCTGCATCAGCTACACACAGACAGATGAATGACGAGGAGCTTCTGGCGGCAGGAGTAAGTCCTGATCTTGTGAGACTGTCGGTGGGCATTGAGAATGTAAAAGACATAATAGCAGATCTTGAAAATGCACTGGATAAGGTACAGATATGAGAATAATAAATATAACCGACCTTTCGGCACCCGAGCTTGATATATATGCGCGCATGTCAGAGAATCAACTGGCGCACATATATGAACCGGCTTCCGGGCTGTTCATAGCTGAGAGTCCAAAGGTCATAGAGAGGGCACTGGATTCGGGTTACGAGCCAGTGTCCATTCTATTGGAAGACAGGCACGTGGAAGGACAGTGCGCGGATATAATAAAGCGGTGCGGAGATATACCGATATACACAGCACCATTTGATGTCCTCACGAAGCTCACGGGATTTGCCCTGACAAGGGGGATGCTGTGCGCCATGAGGAGGGCAGAGCTGCCGTCTGTTGAGAGCGTGTGTGAACATGCAGCCAGAATAGCGGTGCTTGAGGAAGTGATGAACCCGACAAATGTGGGAGCGATATTTAGAAGTGCGGCGGCACTTGGGATGGATGCTGTACTGCTCACGCCGGGCTGCAGTGACCCGCTCTACAGGAGGGCGGCAAGGGTCAGCATGGGAACGGTGTTCCAGATACCGTGGACATATATTACATTTGACACCCTGGGTCTTGCACACAATAAAGCAGATCATGGCATATGGCCGGAGTTTGGGATGGAACAACTTCACAGTATGGGCTTCAGGACGGCATCCATGGCGCTAAGAAATGACACGATAGACATACACGACCCGGAGCTGAAGCAGATCGACAGACTTGCAGTAATACTGGGAACCGAGGGAGAAGGCCTCAAGACAGAGACCATAGATTCCAGCGACTACACAGTGAAGATACCAATGTATCACGGAGTGGACAGCCTGAATGTGGCTGCAGCCAGTGCCGTGGCATTCTGGGAACTTGGCAGACGCTCGTAAAACGTCGAAAAACCTCCCTCAAAAAATACGCATACATATCTACAGGATATGGAAAATATGTTATAATAGTCAGGACGTGAACGGACAGGCTCACAGTCGGCAGAAGGAAAAGACTTAGGAGGATGATAGACATGTTTTATGCTATTTCAGGAATTAACGGGGATTATGAGGCATACAAGAGAGCACTCAAGAAACTCAAGTTTCAGAACCTTGACGATATAAAGGAAGAGGACATCATGAACGAGGAGGCAGTCATCAGCACCCTTGAGGGCGAGGATGTCCTGTATGTCCTTGGCAATATAATCGGAGCAGGTGGCGGATCCATGAAGATACTTCAGGATATGATGAGCAGAGATAATGTCATCGCAGTTGTCGGTGAGAACGAGTACAAGATCACACAGGCACTCAAGGCACTGAATGACCATATCCAGTCCACAGGTGAGGTGCCACCACAGATGCTGGTAGACAAGATAACATCCATGCTTGGAGAAGAGCTCTCAGGTGCGGTGGAGGAGTTCCTGCAGCTTGATGATGAAGAGCGTGAGGATGTCATAGAGTATATAGATGAGATTTCTGAGGAAGCGTTCCTCGAAGTGATGATGGCGAGAAAGAAATTTGTGCTGGTTCACGCCGGAATAAGAAACTTCGATCCGAAGAAGGAACTGGATGAGTACGACACAGAGGACTTCATCACAGAGCCAGCAGACCTGGACAAGACATATTACAAGAACAGAACACTCGTCGTTGGACATGTGCCAACCACAGAGCTCGGCGGTGAGGGCAAGATCGTTAAGAAGAACAACAACGTTGCCATCGACTGCGGGTGCGGCAAGGGCGGACAGCTTGGAATATACTGCCTGGGCAACGGCTCGGAGATGTATGTATAATAGAATAAAGAAGAGATTGACACGGCGGGATATGAAATATCATATTCCGCTTTTTTATTATGGAAGAAATTGGATTAAGAAAATAAAGTGGTTTATACAAATTGTATAGTTAAGCAAAAAATCAACGAGGATTTTTGTCGATTTTAAATCGCAAATGGAATTGAAAAATTGTGAAGAAACTGTTAAATTAGGGGGTGAGCATGTATAAAGAATTTTCCTATATAAATATTTATAGTTTTTTATAAAGAAAACAGGAGGAAAACATGGGTGTTATAGATTTTCATTCACACATACTGCCGGGTATAGACGACGGCAGCAGGAATGTCGAGACATCTATAGGCATGCTTCGGATGTGCAAAGAGCACGGCGTTGATATTATGATAGCGACGCCGCACTTTTATGCTGATTCAAATACTGTGGAGAGGTTCATTGATTCAAGACAGAAAGCATATGATAAAGTCATGGCTGAGAATATGGACATACCGCAGATTATAATGGGGGCAGAGGTCGCGTTTTTTGCAGGAATAAGCAGAGCGGAGAAAACGGACGCACTAAAAGTAGAAGGAACTGATATCATGTTGCTGGAGATGCCGTTTGTGACATGGAGTGATTCGGTAGTGCAGGAAGTACGAGACTTAATTGAGAAGAGACATTTCCATATCATACTAGCTCATATAGAGCGATTCTTACAGATACCAGGCAACAAGCCATATGTGAGACAGATCCTTGAACTGCCAGTTACGGTGCAGGTGAATGCGGCGACACTTCTGGATTTCAGACAGAAGGGCAAAATGCTCAAGATGTTCAAGAAAGGACAGGTACACATCATAGGAAGCGACTGCCATGGTATGCATCACAGGGTGCCGAACTTGTGGCTTGGCCGCGAGGTGCTGGAGAAGAAGCTGGGACATGAATTCCTGGAGAACATGGACAGCTACGGAACAAAGCTCCTGAAAGAACATCAGATACACCCATAATCAGCAATAACAACGAAACATGTACAAGATAAACAGATAGATGGAGGACAACAACATGTCTAAGAAGACAGCGATAATCATCAGTATTGTGCTGTTCATAATACTGTGTGGTCTTATTGTGTGCGAGAAGAAGTGGCCTACAGCGGGAACAGACCTGCTTATGCTGAACGTTCTGAGATAGCACATTACATTCCGACGAGGTGATACATATGTCATACAGGAACAGAACACTATCAGAAAAAAAGAGAATATACAAGAAGCTTGGACTTGTGATCGCAGCCATACTGGTCGTATGCATTGCACTGGCGATAGCACTCAGACCGACAAAAGGAAATGCATCACACAATGCATCGGGCACACAGGCGGTCGAAGGCATGATCGAGGTGGACGGAGTCAAATACGTTCCCAAGAAGAATATAGAAACATATCTTTTTATGGGAATCGACAACATGGGCAAGGTTCAGAAAGTCACCGATTATGAGGGGGCAGGCCGATGCGATGTGGTCATGCTGATGGTCAGAGACCTGACAGATGGAACATACAAGACGCTGAGCATAGACAGAAATACCATAGTGGAGCAGGATACACTGGATCCCGACGGAACCTACGTTGCAACGAGCCCGGCACAGCTTGCTCTGGCACATGAGAATGGTGACGGAATGGAGATAAGCTGCGAGAACGTGGTCAAGGCGGTGTCAAACTTCCTTGGCGGCCAGAAGATAGACGGATACGCAGCGGTGAATATGGGGGCCATAGGAACCATCAACAATCTGGCTGGCGGAGTCACGGTTACCATAGAGGATGATTTCTCCAAGGTGGATAAGACCATGAAGCAGGGAGAGACCATCACACTGACCGATGAGCAGGCAGTACATTTTATCCATGACAGATTCGATGTGGGAGATGAATCCAACACCCAGCGAATGAAGCGTCAGGAGGTGTACAAGGCAGGACTCAAGGATAACCTGGCGGCAAAGTGCAGCGAGGATAACACATATCCACTGACCATATATGACGCCCTGGGAGATTACATGGTGACTGACATCAGCTCACAGAAGTTCTCCAAGCTGGCACTCCTTGTTCTCAAGGAAAAGGACGCCGGAACGGTGTCGATAGCTGGAACAGAGACCGTAGATGATCTCGGATTTGTCGAGGTGGAGCCGGATGCGGACAGCCTTCAGCAGGCGATCGTAGAGCTGTTCTACAAGGAATATAACTAGCATCACACATTTGATGCAGGGGATATAGATACAAAAAACGGATGGAGGGAATATATGAATTCCAACAAGAAAATGGCTGCTGTGCAGGATGAGACCACACAGATAGCCGCAGTGAACACATACAAGAATACAGAGGATGATGAAAACGAGATCGATCTCCTGGACATGGGAATGGCGCTTCTTGAGAAGCTCCCATACATCATACTGTGCTTCCTGATCGGTGCGGTGCTGTTCAACGCATTTGCATACTTCCTGATCAAGCCGACATACCAGTCGACAGCCAAGCTGTATGTGGTATCAGCATCAGATGATTCCATAGTAAATCTCCAGGATCTGAACATCGGTTCATCCCTGACCAAGGATTACGAAGACCTGATACTCAGCTATCCGGTTCTCGACCAGGTCATCGAAAAGCTCGGCCTTGACATGGACTCAGAGGGGCTTGCCAAGATGATAACCCTTGAGAATCCTTCAGACACACGAGTCCTGAAGATCACGGTCACAAGCACTGACAAGCAGCAGGCATGTGACATTGCAAATACACTGGCAAACGTGTCGATAGAGTATCTCCCGGATACCATGAGCACAAGCGCACCTAACATAGCCCAGGTTGCAAGGGTAGCAGACCAGAAGGTCGGACCAAGCTACCTTAAGTACACCGCCATAGGTGCATTGCTTGGAGCACTCATCTACTGCCTGATCGTCATTGTGGGATACCTGATGGATGACACGATCCACTCAGCAGACGACATGGAGAAGTATTTCGGAATAGTACCGCTCACGACAATACCTGAGAGCAACCAGTTCAGAACAGACGATTCAGATGAAGAGCCTGGAAAGAAACATAACAGGAAAGAGAGGGTCAGAGCATGAAGAAGCTTAACATAGAGTTTCAGGAACTCCCATATGCAGTGGAGGAGGCGATGAACCGTCTCAGGATCAACATAAAGTTCTGTGGCAAGAACACAAGAAAGATACTCATAACCAGCAGCATGCCAAATGAGGGCAAGAGCAGCGTGGCGATCAACCTGTGGAAGATGCTCGCCGAGGCAGGATTCCCTTCAGTGCTGGTGGATGTGGATCTTCGTAAGTCAGTCATAAAGGACAGACATCACATAAAGGATGCTGACAAGCTTCCGGATCTTGGATATTTCCTGTCGGGACAGTCCGAGATGGAGGATGTCATCTATGAAACACAGGTAGAAAATGCATACATCGTACCTTGTATGAACCTTCTGGAGAACCCATCGGCTCTTCTGGAGGATGCTAGATTTGCAGAGCTTCTTGACAAGCTGGCAGAGACATATAGGTATGTCATTATAGACTCGCCACCGCTTGGCAGTGTGGCGGATGCCGCTCAGATCGCATCACTGTGCGATGGCGCAGCTCTGGTAGTCAGAGCAGGTGAGACATCAAGAAGTCTCATCAAACAGTCATTCCAGCAGCTTGACCAGGTAGGTTGTACGCTGCTTGGAGTCATACTCAACAGAGCCCAGACAACGGGGAGAGCATACAAGAAATACTACGGCAAGTATGGCAAATACTATAGCCAGTACGGCTATGGTTATGGCACTTACGGCAAAGAGGCTGCAGCCTCCAGCGACAGTACCCCGTCAAAATAATTCACTTTGGATATAACGCCATGTATAGTGGCGTGCAGGGCGTTTTATCATATATTCAATACAATAGAACTTTTTGGGAAGGAGGAATTTATTGTGAAGAATTTAAAGAAGCTTTTGGCTATAGTTGTATGTATCGCAATGATGGTGCCAACAGTTGCATTTGCAGCTACATCATCACCAGCTAAGGTAGACGTTAAGTCTGCTACAGCAAAGTCTCTTACATACAATGCAAAGAGCCAGACAACAACAATTGTTGTTAACGGTAAGACACTTACCCTGAACAAGGATTTCAAAGTCGTTTCAGGAAGCCTTAAGGCAACAAAGGCTGGTACATACACAGTTAAGATCAAGGGAATAGGTAACTATTCAGGCGATACAACAGTTAAGTACACAGTTAACGCACAGCAGAGCTACAAGGCTACTGCTGCTGCAAAGACATACAATGCTAAGAATCAGACAACCAAGGTTACAGTTAAGTATGGTAACACAGTTCTCAAGAGAGGTACTGATTACAAGATTACTGGTGTAACTAGGGCTAAGAACGCTGGCAAGTATAAGATTACCGTAAAGGGTATCAACAACTACAAGGGTACAAAGACAATTTACTATACAATTAACAAGGCTGCTCAGAAGTCTGTTAAGGTTAAGGTAAATGCTTCTAAGAAGAAGATCACTGTATCTGGTGTTAAGGCAAAGGCAAAGGTTACTTACAAGTCAGCCAATAAGAAGGTCAAGGTTAAGAATGGCAAGATTACTGTTGGTAAGGGTGTCAAGAAGGGCACAAAGGTAAGAATCACTGTTAAGGTTGCTGCAACAAAGAACTACAAGGCATACAGCAAGTCAATTATTTACAAGGTTAAATAATCAACCTGCTATGTTAAATAGTTCCAAGCCCTAGCCGGTGGCGCAAAACGAATGTCCATGCCACAGGACGTTCCGCGCCGCCAGTGTGGGTGATAAATAACAGACCATTTAATGCGTATCATGGTTTACAGATGAAAAGGTTCAGCCGACAATCACACGGGCTGAGTCATTTCATGTATGAATCAACAGACTGGGTCATGCGGGCACAAATATGACCCTGACGACAGAGGATGAGGAGAGAAAATTATGTATCAGAAAGGCGCAAAAGGCTGGCTGAAGCACTTCGACTTCATGCTGCTGGATCTTATAGTACTTCAATTGTCATTTCTTGTGGCATTCCAGATCAGACATGGATTCATCAATCCGTATGCGAGCAGAGATTATCTGGCACTGGCTATCATCACAGAGCTTGCGGATATAGTAGCCATGATATTCCTGAATACATATGAAGGCGTTCTCAGAAGAGGATACTTCAGGGAATTCATATCCAGCTTCAAGAACGGTTTCGTGATAGTTGCACTGCTCCTTCTGTATGTGTTTGTCCTCAAGGATACATCTATATATTCTAGAACTACCATCCTGCTCATGTGGGCCATATATGTGTATGCCACATTTGCGGTGAGGAGCCTGTGGAAGAAGCATCTTGAGAAATATGCAGAGCATGGCAAGGGCAAGAAGCTCCTAGTCATGACCACCAGACATGTAGCAGATGAAGTGGTGGCAGGACTCAAGGAGAAGAACTACTCCGGGTTTGATATAGTAGGTGTCATGGTGATAGATGCCAATCTCGTCGGTCAGGAGATTCAGGGAGTGCCGGTGGTGGCGGATTACAACAGTGCAGTTGATTATGTGAGAACCGCATGGGTGGACGAGATATACGTGGATGTGCGTGGGGCATACGGATATGCGAACACGCTGATAGACGCATTTATCGAGGGCGGCATCACAGTTCACATGTGCATATCATCCATCGTGAGGACCCACGGCGACAAACAGCTCATCCAGAAGATAAATGGTGAGACCGTGGTCACGACCATGATGAACTACGCAACACCAAAGCAGATGCTGCTCAAGAGAACGGCAGATATAATAGGTGGTCTGGTGGGCAGCGTATTTACGCTCATCCTCACCATATTTATAGGACCTGTCATATACATCAAGTCCCCGGGACCGATCTTCTTCAAGCAGGAGAGAGTGGGACTGAACGGCAAGATATTCAAGATGTACAAGTTCCGAAGCATGTACATGGACGCTGAGGAGCGCAAGAAGGAACTCATGGCGCAGAACACCATGAGCGATTCGAAGATGTTCAAGATGGACTTCGACCCGAGAGTCATAGGCAACAAGATCCTGCCGGACGGCACCAAGAAGAAGGGAATAGGTCAGTATATCAGAGACTTCTCCATAGATGAGTTCCCACAGTTCTTCAATGTGCTTAAAGGGGATCTCTCACTGGTTGGAACAAGACCGCCTCTCATCTCAGAGGTGGAGCAGTATGAGATGCACCACAAGAGCAGACTTGCAACAAAGCCTGGAATCACCGGAATGTGGCAGGTGAGCGGTCGAAGCGACATCACGGACTTTGAGGAGGTTGTGAGACTGGATACGGAGTATATAGAAAACTGGAGCTTTGGACTTGATATGAAGATTATACTTAAGACGATTAAGGTGGTGCTTGGAAGAGAAGGGTCTAAGTAGTATACGGATGCTTTCTATAAGTGAATTAAAAATAGAGATACTTAGATGCAGGAGGATAAATGACAATGAAAACTGATTATAAAATTGCGGTTGCTGGTACTGGGTATGTTGGACTGTCAATTGCGACATTGCTCTCTCAACATCATCAGGTAACTGCTGTTGATATTATTCCTGAGAAAGTGGATCTTATTAACAATCATAAGTCTCCAATTCAGGATGAATATATTGAAAAATACTTGGCTGAAAAAGAATTAAAGCTGACAGCAACGCTGGATGCAAAGGTTGCATATTCTGAAGCGGACTTTGTTGTAATTGCGGCCCCTACGAACTATGACAGCCACACGCAGCATTTCGACACAAGCGCAGTCGAGGCAGTGATCAAGCTGGTCATGGAATATAACCCGAACGCCATTATGGTTATCAAATCCACGATTCCTGTGGGGTACACCGCATCCGTGCGCGAGAAGTTCAACAGCAAGAACATCATCTTCAGCCCGGAGTTTTTAAGAGAGTCCAAGGCTTTGTACGACAATCTTTACCCTTCTCGTATAATCGTTGGTACTGACCTAAATGATGAGCGTCTAGTTGAAGCTGCTCACGAGTTTGCCGGTTTACTGCAGGAAGGTGCAGTCAAGGAGAACATTGACACTCTGATCATGGGCTTCACCGAAGCAGAGGCTGTTAAGCTGTTCGCCAATACATATCTGGCTCTGCGCGTGGCTTACTTTAACGAACTGGATACTTACGCAGAGAGCAAGGGCTTGAACTCCCAGCAGATTATTGAAGGGGTCTGCCTTGATCCTCGTATTGGTAGCCACTACAACAATCCGAGCTTTGGTTATGGCGGATACTGCCTGCCCAAAGACACCAAGCAGCTTCTGGCCAACTATGCAGATGTGCCGGAGAATCTGATTGAAGCAATAGTGGAATCCAACCGTACCCGTAAAGACTTCATCGCCGACCGTGTCCTGAAGCTGGCTGGATATTATGGCTACGATGCGGAGAATGAGTTTGATGAGGACAAGGAGAAAGCTGTTACCATCGGTGTTTATCGTCTGACCATGAAGTCCAATTCCGATAACTTCCGCCAGAGCTCTATTCAGGGTGTTATGAAGCGCATTAAGGCGAAGGGTGCAACCGTGGTGATTTACGAGCCGACCCTGAAGGATGGTGAGACTTTCTTTGGTAGTGTCGTGGTCAATGATTTGGTTAAGTTCAAGGAAATGAGCAACGCCATTATCGCAAACCGTTACGATAAGTGCCTGGATGATGTGAAGGATAAGGTTTATTCGAGAGATTTGTTTGGTAGAGATTAATAAGTGTGGGTTAGTAGAGAGATGGATGAAAAGAAAAAAGTAAAGATATGTTTTGCAGCTTCATCCGGTGGACATTATGAGCAGCTTATGATGCTAAAGCCACTGATGGAAAAATATGATAGTTTTGTGATTACTGAAAAGACAGACTATAGTGCAGAAGAAAAAGGTGAAAGAACATATTATGTGAAGCAAGTCAACCGCCGAGAGAAGGACTTTATCTGGCGGATGATTCAAAATGCTTGGAAATCTATCGGCATTTACAGAAAAGAGAAGCCTGATGTAGTCATCTGCACGGGAGTTCTTGCTATGATACCGATTTGTTTGATTTCTAAACTTATGGGTAAAAAACTGATTTACATAGAGTCTTTTGCAAAGGTTACGTCTCCAACAGAAACAGGGAAATTGCTCTATAAATTTGCAGATCAGTTTTATGTTCAGTGGAAGCCAATGTTGAAAGTCTATCCTAAAGCCATATATTTAGGAGGAATCTATTAAATGGGAAATAAGATTTTTATAACACTCGGATCACAGAAATTTCAGTTTAATAGACTACTGAAGGCTGTGGATGAATTATGTGAAAAAGAAATTGTTGATGCAGCAGGTGTGTTTGCACAGATTGGTTACAGTGATTATTTACCTAGAAAATATAGCTACAAAAAGTTTTTGGACAGGGATGAGTTTAGCAATGAAATGGGAAAAGCGGACATTGTCATAACACATGGAGGCACTGGAGCTATTATCGGAGCCGTAAAAAAGGGTAAAAAGGTAATTGCAGTTCCTAGACTTGTAAAATATGGTGAGCATGTTGATGACCATCAGCTTCAGTTAATTAAGCAGTTTGATGAGTTGAATTTGATTTGCCCTTGTCGGGATACCAACAAATTGAGCGATGCGTTAGATACAGTGCAGAAAGCAAGTTATAATGGTTATGAATCAAATACGAGTAATATTATAAGTAGCATTGAAGAGTATATAAAAGGAATTTGAATATGAACAGAGATAAAATTATGACCCTATTAAAAAAAAGTTTAAGGTTTCTACCAGATAAAAGCTATGTTAAGCTTTATTATCGGTTAAGAGTTGGAAGAAAACTAGATGCAGATAATCCAACAACGTTAAATGAAAAACTCCAGTGGCTGAAATTTAACTATAGGTTCCCATTACAATCAATAGTGTCTGATAAGCTACTGGTAAGGGATTATGTGAAAGAAAAAATAGGGGAGAAATATCTGATTCCGTTGCTAGGCAGTTGGGAGAAATACGATGACATTAATTTCTCCTTGCTTCCAAAACAGTTTGTTTTGAAGTGCAATCATGATTCTGGTGGTCTGGTGGTTTGCACAAACAAAGACAAATTGGATAATAGCGAGGCAAGGAGCAAGATTGAGAAATCACTGAAAAGTAATTTTTTTTATATCGGTCGTGAGTACCAATATCGAAACATTAAGCCCATGATTCTTTGTGAAGAATTTATTTCTGATAACGGCAAAGTTCCGATGGACTATAAAATCTATTGCTTTAATGGGGTGCCAGATGTCATCTTAGTATGCAGAGATAGATTTAGCAAAAATACTCATAGAGCATCATATCTGTTTTTTGATCAGGATTGGAAATTTCAACCTCTAGATAAAGGGGATGAAAATCTACAAGATATAGACATACCAAAACCTAAAAATCTAGATATTATGCTTGAAATTGCCAAAAAGTTGTCAAAAGACTTCTTATTTGCAAGAATAGATTTGTACAACATAGAAGGAAAAATTTATTTTGGGGAGATTACTTTATCACCTAATTCAGGATTTGATCCAGATATAAAGTATGAAACCGACTTGATGTTTGGCGAAAAACTAAAAATTCCATATTGGGATTTTATAAATAGAAATATTTAACTATGAAAAAGATTAATAATCCTTTGGTGTTAGAAATCGTATTGGATCTTGGCCAAAAATTATTTTCACCTTTTAAGAGAGAAAAATATGTCAAAATTATTTATATTGTCAAAAAATAAAATAAAATTGTGCATTAGTAAATATATGGATATTGTTTATTTTCAGAGATGGAAAAAAGCAACACAGTATCCCTGTACTTTATTGAATACGCAAAAAAGAAATGAAAAAATAATTGTGAGTTTAACATCGTTTCCAGGAAGAATTCATTTAGTACATAAAACGATACAAACAATTTTGCTACAATCGGTAAAACCGGATTTGATTGAATTATGGTTAGCCAAAGAACAATTTCCAAATTTAGAAAAGGATTTACCAAGTGAGCTAATAGAGTTGACTCAATTTGGATTAAATATTTGCTGGTGTAATGATTATCGGTCATTTAAAAAACTTGTTCCTTCATTGCTGAAACATCCAGATGCTATAATTGTTACAGCAGATGACGATGTTTATTATGCTCCAAATTGGTTAGAACGATTATATAGTTCCTATTCAGACGATAAAAATTGTATTTACTGTCATAAAGCGACAAAATTTAGTTATGAAAATGGAAAATTCAATGCGATAGGTGGAGGAAAAAAATATCATCATGGAGCGTCTTTTTTGAATAAATTAGTTGGTGTAGGTGGTGTGCTGTATCCTATCAATTCATTGGATAATGAAGTTGGAAACTCAGAATTATTTAGTAGACTGGCACCTACTAATGATGATATTTGGTTCTGGTTTATGGCAATTAAAGCAGGCACAAGAATAAAAATTGTAAAAGGAAATCATCCAAAACCAGTGGATGTTTATGGAAGTCAGTCTACTATTAAATTAACAGATATTAATGACAATGGTAATATGTTATTCTGGTCTCAGTTCAATAATCTTATAGATTATTATCCTGAAATACGAAACACATTAATTTCGGAAATGAAACAGAAACATATAAGAGGTTAATTATAATGAAAAAAATTGGATTATGTGTATGCCAAGAAACAAGAAATTATGGAAGTCAACTTCAAGTATTGGCAACTGAAGTTGCGGTAGAAAAACTAGGATACGAATATGAAATAATACGATATAAGAAAAAATATGATTTGAGATTTATAATAAAAAGTTTGCCAAGACTATTTGATCCATTATTAATGAAAGGGAAAATCTCTGCTTACATCTTAAATAAAAAAATAAAAAAATATCCGGAATTATATGAAAAATGTAAGGAAAGAAATAAAATATTCGATAGATTTGCAGAGAGATACTTTACAAAACTTTCACCAATATTTTATGGATATGATGCGCTAAAAGACTCTGCAAAAGATTATGAGACTTTCCTTGTAGGAAGTGATCAATTATGGTTACCAAGTGGTCTGGCAACAGGATTTTATAATTTACAATTTGTTCCAGAAGATAAACGTAAAATTGCTTATGCAACTAGTTTTGGAGTTAGTAAAATTCCAATGTATCAGAGAAAAAAAACTGCAAAATTTTTAAAAAGATTTCATTATTTAAGCTCACGTGAAAAGAGTGGAACTAATATTATCAAACAGTTAACAGAAAGAGATGTACCTGTAGTAGTAGACCCTACATTATTATTGACACCTGAAGATTGGAGAGAAATAATTCCGTTCCGTAGAATTGTTGAGGAAAAGTATATTTTTTGCTATTTTTTGGGAAATAATTATGAACATCGCAAAGCGGCAAAAGAACTTCAACGAATGACTAATTTGAAAATTGTAACATTACCACTTTTAGATAATTTTGTTCAAGAAGATTTGAAATTTGCCGATATTTGTTTGTTTGATGCTGCTTCGGATGATTTTGTAAACTTAATACGCGGTGCAGAATATGTGCTAACGGATTCTTTCCATGGCTCGGTGTTCTCAATTCTCAATGAAAAATTATTTTGTACATTTGATAGATTTAATGATGGTACAGGATCACGTAATTCAAGAATAGATAGTTTGTGTCAACAACTAAATCTAGAATCACGTAGATATGATGGCGATATATTTAGAGTTAAAACTCAAATTGATTATGATAAGGTTAATCAATTGAGAGAGGAACGAAGACAAGAATCTTTACAATATTTAAAAACTGCATTACAAGGAGAAATCACAATTGAGTAAATATTCTGATAAATCTTTAAAAGTGAGTAAAAAATATTTGTTACATGCAAAGTTTGAGGTAGCAGAAAGAATTTGGTTCTATTTAATACCAACAGCACAGGGGAGAGTGAAGTGGTTACGAAAACACAAAAAGTTAGCAATGCTTGGAGATCATGTTCATTGGCAACCACGAAAGTATCCTACGGATGGAAATATGTTAAAAATTCATGATAATGTGGCTATTGCATCTAATGTTGAATTTACGATGCATGATATTATCCATTGGATTTTTGACGGTATTGAAGGGCATAGGTGCTTTCAAGAATTTGCTGACTGTATTGAAATATATGAAAATGTATTTATTGGTGCTGGAACGCGAATATTACCGGGAGTAAGTATTGGACCTAACGCTATTGTTGCAGCGGGGGCTATCGTAAATAAAGATGTTCTACCAGGAACTGTAGTTGGGGGGGTTCCGGCAGAAGTTATTGGTTCATTTGAGGAATTAAAGAAAAATAGAAAAATATATAGCGATAAGATTCAGTCTGTTAAGGCAGATAATATAAACGTGGATGATTATTTATGGAATGAATTTTCTAAGAACCACAAAATTGAGGCAGGAAAAAACTATGAGGGACATTAAATCATCTTTTGTAATACCACGACTATCATTTGCAGAGAATATTACGCTCGTACTTTCGATACTGCTATTGTTTATGCAACCACTAAAAAATGCTATTCCTGTTTTTTCATATATTGATGAATTTACAGTTTTATTTTCATTTGCTGTATTTGTTCTTAACAGAGTTAAGAGGCATTCTATAAGTATTATTGAAGGAAAAATAATCGTTGCTTTTTTTCTGTTTATTATAGTCGGGACTTTTGGTAATGCTGTATCAAAGTTAGATAGAAGTTCAGCGGCAATTCTTACAGATATTTTAAGTTACGGAAAATTCTTTATGATGATTCTTGGGGGCTTAGCATTATTCGATTCCTTAAAGAATGTTAAGTGGATATTTTCAATTGTTGTCAAATTAGTCAGAAGCTTAGTTGTGTTGGGTTTAGTACTTGCAATTTTGAATCAAATTATGGATCTCGGTATGAGAGATGATATAAGGTATGGTATGTATTGCTTTTCATACATCTATGATACTGCTGCTATTTTTAGTTGGTATTGCTACATGTTTATCCTTATCCTTTCTATTGATCTTTTAAATGGAATAAATAGGGAAAAAATCACATATGTGATATTAAACATGTGCCTCTGGTTATTTACCGGACGTAGTAGAGGATTCGCTTTTTGTGCTATTTATATTATGCTTGTCTTATTATTACGTATGTATGAAATAAAGAAAAAACAGTTAAAAATTAAAATTGGTTATTTTGTTATGTTGGGCTTGCTTGGTATTATAGTCGCATGGAATCAGTTGATTTTTTATTTTACCACAACAACAGAAGCGAGAAGTATATTATTGTATGTCGGTATAAATTTATTTAAAAAGTATTTTCCACTGGGTGCGGGACTTGCAACTTTCGGTACAGCGGCTGCACAAAAATATTATTCACCAATATATGGAATATATGGATTAAGTAATAGATATGGTTTCACATTTGATAATCCGCTGTATTTAACTGATAATTTTTGGCCTGCTGTTATTGGGGAAACAGGTTTAATTGGTTTAATGATTTTTTTTGTTGCTTTGTATTTTGCTTTTAAGTATCTATATGATAAGTGTAATCAAAATAATATGGCTAGGGTGATTATTATTTTTTTTATTGCAACAATTCTTTCGTCAAGTATTGCGACATCTATATTTGCACAAAATGCAACAGTTGCAGATGTATTTTATATATGTATGATACCAGCTATTTTGCGAGAGGGAAAAAATATTTATGGATAACAAACCGAGTATTAGAAAAAATTACATGTACAGTATGGCATATCAAGTACTTATTATGATATTGCCATTAATTACGGCACCATATCTTTCGCGTGTAGTTGGCGCTGAGGGAACGGGTATATATTCTTACACATATTCTATAGCACAATATTTTGTCTATTTTGCTATGTTAGGTATTTCTAATTATGGAAATAGGAGTATTGCGAAAGTAAGAGATAACATAGCGCAAAGAAATTATACCTTTTCTAGTATCTATCAGCTCCAGATTTTAACTTCATTAATAGCGTTTGTAGCTTATTTGTTATATTGTTTTATTTTGGTTCATGAAAATAGAAATATTTCGTTGTTACAAGGCTTTTTTGTATTGTCTGCAGTTTTTGATATAAGTTGGTTGTTTTGGGGAATGGAAAATTTTAAAGTGACTGTTACAAGACAGATGCTTGTAAAAATATGTTCCGCGATTTGTATTTTTCTGTTTATTAAGAGTCCATTAGACTTGTGGAAGTACACGACTATATTAAGCTTTGGAGTGCTAATTAGCCAAATATATTTATTTGCAAATATTAAATCGTATGTTACTTTCTCGCCTGTATCAATAAAAGAATCTTTATCTAATTTTAAAGCAGTTTTGATTTTATTTATTCCAATTATTGCAACAAGTATTTATCGTGTGATGGATAAGGTGATGATTGGTGCTTTAAGTAATATGACTGAGGTAGGGTATTATGAAAATGCTGATAAGTTAATTACGACATGTTTAGGCGTGGTAGGATCATTGGGTGCAGTTATGTTGCCTAAAATGTCAAATTTAGTTGCAAATGGTGAAATAAAAAAGCAGAAAGAGTATTTGCTGAAATCAATTGAAATTACTATGTTTGTTGCTTTTGCTATATCTTTCGGTATTTACTCCATAGCAGATATATTTATTCCCTTTTTTTATGGTAATGAGTTTTCTTCTAGTATTACTATTACGAAACTCTTGGCTATTAGTGTACCATTTATTTCTTGGGCAAATGTTGTTCGTATGCAATATTTGATTCCAAATGAAAAAGATAAAATTTATGTCAGCTCTATTGTGATTGGAGCAGTTTCAAATGTCATAATTAATTTTTTATTAATTCCTAGATATCATGCGAACGGAGCGGCTATTGGCACATTATGTGCAGAAGCAATAGTGATGTTGATACAAACAATTGCTTCGTATAAGCAACTTGAAATAACAAAGTTTATTAGTAAAAGTGTCCCTTTTTTAATTAATGGAATGTTTATGCTTTTGCTTATAAGGTTTGTGTCGAGCGTAATTGATGATAATACTGTTTATGCAATGTTATTAGAAATAGCAATAGGTGCCGTTTGGTATTTAGGTTTTAGCATTTTCTATTTTTACCGTACCAAAAACGAAATATTTTTATCGTTTATTTCAAGATTAAAAAAATAAATAGTAAAAAGGATAAATAAAGAATGAATGTTATTTCATACGCTGTTCAAAGTAAGCAAAAAAAAATCAGATTGCGCAGTACATCTGGGGGGACGTTCTCAGAAATTGCTAGGTCTTTTATTATGACAGGTGGAGTTGTATGCGCAGCCGGGTATGATGAACAAGGGAAGGTTGTTCATAAATTAGTAACTTCTGTGGCGGAGATTGATGAATTGTGTGAGTCAAAATATGTACAAAGTAGACTGAATAATTGTTTTGCAGAAGTTGAAAGTTATTTATCTTCATCAAAGAAAGTTTTATTTGTTGGGACACCATGTCAGGTTGCAGGTATTAAGGCGTATTTACACAACAAAGATGAAAAATTATATACGATAGATCTTGTTTGCTATGGAGTCCCTTCTCCTGCAATTTATACGGCATGGCGTTTAGAAATAGAGCGTGTATACAGAAAGAAAATTGCTTACATACATTTCAGAGATAAGTCATTTGGATATGCGGCTCCCAATGTGAAAATTATATTTAAAGATGGTTCATCAGATGAGCAAACATTTTTAATTAAATCATATATGAAAACATTTATGTCGGAATTAAATGTGAGATCGTCATGTTCTGAGTGCGCATTTAAAGGAATAGATAGATGTTCAGATCTTACATTTGGAGATTGTTGGCATATTGGTGTGTTTCAAAAAGCAATGGATGACAATTTGGGTACAACGGGTGTTTATGTTCATTCACCTAAAGGTAATATGTTACTTGATATGATAAAAGATCGAGTTAACATACTCCAGATTGATACACAACAAGAAATAAAATTGGATGGCAGAAAAATTAACGAATCTGTGCAGAAAAATCCAAATAGAGATGCTTTCTTTAAAGATGCTAGTACATTATCATATGATGTTTTAGTGAAAAAATGGGTTCCAGACAGTAATAAAGAAATGCTGGTTACTATAATAAAAAGATACGCAAAAAATCTTCCTTTCTTCAAAAAATTGATAAAAAAAGTTAGAAGTTAGGTCTATTGCGTACTTGTGTTGATTGAGTATGTTGCTAAGAAATACGTCGACATTGGGTTGTAGAATGATGAGAAATCATTTTTGAGAAAGATTAGGAGAAAATAAAAATAGTTGGTGGTAAAAGGTGGAAAGAGAAATACCAGTATTATATAAAAGAAAAGAAGAATGCTGTGGATGTACAGCGTGTTATGCTATCTGTTCGAAAGAGGCCATTTCTATGGTAGAGGACGAGGAAGGATTTGATTATCCGCAGATTGATGAATGTAAATGTGTTCGATGCTACCAGTGCATCAAGGTGTGTCCAATCAAAGTAGCACGTATGTGCTAGTTGCAATGCCAATAGGCTAAGTTTGCTTTAAGAGGAACCAGGTGCAAGTGACAGGACATCATGAATTCTAAGATGAATGTGTTACCCAAGGTGTCAGGTGCAGATGAACGGGAAATGAACAGGAAATGAATATTTTGCGAATATTTCCAGAGCGTTAAGGTGGTATTGAGGGAAGTAGGTATGAGGTTATTGCTAGAGGAGCTGGGTATAGATGCAAAAGAAAAGAATGAAGAAATCAAGAGAGAAAAATCCAAAGTTAAAAATAATAATCATAGTGGCGTTAGTGGGAATAATAATGGTAGTAATGTTACCATTTATAATCAATTATATTTATGTCCAGAATGTTAAATCAGATTTTTGGAATGTGGATTATAATATAGGTGATATCCTATTATATTATGGAGGGCTTTTTACATTTGCAGGAACCTCGATATTAGGAATAATGACTTATTTTCAAAATGAAAAGTTGCAAAATAAGTCAGAAGAGGTAAATAGATTACAAATGGAGTTACAAAAAAGAAGTATGGTGCTTGCTGAAAAGCAATATAACCAAAATATCCAAGATTCTAATATGTTTCCGAAATTTGAAATTAAATTGTCTTCATATTCAGGGAATTATGGTGATATAAGTATTTCGGTAAGAAATGTTACGACTATGATAGTATCTGGACTTAGAGCTATTGATTTTAGAGCAGAGTGTAACGAGGCAATAATATTATCTACGAAAGAAATTTTGTTTGAGAAAAACTCGTTAGAACCGGGAAAAGATACTATAGTAAAAATGAAAAATAAAGAAATTATAAAGGAAGTCAGCAATCAGGGATGGATTAGAAATGTGGAATATTATGATGATGTAAAATTGATATTTGAGTTCTCTTGTGAAGATGAGAAATGTGTTACACATTATTATAGAGCGTCGGTAGTTGTATCATCTACGAAAGAATTAGTGAAAGATACTTGGGGTGTAAAGAAGATAGGATAAACGCAAATCTGAGGCAATGCCATTAAGTTAACTGTTCGCTAAGTGTTCGATGTATCAGGAAGAACCACAACCAGTGTTGTGATACTATTCATAATCTTGCGATGCTTACTCTAATTTCTGTAACACATAGCAATTTATTATTAGATACAGCAATGTTTTAATTTTGTACAGATGAATGTTACATCATAGGATGGTGAAGAGGCGGACGGCACAGCCGTTGATACGGCGTCGTTGGAGACGGAGATTTCGACGGATCTACTTAAGGCAGAGTTCCTTATTCTTATATTTATAGGAGAGCGTTAAGGAAAGGATTGAGTATTGTGTGTATGAGAGGGAGTTGTTTGGGATTTGTAGATAGGATGTATACATGGATTTGATGATGTGATTGCCAGCCCATGAGGGCTGGCAATTGTTGGTTATGAGTGAAAAAACTGCATTGGAAACCTATAATAATAATATACGATAATGAAAAAATCCAAAATGAATTACAATAAATACCATGGTATGGTATAATATTAGAAAAGACCATGGTTGTTGCGTGAGGGTGGATCTTGTAAAGTTATGTGACGATAAATTTGCTGGCTCAGGTACAACAGAAATAAAGGCAGTGTATTTGAAATAAATACTATTAGAACGGTGACCGTGTATAACAGTGTTGGAAGTAGTGGCAGAAGATTAGAGGAAAGGTGGATCAACAGTAAAGCTGCTGGTGGTTTAAAAGGGGTAGATAATGGAAAAAGATGAAAAAATTAAAAAATTGATGACTTTACCTTGGCAAGCCCTGTTTGATATTGCGTTATTTCATGGTGTGGATGAAGACTCGGTTAAAGGAAAAGAAAAAAATGAAATAATTGAAAAAGTTCTATTATGCGGAATTCAAGATGAGGAAATTGAACGTCTTGTTGATGATTATGTATATGGAAATCGTGTAACATTTACGTTATGGGGATTTGATCGCCCGCTGACAGATGAAAACATGAGTTATCTACTGGCGTTAGAAGGAAAAGAAGAGCCGTGGATTGATTCCAATAAATTTAGACATTTACGATATGTTGCTGTTAAAGATATAGATGATCGACTGGAACTGTTATATACATATGGAAAGTTGTATAACTATGTAAGTGAAGAAGGAAAAGCAGAGCAGATTTGGGAACTTCATAGAGGCTGTTTGTGGATTGGTAAAGAGAGAAATTATGTTGCTAGTATTAGCAAGCATGAAAAGATGATGCAATGTGTAATAAAACTAATTGCTGAAAAGTTAGGAAATAATTTAACCCAGATAAAACCGCCAAAGCGCGCAATTGATAGGTGTACAAATGCACAGGCTATGAGTAGAATCGTGCTCCAAGGATTGTCGGGTGAGAAGACTGCTATATCTAATCCTGCAGGTTTTACAGAACAACAAGAAGACGAAATGCAGCGTATTAGAGGTAATCGTTTTGACACATCAGGTAGCTATATTGCATCTATTAATGATAATACTACAGCTACAGTGAAGTACAATATGAATAAAGGAAATTTGGGAATATATAAACATCTTCCATCCTCTGTCTTATTTGCATGGTCGAAGGAGGCAATTGAAATAATCCTTGAAGAAATCAATAGCCTTAAGGGAAATCCTGCAGAAGAAATATTTAAGGAAATGGGAGTTGAAATCAAATGGAATGGTGTATCAACATCAAAAGTTGGAGCGTATAATTGGATATTGACTCAGGTTATATCTTCGCTTGATGTGGAGACGGAATATCGTATTCCTATTTCTCCTACAATACATTCACTTCTTAATGATGAAAAAGTTTTTATGGAAATCCCTCAGGTATTCTGTCATGAATGTGGGACATACGAGGTGCCGTATTGTGCAAACTGTGGAAGCCAACTTACGTTTAATCGAAAAGGTCAACTTGAATGTAGTTGTAATGCTCCTATTTCCATTATGTGTGGAGAAGGGCATCGAGCAACAGAGCTGAAATCCTGGTACATTCCGAAGCCCTCTTTGCTAAAACAAATTAATAATAATATTGCCAAAATCTACAATCATAAATCGCTTAGTTATCAAATGTGTGTCATGGATGATGAGCTTTGTATTATTCATAATAATACGGAATTAGATTCAAAAGTTGAAATTTTATTTGAGGATGTTGATTATTTTAAGCAAAGATTAGATGTGCCAGATAATGTTAAAACTTATGCGGTTAGGATGAAAGAGAAGTGTGCAGGTAAAAAATGTTCATTCTGTGAAATTCGGAAATGCCTTTCAAAGCCCAATTTAGTATGTCTTCCAAAGGTGTTTTACGGTGCTTTGCCAGGATTCCGCCCACAACCACATAAGGGTGGAGAATTTGGAGATGTTTCAGCACAAATATCGGTTTTAAATAATTATTATCAAATGATAGGAATTATAAAGAAGAATACTGAGAATAAAGCTAGTACAAAATCAAAAACATGTTCAGAATTTGATTTGATAGATAAGCCATTGTTGTCAACGTCAAGAGAGGGGCAAGAAATCATTAGACAATTTGTCGAACAGGGGATGATAGACTCACGGGTGGATGTAATTGCGGTAGTTGCGCCGCAGTATTTTGACAATAGTTTAAAAGGAACTTTGTTGTTTTTAGCTCGGCTGATGAATAAAAAAGTCATGTTTGTTGGTTTGGATGAGATATGCAGGGTTATAACAATTTATAATAATTTAAATTCCCCAAAAAGTCATCAAATTACCGAGGCGTCAGGTGGAGATGAATGAGATATAATACAAATATTAAAAAAAGTATCCTTTGCTGATCTTTATGTTATACTTAAACCAAACGTAATCCAAACACAACTTGTTTTGCATAAAGAGGTATAACATATGAAGATTCTTATCACCGGCGGAGCTGGGTTTATTGGGAGTAATTTTATATTTTATATGATGGATAGATATCCTGAGTATGAGTTTGTGTGCGTGGACAAACTTACATATGCGGGAAGTCTGGATACGATTAGACCTGTCTTGGACAGGTCTAATTTTGTTTTTTATAAGGCGGATATATGCGATAGATGTGAGATGTATCGTATATTTGAGGCGGAGAGGCCGGATGTGGTCGTGAATTTTGCAGCAGAGTCGCATGTAGACAGATCTATAGATAACCCGGAGGTGTTCCTTGATTCTAATATCAAGGGCGTGTCCGTGTTGATGGATGCATGCATGCGATATGATGTCGGCAGATTTCATCAGATCAGTACGGATGAGGTGTATGGAGATCTGCCTCTTGACAGGTCGGATTTGTTATTCACTGAAGAATCGCCTATTTGTCCGAGCTCGCCGTACAGCAGCTCGAAGGCGGCAGCAGATCTTTTGGTTATGGCTTATCATAGAACGTATGGCTTACCGGTTACCATCAGCAGGTGTTCAAATAATTATGGACCATACCAGTACCCTGAGAAACTTATCCCTTTGATGGTGACAAATGCATTGGCAGACAGGCCGCTGCCTGTTTATGGACAGGGGATAAATGTCAGGGATTGGATACATGTGGATGACCATTGCCGTGCCATAGATGCGATATTGACCCGGGGAAAAGTTGGTGAGATATACAATGTGGGCGGTCATTGTGAACGGACAAATATTGAAATTGTCAGGATGATTTGCAGGGAATTAGGTAAGCCCGAGTCACTCATAACATTTGTCGCCGATAGGAAAGGCCATGATCTGCGGTATGCTATCGATTCAACTAAGATTGAACAGACTCTTGGCTGGCGGCCGGAGGTGAATTTCGATGATGGAATACGGCGAACTATCAGGTGGTACTTAGATAGGTTGAGGGGAATGTAGGATACGGGAGTGTGAGGAAATGAGTAAATATGTATATTTGTTTGAATTGGATTCTGTGCGCAAAACAGATGAGGAGATAATTGTGGGACAGGCTGCCTTGTACGATGAGATTGTGACAAATGGTAATATAGTTGTCTTGACTTATAATCAGATGGTGGATTCGAGGGGCTTTTTCAGCCTGCTAAAAAACGGAGAATACAAAGAGGCTTTGCTGAAATTGTTTGATAGTGGGGTTATCAAGATATCCCAGTATGGCGATATACGTACTGTGTCCCAGTATTTGATGGATTCGATAGAGGATGACAAGCAATTTATATATTCCGCACTTCCATTGAAATATAGCCAGAAACGACTTACCGCAATTATGAAGAGGTGCCTTCTGTATTCTGATTTGTCTGAAATATATGAGTACGGTCAGCTGGCTTTGGCACTAAAGAAGAATGAGAATGGTGAGCAGTATAATGATGATTATAAGAACAGGCGAGATGAGCTCATAGATATATTTGTTGAAGTGGACAATGATGGTGAGCACCAGACTAATCTATCCTGGGATGCTATGGCTGAGATATTGGAGAACTTGTATAGCTTTATGGAAACCGTGATCAAATTGAGCATGATGCATGATATATACATAAGTCCAAGGGCTGATGGTGAGTTGGGCTGTTGGAAATTCAGTTCGATATTGGATAAGGTTATACGTTTATATGTTCCGAAAGATAATGTGGAGCTGTGGGGAAGTGCTCAAACGATACTTGATAACATATATAAGCAAAATAAGAATGAAAATAATCGTTCAGTGTATATCAGAAAGCTTAAAAAATTGGTAGAAACAGGCACAAATGTCAAGGGGTGTCAATATGCACAGGCAATTGTTGATTTGTGTTATAACTATGCTTGCGAGAGCAGTATATCAAACGTGTCAAGGCATTATGATGTGAGGGATTTAGAAGATTGGGGTAGTGCCTGCCATGGTGAGAATACATTTGAATGTGACTTTTCTAAGCGATTGAAGCGCACGTGGGATGGTGGAAGGAAACGTGATGAAAGATATCTTGTTGATGAGAAAAATGATTTTAAGACCTTCAAACTGGGAAAATATAGACCCCCAAAGATCGTTAATGCTGCAAGAATTGTAGGTTATGTCAAGGATAAACCAGAAATAGATAGGAATTATGTATTCTATTATGAGAATAACGCTAAGAAGGACAAACATAGAAGAAAACTGAAACTTTTATGTGGAATATTGAAGAAAATAGTATTTGCTATTTTGTGTTTTCTAATAGTGATAAGTCCCGAACTGACAGGTGATTATTGGACCGCAAAAGCTATGCAAAATAGTTGGATAAAACCTGCTGTAGCATTTTGAAATTCGGTTCCTTCGGGTATTCAGACAATGGTTATGCTGATAATTACAGAGATCGTGACTTCGCTCATAGCTAAGATTCCTGGACTTGATGCTTTGTCATTATCAGAATCCTTAGCGGAAATCTGGCAATTGCTTAGGGATATGGTTCGGATTACCTTTAGAAAAAGTAAGGCATATGTGAATTCGGTCATGAAAGGATTAGATAACTCTGAACATTTTTGTGAAGGCGAAAAAATAAGATACACATTGACAAAAGAACTGAAGAGATATTTAAAGCTTTGTGAAGATAGGAATATAACAAAAGAGGATTCGAAATATAAATCGTATCCGATAGCGTCCCTGGATACTTTAGAGGCCAGAAAACAGATCCTCCGTGACGAGGAGCTGCATAGCCGTAAATATGGAGTTGTTTACAGCAGCGCATATAACATGATGGTGGTAGATCCGATACGCAAGGATGATAATGAACTTATGGCTTATGAGAGAGTCCTGCCAAATGGGAACGATGGTGTGGTTATTCTGGCGAAGCACAAAGGAAAATATGTTTTGCTGGAACAGTTCAGACATGCAATCAGAAGAATACAGTATGCATGCCCTCGTGGTTTTTCTGATCCAAATTGTACACCGATTGAAGATGTACGCCGTGAGATTAGAGAGGAACTGGGCGCTGATATCATAGGAAAGCCGATAGAGCTCGGTCGTATAGCTGCCGACAGTGGCCTCACAGGAGGCTGCGTCCATGTATTTTTGACCAATATAGGCGCCTACAAACAACGTTGCGGCCATGAAGGGATTATATCTACCATTGAGTTAACAAGGAAACAGATGGAGATATGGGTTAGTAAGAAGAAGATAGATGATGGATTTACGCTAGGGGCGTTGGAACTGGAGAGAAGCTGGTGTTTGAAGCGGAGAAGAGCCGGGGCGGAAATGTAATGTGTTATATGTAATATGGGAGAATGGTTACAAATATGATAAGATTTGCTATATAATATAAATTGAAAAAGGCGGAGAGATGTAAGTCTCTCTGTTTTTTTTGAGTTTTTCTATATTGTATAGACTTTGATATAGCTATATATTATAATATACATATTGTTGCAACTTAAGATTCAGAATAATAATATATTATAACTCACATATAAATACATTGGGAGGATAATACATTTTCAGATAATAGAATTATATGCGGAGAAGGTAGCAAAGAATGTCAAGAATTAGATGGATTCATTTTTCAGATTTACATCTTAATTTAACTGGAACAGAAATCAAAAGATTACGCAAAAATCTTTTGTGGTATTTGGACACTGTAGTTGGAAAAATTGATTATGCTTTTTTTACGGGGGACATTCGACATGCGCCAAGTGGAGATTTCCCTTCAAATGCTGGAAAAGAAATAGAAAATATATGTAATGCGATTGGCTTGCCAGAGAAACGTTTATTTATAGTGCCAGGAAATCATGATGTAGATAGAAATTGTCCTGAAAAAAATAAAGTTATTAATTTGTAAAAAAAGAGGGAGCAATAAGGTTTAATATATGTAGAAAAGGTGAATAAAATAGGCAAAAATTGGGGCATATTATCTATAGCATATTCAAAATTAGATAAATATGCAATGTTTATAGATGGAATTGATTGCAAGAACAGTTAATAACTGTAGTTGGGAAGAGTGATAGATTCTCAGTTCCCATATTAAATCAAGAACCATTATCAGAATATTTATGGTTGTTAAAGCAGGAAAGTCAGGATTGGTATGTGAAAGAGAACACTTAATAGCAGACATTTCCCATTAAAATTCCAATCATCATATAATGATTTCGAGTTGATGAAAAGTAGAGCGAGGTAATGCACATACTTGAAAAAAACGTTGTTTTTTTTATGAAAATCGCATATACTAATATCAACAGAACCCAACACGCCTCTCAACGATGCGGACCACGTTGGGTCTTTTAATTTTAAGGAGAAAATATATGGGAGAACTGAAACGACATCAACCATCAATGTCAATTGATGAACAGGTGGAGAATTTAAAGACACTGGGATTAGTTATCAGCGATGAAGATTATGCAAGGCACATATTGAATGATATATCATACTTCAGGCTGATTAAGGCATATAGTTTGGGTTTTAAAGCAAAAAATGGGGACTATGATGAAGGAGTAACGTTTGAGCAGATTGTAGAGTTATACCTGTTTAATGCTAATTTCAGACAAATAACATTTGCTGAGATAGAGAAGATAGAAGTAAATGTTAGATGTAGAATTGCAAATTATTTTGCGGAAACATATGGAGTCCTTGGTTATATGAATCCTGAAAATTTTGTTGATGAAGAATATCACAGATCTTTTTTAGAGGATATAGAAGAGGAAGTTGGCCGGAATTCTAAAGCACCTTTTGTGAAAAATTTCAGAACTAATTACGAGGGGGGAGATTTGCCGATATACGCTCTGGTAGAGGTATTCAGTTTTGGAACTCTTTCAAAGTTTTATAAAAATATGAAAAATACAGATAAAAAAGCGGTAGCTAAAAGCTTTGGAATTGGATATACATATCTAGAGAGCTGGCTGGAGAGTATTTCTTATGTACGTAATATCTGTGCACATTATGGGCGGTTGTATAATGCAAAACTATCAAAGACACCTATCTTGTATAAGGAATATTCCCAACAGGGAATAGGAAATAATAGAATGTTTGGTGTATTATTATGTATGAGACACATTCTGCTGCATGATAAACACTGGAATTTATATGTAGACCAAATAGAAGCATTAATAGAGAAGTATGAAAAAGTAGATGTAAGGACAATGGGATTTACTGATAATTGGAAGGAATTATTGGAGATAGGTTAAGTTGGAATTTGCAGAGACAGATAAATAATATTGAGGAGCATAAAAATGGCTGTGAAAAAACTCGATTGAGGTTTTTCACAGTCCATTTTTGTGTTAGAAGAAAGAAATTGAAAGAAAGTTACTTGATAAGTAATCCATGATGTTATAGAGGTTGGATTTAACTATGGCAGAATTAGGACAGATGTAAGAGAAATAATCAATACTTTATGTCAATACAAAAATGTTGAAATAATAGCTGGAGCAGTTTGTATAGATCATGTACATCTCAGTGTGGCGATTCCGCCAAAAATAAGTATTTCAAACTTTATGGGGTACTTAAAAGGAAAGAGTACATTGATGATTTATGACAGGCATCCCGAATTACAAAGTAAATGGGATAAAGCGTTTTGGGCAAGAGGATATTACGTGGAAACAATTGGTAATATCACTGATGAAGCAGTTCAAAAATATATAAAAGAGCAGGCAGAAGAATCAAGAAAAGAAGATTCAAGAAGTACCGCTTTGTAGCGGACCAGTGAAGGTGCTTGCGATACCGCCCTTTGGGGCGAGCAGTAACAATAGCCCTTTGGAGGGCTGATAATAAACCACCACTTGAAGTGGTGGTTGCTAACTAGTAAATGATCCATAGCCAGTATCTACCCATCTTACCCAAATTTTGCGATAATTACCTAAATCAGTTGAAAAATAAGAACGGGAAATCTAAATATTCGGAAAGTATATTATGGAAATATGACTAGTAGTTTGGGAAAAGTAACTTGCAACATGGAATGCAACTATTCAAAGATGAGATTAGACCGAGACAGCATACATATAGAGATTACTAGCATTGCTAAAACAATACTAAAGTATTATACTATAAAAGCACAATAATTAAATATACAATATTTGCATTAGTGAGATGTTATGGAATAGTGTTGTATATGTGATTTAAGCGAGAAAAAATAAAAGATAAATCTTGTTGAGAATTGTTTTTATGCTGGAGAACTTAGTGGACAGATAGGGAGAGGCCATGAAATTTTTATCCTTGTTTAAAGAAAAAAATAAAAATACACAAGTAATGTCAAGAAATGAGACTTCTCTGGAAATGGTAGCAGATAACATCCTTAGCCAAAGAGGAAAACAAATAGAGGATGGACTAAGTAAAACCACAGCTAGTACAGGAACTCCGATGGAAAATTTGCATGGTGGGGCGAAAAAAATGGCTCAAATGTCAAATATAGGTGGTGGTTCAAAAGCAACTGGCGGAGGTGGCGTTGATGAAGGAATGAAAGCAATGCTACAATACACACAGGCCGACGCTGTGAAAAAGACTGTGGCGAATAGAAAGAATAAAAGAAGTCCTGGTGAGATTGACAAAGTAGAGTCAAAAGATAATAAATGAGATCAGAATATCAATATAGCGAGCAAATAAAATATGATATTGATCTGATTAAGCCTGAAAATTATAAGTAACTTCAGGCTTTTTCTTTTTATTTAGGTCAGTGCTGTGCAAAAAGCTTGGTGGGTAGTTATGAGTATAACAAACAATATATATTATTCATTAACTGAATGCATTGGCAGATAATAAGCATGGATTGTATAAAGAAATGAAAAGAATAAAAGAAGTTTATAGAAATCACAATGCACATGGTGCGTTTTCCAGAGAAATGATGGCTTATGTCAATATTCCTGATTTTGGAAGTTATCCCATGTATATTGGAAAGAAATATCTGAAAGGTTTTATTGATAATGAAGATGATAAAGTATCGTTTGAAACTTACGTTAATGTAAAAAAAGTGTTTACTGAGTTTTGGACGATTTTAAGAGAAAATTATGAAATCCTAATGATGTTTATAAGTAGTGGACTGCCTATTCCGGTGGACACAAAAATATACATGGACAGTGTAAAGGATAGGAATGAGGCGGAGATGCGTATTGAAAAATTGTGGTATGATATAGATAATCAAAGTAATATGGATTGGTAGGAAGATCATTTGGTTTATCTCTACTGGGAATGTTAGAAGTTATATATTATGGGGATGAGCTATTGAATATGAAAAGGAACTCCTGTTTGGAGTTCCTTTTTGTTTTCTATGAGTAAAATTGTTTGAGAATAAAAAAGAATAGATAACGAAAATGATGATAAAATTATATAAAAGTATTTAATGGTTGCGTAAATATGCTATAATAAAGCATATATATTAGTTATACATAACATATTGAGAAATATTGGGGAGGTATGAATGGATGGAATATTGTAGGTTAGAACAAATATCAGAACAGATGGAAGGACAATTAAGAGCAGGAAATTTATATCCTGTATTGGGGGCTGGATTTTCTGCTAACTGCAAAAGCAGGGGAGGAATAGTTCCAGATGGTAAAAAATTAAAAGAAGATTTCTTAAGTCAAATAAAGGAGCAAGCTGTTGATATTGAAAATATTAAAGATAGAGATTTAAAACAAGTCTCAAAGTATTATAAGGAAATGGTTCCTAGAGATGTAAGAGTAAAATATTTAATGGATAAACTTACTGGTGTATCCTTGGAAAAAGAGAAAAAAAGATTTTTAGATATTAATTGGGAATATGTATATACTTTTAATATTGATACAGCAATAGAAGACAATAGTATATATAAGAATGTAATATTGCCAAACAAGCCCGGAGATGAAAAAACGATAGAGACACTTGGTAGTGGCTTGTTTAAAGTACATGGGGATGTGGTTGATTATTGCAAATACAAAAATAGCGAATGTTACATTTTTGATAGTAAAGAATATGCGAGGAGCATAGATGATAATAAATTTATCTTAAATAAAATGAAACATGATTTCACATTTAATAATTTGATTTTTGTAGGATGCAGTTTATCAGAAGAGCTTGATCTATTATCAATGAACATACCGGATACAGAGATGTTTAAAGCTTCTAGATATTATATTACTTCCACAAAGCCGGATAGATTTAGGGAAATAGATTTGGAAACATATGGTATAACTCATATTGTTCTTGTAACATCGTATGAAGATTTTTATAAAAAAATGTATGATATATATATAAAATCTTTAGAAATGCAAAAAGACGAATTGGATGATTTTAAAAATCCTAAAATAGAAATTGGAGAAATGGATATTAGCCTTAATAAGGACTACTTCTATTTTGGAAAAAAATTATTTGATAAACAGAACCAGCGTATACACTTTCCTGGATTTTTTGTACAAAGATCAGTAATATTAAATTCATTACTTCCTGAAATGGATAAATATAGCGTGCAATTTTTATGTGGTGGGCGAGTGTCAGGAAAATCATATGCTCTGGCCTCAATTCCTAAAATAATAAGAGATAGAAATGTATATATATTTGACAGTAGATACACAATTTCTAGACAATCGCTAGAAGAGTTAATGAAAAAAAATAATAGTGTAATTTGTTTTGATACTTCGACTTTACCCAAGGACATTATATTCCAAATTAAAGATAATGCCCAGTTACTATATGATAGAAATATAAACATTGTTATTGCCGTTAATCGTTCGGATAAAGATATAATAGCGTCAATAAAAAAATTATCAATGGGGAATAAAGTTGCCTATTACGAATTAGAGAATATTCTTGATGATTGCGAATTAGAAAATCTTAATAAGAATTTAGGAAGAATTTCTATTCCAATCTTTCATAGTAGAAAAACAATTTTAGATAATATTCTAATGGCAACAAGAGATAGTACAATACAATATAATAAATACCGAGATGCTTTTGAAGTAAAGAATATATACGAAATGATGATATTGATATTGTTGGCAATAAATGAGAAGATATCTTCTCAGGAATTTGTAGACTTTAATATCGAAAGAGATATATATGATTTGTTGAGCAAATTATCACCAATTATAGACGAGGATTATACGAGTTCGATTGAAAGGGACACTTTGAATTCATCATCGTATAAAGTATATGCAAATTCGAAATATTGGATATTAAGAAAATTAGGGGGATATGCCACTGATCCAAAGAAACATAAACTTATAATAGAAGCATATCATAAAATAATAGAAAAACTACTGATTAATCATGGATCGAATTACAAAGACTTAGAAGACTATATAAAGTATGATGTAATTAATGAAATATTTTTTAGACCACAAAGTGGAAATTTAACACTTATAAAGAATTTGTATGATGATTTAGATGATTTATTGTATTCGGAACCGCAGTTTTTTCACCAAAAAGCTAAATGTTATTTGTGGCATTGTGATTATAGTAATGATAAAAAGAATGAGATTAATGAGGCATTGAGATACGTAAAACTAGCAAAGCACAACTTGGAAATACAGGGGAATAGAGAGAATGAGAAAGTAAAAATAGCATTGGCACATATAGATTTTACAATAGCTCTGATTTATGCCAAAATTAACAATATCATGGAGTATAAGGACTTTGATAGATTTAAGGAAGGAATTAAGTATATTTCTGAAGGAATAAAAAATAAAACGAATGAAGATTATTTTTACGGGCTGTTAAAAAGAAATAATAAAAAAGTTAATGATGTTATAGAATTCTATAAGTATGTTGTAACTAATAATTTAGATATTTACAATTTGACAGCAATTGAAAGGAAGAATGTAGACGAATTTGTGACGTTTATGTTTAAGGCCCAAAACAATGAAAATTAGTTAATTGGGTTTGCCTGCTCAGGTAATGGTTAGGAAGAATTATATAAGATCCCCCTTTTCTTAGCAACAAGAAAGGGGGATCTTGTGATATAACGTCAATTATTTTATAAGAGATTCAACAAAGTCAAAAGAAAGTCCGATATTGTCATTTATAGTTAGAGGTTCCACACTAAAATGGCTAGTGCGCTCTAAATCTGGATAAGTACTAAAAATGTCATTAACTAATGATTTAGAGTGTATGACGGCTCCGTTTGTAAATGTTCCCTTGTATTTCTTTCGAGAGATAGGGATACTCTTAAATGTTTTATCATTTGTGAATTGTAGTCGTATTTTCTTAAGTTTTCCTTCGATAGATCCGCAATATACCTCCGCGTATTTTAATGAATAAAATCCAGGGATTAACTCGCAGGCAGTCGCATTTAAAGAAATACGACCATTGTCTTTTGAGATCGTTATTTGTGGAAGTGCCTGTGATGCTTTGTGGGCACGAGTAGAAATAAATGGTTCCCAGTTTATATCTGCCATGATAGTAACCTCTCTTTAGTGTTTTTGATTATAATATTACATATGTATAAAGAAGTCAATAATGAGTAAATGTGTGGAGTGCTAGAGCTTTAGAGTTTTGGAGCGTGAATAAAAGTGTGTTACAAAAAAATATAGATAGGAATATTTAATCAATGAGACATTTATGGAAAATCCAACCTTGAAATACCCCACCCGCTTCTATATAATTAAGATATATTTGTTACGGAAAATGAACTATTCAGCCCGGTTTTACAGGGCTGAAGTTCAATACCAGGGAGGATTTACTATGAGGTTGGTTACAAGATCGGATTTTGATGGACTTGCGTGTGGCGCACTGCTGAAGGAAGCGGGAATTATTGATCATTGGAAGTTTGCGCATCCGAAGGATCTTCAGGACGGATTGATCGAGGTTACGGAGGATGACTGCCTTGCAAATGTGCCATTTGTTGAGGGCTGTGGACTTTGGTTCGATCATCATTCAAGTGAGCATGAGAGACTGGCGCTTGAGGGTAAATACAAGGGGGAGAGTCGTATAACTCCATCGTGCGCTAGAATAATCTATGAGTATTATGGAGGCAGAGAGAGATTTCCGCAGTTTGACGATATGATGGAGGCTGTTGATAAGGTTGATTCAGGTAATCTTACCATCGATGAGGTACAGAATCCAAAGGGATGGATACTTATTGGATTCCTGATGGATCCTAGAACCGGACTTGGAAGATTCAGGAATTTCACCATATCAAACTACCAGCTTATGGAGAAGCTTATAGATGCATGTCGTACCATGACCACTGATGAGATACTTGCCATGCCGGATATACAGGAGAGAATAGTTCTGTATAATGAGCAGACAGAGAAGTTCAAGGAGATGGTCAAGGCACATACCATAGTGGACGGTAATCTTATCATAAGCGATCTTCGCGGAGTGGATCCGATATACACCGGCAATCGTTTCATGATATACAGTATGTATCCTGAACAGAATGTGTCAGCGTGGATAGTAAGCGGACGTGGTGGACAGGGATGTTCGGCAGCAGTTGGATACAGTATCCTGAACCGCACAGCGACCATGGATGTTGGAAGCCTTATGCTCAAGTATGGTGGCGGTGGACACAGGAAGGTTGGTACGTGTCAGTTCAAGGATGACGAGATGGATACAAGACTTCCTCAGATGCTTGAGGAGCTCAAGGCTCAGGCTAATTCATAAGAAATATTGACAAAAAATAACCGAATGATACAAGTTTTAATTCGTATCATTCGGTTATTTTTTATGTTATAAAAATGTTCTTAAAGGTCTTCTTAAAGATTAGTCTCTCTGGAACAGATCTCTTGTGTATACCTTGTCTTTGATGTCGTCGAGGCATGAATTGTACCTGTTGGCGATGACAGCGTCGGACATGGATTTGAATTTGTCTAGGTCATTTACAACTTTGCTTCCGAAGAATGTGGTTCCGTCTTCAAGGGTTGGCTCGTATACAACGACGGTTGCGCCCTTGGCTTTGATACGCTTCATGACACCCTGTATACTGCTCTGGCGGAAGTTGTCGGAGTTGCTCTTCATCGTCAGTCTGTATACACCTATGACACATTCCTTCTCCTGGGCTGCTGAGTAATCCCCGTTATTGTTGTAGTCGTAGTAGCCTGCGATGGAGAGAACGCGGTCTGCGATGAAGTCCTTTCTCGTTCTGTTGCTCTCAACGATGGCGCTCATCATATTCTGGGGCACGTCGTTGTAGTTGGCAAGGAGCTGCTTTGTATCCTTTGGCAGACAGTATCCGCCGTATCCAAATGATGGGTTGTTGTAGTGTGTTCCGATTCTTGGGTCGAGACATACGCCGTTTATGATGTCCTGTGTGTTAAGTCCCTTCATCTCTGCGTATGTGTCAAGCTCGTTGAAGTAGGACACGCGGAGTGCGAGATAGGTATTTGCAAATAACTTTACAGCCTCAGCTTCGGTGAAGCCCATGAACAGAGTGTCTATATCTTCCTTGAGGGCACCCTCCTGAAGCAGTGCGGCAAATGTATGGGATGCCTTAACTATCTTCTCGTCATTCTTGTCTGTGCTGACAATTATCCTTGATGGATAGAGGTTGTCGTACAGTGCCTTTGATTCACGAAGAAACTCTGGGCTGAAAATGATATTTGACGTGTTGTATTTCTTCCTTACGGACTCGGTATATCCAACTGGTATAGTTGATTTGATGACCATGATGGCATCCGGGTTGACCTTGAGGACGAGCTCGATAACGGCCTCAACGGCTGATGTGTCGAAATAGTTCTTGTTGCTGTCGTAGTTTGTCGGAGCAGCTATGATTACGAAATCTGCATCCTTGTATGCTGATTTGCCATCGAGAGTTGCTGTGAGATCAAGCTCCTTCTCGGCGAGATATTTCTCAATATAGTCGTCCTGTATAGGGGATTTCTTGTTGTTGATGAGATCAACCTTTTCAGGGATGATGTCAACTGCCGTTACATGGTTGTGCTGTGCCAGCAGGGTCGCAATGGACAGACCAACGTAACCGGTTCCTGCCACTGCAATGTTCAGTGGGGATGGAGACTCGAGCTTGTGTGCGCCAGCATTGATGAACATTTCTGTGAGGTCGAAGTTCAAAACCTCTGACAAACTTTCGAGCTGCTCTATAGAAGGAACAAAATCCTTCTGCTCTATTCTGGAAATGAGTGCTCTGTTGATACCGGTTGCATCGGCGAGCTGAGCCTGGGTCATACCCTTTTCTTTTCTTCCGTTCATGACAGTGTCAGCGAGACGTGACTGTGATAATTTCTTCATGATCAAAATTCCTTTCTCTGATGAGTATTCTCTATTATTCTTAGAAGTATTATTCAAAACTAGCAACAAATGTTAATATTTATAACATTTACAATGCCATAATACATGTAAAAACGGCATAAATCAAGAGAAAAATGTATTTTAAACATAAAGCCATACACAATTAATGTTAATTAAAATAACATGCATAAAACAACTGAAAATATAGTTTATTTCAACGCAACATCGAGTCTTATCGGATTGTGATCGCTGTTTTTAAAATCCAGATCTATGGTCTCTGTGGAGTTGATCTGCAAATTGCTCGATACTATGAATCCGTCGATGACATAATATTGGAAACTCTCGTGGTCGCTTCCTTCGTATGGTTTGTCCAGGGATCGGCATGTCGGAGCTGAGGAATCGGTGATGCAGGTGAAGGAATCTCCAAATTCAGATACATCTATACTCCCTGGTGCCCACAGGTCAGCGGATTGCTGAGGGTATGCGGACAGATTCACATTTGAAAATGTCTGGTTGAAGTCGCCTCCTGCGATAACGTAGTTCCCTGCTGCCGCCTCATTTTGGAGAATGTCGGCGAGCATCCTGGTCTGGGCGGCTTTGCCCTCGCCTGAGTCATAAGCCTCCAGGTGTAGATTTACTATGACGAGTTCGTGTTCACTTCCGGCGATCGGTATTCTGGACACGATCAGGCATCTTTTCAGGTTGCACAGTCTGATCGGATAGGTAAATGGACATGGAAGTTGTATTCTTTCTGCATCCGATACTTCAAATGTGCTGAGAGTCATTATCCCCGATGTCACTCTGCCGATCGGTGGAAGTGGATATGGAACCATGAGTGTTTTGTAGTTGTAGGCGTATGAGCTTGTGTATGACGGCAGCTTTTCCCTCAAAATATCGGCTTCGTTTATCTTGTGGCTTCTGGATGATCGTTCATCGACCTCCTGGAGAAGAAAGATGTCAGCGGCAAGTGAATTCAGCTCTGATGTGATGGCCTCCATATTGTCATTTACCTGCTTTGCGGTGGAAGTGTACACACTGTCTCCTCCGTCCATGAAAAAGTCAGCATTTGCACCGAGGGATCCGTAGCCGAGATTCCATGTCACGATGGATATGGAGTCGCCGACAGATGGTGAAAGCTTGGCTGAGTCGGTTGCATTTTTGCCAAATGTGCTTCCGGATGTGACCTCAAGGGATTCGGAATCGTCTGGCTTGTATTCTGTTATAGTGAGAACTCCTACAAATATTATGGCGGCCGCAAGGATTACGCCGAGGACGATACAAGTTATTTTTAGAATCTTTTTTGCTATTATCATGTTGGATATTTCCTGTTCTATATTTGTTCAGCCCGTCCAAATGGTTAGTTGGACTGACATGTAAAGTATATCAGACGCGGTGGGTGTAAACAATGTGTAAAATGACTGTCAGTTGCAACTGTGATATAATAATTAGTGGAACGTAACGTAATTACCGCAGGGGCGGGAGAATTGTTTTGGGAGTGGGTGATACATATGAAGAAATCTATTAGAATAACACATAGGTTGCGAAATTCAGATTATCCGATAGCAGAATATTTCGTGCCATATAAACCTGATGTCTTACAGAAAATTGTTAAAAGTAAATTGGTAAGTGAAGAATTGGATATAGTGGCAAGTAAATATGGTAGTTTTGAAGAGTATGCGAAATCGAAATCATTAGAAGCGCTTGACTTAAATTTGGAATCAGTGGAGGATGAAGGTGTCTGGATAAATGATGAGTACAATTTAAGTGAAAATAATATGTGGGATTATCTGGCAGATGTGACACTTATTAATGATACGGTCATGCAGGATAATAGTGATAGCGTTGAGGCACTAAATATGGAAGCACTGCAGACATTTGCCAGCAGGATAAAATATGATTACAGGCGTATCGCAATCTCTATTATGATTTATACAGAGAGATATGTGCATGAAGACTACGTAGATTTTAGTGAAAATAAAAAAACTATATTGACAGATATATACAGATTGATAGATAGGGCGAGCAAATGTAAGGTGCATGATATAGGAGAAATAGATGATATACACGAGAAGTTCCTAACAAGTTATAATAAATTTACTGCTACGAGCTGGAATGAAAATTTAGAGTTTGTACTGGAAAGAGCGGATTCCATAATGAAAAGTATGGTCTCAGATATTGGACAGGAAGAGAAAATAGGCTACTATACAAAGACGCTTAATATTATAAAAAAAGAAATTTTGAAAAGTAGCGGAGAGAAAGTGACGTTAAAAAAGAGATATATTAGGTTTATTTCTAATATAGCCCATGCGTTTAACATCGAAACACATGATATGCCAAAAGATGACAGTGCTATTTTTGAAGCTTGTATTTGGAAAGATAAATTAACAGAAATATATAGACATTTTTTTATTTCTCTGTCTCAAATAAATACAAATGATGAATTAGTGTCAACGGGATCAAACAATTTTGAAAGTATGACAAAACAGTTTACGGAAGAGATTGCAAAAATAAAGTCAGCGTTGAAATTAAAAAAGGATTTTAATCTGGTTAATAAATATTCGGGTAAAAAACAAGGCTGTTATACAATATTTGTATTGCCAAATGGAGAAAAGTATTGGGCATTGAGTGGGACAGATTCGTGGGATAGAAACAAAAGATTGCAGATGGAGATGCTGGTAAAATACATATTTGATAACACGTTTGGATTGCATCATGTTACCAATATTTATACAAAAAATCATGGCATCAGATACTGTCCTATTAGGAAGAAAACTATGCGTTATACAGAGGTAATAGAGCCTGATAGTAACAGCAAGATAAAGTATGTGAGTAAAAAAGAGAAGCTGGGGGACGATCTGAAGACGAGAAGAATCGATAAAAGGAAAGATGATTATTTGAGAAAGATTGGACTTACATATGGATGCTGCGAAAGAAAGATCATGTCATATTTATCGGATTTTAATGGTATAACGATATATTCAAGATGGGCTCCATGTGAAAAGTGTATGCCGGCTATATTCGAGTTAGGGAAATATACATATTATGCATATGCAAAGAATTATATGGAATGGATAAATGGTGGAAAACCAATGAAGTTGGAAAAGTACACTGTCGAGAAATCGTATTTGGTTTCAATAGAATAAATATAAAATTACTGAGGGGAATTTATGTTTGAACTTATTATAAAAGATATAATGGAGGTCGCGGGCTACCTTCCGATAGGCATTTTGTGCGGATGCATAGCAGTCGTGGTTTATCTCGTGTATACAGTGAGTCCTGCAGGAAAAAAGGTCAGTGCCGGCGGACGTGTGAAGAAGTCAATAGTGTGGTTTCTGCTGGTGGTGTATCTGGCGGTGATGGCAGTTACTGTGTTCATGTCCAGAGAGCCGGGCTCAAGGCAAGGCATTGACATGATGTTGTTTCAGACGTGGGGAGTGACGCCCCAGGAGCACGCATTTGTCATAGAAAATATATTGCTCTTTGTGCCGTTTGGCGTGCTTTTCCCGCTGGCGGTGGCTGGAAGTAAGAATGGCGATGGCAGGGCGGTAGACAGGTTGTCCAAATGCACTGTACTGTTTGGATTTCTGTGCAGTGTCTGCATAGAGACGGTTCAGCTTATAACGGAGCGCGGTTACTGCCAGCTCGATGATGTAGTTATGAATACCCTCGGAAGCCTTGCGGGATATATTATATTTTTAATTATAAAAAAGATGAAAAATATAAAAAAAATGGAGGAATAGATCATGCCATGTACAACAATATTGGTAGGAAAAAATGCGTCTTATGACGGTTCAACAATAATAGCGAGAAATGACGATTCGGGTGCCGGTTCGTACACGCCGAAGAAATATGTGGTTGTGAAGCCGGAGGAACAGCCAAGAATATACAAGTCGGAGATATCCCATGTGGAGATTGAACTTCCGGATGATCCGATGCGTTACACCTGTGTTCCAAATGCGCTGGCGGGCGAAGGAATCTGGGCGGCAAGCGGAGTGAATTCTGCAAATGTGGCTATGACGGCGACGGAGACCATAACCTCAAATCCAAGAGTGCTCGGCGCGGATCCACTGGTGTGCTATGAGCCTGCGGAAGGAGATAAGCCTGAGAAGGCTGGAGGTATAGGCGAGGAGGATATAGTCAGCATCACACTTCCATATATAAAGAGTGCAAGGGAGGGTGTTAAGAGACTTGGCAGCCTGCTTGAACGATATGGAACCTATGAGATGAACGGAATTGCATTTCAGGATGTAGACGAGATCTGGTGGCTTGAGACCATCGGAGGACATCATTGGATTGCGAGAAAAGTTCCTGATGATGTGTATGTTGTCATGCCAAACCAGTTTGGTATGGACGAATTTGATATGGCAGATGCAATGGGAGCGCAGAGCGAGTTCATGTGCTCGGCAGATCTTCCAGCATTTATAGAGAAGTATCATCTGAACGTGGAGAATATGGAGGACACGATCTGTCCACGGGATATATTCGGCAGTCACGACGATGCGGATCACGTGTACAACACCCCGAGGGCATGGTTCATGGAGCGGACGCTCAACCCGAATTCGGCAGTCTGGGACGGACCGGATGCGGACTTTACGCCGGTTTCGGATGACATTCCATGGTGCATGATACCAGAGAAGAAGATAACCATGGAGGATGTGAAGTATGTGCTTTCTTCGCATTATCAGGGAACTCCGTATGATCCGTACGGCAATTACGGCGACAATAAGATGCGCGGGGCATATAGATCGATAGGTGTGAACAGGACGGATTTCATGTCGGCGATCCAGATGAGACCATATGTTGGAGAGGAGATCTGCGCTGTACAGTGGATAGCATTTGCATCGAATGCATTCAATGTCATGGTTCCTTTCTATGCAAATGTAGACACGACTCCTGAGTATCTAGCAAATACAGGGGCGGATATTTCCACGGACAACTTCTACTGGACCAGCCGTATGATCGCGGCGATGGCGGACGCATCTTATGCGAAGTCGGTGTTCCATATTGAGAGATATGACGAGAAGGTCATGTCTAAGGCTCATGAGATCATATACAGGTATGATGATCTTCTCGGAGCTGATCGGGATGTGCAGACGGATGCTGTCAGTAAGTTGGGGCAGAAACTCAGACAGCAGGCCAATCAGGAGATGGCGGACATGGTAAGGCAGGCGGCAAGCGACACTCTTGGGAAGGTGCTTTATGAGCTGAGCAATCAGATGAAAAATTCATACTCCAGATCGGATGCGTAACTGAAGTATGCATGGCGCAGTTTGAGTGGTGACTTTTCAGTAGGGAATATACGCTCTGTTGTCAGTTGTGAGTTTCTCTGTACCGGCCCGGAGTCACGCCGTATTTCTTTTTGAACATTCTGTTGAAGTAGGAAAGGTTGAAGAATCCGCAGTTCTCCGCAACGGAGAGTATACTCTCGTCATTGGAGGAGAGAAGTCTTGCGGCGACATTCAGCCTGAAGTCGTTCAGGTATGACACAAATGACACCCCCATGGTGTTCTTGAAAAATCGCATAAAATGGGATTCAGAGAATCCACAGTAGGAGGCTATATCCGTTATGGATATGGCCTCTTTGTAATTTTCGTCTATGTAGGAGAGGATGAGTTTTGTTCTCTCCAGATCCCTGGCTCGGTTCTTCCTGTCTGCCTCATCCCTTGCGGTGGAGTTGGCATAGAGAATGTAGAAGAATTCAAAATAGCATCCCTTAAGTGCAAGGTGGTATCCCTTTGGCGTCTCTGAGCAGAGCTTGTCTACCCTGTTAAGACACGCGGAAAGAGACGGATATAATGGATCGTCCCTGTCATAAATACTCTTGATATCCAAGTCGCCCGCCAGCAGAGGCAGGAAAAACTCGCTGTCCAGTGAGTCGTGATTTCTGGATCTGAACATGTCGACGGAGAAAAGAATATTCTCATATTCCATTGAATAGCCTTCGTGCTGGGAGATTCCGTGAATGTGTCCTGGCAGGATAATGACTATGTCACCCTCCTCAACATAGTGAGTTGTGAAGTCCACAGTCACATTTCCCTTGCCTTTTTTGATATAGATAATCTCCATAAATTCATGCCAGTGCAGAGACACAGAATTGAAGTCAAGTGGTATGGAGCACAGGTAAGTATTGTACGGAAACATCGGGTCCGCATGGGTCTTATTCTCCAGAAGATTTTCGTATTCAAGACTGTTCATATAACCATGTGCCTCCTTTTTGTTCATAAATTCGACGATTTTTTACAGCTTTTACCTTTTGTACATCATCAAGATGATAGAATTGTACAATTAATTGCTTATATAATGCAAGCATAAAAGGGGAAATGCTAATAAAATACAAGCCATAACAGGAACTGTTTAGGAGGTATCAGAGATGAATAAAGCGTTGGAGCGTGGCGCAGGAATACTCCTGCCGATAAGCAGTCTCCCATCACCGTACGGAATAGGAACCATGGGAAAAGATGCTTACGAGTTTGTCGATATGTTGAAACGTGCAGGCCAGAAATACTGGCAGGTTCTTCCGATAGGACCTACAAGCTTTGGTGACAGTCCATATCAGTCATTTTCAGCATTTGCGGGCAATCCGTATTTTATCGATCTGGATACATTGATAGAGGAAGGACTTCTCACAAAGGAGGAGGTAGAATCCTACAAATGGGCTGACAGTGATGACGAGATCGACTATGCCAGACTGTACAGACAGAGATTTGAAGTACTCAGAAAAGCATTTGGCAGATCAGAGCACAAAGACAGCAGGGGTTACGCAGATTTCATAAAGGAAAATGAACAGTGGATAGATGACTATGCGCTGTATATGGCGATCAAAGCTGATCATAACAACAGAGAATGGCTTGCGTGGGAACCGGCGATCAAGAAGAGAAAGCCGGAGGCTATGGCAGCTTACAGAGAAAAGCTTGGTGAAGACGTGGAATTCTACAAATTCCTTCAGTTCAAGTTCTACGAGCAGTGGATGCCATTAAAAGGGTACGCCAACAGAAACGGCATAAGCATCATTGGAGATATTCCGATCTATGTGGCACTGGACAGTGCTGATGTGTGGGCGAACACGGACCAGTTCCAGCTGTCCGGAAGCCTTGCACCGGCGGTTGTGGCAGGATGCCCACCGGACATGTTCTCAAGCTACGGACAGAAGTGGGGCAACCCGATCTATGACTGGGATGTCATGGAGAAGGATGATTTCGCATGGTGGAAGAAGAGGATTGCTGCATCGGCAAAGCTCTACGATGTGATCCGTATAGATCACTTTATCGGAATAGTCAGATACTACAGCATCCCGGCAAATGGCGAGCCGAAGGATGGCTACTACAGACAGGGACCGGGAAAGAAGCTCATCGATGCGATAGACAGTGCGATCGGCTCATCCAAGGTCATCGCAGAGGATCTCGGTGTGGTTGTGCCTGAGGTTCAGAAGCTTGTGAATGAGTCAGGTTATCCGGGCATGAAGGTTCTGGAATTTGCATTTGACGGCAACACGGCAAATGAGTATCTGCCACACAATCACGCCAAGAACTACGTAGCATATATCGGAACCCACGACAATGACATGTTGAAAAGCTACATCAGCGGACAGAGTGAAGATCTTCAGGAATATATGATGAAATACCTCATGGCTGACAGTCTGGATGATGTGGCGGAGAAGATGATACACGCGCTTTACATGAGTTCAGCGGACACGGTCATACTTCAGATGCAGGATATTCTTGGCAAGGACAACAGTGCCAGAATGAACTATCCATCAACGCTTGGCGGCAACTGGAAGTGGCGGCTTACCAAGGGAGCAACATGGGAATTTACACAGAAACATATAGATAAATTAAGGGATCTCACCAGACTGTATGGAAGAAACAGGGTGAAGACGTATATTTGTAAGGAGGATATTATGTTAAAGGACATTTGCATGAAGAAATACAACAAGGAGATCAAGGATTGTACAAATGAGGAGATATACTTCGCACTCCTTGATATGACAAAGAAGCTAGCAGACGGAAAGGTTTCAGAGGAGGGACAGAAGAAGGTTTATTATATCTCAGCAGAGTTCCTCATTGGAAAGCTTCTCTCGAACAATCTCATCAACCTTGGTGTATTTGACGAGGTTAAACAGGTGCTTGCTGAGAATGGCAAGAGCATCTATGACATAGAGGAGGTTGAGCCGGAACCATCACTTGGAAATGGCGGACTTGGAAGACTTGCAGCATGCTTCCTCGACTCCATGGCAACCCTCGGACTTCACGGAGATGGAATTGGACTTAACTACCACATGGGCCTGTTCAAGCAGGTATTTGAGAACAACTATCAGAAGGAGACTGCAAATCCTTGGATTGAGGCAGACAGCTGGCTCGAGAAGACAGACGTTACCAACACGATCACATTTGGCAACCTGAAAGTCCAGTCAAGAATGTATGATATAGATGTAACCGGATACGAGAACAGAACAAATAAGCTCCACCTCTTCGATATCGAGAGCGTTGACGAGTCCATCATGGAGCCGGACGGAATTAACTTCGACAAGACAGACATTGCAAAGAACCTGACACTTTGCCTGTACCCGGACGACAGCGATGAGGCTGGAAATCTTCTCCGTATCTACCAGCAGTATTTCATGGTGGCAAATGGTGCAAAGCTCATTCTTGATGAGGCTAAGGCAAAGGGTTCAAATCTTCACGACCTGGCTGATTATGCAGCAGTTCAGATCAATGATACACATCCTTCAATGGTGATTCCTGAGTTCATCAGACTTCTTACCGCTGAGGGAATATCATTTGACGAGGCTACAGAGATCGTGACAGAGGTGTGCGCATACACCAACCACACTATCCTTGCAGAGGCTCTTGAGAAGTGGCCGCTTGCTTACCTTGAGAAGGTTGTTCCACAGCTTGTTCCTATCATCAAGAAACTGGATGAGAAGGTTCGTAACAGATATAAGGATGAGAGCGTATATATCATTGACAAGGATCAGAGAGTGCACATGGCACACATTGATATACACTATAGCCACAGCGTAAACGGTGTTGCATACCTTCACACAGAGATCCTCAAGGATTCTGAGCTGAACAACTTCTACAAGATCTATCCTGAGAAGTTCAACAACAAGACAAATGGTATCACATTCAGAAGATGGCTTCTCCACTGCAACGAGCAGCTTGCAGCATATATCACAGAGCTCATCGGTGACGGCTACAAGAAGGATGCAGAGAAACTGAATGACCTCGCTAAGTTCTATGATGATGACGCAGTCCTTGGCAAGATCATGGATATCAAGAAGCAGAACAAGGTCGTTCTCAAGGATTACCTTAAGGAGACACAGAACATTGACATAGATGAGAATTCTATCTTTGATATACAGGTTAAGAGACTTCATGAGTACAAGCGTCAGCAGATGAACGCACTCTGGGTTATCCACAAGTACTTCGATATCAAGGCAGGAAATCTTCCAAAGACTCCTGTGACTGTAATATTTGGTGCAAAGGCAGCTCCTGCATACACCATCGCAAAGGATATCATTCATCTCATCCTCTGCCTGCAGCAGCTCATCGATAATGACCCAGAGGTGAGCCCATACCTCAAGGTTGTCATGATCGAGAACTACAATGTGTCAAAGGCAGCAAAGATCATACCTGCATGTGACATTTCAGAGCAGATCTCACTTGCATCAAAGGAGGCATCAGGTACCGGAAACATGAAGTTCATGCTGAACGGCGCGCTTACACTCGGAACAAGAGATGGTGCAAATGTTGAGATTGGAGAGCTTGTCGGCGAGGATAACATTTACTTCTTCGGCGAGTCAAGCGAGGCAGTCATCGACCACTATGCAAAGGCTGATTATGTGTCAAAGGATTACTATGAGCAGCCTGAGATCAAGAAGCTTGTTGATTTTATCGTGAGCGATGAGCTCCTTGAGATTGGACAGAAGGAAAGCCTTGAGAGACTTCACAACGAACTTATCGTAAAGGATTGGTTCATGACACTCCTCGATGTTGAAGATTATATCAAGACCAAGGAGGGCGTACTTGTAGACTACGAGGACCGTAAGACTTGGGCAAAGAAGGCACTTGTCAACATAAGCAAGGCTGGTTTCTTCTCATCAGACAGAACAATAGCTGAGTACAATAAGGACATCTGGAGATTATAATATAAATCCAGGTTTATTTCCCATCAGGGGACGGAGGGATCAGGACCTCCGTCCCCTTTTGATGCCCCCATTTGATTTAAATAAAGAATTCCTGCGGCGGTTTTAGGTGGCATATAGGAAGTAAGTCGGTTATAATTAAATATACTAAAGTTGGAATGTGATACGAAATCAGTTCACATCAAGAAAAAGAAAGGCAGTGGAGAGATGTATAGAATACTGATCGTTGATGATGAGAGAATAGAGAGAAATGGGATAAGATTCCTTCTGAAAAAGCTGAATATGGAATTTGATATCGACGAGGCAGTAAACGGGCTTGATGCATTGGAGAAGATACGTCAGGCGGATTATGATATCCTCCTCACCGATGTGAAGATGCCTTTCATGGACGGTATAGAACTCATTGACAATGTGGTAAATGAGAAGAAGAAAATGAGATGCGTGATATTCAGCGGCTGCAATGAATTTGATTATGCTAAGAGAGCAATAAGGCTGGGAGTTGTGGATTATATACTGAAACCGGTCGATCCGAAGGAGTTTAAGGAGACGCTGGAGAAGGTTGTGGATGAGCTGGAGGCGGCTAAAGCCTCGGATGAGCTCAAGAGCAAGAGCATGGAATTCCTTTATGAGCATGCGCTATATATGCTTGTAAATGGCGAAGATATAGAGAGTATACGCAGAGAGTACAACGGTCTGAACCTGAATTTCGCCAGATTTAAGAGAATTCTGCTGGTTGAATTTAATCACGATTTCTTTGGAAGACGAGATGTAGATTTCAAGAAAAATGAGAAGATAATGGCACTTGGAATACAGAGATACCTCAATCTGAATCAACAACAGGAACTTATTTTTCTGGGAGATGAAACAGATGCGGTTTACACGGCCCAGGAGCTTGCCAGGATAATTAAAAGTGATTACGATGAGGAATGTTTTATAGCAGTTTCATCGGATATAGAGAACCCTGAGGATATGAAACAGAAGGTTGATGAGCTTGATGAACTTATGGATAATAAATTTTACCATCCGGAGATCAGAGTTTTCTATCCGAATATGGAGAGCGATTCATCGGGTATGATCCAATTTGATGATGACACACTCATGAAGCAGATGAAACAGGACATCAAGATGAAGGATGTGGAGGCACTCAGGGAACATTTTGACAAATTCTGTGAAAAGTACAGGCACAAGAATGAGTGTTCACAGATATATATAAAGTTTCTCTACTCAAATCTTTTGAAGGACATATATGGCAGTATAGATGGGACCAGTGAGGCGGATCTTAACAAAGATGTTGAAAAGATGTATATGACGACGGATTTTCAGAGCCTTACAGGTCTCGTTGAGGTTGCGATAGACAGACTGGCGGCCTGCTTTGAGGACAAGAGTCAGACCGGACATAAGGAAGTGGAGATAGTAAAGCAGTATATTTACAGGAATTACGGGAGCGAGCTTGGCATAGATATGCTTGCGGATATGGTATATCTTGCCCCAAGTTATCTCAGCACAGTGTTTAAGAAAGAGACAGGACAGAACCTGAGCAAATTTATCAAGTCATACAGAATGGAGCGGGCAAGGGATATGCTTGAGAATAGTATGGCGAAGATTGTAGATATAGGTGCGATGTGTGGTTATCAGAATGTATCCTACTTTTGCTCGAGTTTCAGGGAGTTTTATGGAGTGAGCCCTCAGAAATTCAGGGAGAGCGGTGTTGCAGGCGGTGAGTAGACATACAGCAGACTTGGAAAAGGACGATTGCAGAACTCGTTAAGCAGGGGGATCGTAGATGAACAAAGGTGGAGTCAAGAAGAGATTTCGTGATATGAAGCTGACTGGCAAAATGGTTGTTATTTATCTGCTGGCCGGACTTGTGCCTGTTATGATAATACTGGGTATAACATATATGGAGATGAAAAAGATCCTGTGGGCCCGGGAGACAACAATCTTGGAGTCTTATGTCAGCCAGACCACGGATTCCATGGACAATGAATTGGAGATATACAACAACCTCTCTAAATATATATCGTATAACCAGTCGATTGCAAAGATACTGAGCGCAGATCAATCGGCATATCAGAATTATGAGCAGTTCAGTACGGTGATCGATCCTCTGCTGGCATCAATCATGTATTTCCATGAGGATGTAAACCAGGTCACGATATATACTGATGCCAGTGATGTGAAACATGGGTCAACAGTTGCACCATTAAAAGATCTGGCGGATGGAACGCATGCATATGATGATCTGGATAACAATATACACTGGCATATTGATCTGGAAAGCCGAACTGCATTTTCAGTCAGCCGGATGGCTATGCTGGAGCAGAAAGGTGCCAAGGGCGTTTTGTATGTAGGCGTGGATTATGACAGTGTATTTCAACCGTTTTATACAGAGACAATGTTTGATAATTATGGGCTTATCATAGAGGATGAGTATGGACATATGATATTCAACAAGAATACATTTGCCGATGAGCAGTCAGCATATGAATTGGATGTGGATAAATTCGATGTTCTGAGAGAGATGGATAATTCAGGGTATCAGTTTATAGATAAGACATCCAAGGCGACCGGCTGGAACATATGTGTATACAAGCCGAACAAACTTATAATCTCATCGGTTCGACCGATACTTATAATAGCGGTGGTGGCACTTCTGGTAAGTATGCTTGCATGTATATTATGTATACATATGGTATCAGAATTTATAACGAAGCGAATCAAAAATCTTCAGAAGACTATGAAGGCCACCGAGACAGGAAATCTGGGCATGGTTATAGGAAATGACAGTACAGATGAGATCGGTGATCTTATAAACGGCTATAACAGCATGAGTAAGCGCCTTGATGAGACTGTCAATGAGGTATATCAGAGCAAGATCAAGGAAAAAGAATACGAGATGAGGGCACTTCAGGCGCAGATCAATCCGCATTTCCTGTATAATTCTCTGTCTATGATTAATTGGAAAGCCCTTGAGGCGGAGCAGGAAGACATAAGCCGGATCACCCTGTCTCTGTCCACATTCTACAGGACGGCCCTGAACAAAGGAAAAAACATCCTGCTTGTCAAAGATGAGATAGCAAATATCAAGTCGTATCTTGATATCCAGCTTGCCATGCATGACAACAGCTTTGATGTGGTGTACGACATAGATGACAGTATTCTGAAGTATGAAACATTGAATCTGATACTTCAGCCGCTGCTTGAAAACGCGATAGGGCATGGAATTGACGTTAAGACTGATGGCAGAGGAGAGATACGCATAGAGGGAAAGGAGAATGGAGATTTTCTTGATTTCACTGTGTCAGACAACGGAGTTGGAATGACAAAGACCCAGGCCGCCCTGATCCTGTCCAAGTCGTCCAATGGCTACGGTGTGTCAAATGTAAACGAGAGGATCAAGCTATATTATGGAGAGAAGTACGCGGTGAAGATCGAAAGCACCCCGGGAGCCGGCACGAAAGTAATGCTCCACTTCCCAAAGAGAGTAGAAAACTAGAAAAATTATAAAAAATACGAAGAGTGGATGTACCTTTTGAAGCTTATTAAAGCTCAAGAGGTACATTTTTTGTATACTGTTAATAAAATCTACATATGTGCGCATAATAACATTGCTAACATTCTTTCGATTAAAACAGAGTATATCTAAAAAATCCAACATGATTCTAAAATCATTGATATATACGGATTGGAAACGTTTTCCTATAATAATGACATAAGGTAAAGGTACTGCAAAGGTGTTAAAAACATTCAGTCAAAACTATATTTTTAAGGAGGAACGATTATGAGAGTTAAGAGATTTGCAGCAGTTGCACTTGCGGGTGTAATGGGAATGTCAATGCTGGCAGGATGTGGAGATTCAGGAAAGGATGAGTCAACAACAGCAGCAAAGAGTGATGCAACAGAGGCTACAGATGCAACAGAGGCAGCTTCAGAGGAAGAGGCAATCAAGACAACACTTACAGTATGGGGACCAGCTGAGGATCAGTCACCTGATTACGGCGAGTGGTTACAGACAACATGTGAGGCATTCAAGAAAGAGCATCCAAACTGGGATATCACATTTGAGTATGGTACATGTAGTGAGGGTGATGCAGGAAAGACTGTTACACAGGATGTTTCAGCGTCAGCAGATGTATACATGTTCGCAAATGACCAGTTACAGACTCTGATCGATGCAGGTGCTATCTCAGAGCTCGGCGGAAGCACAGCAGATTACGTTAAGTCAACAAATTCACAGGCGATCGTAGATTCTATCACAGTTGATGGCGGTATCTATGGTGTGCCATTTACAACAAATACATGGTTTATGTACTACAATAAGAAGACATTTTCAGAGGATGATGTAAAGAGCCTTGATACAATGCTTGAGAAGGGTAAGGTTTCATTCCCACTCACAAACTCATGGTACATCGCAGCATTCTACCTTGCAAATGGCGGAACATTATTCGGTGATGGTACAGACAATGATGCAGGAATCAACTTCGGTGGCGACAACGGCAAGGCTGTTACAGACTACCTTGTAGATCTTGTAAACAACAAGAACTTTGTAAACGATGAGTCAGGTGTTGGTATCTCAGGTATGACAGATGGTTCAATATCAGCAATGTTCTCAGGCTCATGGGACTACGCAGCATTACACGATGCACTTGGCGATGATCTCGGAATCGCAGTTATGCCAACAGCCAAGATCGGTGGTGAGGACAAGCAGCTCCTCTCATTTGCAGGATCAAAGGCAATCGCTGTAAATCCTAACTGTGAGTATCCACAGGTTGCAGTTGCACTTGCACTCTACCTTGGAAATGAGGCATCACAGGAGTCACACTACACAGCAAGAAACATCGTTCCATGTAACACAAGCCTTCTTGAGAGCGATGCAGTTAAGGGCGATGCACTTGTAGCAGCTCAGAATGCAACATTCGATACAACAGCATTCATCCAGCCATTTGTTCCTAAGATGGGCAACTACTGGACACCAGCAGAGAACTTTGGTAAGTCTCTCGTAAATGGTGAGGTTACACATGACAACGCAGCAGATATGACAGAGTCATTCAACACATCACTTAACACTGATGTAGCACAGTAAAAAATACTAGTTATATATTTCAAAAACAGGTGCTCCATTCATCTACAGGTGATGGGGCACTTGTAATAAGAAGAGATAATGATTTACTTTGAGACGGAGGTGTTAGGATGGCTCAGGCTATAACAAATAAAAAAAGTAAAATGAAGAAAATACGAAGATCTGATTACCCATATACCGTTGCACAGGCAGTGGCAAATGGAGACATAGCTACCAGAATTTCATTTCTGATCTTGGGGTTTGGAAGCATAGTCAGAAAACAGTTTGTAAAGGGATTTTCGTACCTGGTACTTGAGGTACTGTTTATATGGTTTATGATAAAGCACGGAGCATCACTCCTGGTGGATCTCTTCCATCTGGGTGGTCAGGAACAGCAGAAGGTCTGGAATGATGCAAAGGGTGTATTTGAATATACACAGGGTGACAACTCTCTGCTCATGCTCCTGTACGGTGTGGCAACACTGTTTATAATTTTCGCATTCATCTGCCTTTGGGTAGTAAGTATAGAGAGCGCATACAAAGCGTATTGCCTGTGGGATAAAGGCAAAAAGGTTCCAAAGTTCAAGGACGATGTGAAGAGTCTGTTTGACAGCAATCTTCATGCTTTTCTTCTTCCTCTTCCTGTACTTGGAGTTGTTGTATTTACGATATTGCCATTGGTTTTCATGATCTTTATGGCATTTACGAATTACAGCAAGCTTGATTCACATACAGTTATATTCAACTGGGTTGGACTGAAGAATTTTGCAAAGATATTGAACTTTAGTGATGCAATAGGAAGTACATTCTGGTCAGTGCTTGGCTGGACGCTTGTTTGGGCTGTGGCAGCCACATTCAGTAACTACTTCCTTGGAATGATACTCGCAATGGTGATCAACAGAAAGGGAACCAGGGCAAAAGGTATGTGGAGAGCGATTTTCATGCTCTCAGCAGCGGTTCCGCAGTTTGTATCACTTCTTCTGATGAGGACTATCTTCAGCCAGAATGGTATCGTCAATACATTACTTATAAATAACGGAATAATCGACAATGCTATTCCATTCTGGAGCAATGCAACACTTGCCAGAGTCATGGTAATTGTCATCAATATCTGGATAGGAATTCCATTTACCGTCATGCAGGTCACAGGAATTCTCCAGAGCATACCGGAGGAGATATACGAGGCTGCGAGAGTTGACGGCGCAGGCCCGGTAAAGATCTTCTTCAAGATCACTCTTCCTTATATGTTGTTTGTCACAGCACCATATCTGATAACAACATTTGCGGGAAATATCAACAACTTCAACGTTATCTACCTTCTGTCAAATGGAGCGCCTACTCCGGTTGGAAAGACTGCCGGAAAGACAGACCTTCTTGTCACATGGCTCTATAAGCTGACGGTTGATAACCAGTACTATAACTTAGGTGCTGTTATAGGTATCATGACATTCATAGTTCTCGCTGTTGTGTCACTGGTAACTTACCACAACACCGCATCATATAAAGATGAGGAGGGATTTCAGTAATGGCTAAATCAAATAATAATGAGATTAAAGCAAGAAGCAAATGGACACTGGGAGACATCGTGGTTCATATCATACTGGTAATCCTTTCGGTTATCTGGGTACTGCCGATCGCATGGATAATCATGATAAGCTTCAGAGGAGAGAAAGGACAGTATGTTTCAACTCTGTTGCCAAAGTCTTTGACTCTGGCGAACTACACAAAGCTTTTTACAGACACAGGTATCCTGAACTTTATGCAGATGTTCAAGAATACTTTGATAATAGCAATTTTCTCATGTATAATATCAACAGCGTTCGTGCTTGCAGTTTCATACTGTATGTCAAGAATGCGTTTCAGACTGAGAAAGCCATTTATGAATGTGGCACTTATACTTGGAATGTTCCCGGGATTCATGGCTATGATAGCAGTGTATTACATCCTTAAGGTTCTGGGACTTTCAGAAGGCTCACTCATCAGGGTTGCTCTGGTACTCGTATATTCAGGCGGTTCAGGACTTGGATTCTATATCGCCAAAGGATTCTTTGATACTATACCAAAGTCGCTGGAAGAAGCAGCATACCTTGATGGTGCTACAAGATGGCAGTCATTTACAAGGATAATCATACCACTCAGCCGTCCGATCATAGTTTATACGGTTCTGAATTCGTTCCTTGCACCATGGATTGATTTCGTGTTTGCCAAGGTTATATGCAGAGCCAACAAGGACTATTACACAGTATCCATCGGACTTTGGAACATGCTCGAGAAAGAGTATGTGTACAACTGGTTCAACTCATTTGCGGCTGGTGCAGTGCTGATATCCGTACCGATTATCATTCTCTTTATGTTAATGCAGAAGTGCTACAAGGATAGCATGTCTGGAGGCGTAAAGGGTTAAGGATAATATATGAAATTATTTGCAAAACCTAAGTGGAATGAGGAAAGCATATGCCAGCAATGAAGTATCTGAAAAAAATAATAACATGTGTGCTAACAATTACCCTTATAATAATATGTGGCTGCCAGGACAATAACCCCCCCTCCAACCCGTCTAAGGCGACCACAGATGCAGAATATGAGTCTGCCATGCATATTGCGGAGACAACGCCGCTTGGAAGGTATCCGGAACAGCTCACCTATACCCTGGGCAAGCTGTCCGGTGCAAATAATTCAAATCTCCCACAGGGAGAAACGTATGAAAATAACGCATACACACAGATATTAAATGAAATCTTAAATGTGCAGAACCAGGATATATTTGAGGCTGCTGATGATCAGTATGATGACAATGTATCCATGGTGATAGCACAGAAGGATCTTCCGGATGTGATGATCGTCCAAGATATGGATGAGCTGCAGTATCTGGTGGAAAATGACATGATCGAGGATCTCACAGACAGTTATAACAACTGCATGAGTGAAACGGTAAAGAACATATATAAGAGTTATGGCAGCAGTATCATGGATGTGGTCACATTTGATGACCGTATCATGGCCATACCTGAGACAAATATATCAGATGGACCAAATCTGATATGGCTTAGAAAAGACTGGATGGATAAGCTGGGACTTGAGGCTCCGAGAACACTTTCGGATGCGGAGGAGATCATCAGGCAGTTTATTGAGAAAGATCCGGGAAATAATGGTGTAGGAAGTACCGTAGGGCTGGTGGCAGACACAAGTCTCTGCGGCGGTTGTGGTTATAGCAGCGAGTACACGCTCGACATTGTATTTGCCGCATATGGGGCATTTCCAAAACAGTGGATAAAGGATGAGGACGGAAATGTTGTGTATGGTTCTGTACAGCCGGAGGCAAAGAAGGCTCTGGAGCATATACATGAGATGTACGAGGAAGGGATTCTGGATCAGAATTTCCTCATGCGGACAAGCAGCAACATAATAGAACTCATAGTGAATGGACAGTGTGGTTCGTTCTTCGGACCATGGTGGGCTCCAAATAATCCTCTCATGGACGCTGTGGCGGCCGATCCAACAGCAAAGTGGGAACCATATCTGCTTGCCACAGAGGAAAACGGCTCAACGAGTTATCACACTCAGGTTCCGTATGGCAACTTCGTGGTTGTCAAAAAGGGATATGAGCACCCGGAGATAGTGTGCAAGATAATAAGTGTGCTGTTTGACTATGTAAGATATGAGGATAAAGACAATCAGGCTATAAAGGATTACTACAAACTCAATGTGGATCCTACCGCAAGACCACTTGCGATGAACGTGGATTACAACAATGCACTTCAGATATGTTATGGCGAGCTGAACCATGTGTTCTCTGGCGTAAGGCAGCCAGATGATCTGAATCTGCTGGAACAGTCTTATTATGAAGCATGTGATTCATATCTTAAGAATGAAGACAATGCGTCATCGGAGGACTGGGCGGCATATACATCCCGTATAACTGCGTGCAAGATCCTCAATGATGCGCGTACAAATAAAGTCGAATCTCTGTACTTCGGGGAGACCGAGACCATGGTGTCAGACTGGTGGTACCTTGAGAATCTGGAGAGCGACACTTACCTGAAGATAGTTACAGGTGAAGCAGATCTGGATGAATTTGACAGTTTTGTGGACAATTGGTACAAGACCGGTGGAACAACGATCACCAAGGAAGTTCGAAGGGAGTGCCAGTAGATATGATAAGAGCAATAGTATTTGATTTAGATGATACATTATACGACTGCCTTCACGAGAATGATAAGGCAGTGGAAGACACTGTGAGATATGTGGCAAATGAACTTCTTCATATAGATGAAGTGACAGTGATGAAAGCCTTTGAAGAAGGCAGAGACATGGTAAAGGATCAGCTCTCTGCCTGGGATATGGCGGCGCAGCACAATAGGGTGCTGTACTTCCAGAAGATGCTGGAGATCCTGGGGGTATCACCATTTAGATATGACCTGCAGGTGTACAACTATTTCTGGAACAATTTCCTGAACAAGATATCCATATTCCCCGGGGCATTGGAGTTTATAGATGATATGAAAGCCAGAGGAATAAAGATTGGTATCTGTACAGATATGACTGCGCATATCCAGTTTAGGAAGATAGACAGACTTGGACTTACGGGCAGACTTGACGCAATGATAACAAGCGAGGAGGCTGGTATAGAAAAGCCGAACCGCAGGATGTTTGATATGATAGCTACAAAGCTGGGCGTAAAGAACGATGAGGTCATCTATGTGGGCGATAGCTACAAGAAGGATGTCATGGGAGCGAAAAATGCCGGAATGACACCAGTGTGGTATCTGTCGCTGCAGAACAAGACGGACGAGGATGTACTGGCTGTGTCCAGCTATCCGGAACTTAAGAACATAGTGAATAGGGCGATGTAAAAATGCCGGAGTGCGTGATAATTAAAAATCACATACTCCGGCTTATTTTGTTTAATATCCGTATTTTTTTTTATTTTTTACAAGGAAGGTGATAGTTATGACAAGGGTCACAGCCTCCGCTACGGCCACAGCACACCAGATTCCATTGATGTCAAACACCATAGGAAGCAATAAAACTGCTGCAAGCTGTATCACCAGTGTTCTGAGGAACGATATGCATAAATATTTTCATTTAAAGGTATGTGAAGGAGTTGTTTTGGGGCGGCCGTGTGGCTATAATAATAGACATGGGCTATGAAATTATAGATATATGTTATGGTTGACAGAAATCTATGCGGTGTGAAGAAAGTAGTCATGGCCAGGGAAGGAGTGTACACATATGGGTTTTTTAACAGGTAAGACAGCGATAATAACAGGAGGCGGACGTGCAGTTCTCAGCGATGGAAGCTGTGGATCCATCGGATACGGAATAGCGACAGCATATGCCAAGGAAGGTGCCAATCTGGTGCTTACAGGTCGTAATGTCCAGAAGCTTGAGGATGCAAAGGCAGAGCTTGAGAGCAAATATGGGATCAAGGTTCTTGCAGTCCAGGCTGATGTAAACGCAGGTGCGGACAACGAGAGCGTCGTCAAGAACGTTGTGGAGCAGGCAGTTAAGGAATTTGGAAGAATAGATGTGCTCATCAACAATGCGCAGGCATCTGCATCAGGCGTTACCATCGCAGATCACACAACAGCACAGTTTGACCTTGCCATATATTCAGGTCTTTACGCTGCATTTTACTATATGCAGGCATGCTATCCATATCTGAAGGAGACAAAGGGTTCAGTCATTAACTTTGCATCAGGCGCAGGTCTCTTTGGAAATTACGGACAGTGCGCATATGCGGCAGCGAAGGAAGGCATTAGGGGCCTTACAAGAGTTGCAGCTACAGAGTGGGCAGCTGATGGAATAAATGTCAATATAGTATGTCCTCTCGCATGGACATCACAGCTTGAGAACTTTGAGAAGGCATATCCGGATGCGTTCAAGGCAAATGTAAAGATGCCGCCTATGGGACACTTCGGAGATGTAGAGAAGGAGATCGGACGTGCGTGCGTGGCACTCGCATCACCGGATTTCAAGTACATGAGTGGTGAGACCATCACACTTGAGGGAGCGATGGGACAGAGACCATAGAGCAGTCAATATATCAAATATGGCTTATGCTATGATAATAGAATATGACGTAGATGCGGATCCTGATTCGCGGCTTGCATAAAAAATGAGCGTAACACAATAATACCCAGATGGGAAATGTGTTATGCTCATTTTGTTTAGCCGACTCAGTCATCAACTATATCTCAAACCAGATGGCCGTCCGTTTATCGTTAAGGAGAAACAAGGTTTCTTAAAAAAATATGAAATATCTGCCATCCTTCTTGAATAACCTTACACGGAGTACTTATAATAGAATTTTGTTAAAGAAATAATGAGATGTCATGGACAGTCGATGCAAAATGCTGCTCGATGCATAACATTTGCCGACCATATACACAGGAAGAGGTGTTTTATTTGGATACAAACTCAGGAAACAATCTGGATACGCGGGGAGTCCCGATCATGGGTCTTACCTCGGAGGAAGTAAGGGAACGGATCGACAATGGACAGACCAATCACACAGATATAAGTACGCAGAAGACTGTGGGGCAGATCGTCAAGTCCAATCTGCTCACATACTTCAATCTTATATTCCTCATACTTACGGTGCTGCTATGTATCGTTGGTTCATTCAGAAATCTGACTTTCCTGCCGGTCATCATAGGCAACACGGTTATAGGAATATTTCAGGAGCTGCGTGCCAAAAAGACTCTTGACAAGATGAGTATGTTAAATGCGCCGCATTCGATAGTTGTGAGAGACGGAGAACAGCAGCAGATACAATCAGAGGAACTGGTTAAGGACGATATCATCATTCTGTCGGCAGGCAATCAGATATGTGCTGACGCTACGGTGCTCAGCGGCAGTATATCGGTAAATGAAGCCCTGCTCACCGGTGAGTCGGATGAGATCAAGAAGAAATCAGGTGATCGACTCATGTCCGGAAGCTTTGTGGTGTCCGGACAGTGCTATGCCAAGCTTGACAAGGTGGGCAATGAGTCATACATATCACAGCTCACAGCCCAGGCGAAGGCCATGGGTGACGGCGAACAGTCAGAGATGATCAGGTACATCAACAAGCTTGTAAAATGGGTTGGAATCATCATCATACCAGTGGGAATCATATTGTTCTGCCAGGCGTATATCATGAATGGAGAGACATTCAAGAAGAGTGTTGTATCGATGGTTGCGGCGGTTCTCGGAATGATCCCTGAAGGACTTTATCTGCTCACAACTGTTGCGCTTGCGCTCAGCACAATAAGACTTGCGAAGAAACAAGTGTTACTGCATGACATGAAGAGTATAGAGACACTCGCGAGAGTCGATGTACTCTGTGTGGATAAGACCGGAACCATCACTGAGCCGGGTATGCAGGTTACAGAGCTGGTGATAAGCGGCAGATGCGGCGATGCCGAGATGGACAAGAGAGCATTTGCGCACTTGCTGGCGGATTACTCGGCGGTCATTGAGGACAACAATGCCACAATGGAGGCGATCAGAGCCTATGTGGCTAAGAATGAGATAGAGAAGGGCAGCAGGACACTGCTCAAGACACAGCCTTTCACATCGGCGAACAAATACAGTAAGGTGTCATTTGTCGAGGGAGACTATATGCTTGGTGCTCCGGAGTTTATAATGAAGGATAGGTATGAGGAGATATCCGAAGAGATAGAGGAGTACCAGAGCAAGGGATACAGAGTCCTTCTTATGGCGGAGTCAGGCGATGATTCCACTGGTTCGGTAAGACCATTAGGAGGCATATCTCCTATTGGTTATATAGTGCTTTCAAATCCAATAAGGGAAAATGCAGAGAGCACATTTACATATTTCAAAGAGCAGGGCGTTGCCATAAAAGTCATATCCGGAGATAACCCTGCCACAGTATCAGAGGTGGCAAAGCGGGCAGGCATAGATGGAGCGGAGAACTATGTGGATGCTTCCACTTTGGCGTCTGAGAAGGATATAACTGAGGCTGTGGATAAATATACAGTATTTGGAAGAGTTACGCCTAAACAGAAGCAGCTCATAGTCAGGGCGCTCCAGAAACAGAAACACACGGTTGCCATGACTGGTGATGGTGTAAATGATATACTCGCAATGAAGGATGCTGATTGCAGTATTGCAATGGCATCTGGAAGTGAAGCGGCTGCGCAGGCGGCACAGACGGTGCTTCTGGATTCGGATTTCGGACGTATGCCATATGTGGTGTTTGAGGGAAGACAGGTGGTCAACAATATACAGAGATCAGCAAGCCTCTTCCTTGTTAAGAATATATTCTCACTGCTGATGGCCATATTCTCAGCGATATTTGCGATCACATATCCGCTGGAGCCATCACAGATATCGCTCATAAGCATGTTCACCATAGGATTGCCGGGATTCCTGCTGGCACTTGAGCCGAACAGGAATCGTATAGAGGGAAACTTTATGGTAAATGTCATGTTAAAAGCATTGCCTGCAGGACTCACGGATGTGTTGTCGGTCGGAGCACTTGTAATCTGCGGACAGGTCTTCAACCTCCCGAGTGAGGACATAGCCACAGCCGGCACAATGCTTCTTGCGGTTGTCGGATTCATGATAATAATCAAGATCAGCCATCCGTTCAACAAGATGAAGTATGGTGTACTTCTTATCAACATAATCGGACTGCTGTTCTGTGGCCTTTTCCTCGGCAGGCTGTTTGCCATAGAGTCGATATCCAACATATGTTTCCTGCTCATGGTTGTATTTGCATTTGCGGCGGAATCTATGTTCAGGTATTTGACATTGTTTGTTGAAAAGCTCAGCAGCTTCTTTGGAGACGAGAAGAACAGACGTAAGATCAGAAGAAAGATAAGGAAATATAACATTTTTAAGTAGAGAATTGTCGAAAAAAGAATATAATAAATATTAAGATATACTCATAAGAAGCAATATTGTTTTTTATGAGTATGTTTGTTTATAAGGATGATATGTACAACTTGGATAACAGGAGGTAAGCATGGCAAATTCAACTAAAAAAGCACTTGAGGTATCTCTGAAAAAGCTTCTTAAGGACAAGCCATTTGACAAGATAACAATAGCGGATCTCACCGGAGACTGCGGGATAAGCAGGATGACATTCTATTATCATTTTCAGGATATATATGAGCTTGCCGAGTGGGTGTGCATAGAGGATGGCAAGCAGGCACTGAAGGATAAGAAGACCTACGATACCTGGCAGGAGGGCATGATACAGGTGTTTGAGGCTGTGCTGGAGAACAAGCCATTTATCGCAAATATATACAGGTCGGTGGATAAGGCTAAGATAGAAAACTATCTGTATAAGCTGTCGTATCAGCTCATAGCGGATGTAGTAGAAGAGAAATGCGAAGGGGATAACCTCTCGGAGGCTGATAAGCAGTTCATAGCAGACTTTTACAAGTATGGATTTGTGGGGATTATGCTTGACTGGGTAGACAAGGGGATGAAGGACGATTATCATAAAATAGTGGAGCAGCTTAGCACCACGCTTCGTGGAAATATAGCAAATTCTATTCATAATTTTGAAATCGAGATGTAAAAGCATAGGACGGATCAGGATAAAGAAATCTATTACTGTGAGATATGCGGGGAGAGCGCTTATGAGTCAAACATCAGATATGAAAAAGAGATTGCCAGGGATAATATTGATAACGGGGGGAATCGTGCTGGTTGCGATGGTCATCCAGGCGGTCATACTCAGCTTTATCAATAACAGGGGTTTTGACAGGACCTCGCAGGTGCTGTTGGATCAGGTCAGCAATATAATCGAGAAGAATAAGGCAAGTGAGGAAGATCTGATAGACTCCCTCAAGGAAGATTATATGGTCAGGGCTAAGGCTGTGGCGTATATAGTTGATGCAAAGCCTGAGGTGGCAAATGATGTGGAGGAGCTCCGCAAGATTGCTGCACTTATATCTGTTGATGAGGTGCATTTGTTTAATACGGATGGCGTGATATATGCTGGTACCAATCCCGAATATTTTGGATATAGCTTTGATTCCGGGGAGCAGATGGCGTATTTTAAGCCTATGCTGGATGATAAGAATCTCACCATGTGTCAGGATGTCACTCCGAACACATCAAAGGGTAAGAAGATGATGTATGCAATAACATGGAACGACGATGGAACCAAGATGATACAGGTTGGAATCGAGCCGAGAAGACTTCTGAATGAAGTAAAACAGAATGAGATATCCACGGTGGTTGCCAATATGCCTATGTATGATGGACTGAGTGTTGTAGTGGCAGATGGCGAATCGGGAGAAATATATGGATGTTCATATGAACCGGTAGTAGGGCTTACTCTTGATGAGATCGGCATTTCGGTGACTGATGATATGCTGCCGGACGATGAAGACAGTTTTACAGGCATAAGAAGGATTAATGGATTTAGAAACAGATGTGTATTCCGAAGATCCGGAGAGTATGTGATCGGGGTCATATATAGAATGGATGTGAATAGCCGGAGTAATATGGCAATCATGGTTATCATGGCACTGTATCTGTGTTTTGCCGCCGGCCTGGTGGTAAGCATGGTGATGAAGGTGATACATGCGAATCGGGAGAGAAATGAACAGCTGTCAATATTGACATCCATGTCGGGGATGTATTACAGCATGCATATGCTTGATCTTAGGCATGATACATTTGCCCTCTATACCGCAGGAGACCTGATACTTAGGGCTGGTGAGCGGGCAGCAGGGGCGAAGGAACTTATGAGGAAGATCGTTCATAAGGTGGTTGTGGATGAACATCAGGCAAGTGCCCAGGAATTCATGGATCTGGATAGTCTGGGGGACAGACTGATCAAGAAAAAGATTGTATCAGGTGAGTTCATGGTGAAGGATCTTGGATGGTTCAGACTGTCATTTATATCGATAGATGTTGACGAGGACGGACGTCCTTTAAAAGTCATATTTACCACCAGAAACATAGATGAAGATAAGAAACGGGAGCAGAAGCTGATAAGACGGTCTTATACAGATGAGCTCACAAAATGTTATAACAGGAGCGCATATATAGATGATGTCAGGGAGCTGCCGGGAGATTCTGTATATGTGTATGTGTCCATGGATGTAAATGGGCTTAAGCCAGTGAATGATACCCTGGGACATGCGGCTGGAGATGAACTGCTTCAGGGTGCTGCCGAGTGTATGGAGCAGTGTTTTGGAAACTATGGTAAGGTGTACAGGATGGGCGGTGATGAATTTGCAGCTATCATCTTTGTAAATACCAGGAGGCTGAAGAGAGTGCAGCAGGAATTTGATGACGTTGTAGGTGGATGGTCCGGACAGCTGGTGAAGTCCATATCAATATCATGTGGCTATGTGTCAAGTGATGAGAAGGACTGGGAGTCATTTGACGAGATAGTAAAGGCTGCAGATGAGAGAATGTACGAGAACAAGGCGGCATATTACAGGCAGAAGGGCGTCGACAGAAGGTATCACTAGAGTACATATGCAATATAAAGTTATACAAAATGAGTGGAATGATAAAATTTTTATCATTCCACTTTTTTTGTAAATATGAAATAAAAATTGGGTAAGCTATTATAGGGACATGAGATGGAAATAGACGGCAGACTGAAAGGAGAATTGCTTATGTCAAAGAAGAAATTGGGAATCGGGATAGCAGCGGTGGCAGCAGCCGGCGCAGGAGCAGCAGCTCTCACAGTTAAAAATCGTAATAAGGCAAAAGTTCAGAAGGAGAAGGCTGCGGCTGAACATGCTGAGTACCGCAATACGGAGCGCGGAAAGCATGAGAAGAACAGTAAGGGAATCTATTATACAAATGGTAACTATGAGGCATTTGCCAGACCGAGAAAGCCGGAGGGTGTGGATGACAAGAACGCATATATAGTGGGAAGTGGTCTTGCATCACTGGCAGCAGCTTGTTTCCTTGTACGTGACGGACAGATGCCGGGCTCACATATCCATATTCTTGAGGCTATGGATATAGCGGGCGGTGCGTGCGATGGAATATTTGATCCTGCCAGAGGCTACGTCATGAGAGGTGGACGTGAGATGGAGAACCATTTCGAGTGCCTGTGGGATCTGTTCAGAAGTATACCTTCCATAGAGACACCAGGGGTATCGGTTCTTGACGAGTATTACTGGCTGAACAAGGAGGATCCAAATTACTCACTGTGCAGAGCAACAGTGAACAGAGGCAAGGATGCCCACACAGATGGCAAATTCAATCTGAGCCAGAAGGGCTGCATGGAGATCATGAAGCTCTTCATGACAAGGGATGAGGATCTGTATGACAAGACGATAGAGGATGTATTCGACGATGAGGTATTTGATTCAACATTCTGGCTGTACTGGAGGACGATGTTCGCATTTGAGAACTGGCACAGTGCACTGGAGATGAAACTCTACTTCCAGAGATTCATACATCACATCTCAGGACTTCCGGATTTCTCAGCACTCAAGTTCACAAAGTACAACCAGTATGAGTCGCTGATCCTTCCTATGGTGAAGTATCTTGAGGATGCGGGCGTGACATTCCAGTACAATACGGAGGTCACAAATGTCATATTTGATATGAGAGACGGCAAGAAGATAGCAAAGACCATCGAGTGCAGGGTAAATGGAGCTGAGAAGGGTATTCCGCTCACTGAGAACGATCTTGTATTTGTCACAAATGGAAGCTGCACGGAGGGGACTATCTACGGCGATCAGAACCATGCGCCAAATGGTGATGCAGAGGTGAGAACAAGCGGCTGCTGGAGCCTGTGGAAGAACATAGCCGCGCAGGATCCTTCATTTGGCCATCCGGAGAAGTTCTGCTCTGATATATCAAAGACAAACTGGGAGTCAGCCACAGTTACAACGCTTGACGACAAAATCATCCCATACATCGTGGATATCTGCAAGCGTGACCCTAGAACCGGAAAGGTTGTCACGGGTGGTATTGTGAGCTGTCAGGATTCAAGCTGGCTGATGAGCTGGACCATCAACAGACAGGGACAGTTCAAGACCCAGGACAAGGATAAGGTGTGTGTATGGGTATATGGCCTGTTCACAGATGTTCCGGGCGATTATATCAAGAAGCCTATGAAGGACTGCACAGGTAAGGAGATCACGGAGGAGTGGCTGTATCACCTTGGGGTTCCAGAGGATGAGATCGAGGAACTGGCGACAAACAGCGCAGTCTGTGTGCCAACTATGATGCCGTATATCACCGCGTTCTTCATGCCTAGAGCAAAGGGTGACAGACCGGACGTAATTCCGGACGGATGTACCAACTTTGCATTCCTTGGACAGTTCGCCGACACTCCTCGAGACACAGTGTTCACCACAGAGTATTCCGTCAGAACTGCCATGGAGGCGGTGTATGGACTACTCGGTGTGGACAGAGGTGTTCCTGAAGTTTGGGGAAGTGTGTACGATATCCGTGAACTGCTGGACAGCAGCGTGAAACTCATGGATGGCAAATCTCCGCTTGAGATAAATCTCGGACCACTGAACAAGCTCAAGAGACCTATACTGAAGAAGATCCAGGGCACGGTGATCGAGAAGGTGCTGAGAGACCACGACATCATCAAAGAGGGTATGCTGTAGGTTGAAGTTAATATAGAGTAATAAGAAAGTTCCATGTGTCTGCACGGTGCAGATGCATGGAACTTTTTATGTGGTGAAGACAGTGGGGACGGAGGGACCTGTCCCCTCCGTCCCCACTGGAAAATAAATTGACTTTTCCCGTGTATAAAAATATACTTTTGGATATTGAATAAGAAGGGACGTTCCTGGGAGGTTAATATGAAGATGACAACACTTTGTTACATAGAGAAAGATGGAAGATACCTGATGCTCCACAGGACAAAGAAGGAGAAGGACATTAATAAAGGCAAATGGATCGGTGTAGGTGGACATGCCGAGGAGGGTGAGAGCCCTGAGGACTGCCTTCTGAGGGAGATAAAGGAGGAGACGGGACTTACGCTTACATCGTACAGATTCAGAGGGCTGGTGACATTTATCAGCAATGAGTGTGAGAATGAGCTTATGTGCCTGTTCACCGCAGATGGATTTGATGGGGAAGTTCAGATATGCGATGAGGGGGATCTTCAATGGATAGATAAAGAAATCGTGCCAATACTTCCGACGTGGAGCGGGGATGCGATATTTCTGAAACTGCTGCTTGAAGGAGAGAAGAGATTTTTCTCACTCAAGCTCGTATATGAGGGAAGCGAGCTGGTGGAGCACAGGCTGGAATTCTATTGATAATGAATATGAGATATAGTGAAGGGAAATATAATTGCGAAAAACAGCACTGGGATTTATAGTGTCTTGCATGGGATGGGGAATAATTCCCCTTCTTGGAGATGATGTACATGTCATAAGTGTACCGAGAATTGTGCTTAGCCTATTTGGCATTATGGGAATAGTCGCGATGGTAAAGAGCGTGAAGGATTATATAGCGGTGAAGAATGGCAAAGCACCTGAAGTGCAAGATCGCGGCAGATCTTCGCAGTACCAGTATGAGGCAAATGCGCGTATGGCGATGTCCTGGGATGGAAATGGTGCAGTGGACAATCCGGTCACGGATTTCTACAGAGAACATAAAGAGGGCATAGACACGACCATAAGAACTGTACAAAAGGGAAGGAATATTGCGGGAAATATAGTCATGATCGCGGTAGGGGGGATGTTCACATTTTCAGCTCTGCTCATGATAGGTGGCAATATCTTAGTTCTCATGGCAAACAGGGATTCAGGCACGGTATCTTTGTCGGCTTATATAATGCCAATCGTGATGGAGGGAATATTTCTGGCAGTTGGAATATTTGTGATAGTAAAAGGAGTAAAAGGTTTGCTTGGAAAGTGATTCGTGACAAAAGGAACGTCCCCACAAGAATGCCCACAAGAATGGAGGATTATATATGACTTACAAAAAGAATGTTTCAAATATGGTGATTGCCATTGTGTGTGTCGTATTGTTTGTTGTGACTGCGTTTTATTGTGTGCCGAGATTTTCTTTGCTTTCATCGAATGCATTGTCAGCAACGGTTGTGAGTGCAGACATGCATGGGACAAGCGACTATGCAGTATTGAAGGTAGACGGAGCCAGAGAGGATGGAGGAACGATATTCTTCCACTATTATTATCCCGGAAGCAAGTCACATCTAAAACAGGATGAAAAGGTGCTGGTAAGTGGTAACATCACATTTATGGATGAATCGACAGAACAGGGAGTGAACGCAGACCTGATTATCGGAACAAAGACACCGGTACTTATATGTTTGATTTTATCCTTGCTGGGGTTGGTTGGCGCAATCTGCCTGTTGCCATCAGCAATTCGCAATTTCCGTAGTAAACCATGGAGTCGTGATGAGGAGATAGAAACGAAGAGCAAATTGGTGAATGCATTCTATACGGCTGAGATTTTGGCACTTGTAGTTGCTTTGATTTTCTTTGTGGCGGGTATGACGCAGGTGGTCGGATATGCCTGCGCGAAGAATCATACAACAGGAACTGTAACATATCAAAGTTCTCGGCTGAGCTCCAATCATGTCAAGGTATATAGCGGAAATGATGTCAGAAATTACAAATCACTTTATGGGAAAGGCATTCGGTCAACTTATACGGTGCTGCAGATTAAGGCGGATTCACCGGTCAATGGTGCCAATGTGTTCTGGTATGAGGGAAATTGCAGTATTCTGGGCAGTAAGAATGTTTATATAGGCTATAATGATAATTCCATGTCAGTCTTATCACAGTTTGAACTGGTGATGACGCTCATAAGCGGTGCATTTTTATTATTCCATGCAGCTTCAGCACGGTTGCTCAGTAAGAAAAATCCATATGGCGGGAAGCTTTTCTGGTTTTTAAAATAATGTAGAATTGTGCGATAGAAGTCCGGGAACACCCGGACTTCTTCTTATTTTGATAGAATCGACATGTGTGGCTATTAAAAACGTAACAAATTTACTACCAGTAATGGAAAAATGTGATATCACAGCGATACAAGGCCGGAAAAAATGCAAAGACAAAGCCGACAAGGTCGGAAAAAGTGCTGAAACAATGCTAGAATAGACCATAAAAAATGTGGTATACTATCAGAGAAAGGACGGTGTGATAATGTTTCGATTTGCAATGAATGATCTGTTACAGTGGAAAGGGAAGAAAAATAGAAAACCTTTAATTATAATGGGAGCCAGACAGGTGGGAAAGACCTGGTTGATGAAGGAATTTGGAAAGAACTGTTATGAGAAAACAGCATACATTTCTTTTTATAACAACCAACGTATGAATGCGGTTTTTGAAAATGATTTTGATATTGAACGAATCATAATGAATTTAAATATTGAGTCAGGAGTAACAATTACTCCAGGGAATACATTGATTATTCTTGATGAGATCCAGAACACACCAAAAGCTTTAGAATCCTTGAAATATTTCTGCGAAGAAGCACCAGAATACCATATTATAGCAGCAGGGTCACTGCTGGGAGTGGCAATTCATGAGGGAGTGTCGTATCCGGTTGGTAAAGTTGATTTGTTGGATCTATATCCGCTTAACTTTAGAGAGTTTTTATATGCTATGGGCGAGAAAAAACTGGCAGATGAATTAAAGATAAAAGACTATTCCATTATTGATAATTTTTCTGACAAATACCTTTTCTGGTTAAAAAACTATTATTACACGGGAGGAATGCCTGCGGTAGTTGATGCTTTTCGACTAGACAAAGATTATACAGAAGTAAGGCAGATTCAAAGCGATATATTAAGACAGTATGAAGGGGATTTTGGAAAGCATATTGAAAGCAGGGTGCTTCCAAGAATCAGAATGGTGTGGAATTCTATCCCAATGCAGTTGGCAAAAGAAAACAAAAAATTCTTTTTTGGTCAGATAAAAAAGGGGGCTCGTAGCAGCGAGTTTGAAATAGCAATTCAATGGCTGCTTGACTGTGGACTGATTTATAAAGTTAATCGTGTAAATGAACCTCATATGCCTCTAAAAGCATATCAAAGCATGAATGCGTATAAATTGTTTATGCTGGATGTCGGATTGTTGGGGGCATTAAGTGAGTTGCCAGCGACATCCATATTGGAAGGAAATGATATTTTTATAGAATTTAAGGGTGCGCTTACAGAGCAATATGTGTTGCAGCAGTTGATTTCAGATACGCCGTACACACCATATTACTATGGGACAGAAAAAGCTACGTTTGAACAGGATTTTTTGATCCAAAAAGAGGCTGCAATTATACCTATTGAAGTAAAGGCAGAAACGAATATAAGGTCGCAGAGTCTAAAAGCATATTGCGATAAATTCCATCCTGAGAAAGCTGTACGTTTTTCAACTCTAAAGTATATGGATCAGGAATGGATGGTAAATATACCACTATATGCGGTATGTAATTTGTAAATTTTGGTTTGAAGGAGCAACAATAAAAGAACTTTGCCAATATTTGAACAACGCCTGTTTCCATGAACTTGCGAAAACAGGTCATGAAGCAAACATAGAAGCTCCGGAAGAGTTGGCGATCGTGTTGCAGAGATTTTATGATAATTAACATTCCCGGAACATGGTTCAGTGTTTGATATGAAACCATAGGGAATTAAAACTAAGTGAAAAAGTGCAGTAAGTTTTAATTTGAGGAGGCAAATCCGTGGAAAAAGGAATGAAACTACTTGTGATAGATATACAAAAAGGAATAACAGATAGTAGACTTTTTAATTTTGAAGCGTTTATTGATGATACTATAAGAATTATAAAAGCAGCTAGAGATAATCAAATAGAGGTTATCTATTTTCAACATGATGATGGACCAGGAACGGGGTTTTCAATCGGTGATGAAGACTTCGAAATTGCAGAACAAGTGATTCCCAAGGAAGGGGAAAAGATATTTATAAAAAATATCAATAGTTGTTTTGGAAATAAAGATTTTACAGATTATGTTAAAGATGATAATACATTAATGATAGTGGGACTACAGACAAACTTCTGTATAGATGCAACTGTGAAATCTGCTTTTGAAAGAGGATATAAAGTAATTGTTCCACAAGGGGCAAATTCAACATTTGATAACGACTATATGACTGGAGAAGAAACATATAAATATTACAATGATATGATGTGGCCAAAGAGATTTGCTACATGTGTATCCGTTGATGAAGCAATTAAATTGATGGAAAGTTAAATCGGAATTTGGAGGTAAAAAGCATGATGAAGCTCGATAATTTTATTAATATGATGACGGGACACTTTAATAACAAAGAGCAGTTTGATAATATGCAGAGAGAAGGGAAAACATATCCTTATGCAGAACACATTAATACAATCTGTAATGAGAAAATTTTAAACCTTCCTAAAGATTTTAATGGTAAATTTGTTGTTGAAGAAAGCTACTATGAGACAAATGGTAAACGCCATGCTTCCCCACATCTTTTCCTTATTACAGAGAAAGAAGACGGAATTGTGTTGTATTCTTATGAAATACCAGAAGGAGAAGATAAAAGTACGTTTTCATATGATTCTATGAAAAATGCTGACTACACTGAATTGAAAAAATCTGAAAAATTCACTCCGGCGCTCTATCATGAGAAAGATGGAATCTGGGAAGGAGGCAGTACAAGCCAGTTTTCACCGGTAATGACATTTAAGCTTTGGGAAAAGTTTTCTGATAGTTGTCTGGAGGTATCTGAAAGCATGGAAGTTAATGGAAAGAAAACTTTTGGATATGATGAACCAATTATCTATAAGCGAGTATAATCCAAGAATGAAATATTGCGATAAATTCCAGTAAGCTGGTGTGTTTAACCGAGAGACGAATTTGATTTTTACTAATTGTTTATGTAAAGGAATGCCTTGTGATTATATCTGCGATAGTTGTGTAATTGGACAAAAGAGAGCAAAATATGTCGGGACAAAAATATGCTTTGGAGATAAGATGTGTTTTGTAGGAAGGAGTAAATAAGCATGAGCTGGTTGGAAGATATCACTTCATCAATCAAATATATTGAAGGACATCTTACAGATGAACTTACTCTGGAAAAAATTGCTGCAAAGATTAATCTTTCGCCATTTTATTTTCAAAAAGGGTTTTCGATTCTTTGTGGAATTACGGTATCCGAATATATAAGAAATAGAAGATTATCACTTGCCGGCAGAGATTTGCAAACAGATGGTGTTAAGGTTATAGATGTAGCAATGAAATATGGCTATGATTCTCCAGACAGCTTTACGAAAGCCTTCACCAGATTTCACGGTATTACGCCTGCACAGGCGAAGTCCGGAGACGGTGAACTCAAAAACTACCTTCCTCTAAAAATACATGTATCTATGAAAGGTGGATTTGAAATGGAATGTAAAATTGTTAAAAAACCGGCATTTACTGTTGTCGGAAGTGCCAAAATTATTAAAAATGAAGAAGGGTATAAAGAATGCCCACAATTTTGGACAGAGCATTATGAAAAGGGAAACGGTAAGTATATTTGTGGTATGTATGGAATCTGTTTAGATGATGGAGCACCGGAAGGATTCTTCAAGTACATGATTGCTGATGATTATATCCCTTCAAAAGACATACCGGAAGAATTTGAAACGGTAGTTATTCCTGAAAATACATGGGCAGTATTTCCATGTAAAGGATCTATGCCGGAAGCGTTACAAAAAGTGAATACAGAGATTTTTAAGGAATGGCTTCCTGGGAATAGTGATTATGAAATTGCAGGAATGTATAATATAGAATACTACACCGCACCTTGTGATTATCCGAAAGGAAATCAGGATGAGAATTATTATTGCGAAATTTGGATGCCGGTGAAATCAAAAGAACAGTAGATTTTAGAATAATTAGTTAAATTCTTGCGAGGATATGATATGAATAAGGCCAAAAGAATAGTAGATAATATGGATTCTGAAAATGCATTTGCGGTTTGTTCGGAGATTGGAATTATTGATGAAAATGCAACACCGCTTAAGCAGGCAAGATATATTAATGAGCTTTTAAATACCACTGAGAGTATGAAGATATATATGACTGATACTATGCGAAAATGTGGTGGGTGCTGCTTGTCAACCAATGCTATAAAAATAGCAAAAAAATTATACGCTAAATCTAACGATATAGCAGAATTTTTGAATCTTCTGAATGAAGCAGATATTGGCGGAAGGAACTTACATATTTTTGATGGAAAGATTATTGCTGTATACAAAAAATGTTATTGTAATATACCTAAAAAAGTTGAGCATATGAATAAAAAGTATTGTGAATGTTCTGCTGGTTGGTATATGCGATTGTTCTCTGAGGTTTTTGAAAAGAGTGTAACAGTTACTATTGTTGATACAATTGTCAATGGAGCTTCTGAATGTGTATTTGAAATATCAGATTATGTATAGACAGACAAATTTCAGTTGATATTTCACATATTTTAGGAAATTTAATAACTGTTATATTTAATTATCAAATTCTTCGCAAACCCTTGAAAATACTAAGTTTGTAGCAAGTGAGCTTTCCCTTACTCTTTCCCTTGTGTTATATTCTCACATTGGTTTTCATGAACCTTAATATGGGAAAAAATAAGGGAAAGAAAATTTCATAACACAGTATAACAATAACGACATGGTGAACTGATTGAAATGTTTTCGATATTTAACTCTATAACTGATTATTAAAAGAAAATGGAGATAAGATACGATGAGAACAATTTATGCAGAATACAACATAAATCACGATAGTATTGATGTTTACACAAGTGCCGGATATATGCTTCGCATTGATTGCTGGAAAGCTGAAAAAAATCTAAAAACCACATACGGATCAGAATGTGCGCTTACTTCATTGGCTGTGGATGAGCCTTTGGAATATGCAAGATTATATCTTGAGGGTAATTTACAGATGTGGGTAGATGCAGAAGACTCACTAGAGTTATAATCCTTATCCATATAAATAATATGCAAATATATATCCCATCAATATAGCGAATATACTGAAATAAAAGTATCTTTATAATCAATTTTAACCAAAAGAATATGTTCTTAGAGGAGGTGTCTCCCGAAAGAACATATTCTTCTATTATGGGTAATTATAAATATAGAACATGCTTTTCTTGTGCTACAATTTCTTCACTATGAGTTACAACAATAACTGTTTTTCCCTGTTCACTTAACTCATGCAATATATTCATAACAATCTCACTATTTTTTTTGTCTAAGGAACCAGTTGGTTCGTCTGCTAATACAATCGAACATTTCTTTAGCATTAAACGAGCTAACGCAACTCTCTGCTGTTCGCCACCAGATAATTGATAGACTTTTTTGTTAATTACTTTCTGTAAACCAACTTTTTCAAGAGCTTCATTTATTGAAATATCCGTTCTACCTGATTTTTTTATTATTTCTAGATTTTCTTTTACTGTTTTGTTTTCCAAAAGGGCAAAATTTTGAAATAAAAATCCAACAACTTCTTTGAAATATTTCTGCTTTTTTCCTTTTTTTGCCACATCAAAACCATTCACAATAATAGAACCTTTGTCAGGAGTTTCAATACCTCCAATCATATTAAGTAAAGTACTTTTTCCGCATCCACTTTCGCCACTAATTACCAAAAAACGGCTATCTGGAATTTCCAAATGAAAATTTTTGAACAAAATTTTATCATTATATGCTTTGCATAGATTTTCAATTGTTATCATAAGCAACCTCCTTTTAATGATTTCGGTATGTTTGTTTTTTCAACAATTGTGATATTAAAGAAAATAATTGTAAATTCTATTAGTGCCATAAATGAACTAACAAGAATGCTAATTCCTACTTCAGTCTGTACCGATAATAAAGAATAGATAAGCATACCTACTAATATCACAAAATTTTCCACTACAATCATTTTAAGAAGTGTTTTGTGCCGTTCAAATAAACTATATCCAAAGATTTTCATCAAGGAAATTTTCATTGCATTTTCTCGGAACTCTAGTCTACTTACTGTAACAATAATCATAATATTTAAAAGCAATACAATCGTACAAAGAGAACTTAAAAATCCCACGAGTTTTATTAAAAATGTGTGATTATATAAATACTGTTCATGTACGTTTGTAATTACTAGCTGATAATTTCCAAGCATATCTTCATACTTTTTGCTGATATTTCTTAGCTGTTTTTCATCACATTGAAATAAAACTGCTCCTGCTTTATAGCTTTCAAGATACCCACCATTGACTGCTAAATCTTTGTTTGCCTGATAAATAATTATCGGATTTTTGCTTTTTTCGATACCATTTATTCTACTTGTATCTAAATAGGAAAAGTATTCTGTTTCGCTATACTCTATGTACTGAATATTTAATTGTTGTAAATTATCATGATTTAAAACATGGCTCAAGGAGTCATAGGCTAATTGCTTGTTTTTAGCAAAATATCTATTCTTTGGAATGAAAATAATCAAATCAGAAGATTCATTCTCTACTGCATTTATCTGCTTCGTAAAACCTTGTAACATATCTTTTGCATGATTATTTACATATATCACATCATTTTTATCATTTAAAATATTCAAGCATATTACAGGCTTTAATGTGTTATATTCATTCTTGTATAGTTTATTCCAAAAAGCTTCTTCTTTTTCAGCATTAAAATCAGTAGTCTTTACGGTAAAATAATTTGCATCATAATATTCTTCTAACAAATGTTCATTTGTAAATAGGTTATTATGAATACTACTAATATTAGTGGTAATTGTAAAAACAGCGGCTACCCCTGCTATAAATTTTAACGAATAAATTAAAAAATCCACTCCTCTTTTGTGTGTTGCATTTGCGAATGCCTTTCTAATATCAAAAAAGCAAAAAGAACAATATGGAATAGTGGAAAGAATAATTCCAATGGAATATAAAATTGTGACGAGTCTATTCTCATATGCTCCCGATATATAATTTGACAGCAATATTTTTGCAACAATAAATAATGCAATGTCAAAAGTTACATCGAATAAAGCAGCCTTAAATGCTATGAAACCAGCACTTTCTCCTAAGGAAACTCGTACAACAACCTCTTTTTTTCGCCTAACCACTTCAATTACATTTAGAACAATCATCAATGCAATAATCATACCCCATATAATAAAAATCATGTCCTTTTCCGTAGAATTCCAATATTCTGGATAAGTTAAGCTATATTTTTCTGATAATTTCTGATATGCAGAGATAATATTGTCCTCATTTCCTATGTATGAGATAAAGTTTTCATAACCCACAGAGGTACTTTGCAATTCTGAGAGATTATGAAATTTTACTTTCGTAATTCCGGAAACTAAAGCGGTATATTCTGATTCTTCTATGTTTGCAGTATTTTTTAATGTTTGTCTGATTACTTTATCATCGCCATAAATATGAAGTGTTGAAAGGTATTTATTATTGATTTCATTGTACTGAGAAAAAATATGTACATCATTCTCCGTTGCAGTTTCTGATACATCTTTCAGAAACTGCGACATATCTTCACTAGCAACTTCATAGCGTGATGACGTAAAATATGCTGTAGAAAAGTTCCAAAGCTGATCTTGAAATATTTCAGATTGCATAAGTATTCCAAAAATCAGGAAACAAAACAAACATAAGTTTTTAATTGCTTTCATTTATTTCAACCCCAGATTCCATACTTTATTTGCTTTTTCAAATATCGTAGTCAATATTGTGCTATTTTCATCAACAATCCATTGATCTTCTTGATCTTCAGCTTTTTTGCTACTTGACAACATAATTTGAGTATTCAAATCCTTATAGTCATTAAATAGCACGCCTTGACTTATTCCTTGGTGAAATGGTTTTATCCAAATAATTAGTGCATATCGAACATCTGACTCAGCTATCGCAAGATTTCCATTCCAAAGCAAATAATCAGGGACAGACACACTATACTGGAATCCATCTTTATCTGTGTAAATTTTTACTCCAGATTCTTCTATTTCAGGGAAGTCTTTCTGAAATTCGTTATATGGTTTATAACTCCCGAAGTACCAAAATAAATTATAGCAACAGAACAAAATAACCAAAACAATTCCTATATATTTTATTTTTTTCTTCATTTATATACACTCCACAAAAAAGAGTGGTTGGAATTTCAACCACTCAGCCATTATCCCGAACCTTTGTTTAGTAGCTATTACCGTAGGTAATACTATTTCCTTTATGAGCAACCTCAATTTTAGACCAATTACCTTTACCAACATTTGAACCCGAAAAAGAACCATTTCCATTCTTGACATATGCGTAATGATCTTTAGTTGAATGATATGCGTGTGCATAATCTTCATTAATAGCAAGAGTATTATAACCATAAGTCAAAACACCTTTTCCGCCATCAGATGTAGTGCTCAATTCCCACTTTTTATCAAATGTCTTATTCCCGTTTGTAACAGAAAATGCCATTACTGGAATTGATGAAGAAATTAACATTGCACTAATAGCTACCCCTACAATCACTTTCTTTGCTCTCATAAGTTTTACCTCCTTTGATCTGCTGTATTTCTATTTATATTTTATCAAATATTTTGTATCAAGTCAATCAGTATCTTGACTTATATAGCGTCGAATTGTAAGATATATTCCTTGTAAAATTAACCAAAAGAACAACAGATTTATTGATAATGCTTTTTTAATTACTTCTCCAAAATAAATGATGACAGCCGCACTTGTCAGTATCATCAGTAGGGTAATAACATCCCAACAGTTTTTCTTATATAATTCTATAACCTTTATTTCTATCAGTATTGCCAGTATCCCTGTCCCTGCCACACATATTCCAACAACCAATATCATCAATAACCAATATATGATTCCGGCTATAATCTCATTTGGAATTTTTGTGCTGATTTGTGCCACAGATTGCCCGGCATCAATCGTCCAACCGATAAAAGTTTGTATGAATGATGCTGCATCATGGAAGAATGATTTGCAATCGGAAAGGAACACATCTGACTGTACTGCCTGAAAAAGAGTGGTTGTCAGCGAATACCATGCAAGAAGGAACAAGGTTGTTTGGAACATTACCGTTTTTGCTTTATATTGTCCTGCAAGTTGCTCTTTTTGTGTTTCGTATCTTGCTTTTGCATTCTGATAGGCTGTCCGGTCACAGGCTTCGCATTTTTTATAGAGTACCGGCTTTTCTACCGGTATCTCTACGATTTTCTGATGTGTCCGGGCATAATCCCGTTGTTGTGTTAAGCATCGTATTTTATCTTGACATTCCTCTATCGTGACGTTTGCGCTTCGCAGCTTCTCTTTCTCGCTCCGCAATGCTCTGTCTGCCAGCTTCAAGTCGTTCTTTAATGCTTGAATATTCCCGGCTCTGTTCTCTTTGTTTAATTTCTCGTTCAAGGTCAGAGATTCGTTGAGCTGCGTCTTCAGTTCCACGATAAGCTGGTCTTTCTGTTCCAACTCTTCTTGTATCTCCTCGGTCAAGAGCAGAAGTTCTTCCAACTGTTCGGCGTTCTTTAATTCTCTGGATTCGTTCATCTATATCACGTCCTTTCTCTACCTGCTGTTCCAGTTCAGCAATTCGGTGTTCTGTTTCAGTAATAAACTGTTTTCGCTGTTCAGCTTCTGTGCCAATATCTGCCATTGCTGATTTTCGTTTTCCAAAAGTTCTATCTTCGTTTTCTGTTCTTCCATCTTGGAAAGTAGTTCCTCGGTATTTGGCAAAATGTTGAGCAGCTCGGATAACTCGCTGTTTAATTTTTGCAATTTCTGATTCTGTTCCTGCATAAGAGAGAGTTGGGTGTCCCGGTTCTGCATTTCCAGAAGCATTTCTGCCATTAAGGTCTGCTGTTCTTCGATTTGCCCAATCATGGACTCCATTAAGGGTATAATTTCCCGGCTTTCTTCTAATGTCATTTAATCGCTCCTTCCATAATGATAATGCACCTGATACTTTCCCAAAGGTGTCCAGTATCTTTTGCAATAACGTGTTTTGTTGTTTTATGATTTGATTTTCCGCTACTTTCCACGAACCTTTTATTTCCTGCCCGGCAAGAAACTTTTGTTCAATCTTTCTTGCGTCAGCACCTTCATGGATGGTAGGAATCTGGAGTTTTCCCTGCTTTTCGTAAGAACGGTGATCGACCTGATTATGCAAAGGCAGATGTTCATTACACACCTTTGCCCACTCGCTCCGCCACAGTTCACAGTTTTTTGGATTGTTCCATCCCGTAGCATCGGTCAGTACCCGTTTCCATTGCAGGCGGTTTCTTGCACCAATCTTCTGGATTCCGTTTTCATCTAATACAGGGATACGGATTCCATGACGGTCAGGGTTTTTCTTATCCTGCCACCAGTTCGGATGGGATTCATCAATCACGATATTTCCGCTTTTATCTCTGACAAAATCCCAATCTTTGACTTCTTTCTTCCCCCAAGAATGATCCGGGTTAAAAGGGCGCATTGTCAGAAGCAGATGGACATGAGGATTGCCATCCCCTTTGTCGTGGATACTCCAATCAGCACACATTCCCTTATCCACAAATGTTTTTTTGATATAGTCGGCTGTATATTGAATCTGTTCCTGTCTGCTCCATTCTTTGGGGAGGGCAAATTCAAATGACCTGCCAAGTTGGGCATCTGCACTTTTTTCAATCTTCAATACCTCATTCCATAACCGTTGTTTCTGAAATGTGATTTTAAATTTTTCTAAAGCAGCTTCTTTATCTTCTGACCTTTTGTATCGGACAGATTTTTGAAAGCGTTTTATATTTTCTTCTGGTACTATCTGCCATTCAGGAGGTGCGTTTTCGCACATCATCAGACTGGTGTAGACCACTTCTTTTTTAGAAGTGTAATAACTGATTCGCCCGGTTTCCTCGTTTTTCATCACATCCCCATTGAGATATGCGGAAGCGGAGATAACAGATTTCCCTTTACTTCGTCCGACTATTTTGATTGTGTAATGAAAAATCGCCATGTCTGGATTCCCCCTTTCTGCACATCCGGCATAGATTTCCGGCAACATTGCTTTCAGTTTTAGAAAAAGCAGTATTGCCGGAACGCCCTCTGCGTAAGAGTGCCCTGCGCATAGCAGCCTGCATGGAATGCGCCCCTCTGGCGAAGAGTGCCTCCTGCGGCATGAGCAGGTCTGGCTGAAAGCCCCGCCGACGGAACGAGCCCGGCAAGCGTGAGCGAAGACCGGTTGCCACTTGTGGCAAACTTATTGGGACGACCTCTGGTTGTCCATAAGTGCGCCCTTCATGAAAAAGCAATGAAGGGAATGAAAAACTCATCCCCCCCCGCCATTACACTTCCTCCATATCGGTATGTGTTTCTTTCTGCATTGCCTTTGAAAAAAATTTCCCATTGGCTTCCTGCTTTTTCAGAAAACCAATCAGCTTTGGGATGTCCTCTTCCTCGATAGGCGCACCGAGAACGGATTCCACCGCACCGCCAACCTGACAGAGCCTATGGGTTCGTTTTTTACTTTCTTCGGCTTTCTTTCGTTTCAGAAGTTCTTTCTTCTGTGCTGCATATCGTTTTGCTTTTTCAAGGCTTTCCTGTTCCTTCTTTTCCATTTCAAGCATTCGTTCTTCATAACTTTTTGTTGATTTTGCCATGATTACATTCCCCTTTCTTTTACAAACATAAGTTCTCGGTTGCGTATCAGAAGAAGCACATGGTATAATCTTCTTGCGTGTAGGTATATCATGGCTTCGGTCTGATAGAACCTTTGGCGGTTTCTTTGGAAGCCGCCTTTTTAATTTGCCGCAGTTCTTGTTACGGCTTTTACATTTCCTCTATCCCTCAAATCACGACCTTCATTCGCTTCCATAAACATTTCCAGAATATCGGTTTTAATCAGGACTTTGCGACCAACCTTTAATACTGGAAGTTTCTTCCATTCTACAAGCTGTCTTAAGGTGTTTCTGCCGATTCCCGTATAGTCAGCAGCTTCTTCGATGGATAATGCAATTTTTCTTTGCGTCATATAATCACCTCCTTATAAATTGCATTATGCAATTCTTGTGATGTAAGTATATCCTTTTCATATCTTTTTGTCAAGCGTTACGAAATATTAAAAATAATTTTTAAGTTGCATATTGCAATTACAGAAAAACAATGCTATAATTCATACATACCGAAAAAGGAGGCAGTCAGCATGAAAGATAAAGAACTACGCAAGCTGATAGGCAGCAGAGTAAAACAGCGCCGTCTGGAATTGAATCTGACACAGCCTTATGTCGCAGAAAAGATGGGTGTTACCGCTTCTACAATCCTGCGTTATGAGAATGGTTCGATTGACAATACGAAAAAAATGGTGCTGGAAGGTCTTTCGGAAGCACTCCATGTATCTGTGGAATGGCTCAAAGGGGAAACAGATGAATATGAAACCGACATTACGGATAAGAGAGAGTTACAGATTCGTGATGCGATGGGAGATATTCTGGAACAGTTACCGCTTGCCCTTACCAAAGAAGAAGATGCTTTTTCAAAAGATTTATTACTGCTGATGTTAAAACAATATGGTCTGTTTTTGGATTCCTTCCAGTTCGCCTGCAAAAACTTCAAGGGGAATGCTGGTCAGACGGATATTGCCAAAACAATAGGGTTTGAATCGAATGATGAATATAATGAGATTATGTTCTTAAGGGAAATCACTCACACCATCAATGCTTTTAATGAGATGGCAGACGTTGTAAGGCTCTATTCCAAGAAACCAAAAACAGCAGAACAAAGGCTTGCAAATCTTTTATCAGAAGTCTTATACGAAGATTCCGAATCGGTATAGTAAGACAACCGGAGTTATGATATACTTACACGCACGAAGCATTTCATCAGTTCCGATTGTCTAATATCGAAAGGAGACATACGATTATGGCAAAAGGATCTGTAAGAAAAAAAGGAAAGAAATGGTACTACCGCTTCTATGTAGAGGACGCAAGCGGCAATCTTGTTCAGAAAGAATGCGTTGGAACAGAAAGCAAAAGTGAAACTGAAAAGCTGCTCCGTCAGGCAATGGATGATTATGAGAAAAAGAAATTTGTTGCCAAAGCGGAAAATCTCACAGTCGGACAGCTTTTGGATGTGTGGGCAGAGGAGGAATTAAAAACAGGTACGCTCAGCAATGGTACGGTGGAGAATTACCTCGGAACAATCCGAAATATCAAGAAACACCCATTGGCAGAACGGAAACTGAAAAATGTAACCTCTGAACATTTGCAATCCTTCTTCGATTTGCTTTCCTTCGGGGGAGTTCATCCCGACGGAAAAGAGAGAAAGGGTTACAGCAAAGATTATATCCATTCTTTTTCCGCAGTCATGCAGCAGTCCTTCCGTTTTGCAGTATTTCCAAAGCAGTATATTACGTTCAATCCCATGCAGTATATTAAACTGCGGTATCAGACGGATGAAGTGGATTTGTTTTCCGATGAGGATATGGACGGAAATGTCCAACCAATTTCACGAGAAGATTATGAAAGATTGCTTGCTTATCTGCAAAAAAAGAACCCAGCCGCAATACTTCCAATCCAGATAGCCTATTATGCCGGGCTTCGTATTGGAGAAGCCTGCGGTTTGGCATGGCAGGACGTAAATCTGGAAGAACAATGCCTTACCATAAGACGCAGCATCCGATATGATGGCTCAAAGCGCAAATATATCATCGGACCAACCAAGCGGAAAAAAGTAAGGGTTGTTGATTTTGGAGATACACTGGTAGAGATTTTCCGTAATGCCCGGAAAGAGCAGTTAAAAAATCGAATGCAGTACGGAGAACTTTATCACACGAACTACTACAAAGAGGTCAAAGAGAAAAACAGAGTGTACTACGAATATTATTGTTTAGACAGAACAGAGGAAGTCCCGACAGATTATAAAGAAATTTCTTTCGTCTGTTTAAGACCGGATGGTTGTTTGGAACTTCCAACTACTTTGGGGACTGTTTGCAGAAAGGTGGCAAAAACATTAGAGGGATTTGAAGGCTTTCATTTCCACCAGTTACGTCACACCTATACAAGCAACCTTTTAGCAAATGGAGCTGCCCCAAAAGATGTGCAGGAATTGTTGGGACACTCAGATGTCAGTACCACAATGAACGTCTATGCTCACTCCACAAGAGATGCGAAACGAAAATCAGTTCGGCTTCTTGATAAAGTGGTGGGCAATGACTAAAAAATTTCCCTTATTTCCCTTGTGATTATCTCATAAGGGCAAAAATAAGGGAAACTACATATCATTTCACTAATGGACAGGCGGGAAAGCCTATAAAATGGGGAAAGTTAGAGGAATAATTATATAAATTTCAGTTTTTGAAACTGAGAAATCGGAATTTGTGAGGGAAAGAAATGAAGAAAAATACTCCAAGCGATGATGAAATAAAGAATTATAGCCATAAGAAGATGACATTGCCATTGATGGAACATGCTTCTGAAGAAATGAAGGAACCTGTATGGAAGCTTGTTAAAAAGTTAGCGTCTTATGCTCGTGTACCGGGCGCTATGTCAGATTTTAAGAAAATGGCGGTGTTCGCTGAGGATGATGCAATTGTCGATGTAGTTCTGGATACATTACAGGATATGAAATATCCTTTTAAAAACACAGATTTTATACCGGATATCATGGGCTATTATTACTCGATTGCATTGATTTCGCAAAGCATGCATAGAAGGGAAGAAACGATTAAGCTGTTCAATGAGCTTGTTGATTATGCAATCAGTATTAAATCTAACAGCGCATTGCCACTTGCGAGAAATATGGATGTTTTGTCAAAGGAATATCCCGATCTGTCAGATTTATTTGAAAAAGCAAAGACTATCTATAGATTTGATGCAATAGATAGTATAAAAGAAAGGGTGCCTATACAGGTCAATAAGCTTTATCACGATTATACAAATGCAGATAAAATAGAAGCAGAATACATTAATGTTGAAAATCCTGAGGATGGTAAGGTTTTTGTCGAAGTGGATGAAAATGGATATGTCGTAAGAATAGTAGAAAAGGGGAAAAACATTTATACAAAGATATTTAAACATTATAGCTATGACATGATTAATTATGCGATAGTCAGAGATGTTTTGTTGAGAAAACACATGGAAGAAATGCGAATCAATGATATTGCGGATGCAAGAGTTGTCGAAGCTACGAGAACGGATCTTAAGAAACTGTATAGTGATATTGAGATATCTGTAAATAATAAGGAGTTTGCATATATATTAGATGGGCATGAAAAATTCAATAATACTGATTTACCGAAGGATGTCCAAGACTTTCTGGAAGAAATATATAATGATGAAGACTTGAAAGATGCATTTTTCGATTGTGATATTGAAATCTATGATGAGGCATGGGTTAAGGATCTTGAGGAGGATGATTCGTGGTTTGAAGATCTTATGGGATCGGGAGAATCCAGTTATAAGAATATTAAACCGTTTGCACGTGACGGCTTAGGTGGATTATGGGTAGTGTTAGATGATGAAATGATCGGATATATCGGTACAGAGGGCGAATGTGGAATCATAGCCCGCAATATAAATGAGTTCATGAATATTGTTGCGGTACAGAGAGGATATATAGATGATTTCTGTAATGCTGATATATTAAAATCTGTGGATGCATTTATAGAGGAATATGAAGAACCTCGTGATTCAGATTATAATAGGGAATTTAATAGATTTATAAAGAAGCATGGTTTTACTAAAGATTTAAAGAAAATATATGAATATATTATAAAAGGAGTCACAATAAAACCGTTTTTCCAAGTTGTCGCTACAGATGATGAATATGAAGATTCCTACTCAATACTTGGAAGCGATGATGGACAAGAAGCATTGGAGTCTCTTATAGAGATGCTTGAATAAGTTTGGGTTATTTCCTGTTTTAGGTGGAAAGTTGTAAAATAACTCGATAACTTCCAGTTTTTGAAACTGAGAAATCGGAATTTGTAAATGAGGTGAATTTATGATGTTACATTCATATCCGTTATTAATATCTATATATAAGGGAGAGGGACGAATGTTAATTGTTCCGCTTATTGACCATATTGCAGGATATTCGATTGATTCAGATTGGTTCATAAATTTATCAGATTTGGACAATGCTGTTTCTGTCGGTGAAGGTGTAAAAAGTGCTATTGATTACATAAGAAACAGTCCTTTATCTTCGCTGACGCCTAATGAGCGAAAAGAAAATGCTGCATGGAAGAAAAATACGAAATATAGAAGCCGAGTATCTTTTTGGAAAAATAATCATTATGTTCGTGTTAAAATCACTGAAGATAATCAGTATATAATACATTCGATGAAAAAATCACATAAAAGACAATATGCATATGATGAAATCATCAAAGAATTTATACTATTTGCTGATGCAGATGCTGAGGAAATAGGCAAAGCGGTTATTGAGTCTTTTATGGAATCAGAACGATATTACAACATGGGTTAGAGTTTGGTTGTAATAATATATCATACATGATATTGGGAGCTTATGCTGAGCCTATAAGTATAAATTACAGGAGGGTTCAAATGGGATTATTTGATAGATTTAAGAGGACATCAAAGGAAAGTTTATTAGGATATTTGCAAAATAGCATTTCAGATAATTCTAGTCTGGAACACATAGTAAGCGTGTTTGAAGAGATGTGTAATATGCCACTTAAAGAAGATATGATTTTATTTGAAACAGGAACCTATTCTTTTACAGGAAAACCTATGTTTAACTTTTCTTTGGTTAGACAATTTCCTAATGATGAGGAAGAGTATTATCAAATTCACGTGGATGTGTTATATATTCCAACGGAAGAAAATAAAGATTTTCAACGAACTATATGGAATGAGGACATTGAAGAAGATATATTCAGCTATATCAAAAAGACTCCTGAGTTTAATTTCTGTAAAGATAAGGTATTCAGCAAAATAGAAATATATTTGGATGAAACCTAACGTGAAAATCGGAATTTATCAAGCTGCTAATTTTGAAAACTTCTTTGAAAAACTATTGACTCCTACGCAACGTAATAGTTTACGATATGTTTATCGAGAGGAGGAAATGACAATGATGACAGTGAATGAGGTAAGTAAATTAACAGGAGTGAGTATACGCACTCTGCAGTATTATGATACCATTGGTCTCTTAAAACCTATTGAATATACAGAGTCAGGTTATAGGTTGTATGACGATACATCCTTGGAAAGGCTGCAACAAATTTTACTGTTTAAAGAATTGAAATTTCCGCTTAAGGAGATTAAAAAGATAATTGATGCCCCTAACTTTGACAGGAACAAAGCATTAGAGCAGCAGATTGAATTGCTAACTATGAAAAAAGAGCATCTTGAAAATCTTATTAGTTTCGCTCGAGGAATAAAAGGAATAGGAGTGAAATATATGGATTTTAAAGTATTTGATACAACAAAGATTGATGAGTATTCTAAACGAGCAAAAGAACAATGGGGACAAACCTCTGAGTATAAGGAGTTTGAAGAGAAAACAAAGAACTGGACGAAAGACGATGAAGCTACTGTTGCAAATGAGTTTATGCAATTATTTGTTGAATTCGGACAAATGAAAGAAATGGATCCAGAAGATGAACAGGTGCAGTTGCAGGTAAGGAAACTTCAGGATTACATTACAGATCATTTTTATATATGTTCTGATAAGATTTTATGCGGTCTTGGAAGAATGTATGCCGGTGGAGGAGAACTTACGGAAAATATTGATGATGTTGGAGGAGTTGGCACAGCAGAGTTTGCAAGTAAAGCTATTGATATATTTTATATGAGCAGAAGGTAACTTCCAGTTTGGAGAATTGAAAAAAATGGAATTTACCTATTAAGACATGTAAACTGTTGACAATAAAGCTCCTATATAGTATGTTTTTAATAAACTACTATATAGGAGCTTTTGTATGGAAATGAATGGAGGATTTCTTGTCACCAAAATAAAACAGCTTGGAGACCGGATTTTCGAGAAGATTCTCAGTGAAAAGAATATTGATGCATTTAATGGAGCTCAGGGGCGTATTCTTTATGTGCTGTGGCAGGAGGATGGTATCTCAATCAGGTCACTCTCGACTAAATGCGGATTAGCGATAACATCTCTTACTACGATGTTGGAAAGAATGGAAAATCAAGGGCTGATAAGCCGTGTTCAGTCTGAAACGGACAAAAGGAAAACACTCCTGTTTCTGACTGAGAAAGCACATGCCTTGAAGGGCGAGTACGATTCTGTATCTGATGAGATGGGCAGTATTTACTACAAAGGTTTTTCAGAGGAAGAAATTACCCAGTTTGAGGAATGCCTAGACCGCATCAGAAAGAATCTTGAGGAGTGGCAGAAGTCATGAGTATTTGTATCAAAGATCAGATTCAGAACATGAATATCGTCATTGGCTGCACAGTGGGGTGTACATATTGCTATGCCCGCAACAACGTGAAACGCTGGCATATGATTGATGACTTCTCTGACCCTGAATTCTTTCCGGGTAAGCTCAAGATGATGGAAAAGAAACGTCCGAAGAACTTTCTTCTTACCGGGATGAGCGATCTCTCCGGATGGAAGCCGGAATGGAGAGACGAGGTATTTGCAAAGATCTGTGAAAACCCACAGCATCAGTTCCTGTTCCTTACCAAGCGACCTGATTTGCTGGATTTTGATACCGATCTGGAAAACGCATGGTTTGGCGTTACGGTGACGAGGAAAGCAGAACTGTGGCGTATCGACGCCCTTCGGAAAAATGTCAGAGCAAAACATTACCATGTTACCTTTGAGCCGTTATTCGACGATCCCGGCACAGTTGACCTTTCCGGAATCAATTGGATCGTTGTCGGCACCATGACCGGAGCTCAGAGCAGGAAGATTCATACGGAGCCGGAATGGGCATGGTCTCTGGCGGACCAGGCACATAAGCTCGGCATTCCGGTGTTTATGAAGGAAGACCTTGTCCCTATCATAGGGGATGAAATTATGATTCAGGAAATGCCGGAAGAATTTAATAAAGTGTTAGAGGAACAGAAATCATGGAAGAAGTAATAAATGGAATCCTCATTCGTGAGGTGGAAACAAAGAACATCATGACTAAGTCTAGTCTGCCGGTAGGCGGTTACTCGGTCAATCCCTATGTAGGCTGTACACATGCCTGCAAGTATTGCTATGCTTCTTTTATGAAGCGCTTTACCGGGCACAAGGAGGAATGGGGCACTTTCCTTGATGTGAAGCATTGGCCGGAAATTAAAAATCCGAAGAAATATGCCGGACAGCGGGTGGTCATCGGTTCTGTGACAGATGGCTACAATCCACAGGAGGAGCAATTCGGGAATACCAGAAAACTTCTGGAGCAGCTGATCGGCAGTGACGCAGATATTCTGATCTGCACAAAGTCGGATCTTGTGGTACGGGATATTGATCTGCTGAAGAAGCTTGGACGTGTAACCGTTTCATGGTCGATCAACACACTGGATGAAAATTTCAAGAACGATATGGACTTTGCTTCGAGCATTGAGCGCCGTATCGCTGCTATGAAGCAGGTGTATGAAGCAGGTATCCGTACAGTTTGTTTCGTATCCCCGGTATTCCCTGGTATCACGGATTTTGAAGCAATCTTTGAGCGGGTAAAGGATCAGTGCGATCTGTTCTGGCTCGAAAATCTCAATCTTCGAGGCGGTTTCAAAAAGACAATTATGGATTATATCGCCGAAAAATATCCTGATCTTGTACCACTTTACGACGAGATCTATAACAAGCATAACCGCAGCTACTTTGAAGCACTTGAAGTAAAAGCTGAGAAAATGGCTAAGAAGTATGATTGTGCCTTTGTGGATAATGAAATGCCTTATGGCAGAGTCCCGCAGGGACATCCGGTGATCGTAGATTATTTCTATCATGAGGAAATCCGTGGGACAGAGAATACCGGAAAAAGAAATCGTTAATCTAAACGAAAATTAAACTGATGATGGTGGAGAGATTTATTTATCGCCATTTGAAATCGAGAAGTTCTTGTTTGAAAAATTGAGAAATCGTAAAATTGAAAAAAAAGGAATGCACAGTTCTTAGCTTATCGGGAACTGTGCATTTTTGTAAATAAATACTTTTAATTAGCCGATTACGGCGTCCTCTGCTGTAAAATGTTTCAGAGAATTTTCTTTTACCTGAATGCAGATATAAGTAATTCCGGAAATATCGGATGCAAAAAACTGACGCTTTGCAGCAGGTGCGATTTTTATCCAGTCTCCAGTTGAAAGGCTGATTTCTTCTCCATCAATTATGGCCTTGCCGTTACCTGAAAGAATTCCATAGATTTCTTCATTTTCTTTATGAGAATGAACAAATGGGACATTTGCTCCTGCAGGTAGTTCGTTTAAACTGATTTCTGCACCTGTTAAAGACAACTTTTCATGCAGCTCAATTCGGTTTTCCTTTCCAATAGTTGTTTTTGTGTAATTTGCCATAATAACCTCCATAGTTAATTTGTAGTTTCTGGTTGCTTGGTATTAGTATAGTGTGAGACACATACAAAAACAAGTACGCACCTTTTTGTAACTGTGCACTCAAAAATGAATGTGTTACAATAGACTCGGAGGTGAGAATTATGCGAGCAAAAGAAGAATTACCGGAATGCCCAGTTGCAACAGCAGTATCTCTCATCGGAGGAAAATGGAAATTGCTGATTTTGCGTAACTTGAAAGAGCGTCCATGGAGATTCAATGAGCTACTACGAAGTATAGATGGTATTTCACAAAAGGTTTTGACAGATAGTTTAAGACAAATGATGAGTGATGGGCTGGCATATCGCCACGATTACCATGAGCAGCCACCGAGAGTTGAATACGGCTTAACGGAACTCGGAACAAAAATGCTTCCAATTGTTAATTCACTTGCTGACTTTGGTAACTACTATAAATCAATTATTGAACAAAATTAAGGACGTTAGTATTTGAAAAACTCGAACAATTCCAGTTTTTGAAACTGAGAAATCGGAATTTGTGGAGAGATTTCCTGAACTTTCCTTATTTTTCAAGGCTTACAGCCT
>NZ_QUKK01000007.1:0-453 GCF_003481085.1 Coprococcus sp. TF11-13 | reverse complement strand
TTTGTGGAGAGATTTCCTGAACTTTCCTTATTTTTCAAGGCTTACAGCCTCTTAGATAGTGAAATGATATGTATTTTCCCTTATCTTTGCCCTTATGCGGAATCCGCAAGGGAAATAAGGGAAATTTTTAGTTAAGCATTGCTCACTACTTTATCAAGAAGTCTTGCGGAATCCCGTTTTGCTTTTCTTGTTGAGTGAGCGTAAATATTCATTGTGGTACTGACATCAGAGTGTCCTAACAGTTCCTGTACATCTTTCGGTGCAGCCCCATTGGAAAGCAGATTGCTGGTGTAGGTGTGACGTAACTGGTGGAAATGGAAATCTTCAAATCCTTCCAGCTTTTTTGACACTGATCTGCATACAATGCTGAGTGTACTCGGCAGTTCCAAAGAGCCATCCGGTCTTAAGCAGACAAAGGAGATTTCTTTGTAATCTGCCGGGACTTCCTGTGTT
>NZ_QUKK01000006.1:0-256033 GCF_003481085.1 Coprococcus sp. TF11-13 | reverse complement strand
ACTATAACGCATAAAAATACCCTCCTTACTGGTTGTCCAGTAAAGAGGGTACATATCAACTATGATTTAGACGGTGTGGAGTTTTATTTTGCCTTTTTATAATTGCTTTTGCAGATCTTATGCAGATCAGTCGTGGCCGTTTACGAGATCCTCTATCATGTTGATGATGATTCCCGTTGAGTCGGTCAGGTTGCTGGACTCCATAGCCTGGATATATTTCTCTTTGTTGTTGTACACTTCATTTATTCCGGCGAACAGAGACTCTGTGTTAAGCTCTTCCTCCTGGATCACATAGCTGTATCCACTCTTCTCAAATGACTGGGCGTTGAGAATCTGATCACCTCTTGATGCAGCCTTTGACAGAGGAATGAGGATGTTCGGTTTTCTGAGTGCGAGAAGCTCACAGATGGCATTGGCTCCTGCACGTGAGATGATGATATCGCACAGTGCAAGCATGCTTGCAAGTTCCTTCTTTACATATTCGTACTGGACATAGCCCTTCTTATCCTTGAGGGATTCATCCAGATTGTCCTTGCCGCACAGGTGGATGACGTTGAATGTCTCCAGAAGACGGTCGATATTGTCTCTTATTGCGTTGTTGATTATGACGCTTCCTGAACTTCCACCCACGATAAGGAGAACAGGCTTGTTGTCAGTGAAACCACAGTAGTTATATGCAAATGCGGAATCGCCGCGGAAAAGTTCCTCTCTGATAGGGGTTCCGGTTACGACTGCCTTGCCCTCAGGGAAGAGATCCTTTGTCTCAGGGAAGTTACAGCATACCTTTGTCGCCTTTGGAAGGGCGAGCTTATTTGCAAGGCCGGGAGTCATATCTGATTCGTGTATCACCACAGGGATACCTGCTGAGTGTGCGGCAAATACCACAGGGACTGTGACAAATCCTCCCTTTGAGAATACTACATCAGGTTTGAGCTCTTTCATGAGCTTCTTTGCTTCAGATATTCCTTTAAGTACCTTGAACGGATCTGAGAAGTTCTTCATTGAGAAGTATCTTCTGAGCTTTCCTGAAGCTATGCCGTGATAAGGGATGCCCATATCTTCTATAAGTTTTTTCTCCATGCCGTCATATGAACCGATGTACTGGATGTCATATCCGTGCTTCTTCAGCTCCGGCATAAGTGCCATGTTTGGTGTGACATGACCTGCTGTACCGCCGCCTGTCAATATAATTCTCTTCATAATGATTGTTAATCCTCCTGTTACTGTGCTGAAGCCAGATACTGCTTGAGTGCCTGAGCCAGTTGATCCGGGCATGAAGTCGGCTTGAAACCGCAGGTTGTGCCCTCGAGTCTGGCGATGACGTCCTCTGGCTTCATGCCTTCTACAAGTGCACCGATACCCTTAAGGTTGCCGTTGCATCCTCCGGTAAATTTTACATTGTGTAACCTGCCGTCATTTACGTCAAAATAAATCTCAACTGAGCAGGTTCCTTTAGTCTTATAAACCATAGCTATACCTCTTTTCTATTGTACTTAACCAATCATTTTTATATTCTTTTTTAATAGCGTTGAGCATGATGCTCCTAACGCGCATCATATTATAGCATATCACAAATGCGGTTAAAACCAAAATATTTGTCGAGCGAAAATAATTGTATACCCGGGAATGCGGCTCATATAATACTACCATCCGGGCTGGCCATCCGGATATGCGATATGTTTTTGACTGAAATGATCGAATATGTGAAAAGAGAGGGAAAAACTATGTTTGAAACTTTGCTGAATCAGAATGTGTGTATGTATGTGATGATAGTGTGTGGGTGCATTGGACTGATAGGACGGGCTGTCATGAGCAGCTATCTTGCGAGACTTGCAAAGGCTGCGGAGAGGATGGGGACAACAAGGAAAAAGGCGCTGTTGGAGATACGAAAGCGGTATGAGGATATAGCTTCGCTGGATGTGGACATACATGACACTGCGGCATTTGTGGACAAGTACATAGACAGGTTGAAAATAGGATTTGTACCTGTGAACGTGTGGAACGGATTTGTAAAAAATATGGGACTCGTCGTTGCGGGGACAGGCATATTTGCGGCGGTATATCAATATTATGTAGTAGGCGATGGACCGGAGGCACTGAAAATGTGCGTGTGCGGTCTGGCAACATATATGCTTCTCATGGCGGCACACAATCAGTGGAACTGTGCATGGCACATGCGGGCTCTCAGGGACAGCGTGAAAAATTATCTCAGCAACAGCCTGTCGAACAGACTCCGAAAGGAGGAAAAGAAGGCGGAGGCTCCGGAACTTCAGGTTGCGTGCAGCTCAGCTGATGAGGGGATAGAGAAAAAGAAGGTTAAGAAAAAACAATCCCGGAATGGGGCGGCGGATTATGATGTTCTTCTGGATGGGATCATGAAGAAGATGCTGGCGGATGGATAACCGGCGAGTGGACATGTGCAGGTGGGCTGCAGATGAAATGCGGGTGAAAACAGCCTGTATGAGCCAATAAATTCAGGATGGTAGATAGTGAGAAAGCTGTACTTGATAGCAGGACTGTATGCTGCCTGCGTGATTGGAGCCGTGCTCAGCGGATGCTCCATATATGACAAGGAGGATCTGTCCAAGATGGTGGCGACTCCGGGGGACGCAGAGTGTCAGGCGGACGGTGCGAAGAATGGGGAAGGTGATGCGGAAGGAAAAGAAAAATCGGGAGACAAGACGGAAGATGCGGAGAGTAACACGGACACAGACGGGGAGAGTCAGGATGAGGATATGACCAGACTCAGGGATTACAGCCAGATATCGACAAAGAAATATTCATGGTACATAGTGCGGGACAAAAATCATGGAATGAGTGGCTGTGACAACAGCTTTCCGCTGGAGCAGTACGATGCGTTCTACGTGGACAGAGTGTGTGCTGAGAAGAATGAAAAGGTGATGTATCTGACATTTGACTGTGGGTACGAGAACGGATATACAGAGCAGATGCTGGATGTGCTCAAAAAGCACAATGCAAAGGGCTGCTTCTTCGTGACGATGACTTACATAAGGGACAATCCGGATATAGTAAAGAGGATGAAGGAGGAGGGACATCAGGTGGGAAACCACACGGTGCATCATCCGTGCATGCCGGAGAAGAGTGTGGAGGAGCAGAAAAGTGAGTTAAAGGAGTGCTCAGACTTTATGAGGAATGAAACTGGGTATGAAATGGATATGTATTTCAGACCGCCGTGCGGTGAGTACAGTGAACAGGTTCTGCAGCTGGCTAAGGATATGGGGTATAAGACCATATTCTGGAGTATGGCTTACCTTGATTATGATGTGAACAATCAGCCGGGGACGGACTATGTCATTGATCATTTTGCGAAATATCATCATCCGGGAGCCATTCCTCTCATACACAATGTGTCGTCGTCCAATGCGCAGGCACTTGATACGGTTCTCACAAACCTGGAGAAGGAGGGATATGAGTTCAGGTCTTTGAATGAGATGAAAATTGAATAGTGGTATCAGAAACAGAAGCTCTCTGTGCGGATCATGCCGATCCGAACGGAGAGCTTTTGTGTATTGGCAGTGCGATCTGTGTGATATAAGCATCTTTATTTGCTCCGTGGGTTGGAGGACCCTCCATAAACGAATTGCGAAAATAACCACAAGTAGCAAGATTGTTTTCTTTTGCATAGTCCAATAGTTTCTTCTGGACAGTGTCAAAATTTTCGTATGGACCACGATGGTATATACAGATAGCTGCAGTCTGTGGAAGTTTTTTTATGTGTTCGTCATTGGTGTCAGGATCTGCTGCGACAGGTATGACATATCTTCCGGCTGATGCTGACTCGATAAAAACCTCTGTACACATTTTGCCTGTGGTGTCCAGTTGATATTTTTTTGTTGCCTCGATAAAGGTCTTGCGCAGATCTTCAGTTTTTCTGGCCAGATCAGAGTCTTTGAACTCCTGACAAAATGCAGTGAATGAGGGAAGAGTGGTAAAATGGATCTCCGGTTCTGATGTCTGGGACTGACGCAGCTGAAGCTGGGCTATGCACAGATCCAGCTGGGAACGGAGCGCAGTCATACGTTCAATGACATCCTCAAGCTTTTCGGTATTATTGAAGTACTTGTTAATCTCGGATAGCGATAATCCTAGTCCCTGAAGAACTTTTATAATTCGTATATGTACGATGTTATCGGCAGAGTAGTAGCGGAAACCGCTGCTCTCATTTTTGTATGCGGGTGTCAGAAGCCCCAGGTCTTCGTAGTTTAACAGCATTCTTCTTGTCACTCCAAGCATTTTGGTGACTTCGCCAATTTGATATAGATTTTTATTTGCGTGATTCATATGATTCCCCTTCTCTTAAAAATAGACAAAAAAAATTGTGAATGTTGCATAAATACCGCAAAATTATTGTTGACTTGAACATTGATGTACGAATTATAATTATCATAAATTGTTAAAGGGAAAGAGTCAAGAATTAACAGGAGGTAATGGTTGCAGAGAGAAAACATTAACGGACACACGAAAAAGAGGTTTTATTGAGAAAGAGAGGGAAGTGTATGAAAGAAAGAATTCTATGTAGAAAAGTTATGGCATGGCTCATGACAGCTTTCATGGTCATAACGTGTTTGATTTCGATAGGTGGTAAGAATACTGCCTACGCAGCGGCTATGGAGAATATCAAGGTAACAGACGTGGATATCAGCACAGATGGACATCTGAGAGGTCTCAAGTGGGGTTGGACGACCACCGGTTATGCCAGTGCGAGCTGTAAGCTTGGCATTCAGTCTGAGAAGTTCTTGTCTGGCGACCTCACAAACTTTGGTGATTATCTGAGCAGCCATAGGTATAGTGGATGGGCGAGTGCCGAGTCACCTGAAGGCTGCGGATTTAAAGGCTGGATAACAGAGAACTCGTTCTCAAGGAGTTCGGGTACATATGACAGAACGGATACCATTTCCGGAGAGGGAATAGATATGGGTACCACGGGTGTGTATTATCTGTATACGTGGACATATTACAATGGTTATGTATTCCCTGATATTTACATAGGAAGTATTGATCTGAATGCTGGCAAGATCGTGGACGCCAGCGGCAATGAAATAACATTTCAGATCGGTGGCTTTTCAGGCGGAGGCAATACAGATCCTTCGGAGGAAGAAGTTGTATTCATGAACAATGGATATCCATATGGCAAGAATATGACGAATAGTTCAATCACTCTCGTTATGGACGTGACAGGGGAAGCTGCAACATATCAGTGGCAGAGCGCAACCAGTAAGCGTGGACCATTTACAGATATTGAAGGTGCAAATGGAAGTACATATACGTTCACCCCGACTCATGGATACTGGTACAGGTGCGTGGTGGATGGTACAGCCAGCAGAGCGGTAAAGGCAGTTATCCCTACCAGTGACAATGGAAATACGTGGACAAAGCCAAATACTTGCTGGTATATAAGCAATGGAGTTATGGCCTATATGGCCAATGGCAATGGGTTTGATATTGTTGGCTTGTATACCAAGGACGGAAAGAACTATATGCTTGGAACAAGCTACGACAAAGTATGGAGATTGTACAGCAGAAGCGATTCAGAGCCTTCAGCAGAAACGGCTACATCACAAGTATCTGTGGCTTCGCTTGCAGCTCTAAGATTGTCGTTTGATCCTATGAATACTCACGATCTGATTTTTGATGCTGAACTTGGTGAGGGACAGCACTCATTCGCTATAGGAGCTGACGCGAATATTGGAAATGAAATTACAAGCTCTGACAGTGCAGATGAAGCGGTGCTTGCTGCCACTGTCAAGAATGGTGAATTACAGCAGATAGCGATGATGGGAGTTGCTAAAGTGGCGGATGCGGCAGATGATACTCCATCATTTGTTCTTGCCCCTATAACACAGGCAAGTTATTACTGGATCGGGGACTATGATTCCAGAAGAATATTTGAGTACAATACAGGTTCATCAAGTTACATAAAGGAAACTGCTGAAATAAATGGTCAGAATGCTGCATCCCTGGTTGAAGGAATAGATTCGGGATTGACAATGTCATGGACAAATGTTGAAGATGGCGGACATATAGGTTTCAAATTCAGCGTTGGAGCGGTGGCTGATGTAGGAGCAGTTACAGGACAGGTTGATTATATAACAGAAAATCTGACAGATCTTGATGGCGATACTTCATATATCATCACTGTTGATGGCGAGTCATATGAAATTGTGAGTGATATGTATGGTGATATAGCCCTTGAGGGAACAGATGATAACGACGTATCATATAGTTTGTTTGGTAAAAATATAAGTATCAGCAAGAAGGACAGTCAGGATACACCTGCTGATATAACTGTTGCAGCAAGACCGGAGGCGCCATCTGCACCGAAGACTCTTGCAGACATACAGAATCCAACACCAGCTGATATGGAAAGTGCTGCAGACGGCGAAGGCATTGAGATAGTAAGCGTGACTGGTGATTCTGTGACAGTAAGCCCGCTTGGCGGACAGCAGTATCAGTATTCGATGGATGGAGCGGCCTGGACAGTTCTCGATGATCTGAATGTGTCAGATAATTATGTTATCTCAGGACTTGAAGAGAATCAGAGGGTATATGTTCGCACAAGATACGTGGCTAATACGACAAGACCAGCTTCATTGTGGTCAGATGCCAAGGCAGTCTCACGTGACCTGATCGCCGGAGTAACTGCGGAAGATACAACCTGCACTTATGATGGATTGATACATAGCCCATCTGTTACAATTGCAGATGGCCTGGATGGAGCTTCTATCAGTTATTCATTGGCAGCAGATGAGCCGTACACACAGACGGTTCCAGAACTTAAAAATGCCGGAACATATAAGGTGTATTACCTTGTTACAGCAGATGAGTGTTCACCGGTATTTGGCGATGTGACTGTGACTATCGAAAAGAAAACGATCACAGCGGATAAGGTAATCGTTGATGAAAATGCATATATACAGGGAATCCAGTTCTCAGGATTGCTGGATGGAGAAGAACTGGTATATGACGAGGATTATACTGTGGTACTGTGGGACGTTACACCAGGAATAGAGAAGGTTGTAACTACATACAGATTTGGGCTTGCAACTACGGGTAATGCAGCCAATTACATACTTCAGAACAAGTCATGGGATATGGTTCATCATCATGACTGGACGCATGAGGTAAAAGAAGGAAGCAGTAACAAGATAATTGCATACTGCAATGAAACTGAGAATCCGGCACACTGCGCATATCAGGGCAGAAACGAGGCGGTCAGCTGTACTGTGACAGCAGAAAGCAGGGCGTATGACGGCACAGAATATGCAGGTGCAGTTGTTAATAACTGGATAACAGAGAAGACCGGAGAGGCAGCTGTTACATATTATGAGGGAACAGGCGATACCGATTATCCGGAAAATGAGAATGCGCCGGTAAATGCAGGTACTTATAAGTTTGTTGTGAAGATAGCTGATGTTAAGGCTTATGCAGAATTTGAAATACAGAGACTTGACCAGAATGTTGAATTTGATGTAAGCGATTACACATTTGGCGACAGTATAGATGGCCCAAAGGTTACAGGAGCACAGGAGGATCCTGTTATAGAGTATTACTACACAACAGAGAACAGTAACACAGATGGTACATTATGGGAGAACTCCAGATCAGCAGATCCGGGCACATATTATATGTATGCCAAGGTTTGTGCTACAACCAATTACAATGAGTATGTAACACAACCGGTTCAGTTCACAGTTGCAAAGAGAGAGATAATTCCAGCAGCAACAACTCTCAAAGTAGGCAAGGTGGCAGCAAAGACATATGGGGATGCAAAGTTTGCCCTCAATGTGAAGTGCAGTAGAAATGACAAGAAAACATTTACAAGCAGCAATACAAAGGTTGTCAAGGTGGATGGCACAGGCAAGGTAACTATAGTTGGTGCGGGCAAGGCGGTTGTGACAGTATCCGTTGCGGCAAATCAGAACTATAAGGCAGCAGCTGCAAAGGTTGCGATCACGGTAAATCCAAAAGCCATCAGAGTAACTGCAAATGACGCATCTAAGTATGAAGGCAAGGCGGATCCGAAGTTTACATTTACAGCGGAGGGACTTGTTGGCAAGGATAAGCTTACAGGAATTGTTCTCAAGAGAGCTGCTGGTGAGAAGTCCGGAACATACACGATCACAGCAAGCCAGAAGAAGGGTGCAAATCCAAACTACAATATAACATTTGCCATTGGCCGTCTTGTTATAAAGAAATCTCCAAATGTTGAACCTAGTGGAACAGAACTCTATAAGAAGACACTTCCGTTCTTCCTTATGAAAGGAAAGGGAACAGGAACAAGAATAGATCTGACATGGGATAAGGTCAAAGGTGCAACAGGATATGATGTATACTGGTCATATTGTAATGGAAAGAACAACTTCAATAAGCTTGCTAATGTACCGAAGTCCCAGAAATATGCCGATAAGAACCTCAATAATAAGAGAGAATACAAGTATTTTACAGTCGCATACAAGATGTCGGGTGGCAAGAAGGTATATCTCGGCAGGACAAATACAGTCCATGTTGCAATGCCTCAAGCATCAAAGACAAATGTCCTGAAAGTTACTGTGAACAAGACAAAGGTTAACCTTGCAAAAGGTAAAACATTTAAGATCACCAAGAAGGTTAAGCTTGAGAATCCAAAGAAGAAGGCGTTAAACCATCTTACGAAGAAGGAAAGGTTCATAACATCCAATGCAAAGGTGGCAACTGTTTCATCTGCAGGAGTTATAAAGGCAGTGCGTAAGGGCACATGTACGGTTTATGTAATGTCTGAAAATGGTGTTTGTGCAAAGATCAAAGTGACGGTTAAGTAGTGCTTTAGACATGGTTATAATTGAAAACTCCTCCAAACCGGTTGTGGCTTTGGGGGAGTTTTTTGAGATTAATAGTTGATTATGGTATACCTATTTGCTAAAATTGATTCAATGTGAAAAATTTAATACAAGTAAGGAGAGAAAACAAATGGCACAGACAGTAAGTTTCGATTTTAAGAATGCAAAAGCCATGGCTACAGACGCTGATATCGCAGCAATCAAGGATCAGGTAGTAGCTGCAAAGGCAACACTTGTAAACAAGACCGGTGAGGGAAATGATTTCCTTGGATGGATCGACCTTCCAGTAGACTATGACAAGGAAGAGTTTGCGAGAATCAAGAAGGCAGCAGCTAAGATCCAGGCAGATTCAGACGTGCTTGTAGTAATCGGTATCGGTGGTTCTTACCTGGGTGCAAGAGCAGCCATCGAAGCTTTAAGACACAGCTTTTATAATTCAGTTGACAAGTCAATCCGTAAGACTCCTGAGATCTACTATGCAGGATCAAACATCAGCAGCACATACATGGCTCATCTGCTTCAGGTGATCGGTGACAGAGATTTCTCTATCAACATCATCTCCAAGTCGGGTACAACAACAGAGCCTGGTATCGCTTCAAGAATCTTCAAGAAGAAGCTTGTTGAGAAGTATGGCAAGGAGGGCGCAGCAAAGAGAATCTACGCCACAACGGACAAGGCAAAGGGAGCTCTCAAGACACTTGCAACAGAGGAAGGCTATGAGACATTTGTAGTTCCTGATGATGTAGGAGGACGTTTCTCAGTTCTCACAGCAGTTGGTCTTCTGCCAATAGCAGTAAGCGGTGCTGATATAGATAAGCTTATGGAAGGCGCAGCTTCAGCAAGAAAGGATTGTCTTGCACAGGACTTCGACGATTCAGATGCTATGAAGTACGCAGCAGTAAGAAATGTACTGTACAACAAGGGTAAGTCAATCGAGATCCTTGCTAACTTTGAGCCGGCACTCCACTATGTATCAGAGTGGTGGAAGCAGCTCTACGGCGAGAGCGAGGGTAAGGACGGCAAGGGACTTTTCCCAACAGCTACGGACTTTACAACAGACCTTCATTCACTTGGACAGTTCATCCAGCAGGGTTCACAGAACCATTTCGAGACAGTTATCAATGTTGTTAATCCAACATGTGAGATCGTTATGGAGGCTGAGGACTCAGATCTTGATGGACTTAACTATCTTGCAGGCAAGACAGTTGATTTCGCCAACAAGAGTGCCATGAACGGAACTATCCTTGCACACGCAGATGGTGGAATTCCTATCATCCAGATCAACATCGACAAGATTGATGAGTTCACTCTCGGTGAGCTGTTCTACACATTTGAGTTTGCATGTGGTGTGAGTGGATACACACTTGGTGTAAATCCATTCAATCAGCCAGGTGTTGAGAGCTACAAGAAGAACATGTTCGCTCTTCTCGGCAAGCCGGGCAACGAGGAGCTTGGCAAGGAGCTTCTTGCAAGAATCAACGGTTAATAGATCTTTACAGATTAATATATAAGAGATGCAGGTGTGTTTTGCCACACCTGCATTTTTTTGCAATTCTATATTTCTTGTAATCAGAATCGCACAATGTTATACTTATGAAGTGTATAGGCTCAGAATTGAGCCTGATCATTTGCATTGTGAATGGAAGGATAAGAAGGGCAGTGACATATGAATGAAAAGAGAGATGTAGAGGGGTTGTACAATCGATATAGACAGGTTCCATTGTATCTGATAGGAATGTTCTGTCTGATGACAGTGTTCATGTATTTTGTCGGAATAGGAGCCGGAGTTATAGCCACCATTTTTACGGCAGTATACGGAGCGGTGAGCATTGTTGTTTTCCTGAGGATGAATACTTTGTCCCGCGACAGATATGTGGAATTTGCCATGGAGCACGGCAAGATGCAGAAGGAGCTCATAAAGGAGTTTCCGGTTCCGTACGCATTGCTTGACGAGGATGGAAAAGTTGTGTGGGTGAACGACGAGTTCTCAGGTATAACGGAGACCAGTAAGAGAAAGCTCATGAAGCTGAATATAGTTCAGGTATTTGAGGAGGTTACCGAGGAGAGTCTTCCTTATCAGGAGGATGTCACAGAGGGAGAGATAGCATTTAACGGAAGAGAATACCGTTATGAGATCAGACGTGTACAGGTGAACAAGGTTGAGCCTGCTATGGAAGAGACTGATGCCCAGCCGGATGAGGCCGGCACAGACGGAGACGGGTCTGCTGAGCAGAAGAAAGAGACGAAGGCTTCGCACGGTGGTTCAAGACACCACGGCAAGACGGACACCTTCCTTGCGTTCTACATGTTTGATGTGACAGTGGTAAATCAGCTCACTCAGGAGAACCACGATCAGAAGCTGGTTGCGGGTCTCATATATATTGATAACTACGATGAGATATTTGAGTCGCTTGAGGAAGTACGACACTCTCTTCTTGTTGCCCTGGTCGACAGAAAGATCAACAAATACATGGCAAATGTCGACGCCATAGTCAAGAGCCTTGAGAAGGACAAGTACATGTTCGTGATGCCACAGAAGTATCTGGATCAGCTCAAGGAGAACAAATTTGCCCTGCTCGATGAGGTCAAGGCTATAAATATCGGAAATGATCTTCCGCTTACACTCAGTATAAGTCTTGGTACTGATTACAAGAGCTTTATAGAAAACTTTGAGGCAGCGCGTTCCGCCATGGAGCTTGCTCTGGGCCGAGGCGGCGATCAGGCGGTTATCAAGTCCGCCGACAGGATCACCTACTTTGGCGGTAAGAGTCAGGGAACGGAGAAGTCCACGAGAGTTAAGGCGAGGGTTAAGACTCTTGCGTTCAAGGAGCTTCTTGAGACCAAGGAGAAGGTTATAATCATGGCCCACAAGAATCCGGACATGGATGCTTTTGGTGCAGGTATAGGAATATACAAGATGGTGACTGCGCTGGGCAAGACGGCGCATATAGTTGTAAATGAGGTGTCATCGGCCATAAGTCCGATATACGGCAATTTCACTTCGAGCAATTCCTACCCGGCAGATATGATAATCAACAACGATCAGGCGCTCAGTCTGGTCGATGACGACACGGTCGTAGTTGTGACGGATGTGAATAATCCTACGCTCACGGAGTGTGAGGAACTGCTGGCATATGCGAAGAGCATAGTGGTGTTCGATCACCACAGGCAGACAAAGGATGTCATTGCAAATGCGACACTGTCGTATATAGAGCCATTTGCGTCATCTGCATGTGAGATGATCGCAGAGATGCTCCAATACATGGATGAGAAGATAAAGCTCAGGCCTACAGAGGCGGACGCCATGTATGCCGGAATACTCATTGACACCGACAACTTCCTGAGCAAGACCGGTGTCAGAACCTTTGAGGCAGCCGCGTTCCTGAAGAGAAGCGGTGCGGATGTCATGCGAGTAAGGAAGATGTTCAGAACTGACATAGAGACCTACAGACAGAAGGCGGAGGGTGTCAGCCACGCAGAGATGGTGCTTGATGCATTTGCCATATCAATCATTACACCTGGGGATGGCCCTGAGTCGCCGGTGGTACTCACCGCCAAGATTGCAAATGAGATGCTGAACATCGCAGGTGTCAGAGCTTCATTTGTAATAGCGCAGATGGGTGCGGATGTCAAGATAAGTGCAAGAGCCATTGATGATGTCAATGTCCAGATAATCATGGAGAGAATGGGTGGCGGCGGTCATGCAAATATCGCGGCAGCTCAGTTTGTAAATGCGAAAGCAGAGGATATAAAGAAGGAGCTTGTTGAGCTCCTGAATGAGATGTATAAGGAAGGAGATATTTAGGATATGAAGGTCATATTATTACAGGATGTTAAAAGCCTTGGAAAGAAAGGCGCAATGGTAGAGGTAAATGAGGGCTACGCAAGGAATTTCATCATTCCTAAGAAGCTCGGCATGGAGGCAACTCCAAAGAATATGAATGATTTCAAGCTCCGCAAGGCTCATGAGGAGAAGGTGGCAGCAGAGAATCTTGCTGATGCCAAGGCACTTGCGGCAGAGCTTGAGAAGGCTTCAGTAACTGTTAAGATCAAGGTTGGAGAGGGCGGAAGAACATTTGGCTCAGTATCCACAAAGGAGATCTCAGATGCCATCAAGAGCCAGCTCGGCAAGGATATAGACAAGAAGAAGATCGTTATGAAGGACTCCATCAAGGCGTTAGGAAGCTTTTCAGTGAAGGTCAAGCTTCACCCTGAGGTTCAGGCAGAGCTTGCTGTAAAGGTCGAGGAAGCATAAGGAGTATAGATAAAACATGGAAGATGCATTTGCAAGAAAAAAGCTTCCCTACAATCTGGATGCCGAGAAGTCTGTTATAGGTTCCATGCTCATGGACAGAGACGCCATAGTGGAGGCGTCCGATATGCTGACCAAGGAGGATTTCTACTACGGTCAGTACGGAATATTGTTCGAGAATATGGTAGAGCTGTTCAAGGAGGGTAAGGCGGTCGATCTGGTAACCCTGAAGAACAAGCTTGAGGAGAACAATGTACCTGATGAGGTCATAAGCACCAAATCCATAGCGGAGATATTGGAGACGGTTCCGACATCGGTGAATGCCAAGCATTACGCAGAGATCGTGGCGGACAAATCCATACTCAGGAAGATGATAAAGCTGTGCGAGGAAGTGGAGAAGGACTGTTATCTTGATTCTGAGGGAGTTGAACAGCTTCTTGAACAGGCCGAGAGCGGTGTGTTCAATCTGATAAAGGAGAGGAACGGCTCCAGCAAATTTGTGGGGATCGACAGGATCGTCATGAACGTTATCGAGCAGATAGAGGAGGCTTCCAGAAAGAACACAAGAGTAACAGGTATCCCTACGGGATTCATAGATCTGGACAATATGCTCACCGGTCTCCATGGATCGGAGTTTATACTGGTGGCTGCTAGACCTGCCATGGGTAAGACGGCATTTGTCCTTAATATTGCCCACCATGTTGCCGTGCGCAAGGGAATTGCCACTGCGATATTCAACCTGGAGATGAGCAAGGAGCAGCTTGTAACGCGTATGATAGCCATGGATTCCCTGGTTGATTCCCAGAAGGTACAGACGGGACAATTGGCTGAGGACGACTGGGATCAGGTGCTTGCCAGTGCGGAGAGTATAGCTGCCGCACCGCTGTACATAGAGGATAGTTCAGCACTCACCATATCCGAGCTGAGATCAAAATGCAGACAGCTCAAGAGAAAGAACAATCTTGGACTCATCATCATCGACTACCTGCAGCTTATGAGCACGACGGGACGAGTTGAGTCGCGACAGCAGTTCGTATCTGATATGTCGAGATCGTTGAAGATGCTTGCCAGGGAGCTGGATGTGCCTATCATAGCGCTGTCACAGCTTAACCGAGAGGTTGATAAGAGACCGGATCACAAGCCTGTGCTTGCGGATCTCCGAGAGTCGGGATCTATCGAGCAGGATGCCGATGTGGTTATGTTCATATACAGAGATGATTATTACAATCCTGATACCGACAAGAAGGGTATCTCGGAGATAATCATAGCTAAACAGAGAAAAGGTGCCACCGGATCTGTGGATCTGGTATGGCTGCAGGAATACACGAAGTTTGCCAACAAAGAGCACTAAATATATTATGTTTTATAAGGAGAATTGAAAATGGTAGTTGAACCAAGAGTTAAAGATTTTATTTGTACAACAGCTCACCCGGTGGGATGCGCACAGAATGTAAAGAATCAGATCGAGTATGTCAAGTCAAAGGGAGCAGTTAAGAGCGATAACGCACCTAAGAAGGTTCTGGTGATCGGAGCGTCAACAGGATACGGACTTGCATCACGTATCGCAGTTGCATTTGGCTATGGCGCAGATACCCTCGGCGTTATGTTTGAGAAGGAGTCAAATGGACGCCGTACAGCAACCGCTGGCTTCTACAACAACAGGGCATTTGAGGAGGAGGCTCACAAGGCCGGACTCTATGCAAAGTCCATCAATGGCGACGCGTTCTCAGTCGAGATCAAGGAGCAGGTCATCGAGACCATCAAGGCAGACATGGGCAAGATAGACATGATTGTATACAGCCTGGCTGCCCCTAGAAGAACAACTCCAGATGGAACAAAGTACACATCAGTACTCAAGACGGTTGGTGAGGAGTACACCAACAAGACACTTGTACTCAAGGACAACACCATCACAGATGCACATATAACAGCGGCAAATGATGACGAGATCAATGCCACCATCAAGGTGATGGGCGGTGAGGACTGGATCGACTGGATGCAGGCACTCTCAGATGCCGGAGTTCTGGCAGATAACGTGATCACAGTTGCGTACTCATACATAGGACCAAAGATCACATTCCCTATCTACGCTGAGGGATCGATCGGACAGGCAAAGAAGGATCTGTACAAGTCAGCAGACATTATAAATGAAAAGTTCCCTAACATAAAGGCGAAGATAGCCATCAACAAGGCTCTTGTCACACAGTCAAGTGCAGCTATCCCTATCGTACCTCTGTATATCACACTTCTCTACAAAGTTATGAAAGAGAAGGGACTCCACGAGGGATGCATAGAGCAGATGCAGAGACTGTTCATGGATAAGATCCTGGATGACACCCAGGTGGACGACAACGGATTCATCCGTATGGACGACTGGGAGATGAGAGATGATGTTCAGGAAGTTGTTGCTGAGCACTGGGATACAGTCAACAATGACAATGTCAAGGATATAGCAGACATCGATGGATACTGGGAGGATTTCTACAACATGTTCGGTTTCAAGATCGACGGTGTGGATTACTCAGCAGATGTTGATATCATGTAATATTCATGGGTAGTTTCAATATATAAATACTACAAATGCCCCACAGATTCATAGAATTTGCGGGGCATTTCGGTAAGCGCTTTTTTGGCGTGCCTGACCCATTATTTTCGCAAGGAGGAAGACGGTATATGTACAAATATTTATTATTTGATCTTGATGGAACCATCACCAAGTCTGAGAAAGGAATATTCAACTGTATAAAATACGCTCTTGACTGGGCTGGAATTCCATATCCTGAATACAGTGTATTCAGAAGCTTTATAGGACCATCACTTTATGATTCTTTCGTGAGGGAATTCGGCATGGACGACGCAAAAGCGAAAGAGATGGTTGCGAAGTACAGAGAGAGATACAACGTGGTAGGTCTCTTCGAGGCTGAGGTGTACGACGGAGTGGCAGACACCCTGCGTGCCCTTAAGGAGAAGGGCTGCATACTCTCAGTTGCAACCAGCAAGCCGACAGAGCCGACACTCCGTATCCTTGAGAAGTTCGGTGTGGGAAAATATTTTGACGTTGTAGTTGGAAGTAATCCCGACGGAACAGGATCAGACAAGAAGCACATCATATCCCAGGTCCTTGAAAGCCTCAAGAAAGATCACGGACTGACAGAAGATATGATAAAATCAAACCAGGTTGTGATGATAGGCGACAGACGCTACGACATAGAAGGTGGCAAAGCCTGTGGCCTCCAGACCATAGGAGTCCTCTACGGCTACGGCAGCAGAGAAGAATTCGAAGCAGTCGGCGCAGACAACATAGTAGAAAGCCCAGAGGAAATCCTGAATCTGTAGATAGAAAGGTAGCTTATAGTTTATAGATGTCTGTGTTGATATATATTTTTTATTAAATATCTATGATTATTTTTGTGGGATGACACTCTGGGGAACTGAATAAAAGAAAAACAGGTAAGAGTCGATATCTATAATATAGTGTGGTGTATAAAATATATTTTTCAGCGAAATATGTCAGGAGAATGATCTGAAAAGTATATATCCAATAAGATCAAGATGACATACTCTCCAGGGATATAAAAATTGGGTCTCTATATATGTAATCGATAGCGAAGACGCCTGAACTTTGCTGCTTATTGCTAAGGCGGAGCTCGCAACGCCCTTATAGCGAGCGGGAGCCGCGTGCAGATATAAGCAAAGCAAAGTGAGGTAAGTCGAGCGTGATTACATATATAGAGACCCAATTTCTGTCCCTGGAGAGTATGTCATCCGTCCGTTCGTCAGATCATCTCCTGACATTTGAGATATACCCGAAGAACGCTCCGATGATCCCCCCGATAATGTGGGTGAGATTAGACACATTGTCCTTCACAAACACTCCGTCAGCCACCTGTCCGCCGATATAAAGCACTGCAACAAGTATGAAGGTGAGCGGTATGGAGCCGTCCTTTATACATGCAAAAGAAGACAGAAGAATGTATGCGAATACCACTCCGCTGGCGCCGAGCAATGCTGTACCAGGGAAGAATATAAAATGCACGATTCCTGTCACCAGTGCGGTGGTGATGGTTACGATGAGCAGATCCTTTGAGCCGTATTTTTCCTCAAGTAGTGGGCCGATCACAAGCAGCAGCGTCATGTTGTTGATAAGGTGACTCCAGCTTGCGTGACCAAACACATGGGCAAACATGCGGATGTAGGTTAAAGGATCGGTGAGAGGGGCTCTGTATACTTCAAATAGAAGAAAGTTACTTTTGCCGCCTGTGAGGATATTCAGGAGGTAAGCTCCCAGACAAATGAGTGCAAATGTAAGTACCACAGGTGAGTTAAAGGATATTCTTAATATGGTTTTGGATTTTGTCTTTGACATGGATCGGTTCCCCTCTTATTCATATAGTATAGAAAAATATTACCAGCGGTCATCCGCTGGTAATATTTTTTAAGCGTCATAATCTGGCATATCGTTAAAGTACATCTTGTAGAAGTTGGTACTCTGTTCGAGAACCCTCATGGTTGATGGAAGCGGTACGGCGATGAGGTCGTTGAACTCATACTCTCCGGCTGCTGAATCAATCACATGTCCCATCTGAGTCTCATTATGTGTGTAATCGGCGTTGAAACCGCCGTATTTATTGCCACGGGCATCAAGACGTATCCACTTCTTGAGATCCGGGTGATATACCGCATTAAGTGCATGCATAGCCATAAGTCCGCCCTTGTGCTTGATACGGATATAGCAGAATCCTGTATATAAGTTGTTGGCACGAAGCAGTGCTGCCAGCAAATTGGCCTTTGAATAGCTGATGCCCGTGCTGGCTTCCAGTACATCGGAAGCGCTGATAGTTATTACTGAAAAGTTGCTGTCATATGTGTGAGAAATCCTATCCCGGACAAAATAGTAACATGCCTGTATGATCTCATCACTGCTCTTGCAATCTGCAGCAAGTTCCTTTGCCTTTGCAGCAACGATAGGATTGTCATAATTTACATATTTGTCGTATTGCAAATATGCTGAATCCTTATTTCTCTGAATTAGTTGCATTGTGTCATCTCTCCTTTATTACTTGGAATATGTAGAACTTCAGATAATAAGATTCATCTGCAGCCCATAATATTGGGTGATCAGGAGCCTGTGTGCGGAACTCTACCTGGCGAAGTCTTACATGTGAATTCATGGCGGCCTGTTTTATGGTCTTGGTAAATAACTCGAAATCCATAAAATGTGAACATGAACAAGTCGCAAGGAATCCACCATCCCTTACGAGTTTCATAGCACGCAGATTAATCTCGCGATAGCCTTTGACTGCGTTCTTTATTGAATTTCTTGATTTTGTGAATGCTGGCGGGTCAAGTATGACAACGTCAAACTGTTCGCCTTTTGATTCCAGTTCAGGAAGAAGATCAAATACATCTCTGCACTCAAAAGAGACAGTGCTCTCCAATCCGTTGAGCGCTGCATTCTCTCTGGCCTGGGCAATAGCAAGTTCTGAAGCGTCTACTCCCAAAACGCTGGAAGCACCGGCTATGCCTGCGTTGAGAGCAAAGGAGCCTGTGTGTGTAAAGCAATCAAGAACCTTTGCATCTTTACATATTCTCTGAATAGCAAGACGATTATACTTCTGATCCAGAAAGAATCCGGTCTTCTGACCGTCTTTCACATCAACAATATATCGAACGCCATTTTCATTTATATGAACCTTTGTGTTAAATTCGTCACCAATAAACCCTTTATAGGTATCCATCCCCTCGTGTTTTCTGACTTTTGCATCGCTTCGTTCATAAACACCCTCGATTATTATACCATCATTTTTAAGTATATTTTTTAAAATATTTATTAACAAATTTTTAACTTTGTCGATGCCGAGTGCCAGTGATTCGACAACAAGCACGTTTTCAAACTTGTCAATGACGATTCCCGGCAGAAAATCAGCCTCGCCAAATACGACACGGCAGCTACTGGTGTCGACGGTTTTCTTGCGGTAATCCCATGCATCCTGAAGTCTCTTTGTGAAGAATGCCTCGTTGATCTCGGTGTCCACATGTCTTGTGAGCATGCGGATGAAGATCTTGGAGTTGGTATTTATGAATCCTTTGCCGAGTGGATAACCGTCGAAGTCCTTTACTATGACGATGTCGCCGTTCTCAAAGCTGCCGACTATGGTGTCGACCTCATTGTCAAATATCCATGCTCCGCCGGACTTCAGAAGTCGTCCCTCTCCCTTTTTTAATGTAACAATAGCTCCCATAATATATGTATCCTTTCTCTGTACTGCCGTTGGCAGACATTTTTCGTTGTCTGTTTTTGAATTTTGCGGATTTATTTTACCATATGTAGACAAATAATCCAAGATGGGGCAACTTAACACATTTGTAACAAAAAACTTGTAAAAAAGTTATACTTGTAAAAATTATGTAACACGTGTATACTACGAACGTAGCAGAATGCACACAAACGTCAGATTCCCTGCGGAAACTGATGTTTAATAAAAAGGAGGACAGTAAAGATGTCTACAATGAAGACTAATATTGCAAAGAGAGAAAAGAGCCTGATGGCGGCAAAAGCTATAGGCAGTCTTATGGCGATTGCTGTATTGGCTATTGTGATTTTTTCTACAAATGTGGTGACACAGGCAGATGAGATGGGAGCTGACGGCACGGAAGTTCTGGCCACAGCATCAGATGTAGTTCAGAGTGGAGTGATACAGGATGAGGATGGTTACTTCAGATATTATGTTAATGGTGAAGTGCAGAAAACTGCAGGCTGGATAGATGCCGATGATGGCACCAGATATCTTATAGATGAAAATGGCGTGGCAGCTATGAAGTTTACACGTTCTGGCGATACCATCAAGATATACAGATTCAGCGCTGATTCAAAGGACTGGACTATCTGCAAGAACGAGTGGCAGACAGTGGATAACGTTCTCTATTATCTGAACAATTCCGGACTGTGTGAAAAGATATACGATAATAGCAGCAAGAAGGCAAAGTCACTGAGCAGCGGCAAGCTTGTCCAGGTGAAGAACCAGATGCTTATTCTCAACGATGGCAGAACATATTATTTCAATTCAAATGGTGACAAGGTCACAAAGGGCGGTTGGTATCATATAAATTATGACAATATGGTATTTGTAACAGGCGGTGGATCACACTATGTAAAGGAGAGGATCTACAAGGCATCAGGCATTTTCAGAATGTATTCATTTAACGATTCAAAGAAGAGCTGGGATATGAACAAGAACCTGTGGAAGAATACAGGCAGAAAGCTGATGTATTTTGATGGATCAGGCACATGTACCATTCTGTATGATCAGGCATCGAATATATTGTACAGATACATATCAAGCAGCAAGTCATACAAGAGAGTCTCAAATGTGATCGACAAGCTCAACGGAAGCAGATACTACTTCTATGATGCAAATGGAAATAGACGTACATCATCAGGATGGAAGAAGGTAAATGGAAGTACCGCTTACTACGTATGTGACGGCGGATATGTTACCTCAAGATATACAGATCAGAAGAGGACAAAGAAGGTATACAACTTTGACTACTCGAAGAACACATGGGTGCAGAAGAAGAATATGTGGAAGACCGTCTACAGCAGCAGATATTATTTCGGTTCTAATGGCGTAGCCACAATCAGCTATAACAACAGCACCCAGAAGGCATACAAGTTTACAGGCAGAAAGTGGAAGCCTGCAAAGAAGCTCATAATGAAGATCGGAAATGCAAATTACTATTTCAACAGCGCTGCAAAGCGAGTTGTAAAGGCTGGAAAGTATAAGACAGCCGATGGCTACATAGCATATGTCAACAGAAGAGGCGTTGTATATAAGAGAGAGTACGATCTCTCGGTCAAGAGATATTACACTATCGATCTTGGTAAGGGCAGAAAGACAAGAGTATATGGATATTATGATATAGGCGCGGCAAACAGACTGAGTAAGATGGTCAACCAGCATCGTGCAGAAAATGGACTTTCAAGCCTTAAGGTGTCAACATCTCTGACAGAGACCGCTACCACAAGAGCAAAGGAGATAAGCAACAAGTACAGCCATTACAGACCAAATGGAACACTGTGTCTCAACTCCATGTACGAGTTGTACGGAGAGAATCTTGCATGTGGTTTCAGTGGTGGAGATCTCGTGTTCAGAGCATGGTCCAAGTCGACCGCACATGACAGCAATATGCTGAATACTACATACAAGACCATGGGCGTTGCAGTATTTGTGGCTCTCAAAAATGATAAACAGGGATATAAGAGATATTATGTCCTTACATTTGGAAAGTAATTTTAATTAGGAAATTAGTGGAAAATAAGACTGTTAAATCCCTCAAATTAAATTGAATTATATGGAGAAATAGAGTACCATACATAGTATAAGGCAAATAGTCGGATATAGAATTTTGGCTAGTTTGGGAATGGAGATTGTGTGTGGGTTTCATATATTCGTCTTTAAATAGAGGTGCCGGCGAGAGTGTGGCACTATTTGACAATAGAATAGCCAGGATGCTTCCTTTTGTCACGGGAAAGGCATATTTTGACCTCAGGAATTATGATGCCCAGACTGGAGAATTCGGAGTATATATTGAATGGGATGGTGAGCTTGAGGCAGTGCTTGGATATTCACTGCCGGCAGGAGGATATTTCGTCAAAGCAACCACACCGCAGGCGTACAGATTCCACAGGCTCGACAAGGGACTCCCGGTATATATGAAGTTGATAGCGCAGAATGGCAGACTGTATCCTTACAGGACATATGTCATGATGGACGGCAGACCTTTCAGTGTGGAATTCGGCGGTGGAGTTCTGATCCCTTTTGAGGACAGATACGAAGAGCTTGGATGCGAAGCTGCGAAACAGACTGTGGATACTGGAAGCCAGAAGCTTTTGATGGGAAGTCAGAGTGGAATGACAGGAAGTCAGAGGTTCCGGTGGAATGGCAGTCAGATGAGACTGCTGTTTGGAAGTCAGGGAGGCTTCAGATACCTGGCGGGAAGCCAGTATAGAGTGTTTGGCAGCCAGCGTATGTTGTTTGGCAGCCAGCGTATGTTGTTTGGCAGCCAGCGTATGTTGTTGGGCAGCCAGAGAATATTGTCAGGCAGCCAATATAGAATATTTGGAAGTCAGCGGATAAAAAATATGCCGATGGTGCTTGAAAGTGACACACAGTGGCCACAGGACAGTATGGATTCAATCAGAACAAGCCAGGAGCTGATGGTTGAGTTCCCTAAGGAGTGGCAGCTTATCAACAGAAGCAGAAGACCGACCAGCCGGATTGGTGGCAATGCTAAGTTTGGATATGGACTGGATCTGATCTAGTACATGACCGGATCTTGGAGGATATATGAAGGATATAGAGGGATTCCACACATTGTGGACTGCTCCTTATTTTGAGAAAAGTAAAGATGACACTTACAGCATGCAGGATTATGAGCTTTTGACCATGATCCTGTCTGCTCTTATGTGGAGAAAAATGAATGGCCCTATCACACTTTACGGTGATGCAAGGGCCATTGATTATGTTGAGGGACAGGGATTGTCGCATATATGGAATGGCGGCATAAAAGAGATACAGGTTCCTGACAGCATATCCCCGGGAGTGTTCTGGGCTGCGGGCAAGCTGTATGCGCTTAAGGCGGCGCATATGCCGGCGGTCATGGTGGATCTGGACCTTATAGTGTGGAAGAATATAGGGGAATACATAGCGGGGACGGATATTTGTGCAATACACAGAGAAGGAATATATCCGGATGTATATCCCGGCAGGGACTTCTTCAATATGGACAGTTCGTACAGCTTTGATCCCCTGTGGAGCTGGGATGTTCCGCCGGTAAATACCTGTATGCTATATATGGCTAAGGAGCAATTTAAGAACTATTATGTGGACAGCTCCATACAGTTTATGGAGAATTGTAGGGAGACTGAGGAAAATCTGTGCCACATGGTATTTGCGGAGCAGAGACTGCTTGCGATGTGTGCTGCGAGAAAGGGAAAGATCATTGCTTCATTTTTTCCTGAGGCGGCGGATATAGAGAGACAGGATGTGTTCACACATTTGTGGGGATATAAGAATATTCTGAAGTTTAACTATGGGAAAAGGGTTGAGTTTAACGGGCGTCTCTGCGAGCGGATAGAGCGGGAGTTTCCGGAAGAGGCGGATGTTATAAGGGAGTTACATGTTTGTAGATAAAGTGCTGAAGAAGATACCCAGGGAGATATACATATATATACTGTGGGGAATTGTCGTGGGAGCGGTAAATCTTGGCTCCGCCTGGATATTCATGTACAAATGCGGGATAGAACCTGTCAGGGCCAACTTCCTGGCATGGATACTGTACAATTTTGTGTCATTCATAACAAATAGAAAATCGGTGTTCCACACTGTCGCAGAGACTGCGTGGGAGTTCATAAAAGAACTGGTGTCATTCTACGTGAGCAGGGTGTTCACACTGGTGGTGGAGGAGGGCCTGATCTATATACTGGTTGACAGGCTTCACCTGTGGGCGATGGGCATAAAGACGTTTACATCAGTGCTGGTGATATTCCTCAATTATTATATAAGCAAGAAGTTTATATTCAGAAAGGTAAAGGAAAAACTGTAAGGGATATGTATAAATGCGAATGTTTATCGAAATTTTATAGAAAAACATGGACACAATTACTTCCAAACATTTGACAGTTGGAGTATAATTGAGTAGTTAAATATGTATAAAAAGCAGAATAAGTAATGCAAGGAGATAAGTATGAAGAAGAGAGTAGTAATAACAGGCATAGGAGCCATAACTCCAGTCGGCAATACAGTTGACGAGTATTGGGATTCACTTAAGGAAGGAAAGCATGGCTTCGGACCTATTACACAGTTTGACGCTTCAGCATACAAGTGCAAGCTTGTCGGCGAGGTTAAGAACTTTGTAGCAAAGGACTACATTGATCCAAAGTCTGCAAGACGTATGGCTAGATTCACACAGTTTGCTGTGAAGGCAACGCAGGAGGCTATGGCAGATTCAGGACTTGATATGACAAAGGAAGATGCTTACAGAGTTGGTACATGTATTGGTTCAGGTGTTGGTTCACTTCAGGAGCTTGAGAACGCATATGGAACCATACTTACAAAGGGACCACTTCGTGTAAGTCCATTCGTAGTTCCTATGATGATCAGCAACATCGCAGCAGGTAACGTTGCGATCCAGTTTGGTCTCAAGGGCAAGAGTATAGATGTTGTAACAGCATGTGCTTCAGGAACAAACAGTATCGGTGAGGCATTCAGAACTATCCAGTACGGAGACGCTGATGTCATGGTAGCCGGCGGATGTGAGGCAGCAGTTTCACCTATCGGTATATCAACATTTGATTCACTTACAGCACTTACATCATCAACAGATCCAGACAGATGTTCTATTCCATTTGATAAGGACAGAAGCGGATTCGTTCTCGGTGAGGGTGCAGGTATTGTTATTCTTGAGGAGCTTGAGCACGCAAAGGCAAGAGGTGCAAAGATCTACGCAGAGCTTTCAGGTTACGGATGTTCAAGTGATGCACACCACATCACAGCACCTGAGGAGTCAGGTGAGGGACCAGCAGTTGCCATGACCAATGCGGTTAAGGATGCAGGACTTCCACTTGATGCGGTTCAGTACATCAATGCTCATGGTACAAGCACACATCTGAACGATCTTGTTGAGACACGTGCTATCAAGAAGGCATTTGGCGATCACGCAAAGGACATCAAGATCAATTCAACAAAGTCTATGACAGGACATCTTCTCGGTGCAGCAGGAGCCATCGAGTGTATTGCCTGTGTCAAGAGTATAGAGGAAGGTTATATCCACAGAACAAGAGGCCTTGTGGAGAGCGAGGAGGAGCTTGATCTGGATTATTGTAAGGAGCCATGCGAGATGGACGTTGATGTTGCGATCAGCAACTCACTTGGATTTGGCGGACACAATGCATGTATCGTCTTACAGAAGTATAAGGAGCAGTAAATATCATGTTATTTATCAAAAAAAAGGCAAAGGATGCCGAGATAATTGCAGCAAAGGCTGCAGAGGAGGCAAAGGCTGCTGAGGGAATTCAGGAAGCACCAAAGGTGGAGCTTGTAAAGTGCCCTAAGTGCGGAAGAGAAGTTGAGAAGGAAAGAGTGAAGAACGCAAAGTACATTTGTTATGAGTGCGGTTCTTACTTCAGAGTTAAGACCAAGAATAGAATAAGAATGGTCACAGATCCAAAGTCATTTGAGCCATGGTTTGAGGATATGCCAAGCTCAAATCCTCTTGGAACAGAGGGCTATGAGGATAAGGTTGCGGCTGCACAGGCCAAGACAAACCTCAAGGAGGCTGTTACTATAGGAAAGGCAACCATCAATGGTGAGCCTGCTGTAGTTGGTGTATGTGATGCAAGATTCCTCATGAGCAGCATGGGATATGTTGTGGGTGAGAAGATTGCCAGAGCTGTCGAGAAGGCTACAGAGGAGAAGCTTCCGGTATTCATGTTCTGCTGTTCAGGCGGTGCACGTATGCAGGAGGGAATCATTTCTCTGATGCAGATGGCCAAGACATCCGCTGCATTCAAGAAACATTCTGATGCAGGACTTCTGTATGTATCTATTCTTACAGATCCTACAACAGGTGGTGTTACAGCCAGCTTTGCAATGCTTGGAGATATTATCCTTGGAGAGCCAGGTGCGCTCGTAGGATTTGCAGGACCACGAGTTATCAAGCAGACTATTGGTCAGGAGCTTCCAGAGGGCTTCCAGAGATCAGAGTTCCTTGTTGAGCATGGTATCATAGATGGCATAATCACAAGAGACAAGATGAAGGACACAATGTATGATCTCATCGTCACACATAAGCAGAGACAGGGCTATGCTAACTTTGACAGTGCTGTTGAAGATGAGAAATTTGACATAAGCGAGATCCTCAAGGAGAGACTCAAGGATGACGAGCCTAAGACTCCGTGGGAGAAGCTCAGAGGTGCTCGTCAGATGAGCAGACCTTCAGGTTTCGACTATGTGAAGTATATATGCGATGATTTCCGTGAGATCCACGGAGACAGAACCATGAATGATGACAGAGCCATTGTGGGTGGTATCGGTCATATAGATGGACAGCCTGTAACAGTTATATCACAGGTCAAGGGAGCTTCCATGGCAGAGTGCATGGAGAGAAACTTTGGTATGCCTCTTCCTGATGGCTACAGAAAGGCTCTTCGTCTGATGAAGCAGGCTGAGAAGTTCGGCAGACCTATCATTACATTTGTAAATACACCGGGTGCGTTCTGTGGACTTGAGGCTGAGGAGCGAGGAATGGGTGAAGCCATAGCGAGAAATCTCTATGAGATGTCATCACTCAAGGTTCCTGTACTCTGTATCCTTATCGGAGAAGGCGGAAGCGGTGGAGCACTTGCCCTTGCAGTCGGCAATGAGGTATGGATGCTTGAGAATGCGACATACTCAATCCTTTCACCTGAGGGATATGCGTCTATCCTCTGGAAGGACAGCAACAGAGCTGAGGAGGCTGCAGAAGTTATGCAGATTACAGCGCAGGATCTCAAGAGACTGAACGTTATCGAGCAGGTCGTACCTGAGTACGGCGGAGCAGATGAGCAGTCAGTTCCATATATAGGCAAGTACCTTAAGATGAACATTAAGGAATTCCTCAAGAAGTATTCAGACAAGACTCCTGAGGAGATCGCACAGGACAGATACGACAGATTCAGAAATCTGTAGATCACAGATATACTATAGATGAAAGGCATTTCTCAAGTGAGAAATTTATCTCACGGGGAATGCCTTTTATTCATGCATATGTTGAAGTGATGGTGTTTTTTTGGTAAACTTTATGTATATGGCTGAAGATACAGCTTGAATTGGAGGAGCGTTTATGAAGAAACAGATAAAGGTTACTTTGATAGTTATCGTGGCCGCCATCATTGCGGCAGCAATCATATGGTACGTGATGTACCTGCGGGGCAAGGAGCAGGATCTGCTGACACCTGTGGGAACACGTGCAGAATTTATCGGTGATACAGACAAATATCCTACCATGCTTACAGCGAAGGGGACTCGGATCCTGAATGCAGACGGAGAACAGGTTGTTCTCAAGGGTGTGATGGTTCCAGAGTCGCGCAGTCTGTATGAGGAGAAGAAGTTTAATGAGGATTTCTACAAGGATGTATTTGCCAAGGGTGGTAATGCCATAAGGGTGCCAATAAGCCCTGTGGAGTACAAGAATGACGATTACTATATGTGGAGATATCTTGACCGCATAGTTACCTGGGCCGGAGAGAACGATAACTATGTTATTCTCGACTGGGATTATACAGGTAACCCGATAGATGGTTCCGGGGATGAGATGCCGGATCTCGACGAGAATCCGCTGGATTATTCTGCTGAATTCTGGAAGAACATTGCGGATTATTTCAAGAACACTCCAAATGTTATATTTGAGATATACAATGAGCCGGTTGGCATGAGTGATTCAGAGTGGAAGAGATGCGCGGAGAGCCTTATAGGAGTTATAAGGGATGCCGGCGCAAAGCAGCTTATAATCGTTGGAAGTCCGGATTACTGTTATGATCTCGGATGGCTTGACGAGCTCGGAGTGAAGAATGACAATACTGCGTTCTCTGTTCATGTTTATCCGGACAAGGTGTTCTGGCAGAAGTTCCTGTCGGGCTATGTGACAAGTTATCCTCTTATAGTGACAGAGTGGGGATATGCAGACGATGATGTCGAGGTCAAGAATGAGAAGCTGAAGGGCACCAGAAATGTATTTGGAATAAAATTTACCAGATATCTGGAAAAGCATGATATAGGATGGATTGCAGTTGGATATGACGATACGGTGGAGCCATCCATGTTTACTAAGGGATATAAGGAACTCACAAAATGGGGCGAGTATGTGACTGAGCTGCTTGGAGACAAGGAAGAATAAAGAGAATAACGGATAAAAGGGAGAAAATATATAATGGCAATCAGAATATTAGGAACAGGAAGCTACCTTGCGGAGAAAGAGGTATCAAATGATGAGCTTGCAAAGTATGTTGATACATCTGATGAGTGGATATCTTCAAGAACAGGTATAAAGAACAGAAGAATAGCTGTTAAGGAGACAACGACGAGCATGGCTGCTGAGGCTGCTGAGAGAGCACTTGAGATGGCAGGGAAGTCCGCAGAGAATGTGGAGCTTATAGTGCTTGCCACAGTCACTCCGGATTATTACACACCAAGCGGGGCGTGTCAGGTTCAGGCGGCTATAGGTGCGGATAAGGCGATTGCGTTTGATGTGAATGCGGCATGCTCGGGCTTTGTATTTGCCCTCAATGTTGCAAAGATGTATATAGAGACAGGGTTTGTGAAGAATGCTCTTGTAATAGGTTCTGAGACGCTGTCAAAGATACTTGACTGGAATGACAGAGGTACATGCGTATTGTTTGGAGATGGCGCAGGTGCCGCTTATATAGAGGAGTCTGACAAGGGAATCATAAGCATTGTCCAGGGTTCAATCGGCAAGAAGGGTATGGTGCTAAACTGCGAGAGCAGAAAGACCAACAATATATTTGTAAAAGATGAGATCAATCATGACTATCTGTATATGGATGGACAGGAGGTGTACAAGTTTGCGGTGAGACAGTGTCCTAAGTGCCTCCAGGAGGCTCTTGACAAGGCGGGAATGACCGTTGACGATGTGGATTACTTCGTACTCCACCAGGCAAATGTAAGAATTATTGAATCTGTTGCCAAGAGACTTAAGGCACCGCTTGAGAAGTTCCCTACGACTCTCGACTACACAGGAAATATGTCTGCGGCGAGTGTACCTGTACTTCTCGACCAGCTCGTGAGGGAGCACGGCCTGAAGCGCGGCGACAAGATCGCCATGTCGGCATTCGGCGCAGGGCTCACATACGGCGCTGTGGTTATGGAGTGGTAGAGGCTTTAACACCTGTAATTTTTGAGGGCGGAACGGAGCTCCTTGTAGTTTGGGAGTACTTTTTCTACCTCGGCCCAGAAAAGTGCGGAGTGGTTCATCTGCTTTCTGTGACACAGCTCGTGGACTACCACGTAGTCTATGATTTCGGGAGTGGTGTTCATCAGTGCACAGTTGAAATTCAGGTTACCGGAGGAGCTGCAGCTTCCCCAGCGGGTCTTCTGATGCCTGATGGTGATCCTTCCGTAAGTCACGTCTATTATCTGAGCAAAATGTTCTACACGTGAAGGAATATATATCCGAGCCTGTTCTGACAGTGCCTTTATATCGGCATCTGTCAGGGCAGTGCTTGGATTTTTTTCGTCTGACATATTGGAAATTCTTTTCTGCATGATTTCCAGATGGCTACGGATCCAGTTTTGTCTGGAATCCACAAAGCTTTGGATCTGACTGTCGGTCATTCTGAGGGGCGCACGAACCTTTATGTTGAGGTCTCTGTCTATCTCGATACAGATAGATTTGCGCCTGCTCCTGACGACAGAATATTCGAATTTATCAGAATTGTTCATGGCATATTACCTGTCTTTGATAGGTACATAGTCCTTAGGCTCTACAAGACTTGGATAAGCCGGACGCATTATCTTGTAGCTGTTGATCAGCTCCTCCATACGATGCGCACTCCATCCAACCACTCGGCCAATGGCAAATAGTGGTGTGTAGAGGGCGTAAGGGATCTTGAGCATCTTGTATAACAATCCGCAATAGTAATCTATGTTGATGCACACACCCTTGTAGATCTTGCGCTCCTCGGCAATGACCTCAGGTGCGATGCGCTCTATGAGCTCGTATAATTTGAATTCGTCCTTCTCGTGCTTCTCCTCGGCGAGCTTTTCTACATACTCCTTGATAATGACAGCTCTTGGATCTGACAGAGAGTATACAGGCTGGCCCATTCCGTATACCACGCCCGATTTGTCAAATGCTTCGCCGCGCACGATCTTCCTGATGTACTCACGGATCTGCTCCTCGTCCGTAACATCCTCGACATTGCAGTGTATGTTCTTCATCATCTCCATGACCTTGAGGTCTCCACCGCCGTTGAGCGGTCCCTTGAGTGAGCAGAGTGCTGCTGCGACTGTGGCGTATGTATCTGAGCCGGATGATGTGACAACACGTGTTGTAAACGTAGAGTTGCTTCCGCCTCCGTGTTCCATGTGGAGAACAAGGGCAAGATCGAGAACCTTTGCCTCAAGCTGTGTGTACTTTCTGTCTGAACGGAGCATGCTCAGGATATTCTCTGCAAATGAAAGCTCAGGATCCGGCTTGTGTATATAACAGCTCTTGCCAAGCTCATAATGTCTGTATCCCTGGAAAGAATATACAGCGAGTCTTGGGAATACACTTATTATCATAAGACACTGCTGAAGAACGTTGTCCAGAGATATATCCGTCTCAGACTTATCGTATGATCCGAGGGCAAGGATACTCTTGGTCATATTTGAAATGATATCCTTGGTAGGGTTCTTCATTATGACATCTTGTATAAAGTTGTGTGGAAGGTCGTATGCAAGGTTGAGGACCTGTTTGAACTTGGCAAGCTCATTCTCGTCCGGAAGCTTTCCAAACAGTAACAGATATGTACACTCCTCGAAACCGAATCGTCCTTCCTTTGTAAATCCGTCTATCAACTGGCGGATCTCGTAACCTCTATAATATAATTCACCGTCAGTAGGAGTATGCTTTCCGTCCTCCATTGTATACGCCCGGCTTAGTGAAATGTTGGTGATGCCGGCATTTATTCCTATTCCATTCAGATCGCGAAGTCCACGCTTTACGCCGTATTCCTCGTAGAGGTTGTTATCTATGGTATCGTTCTCAATACAGAGACCAAGACGCTCCTTCGTAAATGAACTAAGATTATTGATTGACATATATAATACTCCTTTCAGGTAAGTCTTCATTGAATTATCTCACTTATTTACAACTATTGCAATCCGAAATGATTGTATGGGTGTAAAATATTATGTATAATGTACTGAGAATAAAGTTAAGACAAATGTTTTAGGAGGTAATATAAATTGGCAGACAGACAGGATATGGGGCAGAATAAAGGGAGCGCAGGAGCTCATAAGGGAACTGTGAGCCGTGCAACAACGAGCAGTGTGAAAAAGACACAGCCGGGCAAGGGAGTAGCGTCAGGCAGTCGGTCAGCATCAGGCAGCCGTCCTGTGTCGGGAAATCGTCCGGCATCGGGCAGCCACTTATCATCAGCTAGTCGTCCGAAAAGTGCAACTGCGCAGGACAAAAGGCGCACAAGTACGGGACGTCCACTTGAAAAGTCGGTGAAGTCCGTGTCTTCAGGAAGCAAGACCAGGAGACCGGCGAATAGCAGATCGTCAACAGGTTCCGGTAAAAAATCCGCGCAGAGCAGAAATAAAAAGAAGCGATATGAGCTGAATACGAAAATGATGGTCGTGGCGGCTCTGGTGGTTGGAATAGTGCTTGCACTTGTGATCACGATGATCATGAGATCCAGCATGCTCAGGGTCAAGCAGATCCAGACGGATTATAATATGGGTGATATATTTGATATAACAAACTATATTGAGCCGGACAGCAATGATGCCAGGCTGGAATATGACAACTCAGAATTTGCACCGGATAAGCTTGGTAAGTACACCATCAAATATAAGATCAGACGTGGAAAGTTAAGCAAGACAAAAAAGGCTGTGATAAATGTTGTTGACGAGGTAAATCCATACATAGACGGCCCGGACGAGATAGACGTTTCTATGGGAACGGATATAAACTGGAGTGATTATTACAATGTCACAGATGAGGATCCGGATGTGCAGGATTCGCTTAAAGCTTCTCAGGATGTGGACACAAGCAAGGAGAGAACCGTAACAGTGACTCTCACATCGGAGGACTGGGCAGGCAACAAGGCGTCCAGACAGATCACCGTAAATGTACTCAAGAGTAACTTTGATGAGTAGGGTGTGAACAAAATAAAATATCTTGAAAAATGACAGAAAAAAGCTCAATGCTGACGGGGATGAAATCCGAAAGCATTGAGCTTTTTGATTTTAGTATTTTATGAGATAGGCGGCTTTCTCAGCTCTGCGTCCAGCTCTGAGTTGTCAACCACTGTTGTCTTGGTCTTTTTAACCTTTTCCTTTTTCTTCTTCGATCTGCTCTTGTGTATGTTCTTGATGAGCATTACCACCAGAAGCAGGATAAGACCTATGCTTATGAGGACTACGGATAAACCGTATTTGTCCAGTATCTTGTCGATTATGTTGTAGCTTGACTTCTCCCACAGTCCATCCGCTTCAAGATCTGCCTGAACCTTTGAGAGGCAGTACTTTGTTCCGGTACACTTTGGTATACCCGGAAGTCTTGATGTGATGGCTGTAAGGTTGCTTGCCTGTTCGTCGGTTACATTGAAGTATGTATATGACAATGCCTCCTTACCTGTTGTGGTTATAGGATCGTCCAGACCGAGATTGATGAGATACCACTCTCCGCCGAGATAAACGGCATTCCATGCACAGTTGTTGATGTAACTCTCTTCTTTGAGCTGCTTCTGTGTGTCCATCGAGTCGTCCAGAAGATCTGAATTCTGTCCCTCAATGTACAGACATGGCACACCGACGTAATCCATAATGGCCTTGAAAGCCTTTGCATATCCGTAGGTGACTGCCGACTGATACTTGGAGTTGAACACGCCGTCTGCGGTGTATGCGTATATGTTGTCCTTGCTCTTAGATGTTGCATCTGAAGCATAATAAACTTTGTTGATGATCGAATTATGTATAAGATATACCTTCTCGTAATCCTTTGCGCTCTCATCCAGAGAAGCTGCATAATTCTTGACGGTCAGGTCAAAGTTGTTCTTGTATATGGAACGTGTATCTCCGTTGGCATACAGTGAATAGCACTCGATGGTGAGAGCTGTATATCTGAGTTCTCCCGAGGATTCCTGCTTGCACTGATAGCTGTCGGACATCCAGAAATACTCAGGATGATCGGCGAGCACAGCGTTGACGATCTGATCCATTCCATCGTTGCCGATAACTTCCCAGTCTTTGTTGCTGACCGACAATGTAAATGCTGTGTAATATCCGCCATCCTGATAAGAAGCATTGGATGTCGACTCGTTGAATTTCTGAGCTGCATCGTTGATCTGCTTGTAGACGGTTCTGTACGCACTGTTGTCAAACTGGTCATAGAAATAAGTTCTGCCATCTATGGTATCGGTTTTGTTACTGCTGTCCGTATCATCTGTATCCGCCGCCTTTGCGACATATGGAGAAAATGATAATATCATGGTAAGCGTAAGCAGCAGTACAAGAAATTTTTTCTTCATAACTGGAACACACTCCTTCTTTTGCTTATGCAAAGCCCCTTTATATACTTCCTTCAATAATAACACATTATGGTTATTATTGCCAGAGAAAATGGGTTAAAGCGGTTGGATTTTGCTTCGCATATGTGTATAATAGTAAAAACCTGATGGTTAACGGATGGAAGGAGGAAACACATGGCTTCCAGTTGCGATATGTGTGCACACTATGTGTACGATGACGAAGATGATTTTTATGAGTGCCTGGTGAATATGGATGAGGATGACTTTGCCAGATTTGTGGCAAGGGGCTACGACAATTGTCCGTATTTTCAGTTGGATGATGAATACAGGATAGTGAGACATCAGATGTGACGATTGAAGAAAAACGGGAGATGTGCAGCAGCGCGTCTCCCGTTTTTCTGGCAAATGATCAATGTGATCAGTTCTTTTCAAATGACTCCGCCAGCTCCGTGAGATACACATACCTCTCCAGAAGCTGATCCAGCTCTGATTCAAGCTGTTCCTTTTTCTGCGTGAGTTCGTTAAGCTTCACGAAATCTGACACAGAGTTGTTGATATCGGTCTCCGTCTGCTCTATCTCAGCTTCTTTCCGGGCGATGGTGTCCTCTATGGTGTCATATTCCCTCTGCTCATTGAAGGAGAATTTTTTCTTCACTGATGGATTCTGCGTTTTCTTTTTCTGAGCAGGTTCCTTGTCCGCTGTGCTGACACGCTCCGGCTTTGTCTGGGTATTTGCCCCTGCCGATGCGCTGTTGGCAAATGAACCGTGGGTCAGATAATAATCGGTATAACCGCCCTCAAACTGTGAGATCCCGCCGCAGCCGTCAAACACCAGAAGCTTTCTTATGACTCTGTCCAGAAAATATCTGTCGTGTGATACGACTATCAATATGCCCTGGAAGGAATCAAGATAGTCCTCAAGTATACACAGTGTGGAAATGTCCAGATCGTTGGTCGGCTCGTCAAGGATCAGTACATTTGGCGATGATACGAGAACCTTCAACAAATACAGTCTTCGCTTCTCGCCTCCTGAGAGCTTCTCTATGCGCTGGTGCTGCAGAGTGCCGTCAAATAAAAATCTCTCACACATGGTGGATGCTGACATGAGACCTTCGGTGGTCTGGATATACTCTGCGGTTTCTTTGACGTAGTCGAGTACCTTCATGTTGGGATCCAAGGCTTCATTTTCCTGAGAGAAATATCCTATCCTTACGGTGTCTCCGATCTCTATGGTTCCGCTGTCCGGCTTGGTGACACCGGTTATGAGCTTCATGAGCGTTGTCTTGCCACAGCCGTTTGGGCCAACAACACCTATCCTGTCAGTCCTCAGGAAGTTGTATGAGAAGTCCGTTATGACCGGACTTGGTCTGCCCGGCCAGGTCTTGGCTATATGGGAGAGCTCTATTGTTTTGTTTCCCAGCCGGCTCGCGATTGAGCTCATGGTAACCGACTGAGTTTCCTTTATAAGCTCCTCACTTGCAAGCTTCTCATATCTCTGGATATGGGCTTTTTGCTTTGTGCTTCTGGCTCTAGCACCTCTCTGCATCCATGCGATCTCCTTGCGCAGGATATTCTGATGTTTGTTCTGAGTGGCAAGTGCGATGTTCTCACGCTCTGCCTTCAGCATGAGATAGCCTTCGTAGTTGGTATTGTAGCTGTAGGTTTTGCCTTTGTCGATCTCTACTATGCGGTTGCACACCTTGTCAAGAAAGTATCTGTCGTGGGTGACCATGACCAGAGCGCCCTTGTAGTTGTTAAGGTAATCCTCCAGATATTCTGTCATATCGTTGTCGAGGTGGTTGGTGGGCTCGTCCAGAACAAGAATGTCACATCTTGACAGCAGTGCCGCAGCCAGAGCGACCTTTTTTCGCTGACCTCCTGAAAGTGTGCTCACCATGAGGCTGGTGTCGTCAAATCCGAGACGGTGAAGAAATGCCTTGGCATCACCCTCTATGCTCCATTTGTTCTCCTCGTCGACATTTGCAGTGATGACATAGTCGTATATGCTGACCTTCTCTGCGAAGTCGGGGGTCTGTGGAAGATATTTTATGACCACGTTGTTTCCCTTTGACAACTGTCCTGAATCACATTCGTCTATGCCGGCTATGATCTTGAGGAGTGTTGATTTACCCGTGCCGTTTACGCCTATGACACCGATCTTTTCTCCTGAATTTACTGAGAAGTCTGCGTCATCGAACAGAATCTTGTCAGTGTATGCTTTTGAAAATCCTTTTATTGTAAGTAGGTTCATATATGTTCTTATGGGGCTTTGTGCCCGCCCTTTCGTCAAAATGAGCCGTGAAAACGGCTTTGCATGTAAGTATTATTGTAATTGGGGAGAATTGACGAGTCAAGAAGCATATCATAATAGAAATACCATTTGAGAATAATTAAAAATAGACGAAAATATATAAGACCATGATCTCCACCCGACAGTATATTTGTAAAAAAACATTCCTGAATTTATACAACATGACTAAAAAATAACCTGAAAAGGCGCTTTAGGTTAATAAAAACAAGCCATTTGCACAAATTGGTTTACAAAATTACAATTTTGTAATTTGCAAATTATTCCAAAAAGTAGTATAAATTGAACATTGATTACGGACAGGAATGGAGGTAATTATCATGGAATCAACAAATATCAGGGTTAAGCTCAATTCGGTAGAGCAGGTAAGACAGTTTGTAGAGACAATGAGAAAATATGATGGAGACGTTGATGTATATTCAACCAACAGGAATTATCTTGTAGATGGCAAATCAATACTGGGAGTTTTCAGCCTTGGACTTGATCAGGAACTCACAGTAAAGTTCTATAACGGAGCGACAGAGTCGTTTATAAATACATTACAGCCATTTATGCTGGCTGCATAAGGAGTATTTATTACAATAATTTTCATAGCTAATTCGTGGTCTGTATGCATTGACACATTCGTTGATGGAGTGTTAGAATGTCCTTATAAATATTAAGAGATATTAGGGGGCGCAGCCAATGCAGATTACAGAGATGAAAGCTAAAGTTAACACTATGGATGACATCAAGAAGTTTGTTGCATACCTGAATCAGTTTCCAAATGATGTTGACGTTTCATCAGCTCAGTACGTCGTAGATGGAAAGTCAATCTTAGGTGTGTTCAGTTTAAATCTTGAGAAGCCACTTACAGTGAAATTTCATGGAGAAGTTGCACCAGAGCTTCAGGCAAAGCTTGATGAGTTTAAGTGCTAATTCTATAGGATACATAAGAAAGCTTAGAAAAGCAGGCTGCAGATTTTCTGCAAGCCTGCTTTTCCTATGCTGTGAGACAAGTGTCAGGAGGGATGATTATGATATACGAAGCGGATCAGGGGTTGGAATACCATATAAAGGTAAATGAGGATATGATAGGCCGGTATGTTATCATGCCGGGGGATCCGAAGAGATGTAAGGCGATAGCAGCATATCTCGAAGATGCGGAGCTGGTGGCGGACAGCAGGGAATTTGTCACGTATACAGGCTATCTGGATGGAGAGAAGGTCAGTGTCACGTCCACAGGTATAGGCGGCCCGTCGGCGGCCATAGCCATGCAGGAGCTGGTGCACGCCGGTGCCCACACTTTTATCAGGGTTGGAACCTGTGGCGGTATGCAGACTGAGATCGTAGGCGGAGACGTGGTGATCGCCACGGGAGCTGTCAGGATGGAGGGCACGTCAAGAGAGTATGCGCCTATAGAGTACCCTGCGGTTGCGGATATAGATGTGGTGAATGCGCTCAGAGAGTCAGCAGGAGCACTTGGAGTGACGGCACACACAGGTGTGGTTCAGAGCAAGGACTCATTTTATGGACAGCACTCGCCGGGAATCATGCCGGTTGGATATGAGCTTATGAACAAATGGGAAGCGTGGAAGAAGATGGGCTGCAAGGCCTCTGAGATGGAATCTGCTGCATTGTTCATAGTTGGAGCGTTCCTGCGGGTCAGGGTCGGTGCGTGCTTCCTTGTGGTGGCGAATCAGGAGAGGGCTGCAGCCGGTCTCCCGAATCCTGAGGTACACGACACCGATAAAGCCATACGTGTGGCTATTGAAGCTGTGAAGAAGCTTATCAGAACTTGAATACACGACCTATGTCTGTCTTGTAGCTTTCAAGATAGTCAAGAATCTCATCTGAATTATCCATGATGGTATATATCTCGTTGGTCGCAGGCGTCATAAAGCCTTTGTCCGACGTCTCTTTGAGCATGGACAGAAGATGATCGTAGAATCCGTTCTGATTGAAAATTACGATTGCTTTGCCGTGACGTCCGAGCTGCTTGAGCGTGAGGATCTCAAAGAATTCCTCGAGAGTGCCAATTCCGCCGGGCGTTACGATGAAAGCGTCTGCCTTATCTTCCATGATCTGTTTGCGCTCTCTCATGGTCTCAGTGGTTATCAGCTCGGAGACATTCTCAAACAGTATTCCGTCAACATTAAAGAATGAGGGAGTGACGCCTATTATGGTGCCATTTTCTTCGTATACACCCCTTGCCACTGCGCCCATGAGCCCATTTGCTCCAGCACCGTACACAAGAGTGTGGCCTCTTTTGGCGATTTCCCTTCCTAAATATTCTGTTTCTTCTATATAAGATCTGTCAATGTCGTTGCTTGACGCGCCGTATACACATACATTCATAAAAACCTCCAATGTGACAATGCCAGGTATTCCTGAACTGCCGTAAAAATCATTTATTAAACAGTATATAGAAGTAAATGATAATTTGGAAGAAATTATTTATAAAATAATGTAAAATTGCAAAAAAATGCGGAGCAGCCATAGGACTGCCCCGCAAAGGGAAAACATGAAAAGAATGATACGAGATTACAGAAGCTCAACAACTTTGCCCAGAACTGCGATCTCTTTTTCTTTTGCACCCATAAGGTACTTCTCAAATCTGTCCATACAGTCAACCTTGCCTGTGATGGAAGTCTTGATGAGAAGGTTTCTGGCGGTGAGCATGGTGTTCTCAACCTCCATATAATCATTCAGGATATCACCGTTGAATTCAATATATCTGTGATCCATCATGTACTTGAGTCTCTCCATCATGAGAACCTTGTGGTCATACAGGATGTGAAGAGCACGTATATCAAAGTCTGGGTCCTCTGCTGAAAGCTGCTTGCCGATCTGCTTCAGAACCGCATCGTAGACATCAACCCCAAATACTGTGTCCTTAAAACGATTCCTCATCATACGGAAGTGATTCTTGGTATCCTTTGACTCAAGGTACTCGATGAGGGTATCCTTGATATACTGTGTGTCGAGTTCGTAGTATGTATCAGCCAGATTCTTCTGGATCACGTATATTCCACGGCGTCCCTTGTAGTCGTCCTTGAAAATATGATCCTCCTGGGCTGTGATGGTGTCGTAGCCGTTTCTCACATCTGAGTATGATACTTTTGAGTAGGAATAATGCTCGCCAAATGTGAAATCTCCAACATAGAACTGCTGCTCCTCGTCGTCATATCCGTAGATGAAGAGCTCGTGTGGGAATTTGTAGTCGGCACCGGAATCGCAGAGGATCTTAGCCTCGTCAAATACTCCGTATACATATCCGCCCAGATTGATGGTCTTCTTGATGAAAGTGAGAATATCTCCGCAGTAGCTCTCTACCTGCTCCTTTGTCATGAGAGAGAAGAGAAGATAAGGGCATTCCTTAAGTGAACTGCTTCCCGGCATCATATCTGCAAGAAGCATCTCATCTCCTGTGAAGATCTCTTCGATGTTGTAACATCTTAACTGTATATAATTGCTGAATATCCAATTCTTGGCTTTCTCGTCGTCCCCTATGATCGAGAAAAGTGTGGCATGCCACTGCCAGGATGTTATCATTGGATAGCTTATTGGCAAAATCTTTTTGCTCATGTGCTTATTACCTCCATTTCATATTAAGATTACGTGATGTTAGCTGACCTTGGCTGCTACAGCCTTGACTACATCGTTCATGTCATAGTAGAGGCCAAGTGCAAGCTCAGAATCATCAAATTCAATGTTAAAAGCCTGCTCAAGTCCGACGATGAACTGAATGATGGAAACGGAATTCACGCCATATTCGGTGGTGAGTTCTGCAGTCATGTCCAGCTTGCCCGCATCTATGTCTGGAAGAATATCAGAAAAAACCTCCAATACTTTTTTTGTTAATGTGTCTTTGTCCATTTCAAACCTCCCATTCGTTTTGATATGTTACCAATGCACGTTACTTATATTTTAATGTGTTTGACAGTATTTTTCAATAAAATTATTCAATCCGTACAGAAATATTTGTGCATTTTTGCGTTAAATGTTAAAATTACCGTGAAGTATATGGTGTAAAATATGGTATAGTTCAATAAAATATTATAATTTTTTTTGAAAGATCAGACAGTTGATGTAAAATATAGAACAACAATATACGATAAGGCAGGGTGATGGACATGAAGATAGTTGTTCTGGATGGATGTGCAGCGAATTCCGGCGATATTAGCTGGGACAGCATTGGCAAGTATGGCGAGCTGATGGTGTATGACAGAACCGACAGGTCAGAGGTGGTCTCAAGGATAGGCGATGCGGAGATCATAACAACGAACAAGACGGTGATAGACAGGGCTGTGATCGAGGCCTGTCCGAACCTCGGATATATAGGTGTGCTTGCCACCGGCTACAATGTGGTCGATGTGGAGGCGGCACATGAGCACGGCATAGTGGTTACAAATGTTCCGGCATACAGTACGGATGCTGTGGCGCAGTTTACATTTGCACTGCTTCTGGAACTGGCAAACAGGGTCGGGGCGCATGATGCGTCAGTGAAGGACGGTGGCTGGGTGAGAAGTAAGGATTTCTCCTACAGTGTGATGCCGACCATGGAGCTTGCGGGCAAGACTATGGGTATCATAGGCTATGGCAGTATAGGTATGAAGGTGACTGAGATCGCACATGCATTTGGCATGAGGGTGCTGGTGAACAGCCGGACGAGGAAAGCCCTGCCGGATGGCGATTGGATAAGCTGGGCTGAGAGGGATGAACTGTTCGCACAGTCGGATGTGATAAGCATACACTGTCCTCTGTTTCCTGAGACGGAGGGAATGATAGACAGGAGTGCGATAGGCCGGATGAAGAAGACTACATTCATCATAAACACTGCCAGAGGCGGCTGCATTGTGGAGAAGGATCTGGCAGATGCCCTGAACGAGGAACGTATAGCTGGAGCCGCGGTGGATGTCATAGCACAGGAGCCTATGGCGGCGGACAATCCGCTTCTCACGGCAAAGAATGTGATCATAACACCACATATCGCCTGGGCACCGAAGGAGGTCAGGGAGAGACTTCTCAATATAGCGGGTGGCAATATAGAGGCGTTTCTCAATGGAAAGCCTGTAAATACAGTATAAAAAGAATACGATTAGCCATTGAGCAGAAATTTAGCTGTAAGAAGAAAGGATAGATCAGGAAGATGGAGAGCAGTTCTTTTGAGGATGTGAACAGACTGGTTAGGTCTGAACTGTATGAGCACATGGATCCGGAATTTGGCAAATATCTGGCCATGAACCTTCCGGGCTGTGGCAATATAATAGGTGTGAGGCTGGATGATCTGAAGGAGATAGCCAGACAGATAGCCGACATAAACTGGAAGGAGTATCTGAAGCATGCGCCGGATGATACGCTGGAGGATGTGGTCATTCAGGGGCTTGTCCTTGGATTCGCACAGGGCAAGCTGGAGGAGATACTTGCATATGCCGATGAATTTGTTCCCAAGATAGACAACTGGTGGGTGTGTGACTCGTTCTGTAGTACATTTGTGGCGGCATCCATGTACCCGGAGATAGTGTGGGAATTCATCATGAAGTATATGGGGGATTCCGAGCTGAATCCTGCGTGGAGAAAGAAGGAGGAGGCAGAGATTCCAGAGGGACAGGGAGGCATCGCAGTAGGAACCTGGCAGGATATGTCCGATGACTTCAGACTCAGGTTCGTGGCTATCATGCTGAAGTGCTACTTTGTGAATGACAAGTATATCGACAAATGCCTTTATGCATTTGAACATATGCAGGATGGCGGCTACTATGCAAAGGACGGTGTAGCCTTTGGCCTGGCGGAGAGCTATTTCGTGTTCCCGGACAAGACGATTGAGTACATAAAAGGTGCACAGTTTGACAGGCAGATTCTGGAGATGACTAAGAACAAGATAGAGAAGATATACAGGCTGCCGGAGGCGGATGTGAACAGGTTTGCGGAAGTTATAAATGAATATTAAAATTAAGAGAAGGACATTATATTTGCAGGAGGAATTCTTATGAGAAATTTGAATGCGGATATGGATGTCCTTTTTGCTTTGGCTGGGATCAATAATATTGAAAATGAGTTTATGGTGGCAATGGTGCTGGTGATTGTCTGTTTGGCGGCTGCGGTATGTCTGACCGTATGGATAAGAAAATACGTCAGGGGAAATGCCTCAGGCAGTCTGGAAGATAGTCAGGATGAGCGGGAGGACAGGGAGTATTCATCGGAGGATAACTACATCGATGGTGATGCTGTAGCCATTGCCATTGCTGGAGCTTTGGGAGGAACAGCAAATATTTACAGTCTGAGGAGCAGTGATACAAGACTTAGAGTTACGGTGAACAACGGGGCGCTGGTGGACAGGAGAAGATTGAAAGCCACAGGAGCTCTGGGAATACTGGCAAAGGGCAGGCAGGTGCAGGTATTCTATGAGGATCAGGTGGAAAGGATATGCCGAGAGCTTGGAAGATATATAGATGGACACAGGAAAGATAATATTGAACAGGAGGCTGAGATCGATTATGAAAGAGTGCTTAAGAAGGTGTATGTGCCTGTTGAAGGTGATGTTGTGCGCGTATCTGATATACATTGCCTACAGAACCTGGGAGACGGGAGTGTCGGCTTGTGTGCGATTCGAGCCACACGGGGAGAGATCAGAGCGCCGTTTGACTGCAAGGCTGGATATAGTAAAGCCGGAGAAGGTCAGATAGAGTGTACATCTGAGGAAGGATACGTGGTGAGGATATATCTGATATCAGAGATCGACACCGGATGGCAGAGGACACAGAGCTATGTAGATATAAGACTTACATGTGGTGATGGTGAGAAGGTGCGAAAAGGAAGGCTGCTTGCAGAGTATCCATATGAGACGCTTGCTGGCAGAGGCGAAACTGTATATGCTGTGCTGGAGGTACATTCCGATGAAAATGCTGATACAGGTCATTCTGGTGGTATAGATAAAGGATATCAGCTTAAGATAAACAGGAGAGAGAAAGTGAATTATGAATATGTGGCATGCGAGCTTGTCGTCTGAAAAGCTCACATGCCATTTATTTACGCTCTGGTTGCCCTGTCTATGATTCCAGCAAGGGTATCTATGACCATAGCGGCATCCTGATCTTTGTATTTCAGGAAAGTATAAGCACAGCCTTGTACGAACATTGACACCTCAACATTCTTGGCAAGGTCATCTCTGAACTCGGGACGGACGTCATATATCTTTTCCTTGATGAGGGCGTCGAGCTTGTTGGTCAGGACTCCGTAGCTTCTATTGTCATCAGGAAAGAGTATGGAGAACAAATGTCCCTGGTTGATAAATGCGTTGCATAACTGCCTGCTTGCTTCTGCAGGATTGGTAAGCATATATTCTGGATTTGGAATGTCACCGATGAGGGACAGAAGAGCATCATTTTCGAGGTATTCCGACAGATCATATATATCCTGAAAATGCAGATAGAAAGTCTGCTTGCTGATATTGGCCTTTTCTGTGAGTTCCTTCACTGTGATCTTCTCCACAGGTTTGGTGGCACGCAGTTCGATAAATGCGCTGAATAAGCTGTTGCGTGTACGCTGAATCCTTCTGTCCATAAAAGCTCCTTTCTGATCATACAAAAGCTGTACGCGGGTAATGATTATAAATGGCTGTAAGCGCCCTGATGATGCTCTATGCATTATAATATAGAATACAACAAAAGAAAGATATAGTCAAAAAAACGTATATACATATTAAATCTAATTGTCAATAATTGTCTGGAGTAAATTATTTTACTTTTATCAAAAAACGAATATTCATATAGCGGATGTGCAACGGTATACTGAAGGTAATTTACTACAGTCAAGAAATGACTGCGAGGGCTTGGGTGATGAGACTTGAATATTAACCTTGTATGGAGGAAAAGTTATGGATTTGTATGAGTTTTATTCAGGAAGGTGCTTTGATGCTTATAATGAGCTCGGCGCACACGTTGTGAAGGAGAATGTGGGCAAGAGCAGGAGGAAGACCGTGACAGGCGTGGATTTTGTGACATATGCGCCGAATGCGGAGTCGGTGACGGTCACAGGTGAGTTCAATTCCTGGGGAGAGACCACCATGAAGAGGTGCTACGACGGCAGCTTTTTCAAGTGTTTTGTGCCGGGGGCAAAGGCTGGACAGATGTATAAATATAAGATATACCAGAGAGATGGATATTGTGTGGATCACTGTGATCCGTATGGATTCGGCATGGAGCTGAGACCGGCATTTGCATCTATAATAAGAGATATGGATGAGTATACATTTGGCGATGCAAGATGGATGAGGACACGGAATGAGTGCAAGGGTGGTCCGCTCAATGTGTATGAGATGCACATGGGCTCATGGCACTGCAAGCCGGTGTATGATGAGAATGGAAAACAGCTGACACCGGAAGAAGTCATTGAGACTGACCGAGTTGCTGAGGGCTGGTATACATACAGAGAGATAGCACCGATGCTTGTGGAATATCTGAAAGAGCAGGGCTACAATTATGTGGAGTTTATGCCGCTTTCGGAGCATCCATGTGATGAGTCATGGGGCTACCAGAATACCGGATTCTTCAGTCCGACGGCTAGATACGGAACGGCGGATGACTTGAAGTTCCTCATCGACACGCTTCACAAGAACGGCATAGGTGCCATCATGGACTATGTGCCTGTGCATTTTGCACTGGATGGATATGGACTTGCAAAGTATGACGGAACCAATCTGTATGAGCATCCGACCGATGATGTGGGCTACAGCGAGTGGGGTAGTAAGAATTTCATCCATTCCAAGGGAGAAGTTCAGACATTTCTCAAGAGTGCGGCGAATTACTGGCTCACAGAGTATCATTTTGATGGCCTAAGAATGGATGCCATCAGCAGGATAATCTACTGGATGGGCGACGAGTCTAGAGGTGTAAATGACAGGGCGGTCGAGTTTATAAAGGGGCTTAACCAGGGACTTAAGGACAGACACCCGTCATGTATTCTCTGCGCCGAGGATTCCACGGACTACAAGGGAACCACCAAGGAAGTCGGATACGGCGGACTGGGATTTGACTACAAATGGGATATGGGTTGGATGAATGACACATTGAATTTCTTCAGGACTCTGCCGTTTTGTAGAGGCGACCAGTATCACAAGCTGACATTCTCCATGATGTATTTTTATAATGAGAGATACATGCTGCCACTCTCGCATGACGAGGTTGTGCATGGCAAGGCAACCATAGCCCAGAAGATGGCGGGATCATATGAAGAGAAATTCCCAAATGCAAAGGCGCTCTACGCCTACATGTATGCGCATCCGGGCAAGAAGCTTAACTTCATGGGTAACGAGATAGCCCAGCTAAGAGAGTGGGACGAGAAGCGTGAGCAGGACTGGGATATACTGAAATACCCGAACCACGATTCATTTAACAGATTTATAAAAGATTTGAATAAGCTCTATCTGAAAGAGCCTGCGTTGTCAGGGTGGGATGATGATCCTCACGGGTTTGACTGGATACTCTGTGGCAAAGAGCAGGATGTTGTATATATATTCCAGAGAGTTATTGAGGAAAATAAGATAGTAGTAGTCATGAACCTATCAGGAAATACATACAGGGATTATCACTTCAGATACGGTGAGGGCAATTCCATGAAAGTCCTCATGAACACGGACTGGAATAAATACGGTGGAAACACTAAAGACACCGTAAAGAGTATCAAGGGCGTATGCGGTGACTTCGGCTTTGATCTTCCGGCTCTGTCTGTAATGTATTTAAAGCCGGTGGATTAGTAAAAAGGAGAGATTATGATATTAGATGTAAGCAACCTTAGCCATGGATTTGGTGACAGGGCAATATTTGAAAATGTGTCATTCAGACTTCTGGCAGGCGAGCACATAGGGCTTGTCGGCGCAAATGGTGAAGGTAAATCAACCTTCATGAATATAGTGACGGGCAGTCTCATGCCGGATGAGGGCACAGTGACCTGGGCGAAGAATGTGAAGGTCGGATATCTGGATCAGCACACGGTCCTTGAGCCGGGCATGACCATAGGCGGAGTGCTGAGGGATGCGTTCTCCAGACTTTTCGATATGGAGAAGAGGATAAATGAGATATGTGACAAGCTGGCGGAGGTCACTGACGAGGATGAGATGAACACTCTTCTTGAGGAGATGGGACTTCTTCAGGATCTTCTGGACAGCCATGACTTCTATATAATAGACTCGAAGGTTGAGGAGGTTGCCAGAGCATTTGACCTGCTGCAGCTGGGACTGGACAAGGATGTAACTGAGCTGTCGGGCGGACAGAGAACCAAGGTTCTGCTGGCGAAGCTTCTGCTTGAAAAGCCGGAGATACTTCTGCTCGACGAGCCTACGAATTATCTTGATGCACACCATATAGAGTGGCTCAAGAGATACCTTCAGGAATACGAGAATGCGTTTATTCTTATATCCCATGACATTCCGTTCCTGAATTCAGTTGTAAATATCATATACCATATGGAGAATTGTCAGCTCAACAGATATGTCGGCGATTATGACAAGTTCCAGGAGGTGTATGCGGTGAAGAAATCCCAGCTTGAGGCTGCGTACAGAAAGCAGCAGCAGGAGATATCTGAGCTGAAGGATTTTGTGGCGAGAAATAAAGCCCGGGTTGCCACAAGAAATATGGCTATGTCCAGACAGAAGAAACTTGACAAGATGGATGTCATTCAGCTTGAGCGTGAGAAACCGAAGCCTGAGTTCAACTTCAAGGAAGCGAGAACCTCTGGTAAGGTCATATTCGAGACCGATGATCTGGTGATAGGTTACAGCAAGGACAAGCCGCTTTCCAAACCGATGAATCTCCGCATGGAGCGCGGTGACAAGATAGCCATCACAGGAACGAATGGTATAGGAAAGACGACATTCCTGAAGAGTGTGCTTGGACTTATCCCGGCTATATCCGGCAAGGCGCAGCTTGGCGACTATCTGCACATTGGATACTTTGAGCAGGAGGTCAAGCCGAGTGAGAATACATGCCTGCAGGAAATCTGGGAGGAATTCCCGGGATATACCCAGTATGAGGTACGTGCGGCTCTTGCCAAATGCGGACTTACCACCAAGCATATCGAGAGCAAGGTGAAGGTCCTCTCGGGTGGCGAGCAGGCGAAGGTGAGACTTTGCAAGTTAATCAACACTGATACAAATGTGCTTCTGCTTGACGAGCCGACAAACCATCTTGACGTTGATGCCAAGGATGAATTGAAGCGTGCTCTTTCCGAGTATAAGGGGTCTATACTTCTGGTATGTCATGAGCCTGAATTTTATGATGGTCTTGTGACAGACGTGTGGAATCTGGAGCAGTACACGCTCCTTCAGTGAGATAAACAGGCTCTGCTTTGATTATTGTCAAGGCGAGCCTGTTTTTAATCTGTTCAAGAACTAATTTCTCAATGCTGTAATGGGAACAACAAATACACCATCAGACCTTTGATATGCTGCGTTAGATAATCCACATATAACACATAATGAATCCGGACCCATTCCGCCATTGGATTCAATTGCTTTTTTTATTTTTATAAGATTTTCGGCAGCAGCATCTATTTGGTTTGCACCCAGTTTTATTTCAAATCCACACCATTTTCCGTTGGGCAGTGCTATAACTGCATCCATCTCGTTGTTATTATAATCCTGATAATGATATAATTCTGCATCGAAGGATTCTGCATATATTTTTAAATCTCTTTCACATAATGCTTCGAATAAGAATCCTAGTGTATTCAAATCATTCAATAGCATTTCAGGGGTTGCATTTAGCAAGGCAGCTGCTAAGGACGGGTCTGACAAATGTCTCTTTTCGGCCTGTTTGATGCGGATGGGTGATCGAAGCTTCGCTTCAAAAGGCTTTTGATTATCCGTTAGGAAGAGTCTGTGAAAAACATCCAGATAGGCGGCAACGGTTTCTACATCAATATCTTCGTTGTCGATTTCTTTAATATCATTTTTAAGTTTGTTGTTTGTTACAGTTGTAGCCTCATTTCTTGCAAGTGAGCGGAGAAGTAATTCCATTTTGTGTTTATCTCTTTTTATTTCATCTATTCGATATACATCATCATCCAATACAGCCTGAATATATTGCTTAGGAAGATATGCTGCCTGTTTTAATGGCGCATCCTGATTGGCAGGCCAGCCGCCTCTTATAATAAAATCAATAAGCCTTGACAGATTAACTTCACCTAATATTTGAGGTTCTATCTTGCCGTTGCATATATCTTTAAGCGAGACGCTTCCGCTGGAATTGCCACTTTCAAATAATGACATTGGGTGCATTCTTAATTTTGCAATCCTTCCAGCACCACTATGCAATATTCCTTTGTGATTTGGTGTTGCAGATCCTGTCAATATAAATTGTCCTTTAGTGCCGTTTTGATCAACCTTAAATCGGACAGCATCCCATAGTTGTGGAACTTCCTGCCATTCATCGATCAATCTTGGCGTTTCACCAACCAAAACCAATGATGGACTTAGCTGTGCCAATTGTCTGTTTTGAAAATTCCCATCTGGATTGCCAATCATTATCTCGCTTTTGCAATGGTATGACGATGTCCATGTTTTCCCGCACCATTTAGGACCTTCTACGCATACTGCGCCAAATGCTTCTAAGTAATTATCTAATATATTGTCTAAAAGTCTTGGCTTGTAATCTTTTCTTTTCATATGCTATATGCTCTCCGTTCTTATATGTCACTAATATTATTGACCTGAGTAGTTATATATATTTATAAATTATGATAATATAATGCAAGGGATTTTGCAATCTCAATCCGATTAATTTTGCAATCTCAATCCGATGGATTTTACAATCCCAATCCGATAGATTTAATGATTTCAATCCAGTAATAATTGACTATGAAGATGTATTATATTATTCTATGTAGGATGGTTCACCGATGTAAAGCAATAAAGATGAGAGTGCGGACAGGGCTGAAGTTAACATGTAAGGATCGGACTTAGACACAGGTAGAAAAATAATATTAGGATGGAGATGTTAGATGAATATACTTGAGAGTTTAAAGGATAAATTACTTGTCGCGGATGGGGCATTTGGAACCTGTTATGTGGGAATGTACGGAGAGCAGGGAACTGTCGCTCCTGAGCTTGCAAACATGCGCCACCCGGAGCGTGTGCTGGAGATCCATAAGGAGTATGTGAAGGCTGGAGCCGGACTTATAAGGACAAATACATTTGCGGCAAATACAGCGAGTCTTGATGCTGACATGGATTATGTCATTTCAAATGTGCGTGCAGCGGTGAAGCTTGCGAAGCAGGCTGCGGAAGAAGATGTGGAAGCAGCAGATTGTGTCAGGACGAGTGATGCAGTTGTGACAGAAGCCGATGAATCTGGAACATATCGAAAAAAGGTGTCCGTTGCCGGAGATATAGGTCCGATACCTGCGGATGCCGGTCTCACACTGAATGAGAGGGTGTCACAGTACAAGCTGCTGGGTGAGGCGATGCAGGACATGGGAGTGGATATCATCTGGTTTGAGACATTTCCTGAGTTCAATGTGCTCGAGCCTGTGGTGAAGCACCTGAAGGCAAGAAAGGACACGCCGGTCATGGTGTCGTTCTGCGTGAACCAGTTTGGGTACAGCAACTGTGGATTTTCGGCAAGGGCATTGCTCTCCCAGGTGGCAGGAAATAAGGACGTGGACTGTGTTGGATTCAACTGCGGAGTTGGTCCGTACCATATGCTTCAGCTTCTGAAAAAGCTGGATATAGACTGCGGAAAGCCTGTATCAGTCATGCCGAATGCGGGATACCCGAAGTTTACACAGAGCAGACTGGTGTTCAATGACAACAAAGAGGGATTCATAGATAAGATCCAGGACATAGCGGCGCTTGGTGCAGATATCATAGGAGGATGCTGCGGAACAAATCCTGAATACATACATCAGATCATGGAATGGGTGAAAACCGGAGATATTGCAAAGGCTGCCAAGGTTCATGTGGAAAAGGTACAGGCTGACAGTGCTGTAAAGGACAATTTTCTCAAAGGACGTCTGGAGCGTGGCGGGGCAGCCACAAAAAATGCCGACGGACACAAGCACAAGCTGATTGCTGTGGAGCTGGCACCTCCGGTGGATGTCAACGATCAGAAGCTGCTTGATGCAGCCCATATACTTAAGCAGTCACATGTGGATGTGGTGACATTCCCTGATTCGCCATCGGGAAGAACCAGAGCGGATTCCATACTCATGGCGGAGAAAGTGCATAAGGAGACAGGACTCAGGGTCATGCCGCATCTGTGCTGCCGTGATAAGAATGCCATAGCCATAAGGGGAAGCGTGCTCGGTTCACAGCTTAATGGTATAAAGGATTTCCTTGTCATAACAGGTGATCCGGTTCCGGTCATGTTCAGACAGACGACCAGGAGCGTGTTCAACTTTGATTCAGTCGGAATGATGAAGCTGCTGCAGTCTATGAACGAAGAGGTGTTCAGCGGGGATAAGATCACCTACGGCGGAGCGATCAACCAGAACAGACTTAACACAAAGTTTGAGATAGACAGAATAAAGAGAAAGATGGAAGCCGGGGCTGAATTCTTTCTGACACAGCCGGTGTTCTCCAGAGAGCAGGCACAGATCCTCAGAGACATGAAGGCTGAGACCGGCGCGACAATACTTGTGGGAATCATGCCGCTTGTCAGCAGGCGAAATGCCTTGTTCATGAAAAATGAGATGTCAGGCATAGAGATCCCGGACGAGATCATAGAGAGATACAGTGAAAATGCCACAAGGCAGGAAGGCGAGGAGTGCGGCATACAGATTGCCAGAGATATACTTGAGTACACTTCGGACTTTGCGGACGGATATTACTTCTCGTTCCCATTCAACAGAGTACATATGCTGGCACATATCGTTGACTAAAATGTGAGTCAAGGTTATTATGGAATAAGCGGTGTTGCCGGGGAAAACAGGGATTCCGGAGCAGCGCTATATAGGAGAGGCGCTGTTATATATACAGTAGATAAAATACAGGATGCGCGGATGCGCAGAAAGGAACAGACATGGATTACAATAGTTTAAGTCTTAAGATGCATGAGGAGCACAAGGGTAAGGTAGAGGTAGTGTCCAAGGTGGCAGTGAAGAACAGAGACGATCTGAGCACGGCTTACACACCGGGCGTTGCAGAGCCTTGCAGAAAGATCCGTGACAATAAGGCTGACGTATACAAATATACATGCAAGGGCAACATGGTTGCCGTGGTATCAGACGGAACAGCGGTTCTCGGTCTGGGAGATATAGGACCTGAGGCAGCTATACCTGTAATGGAAGGAAAGTCCATACTCTTCAAGGAGTTCGGCGGAGTTGACGCATTCCCTATCTGCCTTGACACAAAGGATGTGGATGAGATCGTTGAGACAGTAAAGCGCATTGCACCTGTATTTGGCGGAATCAATCTGGAGGATATATCAGCTCCAAGATGCTTCGAGATAGAGAAAAGACTTAAGGAAGAACTTGACATTCCTGTATTCCATGACGATCAGCATGGTACAGCTATCGTTGTGTCAGCAGGACTCATCAATGCGTTAAAGCTTGTCGGCAAGCCGTTTGACGAGGCAAATGTGGTTATCAACGGAGCAGGTTCTGCAGGTATATCAATATGTAAGCTTCTGCTTCAGCTCGGTATAGGCAATGTGGTTCTCGTGGACAGGCAGGGTGCTCTGTGTCCTGGACAGGACTGGATGAATCCGGCACAGGCAGAGATGGCAGAGATTACAAACAAGGACAGACAGACAGGTTCTCTTGCCGAGATAATGAAGGGTAAGGATGTATTTGTCGGAGTTTCAGCTCCAAATATCGTGACAGCAGAGATGGTTGCATCTATGGCAGCAGATCCTATAGTATTTGCCATGGCAAACCCTACACCTGAGATCATGCCTGAGGAAGCGGCAAAGGGCGGAGTAAGAGTAATGGCGACGGGCCGTTCGGATTATCCAAACCAGATCAATAACGTTCTAGTATTCCCGGGAATATTCAGAGGTGCCCTGGACGCCAAGGCAACAGGCATAACTGAAGAGATGAAGATGGCAGCAGCCAAGGCTATCGCATCCATTGTAACAGATGATGAGCTCAAGGAGGATTACATCATTCCTGGAGCATTTGACGAGAGAGTTGCTAAGGTGGTTGCCAAGGCTGTAGCTGACGAGGCAATAAAGCTTGGAATTACAAAATAAGAATAAAAATAAAGTTTTTCGAAATATTTAGTAAATAAGTGTACTAAAAATCGCATCTTATGTGGAAAGTCCGCATGGGATGCGGTTTTTTATTTTGCGATTTTATTGTAAAGTAATATTGTTGTCCGCGGGGACGGATAGGGAGGAGAAAAAATTGAACAGTGTTATTATTGGGCAGAGAATAAAGGATGCCCGCAAGTCTATGAACCTCACACAGAAGGAGCTGGGGTATCTTATCTATGCAGATGGCAAATATATAAGCCGTCTTGAAAATGGCGGAAGTCTGCCGAGCCTGAAGCGGCTGGTGCTGCTGTCGAGGGTGCTTAACCGCACATGTGATTATTTCATATGGGATATCGATGTGATGGAGGAGGATGTGACTCCGAGGGAGGAAATCGTTATCCGGGATGAACAGGAGCGGAAGCTTCTGCAGCTTTGGAGGGAGATATGCTGAAGATTGCTGTGTACAGTGAGGAGAAAGTAATGAGCCCGTTGTTGCAGGAGTACATGGGTATATGGCAGAGAGATGCGGGATGTGTGTGCGCTGTGAGATATTATGACAATGTGCATGCGATCATGGTCGACATGGATCTTGAAGGAATTTACGATGTAGTGGTGGTGTATCGTTCCTGGGATGTGGCCGATGTCTTGAAAAAAGACCGCAGGGTAGGTAGTCTCGTGATGATAGCAGCAGGAATAAACCGGAGATTGTATGATATCCAACCGTGTTATATTCTGTATGAACCTGTTAATGCGGCAAATTTCAAAAAGGTGATGACGATGGCGGTTGAGGGGAGCCGGGATGAGAGAAGATTCACATTTGTATCCGGAAGGGTGAGATACAGTGTAGATACCCGGAGCATAATGTATTTTGAAAGCGAACTGCGTCGCATAAATCTGGTCACAACGGAACAAAAATATGTTTTTTATGGAAGTATTGGCGAGATGGAAAAGCGCATGAAGGTGGGCTACGGGGGATTTATCAGACCACATGAATCCTATCTTGTAAATCCGGATCATGTGAGCAGATGCACGGCTCATGAAATGATACTGACAAATGGTAAAAGTATACACATCAGCGCAACAAGACGCGCTGATGTGAAAAGATACTACAGTGAACTGATCAATTGCTAGTTGTTAGAAGATCAAATATATCTGAGTAATTCTATGTTCAGTCTGCCCTTCCGGGTTGCGCTGCCTGTCTCGACAAATTCATATTTGCCATATCCACGTATTGAAAATACGTCGCCCGGTTTTAACTGGTAGCTGCTGTTTTCGTACAACCTGTTGTTTAGTGAAAATTTCTTTTCCCTGAACAACAGGGATGTGCTGCTTCTTGAAAGGCCTGTTATTGTGGCGGTCACTGCGTCCGCTCTTGCAGATGCTGCGATTATGTGCAGAGGTTCCTTTTTTATCTGTATCTCATCAGTATCCTGGGTGCTGCAAAAAGTACATTTTACATTTGTGTGCCTTATCTTTGTCAGATTTTCAGCGATATAATCGGCAACAGTGTCCACACAGAATATATAGGCATTGTTGTGCTTGCCAGAATGAGTGGATTCGGTGACCAGTATATCGCCCACCATCTCCCTCTCAATGCCAAGATTCATAAGTGCCCCAAGGAAATCCCTGTGGTTCAGATCGTCTGAGAATTTGTCCGAAACAGCGGAAACCTTCATGGTGCATATGGGAAAAGCCGGTGCGTAGCCGCAGTCGGCTTCATTTCCAAAGGCGATTATAACGCGGTCGCAGGATTCCCTGCCTCCAAAGATGGTATATCCTGCAAATGACAACTGTTCAAGATTGCTGTAAAATACTTCCATGTCTGCAGCACTCAGAAAATTAGTATATGTATATCTGTTCTGGCGGAAGGCGGCATTTGCCAGATCCTTTAACCGCCCCTTTAGAATATCGTTTTCATTCATAGCATGTCCTCCGAGATCATTGACTTCTTACTATTATATTACAACACTCCGATCTTCGCCAACAGTCAAACGAATTTGACAGCTTTGCACGATAATCTGAAATTTATTGTTGCGAAAAGTGATCATAATGAACAATAAACCGTTCAAACGTGAATAAAACAATCATTTTGCATTCAAAAATCTTCTAAAAACTATTGAAATGCGCAACTGTTGATAAATTACCACAAAAAAAAGCCTTCGTTTTATAAATTTTTGCGTATTTACAATTTCAAAGTGTTTTGATAGTATATGGGCATAACAAGGAGATGAGTTGTGATCAACAAGCCTTCTGGTTATAAAAAAGACAATCACTTATATTTTGATAGACGGAGGGTTCCCTTAGCACGAAATTCGTAGAAATCCCTTTATACGATGTAATGTAACCCCATAACCCCAAACCCCAAAACATAGGAATCCTCCACTCCCCCCTTCTTAACAGCCTGTCGCATAAACGACGGGCTGTTTTTATGTTCTGAAAAACAGGGGGGGATTTAGAGTTTCATATTGGATGCACTTATGGCGTTACCGAGTTCTGTGAGACTTTCCACGAAGGCTGCGTATTTGCATATGTCAGTCATCTTAGATTTTCTTTTGCTATTTCCGAGAATGCTATAGATATAATCTCTTGACTGGTCGATTATATATGTTGGCGTTGTGTCGTGCTCGTTGTTGAATAACATGGATTTGAAGTTTTGAAAAAAAGAATAAATTTCATAATCTATAGAATTGTCATTCCGCTGCATGTATTCGAGAAGCATATCGATATAGCGCAAAGCTGAGTGTACGTACAGGATAGAGTTTTCGTTTATGTACAGTACGGTTTCCGGCACAAAGAAAGATGGATGTGCGAAACCTTTTATGCTGTGCAGGGCTTCCATTTTCTGGGTGGCTGACTGGTTGAACGAGTAACGGTTTTTGTATTGTTCAATGATAGAGAGCGTGTCCGCTGAATTATTTTTTGCTATTACGCGCCGTCTCTCGTTGATGTACAGTTTTAACTCCAATAGAAGAAAATATATATCCGGGGATGAAAAACGCTGCGAGTTTTTGATATACGGAAATGAACCTGTCATTCTTCTGAAAAATGAGTCTGCTGTGGCATAATTGTTTATTATGCTGATGGCTGCATCTACATTGAAATTCTGGACAAATTCCCTGGTTGCGGGCTGATACACTGTCTCGTTGTCAATGCGGGATACATAGGAACTAAGAAAGATTATCTTCTCTTCTGCGGTGAGTTCGTATCCGTTGAGGTTACAATAATTGATGGCGGAACAGGGGGCATCGGTTTGTGTTTCGGCATTGTTTAAGTCTGTCATAATGATCTCCTTTGTTTTTGTATGGATAAAAATGTAGCACTTTAACGCGATAAGTGGTAGGATATTTATGGATACAAAATTGTACAATCTGTATAAATGTATACAATGGAGGAGAGAGATGAATAGAAGGAGAACGAGAAAGGGGGCATCGGATTCTACAGAAATGGTAGATACGATAGGCTTCAATATGCGGGATATCCGCAAAAACAGCAGATCTTCGAAGTATACGGTAAAGTATATGGTTGCGGAGATAAATAAGCTCCTGCCGGAGAATCATAAGATAACAGAAGGGCTATATTACAAGTGGGAGAATGAGGAGAGGCTTCCGACAGTGCGGCACATTCCGGCTATAGCTAGTGCTCTCGGTGTGTCTGAGACTGCACTTTTTCACTGGCAGGGTATGAAGAATGGAACTGTCAACAGCAAATATAGTCAACTGGTTGAGAGCGTTAAAGCACTTGGAGATGACAAGACGGCTGATATAGCCTGGCTTGCATCGGGTTGGTCAGGTGACCTTAAAGCTCTGGTTGAATTTGACATGCTGTATGCAAGTCTGCCTGCGGAGGACAGACGGGATGTGGCATCTCTTGGAATAAGATTATATGATGTGTGCAGGAAAGAGGGCAGACTGAATCCGGATGTGCCATCTGTGGATTTCTCTTATTTGCAGCAGGCTCTCAGGGATCTGTGGGCATCAAAGTAAGATATAATTGCACAAATAAAAAAAATATCTTTGTTCTTTTTGACAAAATAGCCAACTTGACATGGTAAAAATCAAAAAATTCTTGACTTGTGCACAAAAAAAGCTATGATAATATCAAGGGCAACCGATTGCGCATGGAGCGTTGCGCAAATGCGGTGATACGTGCTGAACAAAAGGAGACTTGAATATGGAGACAAAAGAGTCAGGCCAGAAGATGACCATTTCTGATGTGGCTGAGGCGTTAAATATATCTAAGACTACAGTATCGAGAGCGATTTCCGGAAAGGGAAGGATCGGTGCCGAGACAAGGCGGAGAGTTCTCGAGTATATAGAGGAGCATAATTATAAGCCAAGCGTTATAGCGAAGGGGCTGGCACAGTCAAAATCCTATAATATAGGGTGGGTCATGCCGAGCGACTACAGCGTGGTGGATCTGCCATTCTTTCAGAAGTGCCTGATGGGATTGCTGGAGATGGCTGCGCCAGTGGATTATGATGTGCTTGTGTGTACAGTGTCACCGGATGATATGAGCCAGCTGGAGAGAATTGTTGAGAATCATAAGGTGGATGGGGTTGTACTTGGAAGAACTCTTGTGAATGATGCCCCGGCAGAATATCTCAAGGAAAAAAAGATACCATTTGTTGTGGTTGGAAGTATGGATGATGACAATGTTGTCCAGGTTGATCATGATCACAGAAGTGCATGCCGTGAGCTTACATCTATACTGCTTGCCAAAGGAATGACTAAGGTAGCCCTCATGGGTGGCAATAAGAATCATGTGGTAACCCTCAACAGGTATAGAGGATATCTTGATGCGATGGAGGATATGGAGGTACCGGTAGATAACAGCCTGGTATACTTTGATATAGATAATTCAGTATTATGTGAACATGCCATTGAAGAGATAATGAAGCAGAAAGCAGAATGCATACTGTGTATGGATGATGGAATATGCCAGAATGTACTTAATATACTGGATAAGAAGGGCATAAAGGTGCCAACTGATGTGAGAGTTGCGTCATTCTACAACAGCTCACTTCTGAACAATTACCAGCCTGCGATCACATCGCTCCAGTTTGATCCGCGTGAGCTTGGAATGGTAGCATGTAAACTGCTGGTGGATTTTATAGAGGGCAACGAAGTTAAGAAGAAGACACATCTGGGTTATGAACTCAGATTAAAAGAGTCAACGAAGTAATTCATAGTTATATATCCTTCCCAGAGGGGCGTCAGTGTTTGGCTGGCGCCCTGTTTTTATGTGAAAAGAGCCAGAATATGCGCAACATGCGCAAAATGATGCGCGACGGGCATGAAAATACACCATAGAATATTGCTGTTATAGCAATATTCTATGGTGTAACAAAGAGAAAAGTAATGAAAAAACGGCCTAAATGAGTGTAATAATGGCTGGAAAAGGAAATGAAACATGAAAATCTCACATATGGGATTGCAGATGATTAACAAATATTACCATATATAGTGTGCAACGCAAACGGGTGCGCAAAATACAACGAACATGGAAACGTTTCCAAACAAAGTGACTTGTGCAAAATGTATATTTTTTTATTTTGAAAGTTATATGAATTAGTAGTTGACAACAATAAACAGAACTGATAATATATAACCATAAAGAACAACCGATTGCGCACGGGAAACAAAAAGAGCAACTAATTTTCTTATTATTTATTTAAAGAGGAGGACATAAGAATGAGAAAGAAAGTTTTATCATTAACACTTGTTGCTGCGATGATGGCAGGATGCCTTGCGGGATGTGGCAACGCAGATTCAAAGGACGAAGGAACAACAGCAGCTGCTGGCGACAGCACAACACAGGCTGCAGCATCAGATGATGCAATTCAGAACTTAATTGATGCAACAACAGGAACTGTAGATCTTTCGGTATGGGCTTCTGAGGAAGATCAGGATCTCACAACACAGGTTATTGAAGATTTCAAGAAAAAGTATCCAGACGTTGACTTCAACATCACACTCGGAGCTGAGTCAGAGTCAAAGGCAAAGGACGATATCCTGGTAGACGTTGAGGCTGCTCCTGATGTATTCGCATTTGCTGATGATCAGATCAATGAGCTGGTTAAGGCTGGAGCACTTCAGCCGGTACAGGCTACATATACTTTTGATGTTGCAAACGAGAATGTAGCAGCTTCTGTTGAGGCAGCTTCTGTTGATGGAACATTATATGCATATCCAATGACGGCAGATAACGGATACTTCATGTTCTATGATTCATCAGTATTCACAGAGGATGATGTTCAGTCACTGGATGCTATGATCGAGGCAGCAAAGAAGGCAAACAAGAAGATCGCTATGAACGTATCAGATGCTTGGTATGTATACTCATTCTTCCAGGGAGCAGGTCTTGACCTTACACTTAACGATGACGGACTTACAAATACATGTACTTGGAATCAGGCAGGCGGTACAGATGTAGCTCAGGCAATCCTTGATCTCTTCAAGACTGGCGTATTTGTAGATATGGATGATCCTACACAGGCAACAGCGATCGCTGAGGGTACAATCTGTGCAGCAGTTAACGGAACATGGAGAGCAGCAGACGCTGCGGCAGCATGGGGCGAGAACTATGCAGCAGCTAAGCTTCCTACATACACAGTTGCAGGCAAGCAGGTTCAGATGGCATCATTCTCAGGCTGCAAGCTTATCGGTGTAAACCCACATTCAAAGAATATAGGCTGGTCAATGCTTCTTGCTGAGTATCTTACATCAGAGGATACACAGGTTACAAGATTTAAGCAGAGAGGTCTTGGCCCTTCAAACATCAACGCTTCAGAGTCAGATGAAGTTAAGGCTGATCCAGCTATATCAGCTCTTGCAGCTCAGGCAGCATATGCAACACCACAGCGTGTAGGTGGTAACTACTGGACACCAGCAGAGACACTTGGTTCAATCCTTGCACAGGGCAATCCAGACGGAACAGACCTTCAGAAACTTCTCGATAACGCTGTAGAAGGAATTGATGCACCTGTATCACAGGAGTAATTTTAAATAAGAAGTACTTTGAATAATATTTATAGGTTATAATGAGAATGCCTCATATGTCATTCGTGGCATATGGGGCATTTTAAAAAGAGAGGAGCTTTTTCATGAAGAAAATATCAGGATTCTTTAAAGCCATAGGAAGATACTTCAAGAATTTTGGTGTTGCTTTTGCAAAAGGTGATATATGGGTTAAGCTCTCAGCGGTTATCATGGGTGCAGGTTACTTCGCAAGAAAGCAGATCGTCAATGGTATGATCATGCTCATCGTTGAGGCTGCGTTTGTGTTGATGTGCGTAGGCTATGCGGCACCAAACCTTGCCAAATTTGGAACTCTTGGAACTGTAAAGTTTGAGCAGGTATTTGATCCACTCACCATGCAGACAACTACTAATAATTACGACAATTCTTTCCAGATCCTTCTCAATTCGGTGGTTGCGTTGTTCATCATTCTTATATTCGTGCTTTTCTACATTCACAATATCAAGACAGTGTACAAGCTTCAGCAGATGAAGGAAAATGGAGAACATATAAATACATTCAAGGAAGATATGAAGGCACTCTTCAACGAGAAGTTCCACATAACACTTCTCACACTTCCGACAATTGGTGTAGTCATAATGAATATTCTGCCGATACTTATTCTTATAGCGGTGGCATTTACCAATTATGATCAGCAGCACCTTCCACCAAACTCACTGTTTACATGGGTGGGCTTCAAGAACTTTGCAAGCCTGTTCTCAAACAGCATGACAGTAACATTTGGATATTCATTCAGAAAGGTTCTTGGCTGGACACTTGTATGGGCGGTCATGGCGACATTTACCACATTCATAGGCGGTATCCTTCTTGCCAAGGCGATCAATTCCAAGACAACCAAGCTGCCAAAGATGTGGAGAACACTTTTCATCATATCAATAGCAGTTCCACAGTTCGTAACACTGCTTTTGGTTAGAAACTTCTTCGCTGATTCCGGTATTGTGAACACTATCTGCTCAAATATCGGTATCACAGACCTGCTTAAGCATGCAGGACTTGTCGGTGAGCATCTTACATATATACCGTTCCTGACTGATCCTCACTGGGCAAAGGTAATGATCATTCTCATCAATATCTGGGTCGGTGTTCCATACCAGATGCTGATCGCAACAGGCGTTCTGATGAACATACCTACAGATCAGATCGAGAGTGCAAAGATCGATGGAGCAACAAATTTCCAGGTGTTCTGGAAGATCACAATGCCATATATCCTGTTCATCCAGGGCCCGGCACTTATAACAGACTTTGTAAAGAACATCAACAACTTCAACGTAATCTACCTGCTCACACAGGATGTATTCGTCACACAGAATCAGGCTCTCGCCAATTCGCATGCGAAGGAAGTTGACCTTCTTGTTACATGGCTGTTCAGACTTACAAATGAATACTACGACTACAAGATGGCATCTGTTATCGGTATCATAGTATTTATCATATGTGCAGCATTTACACTTATATCATTCTCAAGAATGATTGCAGGAGATAAAGAGGAGGAGTACCAGTAATGAAGAAAACAATAGGTTCAATCGTTAAACATATCGTATTACTTGTCCTCGCAGTTATCTGGCTGGTTCCGATCATCTGGCTGATTGTCACTTCATTCAGCGGATATAAGGGAATCAATACAGCGCATTTCTTCCCAACGAGCTGGTCTATGGACAATTTTGTTCAGCTGCTTACAAGACCTGACTCGGTTGTGCAGTATGTGTCATGGTTCAAGAATACACTTATCATTGCAGTATTTACATGTATCATCTCTACTATATTTGTAATTATGGTCAGCTATGCGATGAGCTGCCTGAGATTCAACGGCAGAAAACAGATCATGAGTGCGTCACTGATACTGAACATGTTCCCTGGCCCACTTCTCATGATAGCAATTTACTTTATCCTGAAGATGCTGGGACTTACAAACAGCCATTTCGGTATGATCATAGTTTACTCAGCAGGATCAGGACTTGGATTCCTCATCATGAAGGGATTCATGGACACAATACCAATGTCACTTAAGGAGGCTGCCAGACTTGAGGGTGCTTCGGAGGCAAAGATATTTACGAAGGTAATTCTTCCTCTGTGTAAGCCAATAGTTGTGTATCAGGTAATCAGTTCTTTCCTTATACCTTGGGGAGATTTTGTATTCGCAAAGCTTATGCTCAACTCAGGAGTTTCGAAGGACTGGACAGTAGCTATAGGTCTTTACAATATGCTTGAAAAATCACTCGTCAACAAATACTTCTCAGTATTCTGCGCCGGCGGTATCGTGGTAGCTATCCCTATCTCAATACTGTTCGTCATCATGCAGAAGTACTATGTAGAGGGTGTAACTGGCGGTTCTGTAAAGGGTTAAGGCGGACGGTCTGAGAGAAATGAGAAAATTTATTTTGGGCAGGTGTCTGCGTTGCCGGATGGACCACATATGGATGGTGGTGCGGATGCCTGCTATAATTAGCCCTAAAATAGGGCAGACAGGATGAAAAATGAGGATATTGTCGCTTATTTGGGGACGATTATCTTTAGATCAAAAGGTTACAACATATACGAAATAGGAGATTTAAGATATGGAGAATACATTTATTGTAAACATTATCCATCGTCCTGAGATGGTTCCTGAGTATGCCGAGAAGGTTACAGGCCATGGTCAGGCAGAGGATATCGGAAGAAAAGCTCTCCTCACAGAGTCACTGGACATATTCAAGTTCCAGCAGGAGACAGCTCACAAGAACGGACTCAAGACTACTATTCAGATGACATATGCCAGCCTTTTTAACGAGGAGGCTGTATCACTCGCCAAGGAGCATCATGAGAAGTATGGAGATGAGATAGCGCTCTCACTTCTCGGACTTCCCTGCACAGAGTTCAGAGAGAAGTACAAGACCAAGGACTTCTGTATCTGGATGTTCTCAATGGAGGACAAGAAGAATATCGTCGATGACGTATTTGGAAAGTTCCATGATATATTTGGCTTTTATCCAGTGTCTACAGGTTCATACTATATGGATGCTGAGCTTACAAACTACATCAAGGAGAAGTATCCATCAGTCAAGTGTGCAGTTGCAACATGCTGGGAGGAGGGCCCTAAGGCTTACCACACATGTAACAACTCATGGTACACACTGTTCGATGGCGGCCCATGGAATCCGTGGATACCTTCAAAGCAGAACACACATGCACCTGCAGCAAATGAGGCTGAGGACAGCGGAATCGTCGCTATCCCTCATCTTTCAAGAGATCTGCTGGCATGCTATGATGGAAATGGTTCTAACTTTGGTACACATCCACAGAACGTTCTCCGTGGAATGATCTATGACAGCAAGACATGGGAGTACCCATATCTGTACAACCTGATCGACCAGTATCGTCATCTGGCTAAGTTCAACAATGGATATTCATACAACATGATGTTCGTTGGACCAGGCTGGCTGAACAAGATGGGACGCTGGGAGGCTCCATACGAGCTGCTCAAGAAGAGCTACGAGGATGGAATGAAGTATTATGGCGACCTGAAGAAGGAAGGCAAATGTATCGACATGACAATGGCTGAATTTGCTGACTTCTACAGAGAGAACAAGACATACGAGGAGCCTGAGTGTGCTCTTTGGAAGGATATACTGTACGGATCAGACAAGCAGATATTCTGGTACTGCGATCCATACATGAGAGCCCAGATCAACATGGATCAGGGCGGTGCGATCGTTGACCTCAGACCATACGCTGCAAAGCTCAACTGGCCTGTAGGTATCGGAACTCCACATGTTCAGGATGCTTCATATCCATTCCTGATCCAGGAGAAGTACAGAGCAGGATATTTCACACACTATGCTGGAGAGGGTACTGTAAGAAGTGCCAAGATCAGCTACAAGGGTGAGGAGGTCGACCTCTGTCTGTGCAGAACAAAGGCAACATTCTCGCAGGAGGGAAGCACAAGAATCCTTACACTTGACCCGGTTGACATCGAGTTCTACGATCTGACAGTTAAACTTCAGACAAAGATATATTTTGAGGAGGGTTCATCCAAGATAAGACATGAAAGAACTATCCTCGAGATGAGCAACCCTGATGCAGAGGTTGAGATCAATGAGTACATGGTGGCATGCTACGGTACAACAGAGTACCCAGAGGACATGACAGGAATCACTCTCACAGCAAAGAATGCTTCAGAGAGCAAGTCACTCACATATGAGTACAAGTGCAGAGAAGAGGATCTCGCAGGCGCCGATGAGGTGTCAGCAGTTATCCCTGCGATCGAGACAAAGGCTGCCATGGGAGCATCTGGCAGCGATGCAACAGGATATTTCAAAGAGGGATATGCGTTCTCGCCAATGTTCACTCTCGGGTTTACAAAGACACTTAAGGATAAGGAGGTATTTTCAACATGGCTCAGTCTGGAAAAGGCAAATTAAATTACAGATGTCCAATGTGTTTTATGAGAGATCTGGATATAGATATGTTCTATGATAAGGACAAGAAGGAATACTACTGTATCCGTTGTCAGTATGTTGGACCAGAGGAGGACGTTCTGGCAAAGAACGAGCTCATCAGAATAAAATATGGAAGAATGTATGACAGGATTACATTTGACGACTAGGTGACAGATGTCATCTTGATAGAAGGCCGCCGACAGATGAAGATGAACTGGTACATCAGGAGTATGCAGAACATTTTTCTTCGGCGGCTGTTCTTGGTTATAACAGGCAGTAAAATAAATGCAGGTGAAGGAGACAAAAATATGGCAGATTATATAAAGGGCGTGGATCTCTCCGCTGTTGTCGAGGTTGAAGAGCTGGGGGCTAAATATTATGACAATGGTGTGCAGGGAGATATATTTGACATACTTAAGAACTATGGTGTGAATTCTGTGAGACTTCGTCTGTGGAATGATCCGTACACGGAGGACGGCGTGCCTTATGGCGCGGGCACAAATGACCTTGAGGTATACAAGAAGCTCGCGAAGCGCGCTATGGATCATGGAATGAGCATTCTGCTTGATTATCACTACAGTGATTTCTGGGCTGACCCGGGCAAGCAGAGGGTGCCGAAGGCGTGGAGAGGCATGGATGCGGATCAGCTTGAGCAGGCTGTGTACGACTACACAAGGGAGACTCTTTTAGAGATGAAAGATGCGGGCGTTCTCCCTCAGCTTGTTCAGGTTGGAAACGAGCTTACAAACGGACTGATGTGGCCGCTTGGGCAGAAACCAGAATATGACAATATCGCGAAGTTTGTGAGCGCAGGAATAAGGGCGGTCAGATCGGTTGGCTCTGATATTCCGGTCATGATACATCTCGACAATGGTGGCAACAATCCTATGTATGTGGACTGGTTTGACCACTACATGGAAAGAGGAGAAAATTTTGATATAATTGGAATGTCGTATTATCCGTTCTGGCATGGAACCATGAAGGAGCTAGAGGCAAATATGCGGGATATGGCGGATAGATATGGCAAAAAGATAGTTATTGCTGAGGTTTCCATGGGATTTACCATGGAGGACTATGCTGACTATGAGAAACTGGGGCCTGACGATAGAAAGGGCTATGCCACAAAACCTTCACTGGTGGAGAATCTTGACTACCCTATGACACCTGAGGGACAGGCGGAATTTATGAACGACATAATGAAACTGATAGATGATGTTCCCGGTGGTGATGGCTTTTATTATTGGGAGGCAGGCTGGATACCAGTACCGGGAAGCGGCTGGGCTACGGAAGGTGCTCTGTCATATATAGAGGAGTCTGGACCATGCGGAAATGAATGGGCAAATCAGGCACTTTTTGATTATGACGGACATGCTCTGCCGGCACTTAAGACTATACGTGATTACAAGCCGCTGCACAGCGACTATCCACTTAAGTGAATTATGGGGACGGAGGTGTCTGTCCCCTCCGTCCCCGTGGTTTCTGATAGTAAAGTACATATTTTTGATACATTTGGATATGTTTTGGTTGGGCGGGTCTGTGTATAATATATACAGATGCGCCCTTTTAATATATTTGGCAAATTTACAGATGGGGGACAGGACGGGTTGTTCTGATTGATCAGGAGGTAAGGTATGAAAAAAGTAGCATTGTTCATGGATGGCTGGAAGAGGTATTTCACCTACGCCTGGCCGCTGGGATTTATGCAGAAGATAAAGGAAGCCAGGGCTGATGTGAATTTGTACATATTCAACAGTAATGGCAATTGGAACAGGGACGACGGTTACAGCTATGGAGAATACAATATATACAATCTTCCGGAGCTGACAGACTTTGATGGGATCATAATATCTGTCAACAATATCAAATATCCGGAAGTCACGGCGGAACTGCTGGACAGGATAAGGAAGAGCGGAGTTCCGGCTATAAGCCTCGAGACTGCTTTTGACGGTCTGCATTTTGTGGGTATAGACAATTATGATGCCATGTATGACATGACTCGGCATATGATAGAGAAACACGGTGCGAAGAAGGTGTGGTATCTTGCCGGACCGAAGGACAACTATGAGGCTCAGGAGAGATGCCGTGCATTCTGCGATTGTATGGATGTGTATGGACTCAAGGTTGAGGATGAGGATGTCCTGTTTGGAGATTTTGGTTTTAATGATGGCGTGACGGGATTCGAGGAGCTGCTCAGAGCACATGGACATACGTGTATAAAACATGAGAAGGACGGACCGGATTACGGTGGACCTGCGGAGGTGTACGGTGAGATAACCAGTGGCAGTTTTGCGGATTCTGCTCCGGATGCCGAGGCTTCGAATAATGAGGAGATGGATGAGAGAAGGCTGGAAGAACGGGAGATAGTGAAGAAGATTCTTCCGGATGTAATAATCTGTTCAAATGACAACCTGGCGGTGGGTGTGTGCAACAGAGCTGAAGCACTTGGACTTTCAGTGCCAAATGATTTTAAGGTTACGGGATTTGACAACTTTGATAAAGCAGCGTACTATACGCCGCGCATAACAACGGTGAGCAGGATCCGTGAGAAGATCGGAGCTGCGGCTGCAGAGATCATGCTGAATATCTGGGCGGGAAACAATCCGGATACCAGCTCTTATATAGATTATAATTGTATATTTACGGAGAGTTGTGGCTGTGGCACGGATGCTATGCTGAACGGCAGACAGTACCTGAAGAATTATATAATGGGAGTTGTGGAACGCGAGGAGATAGATGAGAGCACACTTGACTTCACGCATTTGCTCAGCAAATGTGGTGATTACAGTGGCCTTTATCCATGTGTACAGACGGCATATTCACAGGCAGAGTGTAAGAAATGCGTTATGGTTGTCGACAGATCCCTTGTGGAGATGGGGGGAGCTGGCCCGACACTATCGGCGGCGTACGATGAGGATGTATTTGCTGTGAAGGGCTATCCTCATAGAATGCAGATCGTGTACAGGCAGGGCATAGCGGATGGCGATAGCGATACATACCACAGTATGTTTCCTCTTCTGGATGATGAAGCCGGCGGCAATATATTTTTATTTGCGCCATTTCATTTCGGAGAAAAGGCAGTTGGGTTCTGCTGTGTCGAAAATGGATATTACCTCATGGATAAGCAGCTTTGGTCAACTGTAATGAGCGAAGTGAATGTAGCCATGATAAACCTGTTCAATAAATGGAGGCTGGAGCAGATCAATCAGGAGCTTACGGCAATATCCATAAAGGATCCGCTTACCCAGATATACAACAGGGAAGGCATGAGACAGATCGCCGCAAAGGCATTTGACAAGGCTGCGGGCCAGGGCAGGGCACTTCTCATAATGTTTGCTGATATGGACAGGCTTAAATATATAAACGATACATACGGTCATGAGTTTGGCGATAAGGCTATAAGAAATGCAGCCAGAGCTGTGGCGGGAGGCGGCGGAATAAGCAGTATTCCGGTTAGATACGGCGGAGATGAGTTCGTATCCATATCTATATACGATGAGGATGAGACTCCTGAGGAAAGAAAGGCGGCGATACTTGAGAAGGCCAGGGAGATAGCGGCGCAGGAGAAGCTTCCGTTTGAATTGGAGTTTAGTATAGGCTATGTTATAACAGACCCAGATGGTGATAAAACCCTTGAAGAGTATGTGAGGGAAGCGGATCACAGTATGTATCAGGAGAAGATGCAGAGAAGGATAAGCAGACAATGATAAAAAAATATCAAAAAATGGAGAATCAGGTCTTATGTGCTGATTCTCTATTTTCATTTAGTATGTTATAATTAACTGTCATTATGATAGTCTGCACAAGTGCAACTGTCGCAACGATCATTTTATCATGTGGACACAACGTGGATTATTTATATTAGATACTTAGGATCAAGAGGAGGATATACAATGCTTAAGAATGTAACTGACACAGTATTTTACGTAGGTGTGGATGACAAGGACATAGACCTGTTCGAGAATCAGTACATAGTGCCAAACGGAATAGCGTACAACTCATATGTCATCATGGATGAGAAGATAGCCATCATGGATATGGTGGATGCAAAGTGCGCAGACCAGTGGTTTGCAAATGTGGCAGAGGTGCTTGGCGACAGGCAGCCTGACTACCTCATAATCTCACATCTGGAGCCTGATCACTCGGCGAATCTTGGTGATGTGCTTGCAAAATACCCGGATATCAAGATTGTATCAAATGCAAAGCTTTTCGCAATGCTTCCAAACTTCTTTGAGGTTCCTGTGGCAGACAGAAGCGTGACCGTTGCAGAGGGACAGACACTCTCACTTGGAAGCCATACACTTCAGTTTTTTATGGCTCCTATGGTTCACTGGCCTGAGGTCATGGTCACATATGAGCAGAGCGAGAAGATACTCTTCTCAGCGGATGCATTTGGCAAGTTTGGAACATTGGATACAGATGAGGACTGGGCATGCGAGGCGAGAAGATATTACTTCAATATAGTTGGAAAGTATGGAATGCCTGCACAGGCACTTCTCAAGAAGGCAGCAGGACTTGACATACAGAAGATATGCGCACTTCACGGACCTATACTCACAGAGAATCTTGAATATTACATAGGCAAATATCAGCTGTGGTCAACCTACACACCTGAGGATGAGGGAATCTTCATCGCATACTGCAGTCTCCACGGCAACACAGAGAAGGCGGCAAAGAAGCTGGCGGAGATACTTGAGGCAAAGGGGGCGCCAAAGGTTGCGATATCAGACCTCTCAAGGGATGATATCGCAGAGTGTATAGAGGATGCATTCAGATACGACAGACTTGTGCTTGCAGCCCCAACATATGATGGCGGTGTGATGCCTGTCATGGCGGATTTCATCAACCACTTGAAGATGAAGGCATACCAGAAGAGAAAGGTCGCTTTCATTGAAAATGGTTCATGGGCACCAATGGCGGCGAAACTCATGAAAGAGCAGATGGCAGCGATGAAGGATATAGAGATCGTGGATGAGCATGTGACAATAAGGTCCGCGTTCAAGCAGTCGGATGTGGCAGCGCTCGAAGCTTTGGCTGGAAAACTGTTATAAGAGATAAGGATAATAAACATAAAGTAAGTCTGAAACCGACTTACATACGTAGTTATTATTCATCTAACAGGTGAGTTGTCACAATAAAGTTGTTACACAGAGTTGCTATACATATCGTGAGCAGGGAATTTGAGCCCGCCGGTTCTTAGGTGGCGATGTGAGGCGGCACCTTAGTACCGCTGCAGGGCGAAATAAGCGGAAGCAACCCAGCGAATGATATGTATAGCAACTCTGTGTTCAAAGAAAAAATTGGCAACTCATTGTCCTATCAATAATGTAAGGAAGGTGTAAGACATGGCTAAGTCCATGGTTTCCGGTAAGCCCCTCAGTCTGATGCTGCAGTTTGCCACCCCGCTCTTGCTCGGCAATCTGCTCCAGCAGACGTACAACATAATAGATGCGGCTATTGTGGGGCAGATACTGGGAGATAAGGCTCTGGCGGGAGTTGGAGCAAGCAGCAGTATACAGTTTCTGGTTCTGGGATTCTGTATGGGCTGTTGCGCAGGATTTGGTGTTCCTGTTGCAAAGTATTTTGGTGCAAATAATCTGCACAAGATGAGAAAGTATATATTTAACGGCGCGGTGCTGACGGGCATCATAGCGTTGATAGTCACGATTGTATGTTCGGTGTGCTGTAATCAGATACTTCATCTGCTTTCGGTTCCTCAGGATATATATGACAAGGCATATGCTTATCTTATAGTTATATTCCTGGGAATTCCGTTCACACTCATGTACAACTATCTGTCAAGTGTGCTCAGGTCTCTGGGAGACAGCAGAACGCCGTTCATGTTTCTTGCGTTCTCGGCAATACTCAACATATTCCTTGACCTGTTCTGCATAGTTGTCCTCAAATGGGACTGCGCCGGTGCGGCTATAGCAACCATCACGGCACAGGCGGTGAGTGGAATATTGTGTCTTGTATATATCTTCAAGAAGGTTCAGATCATGCATCTTGAGGCGGAGGACAGGGAGATAGAGGGATCTGCAGTGAAGGAACTTCTCGTCATGGGAATTCCGACAGGCCTGCAGTTTTCCATAACTGCCATAGGAAGTATGGTCATGCAGTCTGCAAATAACAAGCTGGGAAGTTTGTATGTGTCAGGCTTCACAGCCGGTATGAGGATAAAGCAGTTCACTATGTGTCCATTTGATGCATTTGCAACGGCGGCATCTGTGTTCTGCAGCCAGAACCTTGGCGCCGGACAGGCAAAACGTATAAAACAGGGCTTGTGGCAGGCGATAGCAGTCGCAGTGGGATATGGATTGATAGCAGGACTTATCATGATATTCTTTGGCAGGCCGCTCTCAATGATATTTGTAAAGAAGAGCGCAGTCGACGTACTTGATGCCTCTGCGAAATACCTCAGATGTATGGGATTCTTCTACTGGAGTCTCGGTATACTGAACGTGGCGCGTATGGTGACACAGGGACTTGGATATTCCGGTCGGGCTATATTCTCAGGTGTTACAGAGATGGCGGCCAGGATCATAGTGAGCCTGGGATTTGTCGGAACATTTGGATTCACGGCCATCTGTTTTGCTGACCAGACAGCGTGGGTCACAGCGACCATCTATATATTGCCGACATGTCTTTACTGTGTGAAGAAGTCCACGGCGAAGATTGCTGCGGGAACGGTGTGATATGGAAAAGATAAAAATGCGTATGAATAACCGAGACTGTTGTCTGAGGATTCATACGCATTTTATAGTTGTGACATATTCGGTTTATATTACTTTTCCTTGCTGTCATCAAGCAGCTTGGGAGTGTTGGAGTTTAATGGGGATAGTATGCTGCGCCCTATCTGCTTTTCAAGGGATTCACGTGCATTTCTGGCAATATTGCCACCTTGGATGGTAGCATCTGTGGCCTCGGTTATACCTTGAGGATTAGTTGCCTTTGATATCTCTGTTGTTGATATCTCTGCAAGAGCATTCAGGACAAGCTCTGTGTTAGTCATATTGTCTCTGAGATTTTCTTTTTTCAGTCCCTTAAACTTTTTATATTCTTTCACTGTCTTTCCTGACCATGCGGCAGTAAGTATGTTTGTAAGAGAAGCATACTGTCTGGAATCGGTAATTCCGGCACGCCTCCACTCATTGGTCATATCTTTACGAATCTCTATCCCACGCATACGCTGGGCTATCCAATCTTCAGAATATCCTTTGTTGCGGTATGATTCTATAGCACGATCTATAGCAATCTGAGGATCAACTTCCTCGTCCAGACGTTGTTTGCCCACCATTGCCAGCCATTGCTTGAATGGCTCAGCCTTTTTTGACGGAATGGACTGGATAATTCTCAATAACCCATGTGTGTTTGTTGCTTGGATTTTACGCATTTTACCATCAGCGGCTATCATTTGAATAGGGGTACAAATTGTACCCCAGTTAGCTGATAATTCTGGGTCGCGGGATCGTAACTTTTTTACATATTGTTTTGGATCGGAACTATCGGTCAAAACGTCAATTACATCAATTATGGAAAAATACCATTCCTCCTCCTGTGAGTGCCATACTTTTCTGATTTTATCATCATATATAAATTCAAGTTCCTGTTCGCTTAACTCGGGTATATCTGATACCTCAACAGGAGCAGTCGAGGAAGTATTCTCATCATATACATAAAAAAGCATAATAATCACTCCAATCCATTAAAATTTTGCCCTTAACTCCACTACCTTACCAATGATCTTGACAGGTTTATTTTTTATGGTTTCATCGTCAAAATAGAGCGGTGCATAGCTGGGGTTGGTGGAAATCAGTTCCAGTCCTTCTTTATATTTTCTCAGGCGTTTGCACACGGCGTCTTCACCAGCTATTGTAGCAATAACAGTGTCCCCTGTGTCTGCATCATCCTGTTGACGGACAATTACAACGTCGCCGCTGCTGATCTTGGGTTCCATGCTATCCCCCTTTATTCTAAGAGCGTAGAATTCGCCAGTTTTAGCAAGACTTTCGGGTATTTCTTCTGTATCAATAATCTTTTCGGTTGAACAAAATGTTTTGTCACATGATATATAATCAAATACAGGAATTGCATATGCCTCTGATTTCTTTTGGCTTCTTATGATATCTTTTTCTTCCAGAAGATCAGACCTAGAGCAATTGAAAATAGCGCACATGTGGTCAATTTTGTCCATTCGGGGAGACTTTAGTCCGTTACACCAATTTGACACAGTTGCAGTGCTGACATTCATCTGCTTAGCAAAGGCAGCTTGAGTATATTGATATTTATTAAGAAAAAAGAAAAGATTCTTTGCAAATTGGTCATTCATTCTTCTTTCAAATTCTATATCGGACATAGTAATCAACCTCCTTTTGAACAAATTATACACTTAAAGCTAATTTAATACAATATAAAATAAATATAAGTTAACTTATAGTAAAAAATAGCAGCGAGATAAAAAGGGGAACAAACTTTGACATATCCTTCTATTCATTATAAAATTAACCTGATTTTAATCTTTCTCATATTTTAGATTAATCATCGGTTGGTATAGTAATAACATCAGTTGATGATATCAGCAGCAAACGATAAGAAAGATGACAGATCATCGGAAGACGATGAAACTAAGATAATGAGAAAGGGTGCAAAGATTATGGATAAACTGGAAAAGGTAGAAAAGTTAAGAGAAAAAACAGGCGTAAGTTACGAGGATGCAAAGAATGCGCTTGAGGCATGCGATTATGATCTGCTGGATGCGATCATTTATCTTGAGAAGCTGGACAAGGTGAAAGCCCCTGAGGTGGAGAGCTTTACCACAGGCGCAGAGCAGCAGACATCAACAGAGTTCGAGCAGGCACAGCAGACATATACAAATGACTGCAATAAAGTGACGTTTGGACAGATGATGGACAAATTTTTCAAATGGTGCGGCAAGGTGTTAAAGAAGAGTGTGGATAGCACATTCATAGTAGAACGCAGAGGCCAGACCATGATAAACGTTCCGGTTCTGGTGCTTGTGATCGCACTCATACTTGCATTCTGGGTAGTGCTTCCACTTCTTGTTGTAGGTCTCTTCTGTGAGTGCAGGTACCATTTTGAAGGAATTGGTGACATCAACGTAAACCTTAATAGCGCATGTGACAAAGTAGCCGACTCAGTAGACAACCTTAAGTCCGACGTCAATAACAAGCGTCCGTCATAAAAGAAAGGAAAAAGATATGGCACAGAAGATTCTCATTGTGGAGGATGAAGAGAAAATTGCAAGATTTGTGGAGCTGGAGCTGCTGCATGAGGGATACGAGGCGGAGAAGGTATTTGATGGAAGAACAGGGTTGGACAAAGCTCTGTCCGGTGGCTTCGACCTCGTGGTGCTGGATGTGATGCTTCCGGGACTCAACGGTCTGGAGGTGCTTCGAAGAATCCGCAAGGAGAGTGATGTGCCGGTCATCATGCTGACCGCGAGAGATGCGGTCATGGACAAGGTATCTGGTCTTGATGCCGGTGCAGACGATTATCTCACCAAGCCATTTGCCATAGAGGAGCTGCTTGCCAGGATAAGGGTTGCGTTGAAGAGACGCGGAGTTGCGGAGGTTCACACACACAGGATAGAGATCCGTGGAGTGTGCATGGACACCGACAGGCATGAGGTTACAGTGTGCGGCGAGATAGTTGAGCTGACAAACAGGGAATTTGAGCTGCTCAGGACGCTCATGGAAAACAAGGACATCGTTATGGACAGGGAAAAGCTGCTGAATGCGGTGTGCGGATATGATTACCTGGGAGAGACCAATATCATAGATGTGTATGTGAGGTATCTGAGAACAAAGATAGATGACAGATTTGGAGTTAAGCTGATCACCACCGTCAGAGGCGTCGGATATGTTATCAGAGAATGACCATTTTGGATGCCAGGATAGAGCAGATAGATATGTGACAAGCCGGATATCGTAGCAGAGCAAACAGATATGTGACAGACCAGCGCCGCATGACACGGATACGCACAGATAGAGAGAAAATACATGGGAAAGAAAACTAACGAAAACAAAAGAATGTCATCGATAGCCAGAAGGATCAACATGAGCTTCTGGCTCAAAGAACTGGGCAATGTGATACTTATAGATATCGTCATTGCCTTTCTTATTGTAAGTGTATTTGCTGTGTGGGGCAGGAAACAGCTGCCACAGGGCGTGGGTGGAATGAGATATTACGTTGAGAAAAATGAAGATGGCGGAGCGTATGAATATATAATAGAAGGGTCAGATGAGAAGAAGTACAGATATGACGTTAAGATCCTTTGGGATATCATAGAGATTCCGGGCGTTATATTGCTGGGGATGGAGACTATAGTATTGTTTGTTGCGTTGTTCAGGACAGCGGATGTCAGAAGAAGATTGAAACCGCTGAATGATCTGGCGGTGACGGCGGAAAAACTCAGCAAGGAGCCTATGGATCACAACAAGATAGACGATCTGGAGAAAGCCATATCCCATCTGTCCGCGGATGACGACGAGCAGGTTATACATACCGGAGACAAGGATCTTCAGAGTATAGAGATCGCGCTCAACAATCTGCTCAGGAATATGAAGGAGAATGAGAAACGTCAGATGAGATTTGTGTCGGATGCTTCCCACGAGCTCAGGACGCCTATCGCGGTGATCCAGGGATATGTGAACATGCTCGACCGTTGGGGGAAGGAGGATGAACAGGTTCTGGGAGAGTCCATAGAGGCGCTGAAAAATGAATCCCAGCACATGAAGGAGCTTGTGGAACAGTTGTTATTCCTTGCAAGGGGCGACAGTGGAAGGCAGCACCTGAACATGGAGAAAACCGATCTCAACCGCATGGTAAGTGAAGTGTGGGAGGAGTCCATGATGATAGACGAGAGCCACAGATATGAGTTCCGTGGTACTGAGAATGAGGCGTGTGTGCTCGGCGATGTGGCGATGATCAAGCAGTCCGTCAGGATATTTGTCCAGAACGCGGCGAAGTATTCTGAACCCGGCACGGCCATAATACTTGGTGTAAAAGAGGAGCCCGGTTATGTCAGTTATATGATAGAGGACGAGGGAACCGGAATGAATCCGGGCGATCTGGCTCATATATTTGACAGATTTTACCGCTCGGATGAGGCCCGGAATAATGAGACCGGAGGCTCAGGTCTTGGCCTGTCCATCGCTAAATGGATCGTGGATGCCCACGGAGGCACCATACAAGTCATATCCAGAGCGGATATAGGATCAAGATTTGTTGTGAGATTCCCTAAAATTGCTTAAAAAGAGAGGTTGCATATATTTATTGGTAATCTGAGTATCTGTGGTTGCTGAACAATCCCAGAATACAGCCTGCACTTCCTAAAATTATGTATTCTTTCATAAAAGAGGCGAGAGTCTTAACTGAGTGAACATCAATATACCATGGTATGATAGCATTAAAGAGATTTCCTCCGCTAAGAGACAGGATGATCAGTGTAAATGATAAAATGATGGCTATGGTGATGTTCTTCGCTGTATATACTGTGCCGTAATATAAACCGCAGAAGCAATATATTATAATAAGATTTTTGGCTATAAATCTTTCTGGGTAGAGAATTGTCCTGAAGAACAACAACGATGTTATGGCACACATTAATAAAGACAGGTATAAAAATGGAATAATTGTTTCTACCCATTTTATTCTGTGGGCTATGTAAAAAAGTTCCCGGCTTGGGCTATATACAAACGGCATAAAGGTTATTGTATATAGCAGCATAACGCACACAGGATATGCTATGCAGTAACACTGCTGCAGTGCGTTTTCTTTATCCTGCAGATCAAGGGGTTTCATCATCATAAAGCCCGTAATAGCAGCTAAAACAGCTAAAATTACACAGAGTATCATTCCCTTACGCAATATAAATAGTGAGTTATGTATTCTTTGCACCATAGTTACACTCCGTTCCTGTAAGACTTAAGAATATACATGTATCCATCTTCCAAAGTGGGATCAGCTGATGCAGGCTCTGAGGTATCAATAGAAGGGGAAGCCCAAAGCCTGGTCATGGCTGTTTTGATTCCGTCTGTAGTGTCTTTTGCAATTATATAGCCTTGATCGATAATTTCTATATAATCACACAAAAACTCCGCATCGTCTACGATGTGTGTGGATATAATAATTATCTTGTCATCACAATTGGTTTGTTTTATAAGATCCCTGAATCTGAGTCTTTCCTCAGGATCAAGACCTGCTGTCGGTTCATCGCATATTATTATAGGGGGATTGCCAAGAAAAGCCTGGGCGATTCCAACACGTCTCACCATTCCGCCAGACAGAGTATGAGCCTTTTTGTCAATATAACTTGATAAATTGACACTTTCTATAACTGATTCGATGTCTTCATCAAGACTACATGATGAAATACCCTTGGAAAATGCAATATAACGCATACATTCTCTTACGGTCATTCCGGGAAAAAGGCCAAATTTCTGAGGCAGATACCCGATATCAACAGAATGTATATTTGCTCCGTTCAGGAGAATGCTTCCGGTAGCTGATGGATATAACCCAATAAGGGATCTCATGAATGTGGTTTTGCCGGCACCATTAGGACCGAGTAGTCCGTGTACTCCTGATTCAAAATTACAGTTTAAATTGTGAAGAATTGTGTTCCCTCCCAAAGTAGTTGTCATATTTTTTATTTCCAGCATAATAATCCCCCTTTATCTGAACGGATACAAGTTACTTTATTCTGTTGTTTCAGTGATGCCAAGTTCGTCGTATACATCTTCCTGAATCTTTTGAAGTTCCTCATCGGTGAGAATTGAATCAATATTGTACCAATTACCTGTCTGTATATAATTGGTGTAGTAAATATCCAAATTACCTGCAGCATCAAACATCACCATGTCAGAACCATACATATATGCATTTCTGTGTATTGGTTGTATCAGGATTGTTTTCCCGATAAGGGAATAATCAGTTGCCTTTTCTTCAGGTGTATAGTTTATATATTTTTTTATCTGGCTTGTTATGTAGTGGTTTCGACTCGGATCGGTGTCCGCGCCAATATATGGGAAAATGTATCGCACATTATCAATAATCTGTTCTCTCCAAAATATGCCGGAAACAATGCTTAGCTGATCACTGAAACCACTGAACGTGTCACCGGACAAGCTGAGATTGCTATACGTAGTAAAATCAGAGTATATGGATACTGTGAACCTGCTCAGATCCTTAGGAAGCCGGCAATATCCGTTTTGAAATAAGTCTCCATTTCCAGCAATTGGGTAATACGGGAAGTTCCCAGGAAGATATGCACCATTTTCCCCTGTGTAGCAAATATTGTAGGATTTTCCTGTATACTTTATGTATATGGATGAGAGATTGCCGGTTTCGTTGTATATGCATAGCTTATTCCCATTTCTGCTATAGCGGATAGCATTATCCTGATCATCTGCTATATAGTCGATATTGTAATCTTTACAGAGTATAAAATGGTATTCAGGGAGACTGGTGTCTGATAGCTGCATATACATATCTGCGATCAAATTCTTCCTTATGTCAAAATGTATGTTATACTCTGTAACATAAAAATCTATTTCCTTTGTTGGAGTAAGTAATTCCTGTTCATTTGCAAATAAATCCGAGGAATCGTCTGCGTATCCAGGGTTACTACCATTATATGGGATGTTGCAGATATAAATAAAGGAAAACGAGCATAACACTGAAAATATGGTGGCAAAAATCAAAGATAACTTCTTGTATCTGAAGAAATTTGTGATCAAATATACGGAGATCACGCCAAATACTATATACAAAGGTTTGGACAGAAAATGTATATTTACAGGAATTAAAGCTGCTTCATCTGGAATATAAGTAAGAGAAGCACAGAATATATTGGATATTTCCTGTATACTGCCGATTTTATCTTCCGCAGGAAAGGTGAACTTACCCGATTGCAATATGGCAACTATAGTGAACCCAAATAATGCAAGATAGGCAAGGATAGTATTGTTGATATACGATATGATGAGCCCTGTCATAACCGCACAAGTGTTAACCATAAATACATGTGTGAAAATAGCCTTAATTGTATATATATAAAAGTCTGCAGAGGAAGAACCTGACAGTATACAAAGGCATATACATAGAACTAACATGCACATACATAATAAGACATTTATGATAGAGAGAATAAGCAGTTGCTGTGATTCTCTTTTAATTGATGACATAGTGTATGTGCTTATGCTCTCTACCATATTGGTTTTTTTTACGATAGATGTGTATTCAAAGGACAAGTACAAAAACAGAATATAATAATATATGGAATTTCCAAGCATCATATCTGTATGTTCAACTATATCAATGTAGTTAAATTCTCTAAGCAGACTGTCTTCAATGAATTTGTATACTGAGTATAAAATACAAAATATGATCGCAGCGATGGAAGGCCAAAAGCATTGTGGAGTTTTCCTGAATAATATGTAATTCTGTTTAAGCATTACCTGATTCCTTTCAATATTTTAATAATAAGTATAACTACTTTACCTCCCATCATTAATAAATTATAATTAGTAAAGTTTAGTTGCTCTAAAATTTACGTAAGTTGTATTAATTGGTAAATGAAAGGCGGAAGATGTTAAAAGTTGCTATATGTGATGATGAGCAGAAGGATATAGACATTGCAGAAAAATGCATATTGGAGTATTCGTTTAAACACAATCTGGATATTGAATGCGCCAACTACAGGACGGGGCAGGAATTGCTGGACAAGATGGAATCTGGTGAACATTATGATTTTTTTGTCTTTGATGTGGAAATGGAGAAGGAGGATGGAATATATATCGCCTCAATTATCCGAAAAAGATACGACAAAAATGCAATTATCATTTTTGTAAGCAATTACCCGGGACATATGGGACGGAGCTTTTCTGTGCATGCATATAATTATATTCAGAAACCTCTTAAATATATAGAGTTGGAACAAGTATTATCTCAGGTTTTGCGTGAGATAAGGAACATGGAGTTTAACAAGTTGATTGTGCCAGCGGCAGATGGAGAAAGAGTTGTTAATATATCTGATATTATGTATATAGAAACCTCAAGAAAATTTCAAAAGAGTGTAGATATTCATTCTGCAAAAGAGATTATACAGGTTACAGGAAATTTAAAAAAATGGTTTAACTTGTTAAAGGACAAAAGGTTTGTATACAGCTTTAAGGGGTATATTGTAAATATAGATCACATAGTTACCTTGAGAGGCGGGGAGCTTGTTTTGGATAATAACGAGATTATTCCGTTGTCAAGGAAATATGAGGAAGAGGTAAGGAAGAGTCTTATTAATACGGTTATATCAGATGTGGGGAGCATCAGAGGTTAAAGGGTGAGTTATTTAGTATTAATTTTTATATCAGCAATTATGGATGCTGTGACTGTAAAAGTTTATGTAGAGAAATGGTTTGGAAAGCCTCCGCTTAGAATATCGACAATGGCATATTGGGGTATATTTATTTTAACAGAGCTGGCTTCAAGAGGCGGACAGCTTTTCATGATAGATGTGTCACAGGAGAAAGCAATGGTCAGCCAGGTGTCCGCGCATATAGTTATCATGCTCGTATTTATTTGCCTATATGATTCCCGTATAGCTGAATGTATATCTGCGTTTATTATATGGGTATTGGGTTATCTGGTGAGCATCGGTTTATCTGATGTAGTGGTAATTACAACGGATCAGATGCTGTATGACGGTGGAATAACTCATCTGATCTCGGTGATGGATATGTATGCACAGTTTATTATGCTGCCTGTCCTGATCATAATACTGGTAGTGAGAAATTATGTATCAGGTAGATATTCATTTAAACAGTTGGTCATAGTGCTTATAACTCCAATGATAAGTTGTTATCTATACTTGATAATACCAGAACAGATCGTGCTTTTGTCAGGGTACGGATTTATATTTGTGCTGATAATTGTGCTGGTCTTAAATGTTTTGAATTATTATCTGTTTGATAACATGGTGGATAATTATAAATTGAAAAATCAGGTAACAATGCTTGGTTATCAGTTGGAGCATCAGTCGGATAAATATGACCAATTGGTTCTTTCTTATAAGAAAATTGGCAGTATGGTTCATGATACCCAGAAGCATATAAGCTATATAAGGTCATGCATAGAAGAGAAAGAATATGACAGGATAAGAACAGTATGTGATAGATATGAGGAAGAATTAAAAAATAAATATGTTGTTTCAAAAACAGGAAATCTTGTTATTGATACATTTGTGAACAGTGCGTATACATTTGCCCAAAACAATGGCGTGAAATTTCATACGGATTTTAAGTTCGATAAAAATTCAATAATGGTCTCTGACTATGATATGTGTATAATAATAGGGAATCTGCTGGATAACAGTATCAATGCATGTAAGAAACAGAAGGAAAAAGAGGGGGTATATATAAAGCTGGCAATAGTGCAGACAGACCGGCATTTGGTAATAGATGTGAAAAATAGCAGTACACAGTCTGACGTGGGCGGCAGTAAGGATATGACTCATGGATATGGTATACAAAATGTGAAAAATACCATGGACAAGTACAATGGAATAATGGAGATAAAGAATACATATGGGGAATATGAAACACTTGTGCTGATCCCCATAAATCAGGATTAAATGTACATAAACCGCATGCCCCCGCATAGACTGTAAAAACAGAATATGCGGGGGCTTTTTCTTTGAAGGATTACATAGAAGAGCGGGCAATCGAAGCGGCAAATTATATCATAGACACAAGGGCGACTGTGAGACAGACAGCGGACAAGATGGGTATAAGCAAATCAACGGTGCACAAGGATATAACGGAACGGCTGGTCCGTATAAGACCCATGCTGGCGGCCCAGGCCAGGGTGGTGTTGGATGCCAACAAGGCGGAGAGACATATAAGGGGAGGACTTGCCACAAGGGAGAAGTATCTGCATGTCACAAAGTTTTAACATAGCTTATGTTGTATTTTTCTCTGATTTGGGTTAAACTTTTGATGATTGTATAATAGTGGACTAAGTGTGGGCTATTAGAAAATGGCAGTTTAACTATAGATTAGAGGTTAGGATATGAGATTTATTCATGTTTCGGATGTGCATTTGGGGATGATTCCTGACAAGGGAAAGCCTTGGAGCGATGTCCGTGCGAAAGAGATAGAAGAGACATTTGACAGGATCCTGGATATTGCGGAGGAGAGAAAGGTAGATCTGCTCCTCATTGCCGGCAATTTGTATCACAGTGCGCCGAAGGCTGCGGATCTTGCAAAGCTTGATGCCAGACTTGCAAAACTTACAAATACAAGAACGGTGATCATTGCGGGCAGTAGTGATTACATTGAAAGTGGATCTCCATCGGAGAATTATGAGTTCACATCGAACACAGTGCTTCTTCCGGCTGGGGAGTTCAGCAATGCGTATTTTGAAGATATAAATACCTGTGTGACCGGTTTCAGCTATGGACAGGCGGAATACACGGAGGATTTTTCAGAGGGGATAGATGCCCAGACGGAAGGCGCTGTCAATATACTTCTCATGCATGGAGGAGATGCCAGCCACAGTCCATTTAATTTCCGAAAGCTGGCTGACACAGGATTTGACTATGTGGCACTCGGACACCTGAGAAAGCCGAAGCACATGGTGAAGAACCGTATGGCATATCCGGGATCGCCGGAGCCTTTGTCACCTTCTGACACAGGAAAGCATGGCTTTATTTATGGACAGATAATAAACGGAGAGACAAGGATAAAGTGGGAGCCTGTTGCCTGCAGGAATTACATCAACCTTGGACTTGAGATAAAGCCGGAATATACTGACAGACAGATCGAGCATGCTGTTCTGAAACAGATCGATAAGATGGGAACGCAGAACATATATCGGGTTATCCTGAAGGGCCAGAAGGGGCGCGGAGTGAGACCTCAGTTTGATGATGTGTCTCAGGATTACAAGATATATGAGGTTGTGGATAATACGATGTTCGAGTACAATGCTGATGGTCTCAAGAGGGACAATGAGCACAATGTACTTGGAAGATTTATCGCTGAGTTGTCCGGTGAGGATGACGAGGTCAGCAAAAAGGCACTTGAATATGGTCTTGAGGCGATCATAGCAACTGGAGAAAAGTAATGTATATAAATAAACTTTTTTTGAAAGAATTTGGAAAATTCAATAACAAAGAAATAAAGCTGGACAAAGGCTTGAATGTGCTCTATGGAGAGCCCGGAGCCGGCAAGAGTACGATCAGGGATTTTGTGTCCGGTATACTGTATGGTATGAATAAAACCAAGGGCCTTGGATCCCGGGGAGACAATTTTGCATTAAGAAAGCCATCCGGTGGAAATGGATATGCCGGAAAGGCACAGGTGACAAATGCTGGAAAGAGTCATCTTATGGAGAGAAATTTCAACATGTCCACGGACGGTGCAACGCTCACTGATATAGAGAGCGGGAAGGATGAGAGACTTGTGTCTAAGAATTCCTACAGAGGTGTCCTGTTTGATATGGACAAGAGCACATTTGTGGATGCAATGTGTGTTGATCCGCCGGAGGAGATGGGCGAAGATGACAAAGCTTTGTGTGACAGACTCGAGAAGTATCTTCAGAATATGAAGGAGACGGGTTGCAGCGGAATAAACAGAGCAGACGCAGTGGCGTATCTTGAGAATGAAAAGAAGAAATATGACAATCAGAAGTATCTGGTTCAGATAGAAGAGCTGGAAGCCCAGATGGATGAGCTGGGTGAAGTTGATAAGGAGCTTGAAGACATCCGAACTGCCAGACGTGAGGAGCTTGATGCTTATAATATGGAGATCGCACGTTTGAAGAGAGAGGCAAGGCAGCTTGTGAATGAAAAGGATGCTGAGATCCCTGACGAGGATGAGGACAGGGAGCGAAGCAGAATATTCCTTGAGGTTGAAGCTATAGATGATGAGGACGAGCTGAAGGAGAAAAAGAAGCAGGAGAAGAAGGACAAGAAGCTGACGGACAATATATTTGTCATAATGGCAACAGGAATACTGGTTGTTGCGGTGGTCATGCTGGTGGTTCACCTTGTTGGTTTTCAGAAGTCCATACAGCAGCTATTCACGATATGTACGATTGCGTTTGTTGCTATAACCATCATAGATGGATTGTTCAGGAAAGGTGCATTCGACAGTGATAAGCTTCCGTCAGAGGAAGAGTTCAGGAGAACCATATACGAGATGGGAAGAGCAACTGAGTCAAGGACGGTTCGAGTTGAGATAGACAGAGCTTTTCAGGAGGAGCATGACAGGAAGCTTGATATGTTCAAGTTCCAGGAGCATGATGCCATAGAGAAGAGGGATGCCTATTATGAACTCAAGGAGAAGAGAGACGCCATATTTGCGGACTATGATGTTCTTGAGACTGAGAAGAAGGCCATAGATAAGGCTATCAATACCATAATGGACATATCGGAGGAGTTCTCAGGACTGTTTGCCGGTATAGACGGCAGAGTATCGGATATTCTTAGCGCACTCTCCGGTGGACAGTATCAGGAGGCAAAGCTCGATGATGAGATGCATGTTGCAGTGAAAAAGGATGACCATTTCTTCAGGGCGGAATTCCTGGGACATGAGGTCGTTCGTCAGGTGTATCTGGCTGTGCGGCTGGCTGTTGCAGAGATACTTAACAACGAGAAAATGCCACTTGTGTTGGACGATGTGATAGATGTGACCGATGAGAGTCAGCTCACGGGAGTGCTCAAGGCGATGAGTATGGTGAACACGGAGCAGACGATATTGCTTACATCCGATAAGGATCTGGTTAACAGACTTGAGGATATTCATATAGCATGCAATGTGGTGACATTGTAGAAAGTTTCTAATAATAAATAATTAAAAGACCTGCGGAAGCTTGCGATACATGGTATGTATCAGGTGAGCTTCCGCAGGTCTTTTTTGTAAGTCTATAATTGTATATTAGTAATTCTCGTAGTTATCTGAGATAGTGTGCTTCTCCTTGTACTCAGCAATTCTCGCACTGATTCTCTCTGATGGATCAAGAAGATCGCTGAGAGATGCATCGTGGTTGAGGTGATCGATAATGAGTGCTATGTACTTGCTCATGTCGGCTGATACATACCAGTCGCGGTCAGCAAGCTCAGGAAGCTGATAAGTGAGGTTGGTTGTGATGACCTTCTCAATGAGACCTTCCTCGTGACACTTGTCAAATACCTCAAGACCCTTGGTGAAGAGACCAAATGTAGCAAGTGCAAATACTCTCTTAGCCTTTCTTGCCTTGAGCTGCTTGGCAACATCTATCATACTCTCGCCTGATGCGATCATGTCGTCGATGATTATAACATCCTTGCCTTCAACTGAATCACCGAGGAACTCATGGGCAACGATAGGATTACGTCCGTCCACAACTCTTGAGTAATCTCTTCTCTTGTAGAACATACCTACATCTACACCGAGAAGGTTAGCGAAGTAGATCGCTCTGTGCATAGCACCCTCGTCAGGTGATATGACCATCATGTGATCGTTGTTTATTTCAAGATCAGGAGTTGATCTGAGGAGTGCCTTTACAAACTGGTAAGTAGGCTTTACGTTCTCGAAACCGCTCTTTGGAATAGCATTTACAACACGTGGGTCATGAGCGTCAAATGTAACGATGTTGTCTACACCATACTGCTGAAGCTCCTGGAGCATAACTGCACAGTCGAGGGACTCGCGTCCTGATCTCTTGTGCTGACGGCTCTCATACAGGAAAGGCATGATGACAGTGATCTTTCTAGGCTTGTCTGTCATGGCAGAGATGATTCTCTTCAGATCAGCATAGTGATCGTCAGGAGACATTCTCTGAGTCTGGCCACCCATGGTGTATGTGCAGCTATAGTTTCCTACATCAAGCATGATATATATGTCTTTACCGCGGACTGACTCGTTGACAATACCCTTTGCCTCACCTGAACCAAATCTAGGGCAGTCTGCCTTGATAAGGTAAGAGTCCTTCTCGTAACCGTGGAATACGATGCTTGACTTGTTCTCGTTCTGACGGTTCTTTCTCCATTTTACGATATAAGAATCGACCTTCTCTCCGAGAGGTACAATGCTCTTATGAGCAATGATTCCTAAGCTTCCTACAGGTATTGTTTCCAACTTGCTATCGTCTGGCATAATAAAAATCCTCCTAATCTGCTTTCGTTGTCTACCTTTTGTTCCTGGCTATGCTTTTCATTCTTTTTACATAGCGGATGTTATCTCCGTAGAGATTGAAGATGAGATAGCTATCAACTATTCGTGACATGATACGCTCTGTATACCTGTTCTTGAATTCCTGCAGATCAAGATTGGTAGAAATGAGAGTAGACTGTCTCTTGATAGTTCTCGTATTTATAATCTCAAATAACTGAGACAGGACAAATGAGTTGGTGTACTCTGTGCCCAGATCGTCAATTATAAGAAAATCGCAGTTATATATGTAGTCATACAGCATCTTCTGATGCGGTTCATGACCCCCCTTTATTATAATGTCCTGTAAGATATTATCAAATAAATTTATCGCCGACAAGTATAAAACTGTATAACCTTTGTCTAAAAGTTCCTTAGCGATACAATTTGTCAGGAAGGTCTTGCCTGTTCCGGTCTCTCCATATATAAGAATGCCCGGTCTGCTGTCCTGAAAATTCTCTGTGAACTGTCTTGATGCAGACAATATGCTCTGTGCATTCTGGTAAGGAGTGTAATTGTAGCCAGCAATGTGTTCATCTCTGTAGAAATCAGGATTGAAGCTGGCAAAATTCTCCGTCTCCAGCACCTTCTCTATGGTGGACTGCTGGTACAACTGGCTGATGACCATGTGTTTCAGACATGAACATGGCTTACCATCTACATATCCGCTGTCTCTGCATGCGGGGCAGTTGTATATCGGTGCCAGATAATCGTCAGGGTATCCGGTCTGTGCCATGAGCTGATGCTTCTCATCGCGGAGAGCGTGGTTCTTCATGGAGAGTGCTTCTTCATCCACTTCCTGATGCAGTATCCTTGCCCTTGATGCCTGGACGGCACTGTGGGCGATGGCATCGTCGATCTCCTTTATACGAGGGATCCTGGCATATACCTCAGCTTTTCTGTTGTCCTGTCTGCGAAGATTGTCCTGTCTGATCCTGCTCAGCCGGGACAAAATATCATCATAATTTATATTGCCCATAATATGTATATATTACCTCTTGTCAAGATTGAGTTCATCTGCAAGCATCTGTTCCAGCATGTCCAACTGGTTGGACATGTCTGTCTGCTTGAAGTTCGCAAATCCATTCGGATTCCTGGTGGCTGCAGGCTGCGCTGTGGCCGCTGATTTCTTCTTGAGGAACTCCTGATCGAGCAGTTCGACATCCCTAATGGATTGTACACCATTCTTATGCCAGTTTTCAAGAATTCCATTGACATATGCGAAGTTGGCGGACTGTGGCTTGGAGATTATGGCCTTCTCACATGCCAGAAGGATAAGATCCTCTGAGAAATTCATCTCACCTGTCCACGCGTCAATGTATGCGGTCTCTATGCTGGTAGGATTGCTTCTGCGTATTCCGAGTGCAGAGAAGACCTTTCTGTAAAATGGGTTGTAGGCGGAGCTGTCTGCCTTGGCCTTGTCAACCGTGTCGATTCCTTTTTCATACCATGCTATGGCTACGGTCTCCGCATATCTGAAGCTTGCCTTGCCCATGGTCAGACAGTATTCGATCAGATATTCGATGAGCTCCTGGGAGAAGCCAAGCTGGTCGTATATGTATATGAGACTTTCTGATTCAGGCATGGAAAGCGGTCTGCCAAAATATGCCTCTGTCTCAAACATAATATCAGAGAGAACCTCGTCCTCCTGTTTCTTCCTAAGAAATTCTGGTGTAACTGTTATCTTGTCAGGCAGAGTGCGCTCCGGCACCTCGGCCTTGTCTTCATCTGTGATCGTCGCCGTGATCTCGCTGTTGTTATCGTCATCCCCGGTGGAATAATCCATGCCGAGAATAGAGAGGTCGTCAACTCCGCTGTCGGAGGAGCTGCCCTTGTCGTGAAGAGGGAGAAGAGTTATTCCTGTAAGCTCCTTCTTCTTGTTGTAGTTGAGCTTCATAACATCCTGGCTTATCCAGTATTTTATGGCTCTGCAAATATCCTTCTCTGTGAGATTAAAATGATCTGCTATGTTGGCGACAGACACGGGTTTACTGGAAGACATAAGTCTGACCAGATACAGATATACCTTAACAAACTCTCCGCTGGCGGAGGTCATGTAATAGTCTATAAAAAAGTTTGATATAGAGGAATATGTTTCGTTTTTTTCTGTTGTAATAGTAATGTAGCTCATGTCAAAAAACTCCTTGATCATACTCCTGAAATAGCGCATTTCCCTTAGCGCAAATGCATTATAACATGAACTTTTTGGAATGCAAACAGAACATACAGTCGGTTGGGAAAAATGGTGGGGATGTGGATAATGTGGATAATGTGGACGAAAAAGAGACATAAAAATACAAAAGTCATAGTTTAACAGGGCTTTGTAATATTGCTGTAAAAATTATGTCAACAAAAAAATATAAGCTCTGTGGGGAAAACTTTCCCACAGAGCTGTGTGGATAATGTGGATAACTAATTTTTTATCAGGTCATTTCCGATAGAATAGACGTTTCCGGCGCCCATAGTTATCAACAAATCATTTTTTTTGCAATTTTTTAAGAGATAATTTTCTATATCGTCGAAAGATGGAAGATAGAACGCATCAGTACCCGTCTCGGCGATCTTCTCGGCGAGTTGCTTTGCTGAGACAAGTCCGGTATCCTTCTCTCGGGCTGCATAAATATCTGCCACGATGACGTGGTCACATACCTTGAGTGCGTCTACAAACTCATCGAACAGAGCGTAGGTTCTTGAGTAGGTGTGTGGCTGGAATACGCACCACAGTTCGTTGTAGCTTGTGTTCTTTGCTGCCTTCAGTGTGGCTGCTATCTCAGTTGGATGGTGAGCGTAGTCATCCATGACTCTCACGTTGTCGAGGATGGTTCCCTTGTACTCAAAACGTCTCTCGGCACCGACACACTCTGACAGTCCCTGTTTGATGACATCTATGGAGATTCCAAGTTCAAGGGATGCCGCTATGGCTGACAGTGAGTTGTATACGTTGTGCTCACCGAATACCTTGAGTGTTATGTCAGTGATCTCTTTGCCGTCCACAACCAGTGTATAGGTTGGATGGCCGAAGTCATCGAATCGTATATTGTGTGCTGAATATTTGTTCTGTGCGCCCTTTCCAAATGTTACCACGCGGCACTCGAGGTCTCTGACAACGGTATCATAATACTTCATATCGCCGTTCACGATAACCAGGCCCTCCTTTGGAGTCTTGGTGGCAAATACATGGAATGACTCAGCGATCTCATCTATATCCTTGAAGAAATCAAGGTGGTCGGCATCCACGTTCAGTATGATACTGATAAAAGGCTTAAATGCGTGATAGCTGTTGGTGTACTCACATGCCTCTGTTACAAAGTATTCAGATTTGCCTACACGGATATTGCCGCCGATGCTGTCGAGGATTCCTCCGACTGATATGGTAGGATCAGTGTCCGCATCTATGAGGATGTAGGACAGCATGGAAGTCGTTGTTGTCTTGCCGTGGGTTCCACTGACGGCTATGGAATATTTGTAATTCTCCATGATCTGGCCGAGAAGCTGGGCTCTGGTGAGCATAGGAATGTTCTTCTCCACTGCGGCCTTGAACTCTTCATTGTCAGGATGTATGGCTGCTGTGTATACGACCAGATCTATGTTGTCTGTTATGTTAGATGCACACTGACCGATGTTGATAAGCGCTCCCATGTCGGCAAGCTGATCGGTGATTTCGGATGCTTTCATATCTGATCCGGTAACCTTGAATCCGGCCTTCAGAAGTATCTCTGCGAGACCGCTCATGCTTATTCCGCCTATTCCCATGAAATGGACGTTGATTGGCTTTGAAAAATTGATCTTGTACATTTGTATTTCGCCTTCCTTATATAAAAGATTGATTACTATATTTAAAAGTGTTTTTTATTATAGCATAACTGCCCTCAAATGAAAATAAATGGTTTTGGTCAATTGCATAGATTGTTATTGAACGAAAATTATGTTATAAATGGAGGTAGTGTGATAGATGCTGAGGAGAAAACTGCAAAACTCATGCGTATCGTAGAGGGCGTAGAAGAGGTAGAGAAGATGGATGCATTGCTCAGCCTGGCTATAACGGGCGGAGGTTATAACTGGATCTGAATGGGAAGAGTGATACGATCAGCAACTGGATCATATGCGTAGTGATTGCTATGACAGAAGATCCACAATATATATAAGTAGAGGTTAACACATGATTACAAATGACGCTACATTATTAAAGGTAAAGCACGAGGTGCTTTATGAGGTGGCAAAGCTTGCGTATGAAGGCAGGCTGGATGATGAGAGGGACAATCTTCCATATAAGATGGTTCCCGGTCCACAGCCATTTTTCAGATGTTGTATATACAGAGAGAGGGAGGTCATCAGACAGAGGATCAGACTTGCCGAGGGCAAAGCCCCTGGAACAGAGGATGATGGGAATGTAGTCCAGATCATCAACTCTGCCTGTGAAGGATGTCCTATTTCACGTTACGTAGTAACCGATAACTGTCAGAAGTGTATGGGAAGGGCGTGTCAGCAGGCGTGCCGTTTCGGTGCCATCAGCATGGGACGTGACAAGTCCTACATCGACCCATCAAAGTGTAAGGAGTGTGGACAGTGTGCCAAGGCATGTCCGTACAATGCCATTGCAGATCTGATGCGTCCATGTATCAAGAGCTGCCCGGTTGGTGCCATATCTGTGGCTGAGAATGGAACAGGTATTGCGGTCATAGACAAGGACAAATGTATAGACTGTGGTTCATGTATCCACAAGTGCCCATTTGGTGCGATCGGATCAAAGTCTTATATAGTAGATATAATAAATGACATGAGAGCCGGCAAGAAGGTATTTGCCATGTTCGCACCTGCCACATACGGACAGTTCGGTGCGGATATCACCATGGCGAGCTGGAGAACAGCCATGAAGAAGATAGGCTTCTACGATGCGGTGGATGTGGGACTTGGTGCCGACATGACAGCCATGGCAGAGGCAAAGGAATGGATGGAGGCCAAGGCAGAGGGCAGGAAGAAGACAACCTCCTGCTGTCCTGCATTCAAGCTTCTTGTGGAGAAGCATTTCCCTGAGCTGGCAGACAGGGTATCTGAGACCGTATCACCTATGTGTGCAGTGTCGAGATATATCAAGGAGAATTATGAGGATGCCGTCACAGTATTCATCGGCCCTTGTATCGGCAAGAAAGCCGAGAGTGCAGCCGGAGAGAAGGAATCTGCGGACTATGCGCTGACATACGGAGAGATCAGAGCCATGCTGAGAGCAAAGGATGTCAAGCTTGAGCCTGAGGCTGAAGATAACGACCAGTCCACACTGTTCGGCAAGAAATTTGCAAATGCAGGCGGAGTCACAGCGGCAGTCATAGAGAGCATGAAGGAGCTCGGCTGCGAGGACGAGGTTAAGGTGTGCAAATGCGATGGAATAGATGCATGTAAGAAGGCACTGACCCTCATGAAGTTCAACAGATTCCAGGATGACTTCATGGAAGGTATGGCGTGTGAAGGTGGCTGCGTGGGCGGCCCTTCAAGACACAGGGATCCGAACATGGCGATGCGTGACAGAAAGGCAGCCCTTGATAATTCTACAGATATCAACATCACAGAGAATCTTGAGAAGCAGGGAGCAGACAAGATTGATATGGTGAGAGATTAGTGCATGGAGGACAAAGACATGACAACAGTTTTGATATTTGTGATATGTGTGCTTATATTTGTGTGCGTATCGGTGGTTACGGCGATACTTGTATACAAGTCGCAGATGCGTAAGAAGAAGCTTCAGTGGGACAGCCGGCAACAGACACAGGATTCCAAGCAGGTACAGGATCAGTAGAGACTGTGATATATAATGAAATAATAAGATAATTAAGGCGTGCAGCGATGGAGATGAAACTGGACTTATCCGGGGGAAATTCATTGCTGCACGCCTTATTTTTATGGATTGAGGGAAAAACCTGTGCAGTCAAAATGTAATACCAATATGTGAAAATAAATTAAAACTTTTATTTTCCTGTTGACATGACAAAGAGATATGATAATATATGGATGTAGTAATCGAAACTACGTGTAAAGTTAATTGAAAACGCACATTAAAGTAACGTTTATTTTGATTGCTAGATAGAAATACGAACTTAGAAGACTTTTTATACTAAGTTAATACATAATGTGATAAAAAACGGCATGTATCGCCGGCGTTAAAAGGCGGAAAAACCGTTTTACCATATATATTATCAGAACTTATAGTTTATGGAGGAAATTAACATGTCAACAGAAATGAGACCAGAGCAGGGAATAGCAGGAAAGTTTGTGAGGTCAGCTCTTGATGAGAATGGAGTTCTCAGCAAGATTGAGTTCACCAACAGCGAGAATTTCAACTTCGCATACGACGTAATGGATGCTCTGGCAGAGAAGGAGCCTGATCAGACAGCGCTCATCTATGTATCAAAGGATAGAACGATCGAGAAGAAATTCACATTCCAGGATATCAAGGATTATTCCAATAGGGCAGCCAATTACTTCAAGAGCCTGGACATCAGGAAGGGTGACAAGGTAATGCTCGTGTTAAAGAGACATTACCAGTATTGGTTCACCATGATGGCTCTCCACAAGATCGGTGCCATAGCTATACCGGCGACAAATATATTAAAGGCAACAGATTATCAGTATAGAATTGAGGCAGCAGGCGTATCAGCGGTTGTGTGTACATCAGATGACGGAATCACGGCGTCCATAGATACATTTGCTGATGACAAGCTGACAAAGATCGTTGTAAATCATCCAGTAGAAGGCTGGAACTTCTTCGATGAGGGAATCATGGAGTGCAGCACCGAGTTTCCAAGACCTACAGGCGAGGATGCCGTAGGAGGAAAGGATGATATACTGTTCGTCATGTTCACATCGGGAACAACAGAGCATCCAAAGATGGTTGCACACAATCATCTGTATCCACTTGGACATTACATCACAGCAAAATACTGGCACTGCAACAAACCTGGTGAGGTTCATCTCACAGTTTCAGATACAGGCTGGGGCAAGGCTCTCTGGGGCAAGCTCTACGGACAGTGGCTGTGCGAGGCATGCGTATTCGTATTTGACTTTGATACATTCAGTGCGGACACTATATTCAAGCTTATAGAGAAGTACAATATCTCAACATTCTGTGCACCTCCAACACTGTACAGAATCCTTATCCGTATGGATATGAGTAAGTACAACCTCTCATCCCTCAGATACTGTACAACAGCGGGTGAGGCACTTAACCCTGAGGTATTTGACGTATTCAAGGAGAAGACAGGATTCACTATATATGAAGGATTTGGTCAGACAGAGACGACTCTTACCATTGGTAACCTTGAGAATACTACTCCAAGACCGGGATCAATGGGTAAGGCAAGCCCAATGTATGACGTGAGGATCATGAAGGCAGACGGAACATTTGCTGCACCTGGTGAGACAGGTGAGATCGTCATCAACATCGCAGACGGTGCGCCGGACGGACTGTTCATGGAGTACTACAGAGATCCACAGAGAACAGCCGAGGTTATGCATGACGGCTTCTATCACACAGGTGATACGGCTTACCAGGATGAGGATGGATATTTCTGGTTCGTTGGACGTGTGGATGATATCATCAAGGTTGCAGGCTACAGAGTAGGACCTTTCGAGATAGAGAATGAGATCATGAGAATACCTTATGTCCTTGAGTGTGCAGTTACATCAGTACCTGACAGCACAAGAGGTCAGGCAATAAAGGCCACTATCGTTCTCACAGAGGGTACAGTTGGCGATGAGAACCTCAAGAAGGAGCTCAAGAGATACTTCAAGGAGAACATCGCAAGCTACAAGAGACCTAGAGTTATCGAGTTCGTTGATGAGATGCCAAAGACCATCAGCGGCAAGGTAAGACGTGTTGAGATCAAGGAAAAGGACTGGAAGTAAGTCAGAAATCAGGTGAAATAAATGATAGATATAGATATGAGTAAGATCAAGCCATATGATAGATCGGTTTATTATTATGAGACGGACAGGATGCAGATAGTACACCACTCCAATTACATCAGATGGATTGAGGAGGCAAGGCTGGACTGGATGACACAGATAGGCTGGGATTACAAGTCTGTAGAGGATGACGGATATATAATTCCTGTGCTTGGTGTAACGGCTGAGTATAAGAGCATGTGCCACTTTGGCGACGACGTGCTGATACATGTCAGCCTTTCGGAGTATACAGGTGTCCGTGTAGGCTTTTCATATGAGATCGTGGACAAGAAGACAGGCGAGCTCAGGACACTTTGCACAAGCTCACATTGTCTGCTGGATGGCAACAACAAGCTTGTGTTCATCAGAAAGGCATATCCTGAGCATGATAAGCTGTTTAAGGAGCTGCTTGAGGATTACAAGAAACGTCAGAGCAAATAAACAGAGCTGTTGTCTGGTGTATAAATAATTTAATATTGTATTAATTGATGGTTATTAATAGCTGGTAAAATTGTTTGTGTAACTTTTTTATCAGCTATTTTTATCTATTTAGACATGTAATTAGTTAAAACATCCTTTTTATATTATGGCGTAAATGCTATAATGGAAACGGTTGCGTGGGAATATATGGCAGGCCGGATGCTGCTGCAAGGAGGGATCTTTTGAAAGAAGTATCACTTGATAAACAATACTACAAAGAACATATACAGAACATATTATATGATAATTATGTGAAACTGGCGCTGGTCAACATTGATACTGGGGAGTATGTGAGTGTTATCAGTGTGGACAAGAATGCAGATAATTATAAAAGTACCTCTGACGTATCTTCCTATTTTAAGGATAATAAGGGACTGGACTGCTGTCATCCTGATGAAGTCAGAGAATTTGCATATATGTGTGATATGAAGCATGTCAAAGCACTCATAGAAGCCGGAGCCAGATCCATCGTGCGTAATTTCAGGTTCAGATTGAGACTTGGCGAGGACTATGAGTGGGTTTCCATGGATATAGAAGCTGAGAAAGAGCCGAGAGAGGACGGACAATGGGTTGTGTTCGGCATGAGGGCAGTCAGCCTTGACACCCTGGTGCTGGAGGATAGTCTCAGGACACTGACAAGGGTATACAGGCGTATATTCAGGATTGATGTGACGCACAATATTTGCGAGACATTGAGAGGCGGATATATAAGAAGCAGAGATGAGGTTAAGCATGACTGCCTTGGAGATTACATTAAAGACATGACTATGGGTGGTGAGATATTCCCTGACGATGTGGACAGGGTAAGAAAGTGCCTGTCTCCTGAGTTCCTCATAAAATATTTTGCAAATGGACATGACAGATTTACCATTAGATATAAGCGTAAAATGGATATGGTGTACAGATGGGTTATGACAGAGGTCATACCTACTGCTGACTATAGAGATGACAATAAGGTATTCTATCTTTATACGAGGGATATACATGAGGAGTATTCTGAGAGCATAGAGAAACAGGAGCTGTTGGAATTTTACAGTTACAAGGATGCACTCACTCGTCTCGGCAATAGAAATGCATTTAACATTCTGTGCGACGCGTATGCAGACCGAAAGGATAAGCGGTCGGTCGGATTCGTATTCAACGATGTGAACAAATTGAAGTATGTGAATGATCATTATGGACATAAAGAAGGAGATCTATATCTTCAGAGGGTATCGCAGATGCTGGCGCAGCATTTTGGCGAAAATGCATGTTACAGGATAAGCGGCGATGAATTTGTTGTCATCATTATGGATATTGCTGAGCAGTCGTTTAACTCAATGATCGCCAGATACAAAGAGGTAATTGACGAGCAGGAGGAGGCTCCGGTTGCGTTCGGCGCAGTCTGGAAGGCTGAGGCAGATTCCATAGACAAGATAATGAACGAAGCCGAAAGACTGATGTATGAGGATAAGAAGAGATTCTATTCGAAACATCCAGAGGTCAAGAGGCGCGAGAGCGTGGAGAACGAGGCGAATATAGCTGTAGGAACTACAGAGGATGGAGTTCCGCATTACAGGAATCTTGGGAAGACAGACAGGATATTTGACGCCCTTGCAGCTACAACACTCCGAAATTATATATTTATGAATGATCTCGATACGAATGTGACAAAATGGTCTGCAAGTGCTGTGGATTACTTTGGGCTTCCTGGGCAATACATATATGATACACAGAAAGTGTGGGAGAAGCTTATACATCCAGATGACAGAGCAATATTTGAACAGGATATTACAGAGGTATTTGCGGGGCGCAAAAAGTATCATGATGTAGAATATAGAATGAGAAACAAAAATGGTGAATATGTGGTCTGCACCTGCAGAGGTTTCATCACCAAGAAAGAAAATGGTGATCCGGAGTTCTTTGTGGGCACTGTCATAAACCACGGTGTCATAGATGGGGTTGATCCGGTGACTAACCTGCACAATCAGCATGAGTATACCAAGTATATATCAATACATTTGAGAAACAGGCAGACGATGAGCATTCTGGCAATAGGAATATCCATGTTCAACAGTATCAATATGATGTATGGATATGCATATGGCAATGCTGTTCTTAAGGATTTTGCCACAAAGCTCAAAAATGTCGTCGGTGGAAAGGGACTCGTGTTCAGACTTGACGGTGCAAAATTTGCGATTTGTTCAAACGTGTATACCAAACAGGAACTCAAAGAGGTATACAGACATGTACAGAATCTTGCACTTGACAATGTAGGTCTGAATGGCACATCGATCCCGCTTAAATTGTATGGAGGTGGTCTGATATATGACCATATAGGAGCAGCCGATGAGGATGTGATAAAGAGCAGTGTGGAATATGCCTTGGAGAGATCCAAGGAGGATCATCATGGTGAACTTGTATTCTTCAATGAGGAGATCAAGGACAATGATAGAATGAGACTGCAGCTGTACAGCACAATACACAAATGTGTGGCAAACAACATGGAAGGCTTTTTCATGTGCTATCAGCCTATAGCCAATTCCGAGACAGGACACATAGTTGGTATGGAGGCTCTTCTCAGATGGAAACACAAGGAATTTGGTGTGGTTCCACCGGGAATATTTATACCGTGGCTTGAGATGGAGCCTTGTTTCTTTGAGCTTGGCAACTGGATAATAGAGCAGGCACTCACGGATGGTATGGAGGTTCGCAAGATCAGACCTGATTTTGTGGTGAATGTCAATATATCAGCGACTCAGCTTGAGAATCATGGATTCAGGCAGGCTGTTGTGGATATATTAAAAAAGACGAAGTTCCCTCCTGAGTATTTGTGCATAGAGCTCACAGAGAGATGTAAGAATATGGATATAACATTTCTGAAAAATGAGCTGGAATATTTCAGGAAACTTGGAATAAAGATCGCTATTGATGATTTTGGAACGGGAAATGCTACATTAAACCTACTCACGGAATTACCGATAGATGAGCTTAAGGTCGATATGTCATTTGTCAGGGGAATACAGGAGAGCAAGCCTAATCAGGTTCTTGTACAGGCGGTTGTGTCATGTGCTCATGAACTCGGATACAAGAGCTGCATTGAAGGTGTCGAGGACAAGGCACTGTTCGATTACCTTCACAGGTATGGCTCGACTTATTACCAGGGATATCATTTCTCCAGACCGGTTTGTCTGGAGGATTTTAAGAAATTGTTGTGAGGACGGACGAAGGCTGGCCCATTAGTGAGGGGGTATTGTGGTATCTTCAATCACGCTTGACTACTGTCGCTTCGATTTACTTCCATATGCACTCGGTTCCAGCAGCGATAAGGGCGTTGCTGCTTACACCTCGGCAGGAAGCATCGAAGCTTGGTAGTCCGCGCTACCGATTGCAGATATCACAGTACCCCCTCACCTACATTGGCCGGCCTTCTGACTTCATTGGTGCTATTGAGGTCTCGGGGCTGGGCGTCGGCGGATCTGGGCACCAGCAAGCACCATCGAAGCACAGACGTCTGCGCTAACGATTGTCGGATATATATATTACCAAGCGGGTCTTACGTTGTGTGAGGAAGGACATTTGCGTTATATGCGGTTCCAGCAGCGATAAGGGCGTTGCTGCTTACACCTCGGCAGGAAGCATCGAAGCCCGGTAGTCCGCGCTACCGATTGCAGATATCACAGTACCCCCTCTTCTGGGAATTGGTGTTATTTTAGGTGCTTTTTTGCAAAAAAGATAAAATTTTGTGCTATTTGACTTGATTGCTTCAGGTTGACATAGAACATGGGCGTTGATAAGATTGGGGTAATTGTGGCAAGTCAGATCGCTTGCTATATATCCACTCGGAATAATGTGAAAGGAGACACGATTATGAAGAGAAGAATTTTTGCTGTGTGTATGGCGATGTGCACGATGGCAATGGTTATGTTCACGGGAACAACAGGAAATGCTGTGAACGTGTATGCGGCGGATGATGTAACGGATTCTACGATATATGCAGAGTCGGATGGTGTAACAGATTCTACGATATACACAGTGCCAGACGATATGACGAATCCAGCAGTATCTACAGCGACGAATGACGAGACGGATCCGGTGACAGGAACTGCGACAGAGGAAACTGCAGATGTGGCTGCAGTTGATTACACACAGGCCCTTGGCGATACTCTTGTATATCTGAGGAAGACTGCGGATGACCCTCAGTTTGGAGCTGAGTGGAACGTGATGACTCTTGCCAGATATGCTTATGAGGATGAGGCATGGTATGGGGAATACTATGATAATGTTGTGGAGTATGTTAAGGCAAAAGGCTCGGCAAAGCTTCACAAGAATAAGAGTACGGACAATTCAAGAACTATACTTGCACTCACTGCGATTGGCGCTGATGCCACAGATGTTGGTGGATACAATCTGCTTGAGCCATTGGCCGATATGAATTATGTAACAACACAGGGAATCAATGGCCCGGTGTTTGCGTTGATTGCATTTGACACGGTAGGTTATGATATTCCGAAGCTTCCAGATGGAAGTGACGGTGTTCAGACGACAAGGGAAGGGCTTGTTGAATATATCCTTGGACGAGAGCTTTCTAGCGGTGGTTGGGCATTTTCTGGTAGTAATGCTGACCCGGATATGACAGGTATGACAATTCAGGCACTTGCGCCGTATTACAAGTCTAACACAGAGGTTAAGACGGCGGTTGACAGGGCGCTTGATGTAATGTCGGGGCTGCAGAAGGCTGATGGTGGATTTGCTTCATGGGGAACTGTGAATTCTGAGAGCTGTGCGCAGGTGATATGTGGATTACTTGATATAGGCAGGGATGCCGGAACAGATGAGGCATTTGTCAAAAATGGACATTCTGTGCTGGATGCTTTGATGGGATTCTATGTTGCGAGTGCCGGCGGGTTTGCCCATGATGTAAAACAGAATGGTGAACTGGTTGTAAATGGAATGGCTTCGCAGCAGGCTGGATATGCTCTGGCTGCCTATGACAGATTCAAAAAAGGAAAGAACACACTGTATGATATGTCTGATGCAAAGTCATTATATATCCGATCCGTGGCGACAGCGGATGTGAAACTCAGCACCAGCACGTATGTGTACGACGGCAAGGCCAAGAAGCCGGGCGTGACGGTGAAGATTGGTGACAGAGTGCTTAAGGATGGCGTGGATTACACCATTTCATATCAGAACAATGTCAATATTGGCAATTCGGCAAAGGTAGTGGTGACCGGCAAGGGAATATTCAAGGGCTCAGCCAGCAAGACATTTGTCATAAAGATGGCTGCGCCGGCTAAGACGAGTGTGTCGGCGGGTAATGGAGCAGCAGGCATAACAGTAAAGTGGAAGAAAGCGGCACGGGCTGACAGATATGTGGTGCTCAGAAAGGTTGGAAATGCAAAGAATTGGACGACTGTGGCCACCACAAAATCTCTGAGCTACACTGACCGGAAGGTCGCAAATGGCAAGAAATATATCTATGCAGTTAAGCCTGTTGGAAGTGGCGGGGAGGCTACGTATACGACCCAGACAATATACAGGGTCAATCAGGAAAAGATAACAAAGATAAAGTCAACGGTGAAGAAAAAGTGCACTGTGACTTATAAAAAAAATGCGAGTGCTTCGGGGTACAGGGTGATGTATTCCACGGATAAGACATTTAAAAAGAATGTCAAGGTGTACAGGGCATCGGTAAACAAGAAGACAAATGTGACGTTGAGCGGACTCAAGGCGGGAAAGCGGTATTATGTCAGAGTTCAGGGATTCAAGAAGGTTGGAAAGACTTATTATTACGGAGCATGGAGCAAGACTGTAAACGTTGTGATCCGAAAGAAGTAGGTGTATGGATAAGATCAAAGAATTTGTAAAGAAATATAAGAAACACATAGGTGGAGCTGTGATTGTTCTGCTGATCCTGGTGTGGGCTTTCTGGTACGGAGGAAATGCGCCGGGGACCAGAGGTTTCAAGCTGGAAAAGACCGAAGAGGGACTCACAACTGAAGCTGTAGGCGGTGCGGAACTGACGGAGACAACGAAGAGTGCGACAGAGGAAAATACTGATGCAGGGAATGACAAGAAAAAGAAATCAGACAGTTCTGTAACCGATACCTCCTCAGGAACTCATTCGGATTCTGATACATCGGAAACAGAATATCAGACTTCCGCTGAGAGCACATCGGAGAATGTGACGGAGCGAAATTCTGAGACTACCACGGAGAAGAAGACGGAGGCTACTACAAAGAAGAATACCACCACGGAGTCTCAAAAAACAACTGAGAAGAAGCCGGGGACCACGACGACTACGGAAAAGCGGAAACCGGATAAGACAACTGCTGATTCTTCTGCCACGACAAAGGCAACTACAGAGAATACAACTGAAGCGCCGAAGAAAACCTACAGTTGCACTATATCAATAGGATGTTCTACAATATTTGACAATCTGGAACTGCTAAGACCGGAGAAAAAGGACTATGTACCTGATGATGGTGTCATTCTGGGAACTGTGACTGCCACATTTGAGGAGGGGGACACAGTATTCGAAGTGCTTAAGTCGGTGTGCAGGGATTATGGTATACAGCTTGAATATTCATGGACGCCTATGTATGGAAGTTATTATATAGAAGGAATTCACAATCTGTATGAATTTGACTGTGGTGATGGTTCAGGCTGGATGTACTCGGTAAATGGCTGGTTCCCAAATTATGGCTGTTCAAGCTATGAACTCAAGCAGGGAGATGTGATAAAATGGCTCTATACATGTGACCTGGGAGCAGATGTTGGATCCGAGATGCATTGACAGATTCGCTGAGACATGGGTACTGGACATAGTGATTGATAGGAGATAAAAATATAATTGTGAAAAGACAGGATTCATTTTCCACATATCACCCTATAGTCAATCTGGTATACTTTATATTCACTATAGGATATGCCCTGGCATTTACCCATCCGGTTTGCCTGGGCATGTCTTTTATAGGGGCATTTGTGTATTCGGTATTGCTTAGGGGATATGATGGCTTCAGGACTAATATAAAATATATGATCCCACTTATATTGCTGACGGCGCTCATCAACCCGGCGTTCAGCCATCAGGGAGTGACGATACTCACATATTTTCCGTCTGGAAATCCGTTGACATTGGAGTCTATAATGTATGGAATCATGGCTGCGTTTATGCTGGTGACAGTGATATGCTGGTTTTCGTGCTTTAACTGCGTTATATCATCGGACAAGATGGTGTATCTGTTCGGCAAGGCGGCGCCAGTGTTGTCTCTGATACTTTCCATGACACTGAGGTTTATTCCGGACATAGCAGGACAGTTTGGAAAGGTGTACAGAGCTCAGAGGGCATCTGGATACAAACCAAAAGGTTCGTATTTTGTGAGAATTAGAACGGGCTGCCATGTGTTTTCTGCCGTTGTAACCTGGGCTCTTGAACGGGCGCTTGTCACTGCAGATAGTATGAGATCAAGGGGATATGGACTTTCCGGAAGATCTGCATATTCACTGTATAGATTTAGAAAAAGTGATACTAAAGCGCTTGCATTTATACTTGTGTGTGGATTGTATGTGCTGGCCGGCAGTGTGTGCGGAGGATTTGCGTTCTGGTATTATCCGTCCATAAGAGGAAGTATAAGTGGTACACTTACTGTAAGTATGTATGTAGTGTATGTATGTCTTATATGTGTTCCAATATATATGCAGGCAAAAGAAAATGTTAAGATTCGCAAAATGTGACAAAGGAGAAGCGGTGAATATATTAGATATAAAAGAACTGACATTTGCATATCCCGATAGCAATGATGATTCGGGCGAGAGATATTTGCTTGATGCATTGAAAAATGTGACACTATCAGTGGGACAGGGGGAATTCGTGGTCATATTGGGAAGTTCCGGATGTGGAAAGACCACACTTCTTAGGCAGTTGAAGACAAGTATCGCTCCTCACGGAAGATCGTCCGGGAAGATAGAGTTCAAAGGAAGAAGCCTGGAGGAGATGGATGACCGGACATCAGCAAGGCAGATCGGATTTGTACAGCAGGATGTCGATGCACAGCTTGTCACTGATAAAGTGTGGCATGAGCTGGCATTTGGATTGGAGAGTCTGGGATACGATAATGGATATATCAGACGACGCGTTGCGGAGATGTGTTCATTCTTCGGGTTGTCCGGGATATTCCACAGGCGTGTCGCAGAGCTGTCTGGCGGACAGAAGCAGATGGTGAATCTTGCGTCGGTCATGGCTCTGTCTCCGGAGGTGCTGATACTGGATGAACCGACCAGCCAGCTCGATCCGATAGCTGCGAATGAATTCATAGCATGTCTTGTGAGAATCAACAGGGAGCTTGGCACGACCATCATCATGACTGAGCATAGGCTGGAGGAGGTGCTTCCGGTGTGCAGCAGAGCGGTGGTCATGGATGAAGGCACAGTGCTGTGTCAAGGAACTGTCAAAGAGGTAGCTGCCACCCTGAAAAATGAAGGACAGAGGTTAAAGGAAAAAGGTATAAACAGAAATGGATTGTATCTCTCTATGCCGGCGGCTGTCCAGGTGTATCTGGGGCTTGATGGCTCGGATGAATCTCCGGTGACCGTAGCGGAGGGGCGAAACTGGTTGTCACAGTTTGACAGTAAGTACAGGGAATCGGGGCATGAGGTTGCGCCTGGGTATGTGCTGGTGGATGAAGGGGATGCCAGGGAGGCAGATGGTCAGAAAACTGATCATGGTGCTGGAGAAACTACAACAAAAATTGCGAATCGTCAGGACAAGTCCTGGGCAGTCATGATAGATGAGGTTCACTTCAGATACGACAAGGGTTCGCAGGAAGTACTTCGCGGTCTGGATCTTGACATATACGATAATGAGATACTTATGATAAATGGAAGCAACGGATGCGGCAAGTCGACGTTGCTCTCCCTGATAGCGGGGGTAAATAAGCCGTACCGTGGAAGAATAAAGATAAAACAGGGTAAAAGTGTGGGCATGCTCCCACAGAACCCGGAGCTTCTTTTCACAAGACGTTCTGTACGGGAAGAACTGGTGGACGCAAGTGACAGAAAAAAGTTGGTGGACATAGTGAGGTTCTGTAAGCTGGAGCATTTGATGGACAGACATCCTTACGATCTGTCAGGAGGAGAGAAGCAGAGGCTGGCACTTGCAAAGGTACTTCTGTATGATCCTGATATTTTGCTCATGGATGAGCCGACAAAGGGGCTTGATAATGGGTTTAAGGCAGAACTCAAGAGTATGCTCAGAGATCTGCAGCAACATGGCAAGACCATAGTGGTGGTGAGCCATGATGTGGAATTCTGCGCTGTGGCGGGAGACCGCATAGCGCTGCTGTTCGATGGCGAGCTTGCCACAGTGAACTGTGTACAGGAATATCTGGCGGGCAACAATTTCTTCACCACTGCGGCGGCAAGAATCTCCCAGGGGATACTTTGCGGTGCGGTTACTGTTTCTGATATATTGAAGGCATATGGAGTCAGGGAGTCGAGGACGGTATGTGGAGACGGAAACAGGATCGACGATGATGCTATAATAAAGGACATAACCTTGACGAAGGAGCGCGAAGCTGATCCCCTGAAATGGTGGCAGATACTCACGATATCTGTCACGTCGGTGATCATCATATTCTGCTTCTGGCAGACCATGGCCCAGTCCAATCTGGCAGATCTTGTGCAGAGAGGGATGACCATCACGTCAAAGGGATGGAAATATCTGGCTATGTATGGAGTGATGATATGTGCCATAGCGGGGCTGCTCCTTGCTATAAGACCTGTCACCAGAAAGAAGAACGAGGATATCGTCATGGAAGCTTCCGGTCACAGATCCGTCAGGAGAACGATATTAAGTATAGTGGCTATGCTCGTTGTGATTCCACTTACGATATGGTTTGGATGCGAGAGACTTGGAGACAAAAAATATTATTTTATATCTCTGTTGATTATAATAGAGGCAATGATCCCGTTCTTCGTATCATTTGAGGGAAGAAAGCCCAAGGTAAGGGATATAGTCACATTGGCGGTTATGTGTGCTCTGGCCGTCACGGGCAGGGCGGCATTCTTCATGCTCCCGAACTTCAGCCCGACCATGGCCATAGTGATCATATCCGGAGTGGCATTTGGCTGCGAAGGAGGATTTGTGGTCGGCGCAATGTCCATGTTCGTGTCTAATTTCCTGATGGGGCAGGGTCCGTGGACTCCATGGCAGATGTTTGCCATGGGACTGGTGGGGTTCCTGGCGGGACTCTTCTTCTCCAAAAGCGGAGTGCGGACAAAGAACACGACAAAGCTTGGACTGTGCATATTCGGAGCACTTATCTGTATATTGATATACGGCGGAATAATGAATCCGGCGTCGGTGATAATCTGGCAGCCGGCTGTGAACAGGAGCATGATCATAGCGTCATATGTGACGGGATTCCCATTTGACGTGGTGCATGGAACTGCAACGGTGATATTCCTGTGGCTGCTGGCAAGACCATTTCTTGAGAAGCTTGACAGGGTGCGGATCAAGTATGGTGTTCTGTAGACAAATAATAAAATGATTGAGGATTACTGCTATGATAAGAAATGAGAAACTGGAAGATATCTCAGATGGAAGATTATACGATGCGAATGATATGGTGAAGGCGTACTGCGATGAGTGCAAGGGGTGCCATGCCTGCTGCACAGGGATGGGGAGTTCCATCATCCTTGATCCACTGGACGTGATGAGACTTTGTATGGAGACCGGCAAGAACTTTACGCAGCTGCTTGAAAAGGAGCTTGAGGTCAATGTGGTGGATGGTCTGGTGCTTCCAAATATAAGGATGACGGCGGATAAGTGCCCATTCTTAAACGATGAGGGCAGATGCAGCATCCATAGCGCGAGACCTGGCTTTTGCAGACTCTTTCCACTTGGCAGATATTACACCGATGACGGATTCAGATACATCCTGCAGATACATGAGTGTGAGCGCGCGGGCAGGACTAAGGTCAAGGTGTCGAAATGGATAGATACAGAGGACTTGCCGCGGTACACGAAATATATAAATGACTGGCACAAGTTCCAGAAGGACATGCAGAGAAACCTGATCGAGTATATGCGCGCTGGCGAGGATGAGACAGCGAGAAATCAGACCATGCTGGTGCTGCAGGTTATGTATGTGGGAATGTATGATGCGGAGAAGAATTTCTATGATCAGTTTGATGCCAGACTTGCGCACATTAGGAGTCTGCTGTGTATGACGGAGTAGAAAGGGATGGAATGGAGTATCTGGATGTAACTTTGTTTACCTTGTATCGGAAATCACTTGATCATACAGAGCTATAAATGTAAAAACAGGGTATAGAGTTTATATGGGAAAAGTTAGGGATATCATAGATAAGACATTTGAATATGGACAGGGCAGAGGTGAACTGCCGGGAGTCAATGAGCTGGCTGAAGCTATAAGAATTTTGTCGGATTCAGAGAACCCTCAGAGCTCTCAGGATGATCTCTCTGACTTTGAGTATCTCAGAAGGAAGGCTTATGATCTGGCTCATCAGAGTTTTGGCAACAGGATATATATAAGAGGACTTATCGAGTTCACGAACATTTGCAAGAACGATTGCTATTACTGCGGTATCAGGAAGAGCAACAGCCATGTGGACAGATACCGTCTGACAAATGATCAGATACTGTCCTGTGCCGATGAAGGATATGTGCTTGGGTTCAGGACGTTTGTTCTTCAGGGCGGCGAGGACGGAGGATTTTCAGATGAGGCTATAGCTGACATTGTGAGGTGTATCAAGGAGAGATATCCGGACTGTGCCGTTACGCTGTCATTTGGCGAGCATCCATATGAGACTTACAGACTGTGGCGGATGGCCGGGGCGGACAGATATCTTCTGAGACATGAGACCGCGGACAGGGTGCATTATGAAAGATTACACCCGGATTCGATGAGCTATGACAACAGAGTCAGATGTCTGTACGATCTTAAAAGTCTTGGGTATCAGGTGGGAAGTGGATTTATGGTGGGATCGCCGTATCAGACGCCGGTGAATCAGGCCGAGGATCTGCATTTCCTTGCGAAGCTGCAGCCGCAGATGATAGGGATCGGGCCGTATGTTCCTCACAAGGAGACGCCATTTGCGAAGATGGAGCAGGGAACGGTCAGGCAGACGCTGGTGATGATAAGCATGCTGAGACTGATGTTCCCGAAGGCACTCATACCATCCACCACATCTCTCGGAACGATAGCGGCGGATGGCAGGGAGCGTGGGTTTATGCACGGTGCGAATGTGGTCATGCCGAATCTGTCTCCTGTGTCTGTCCGAAAGAAATACGAGCTTTATGACAACAAGATATGCACGGGGGAGGAATCCGCCCAGTGCCGCGGCTGCCTTGACAGGCGCGCAGAGGCGTTCGGATTCCAGATTGTTGTCGATAGAGGAGACTATATATCATAAGGAGGACCCGCGTAAGCGGGAGATTCCTTATGATGTACGCAGACGCCGCGCGAAGCGCCTTTCATGCGTCTGCACCTTGAGGACCCGCGTAAGCTCATTTTTACTCTCTCTCTTCCTTGATGAACATGAACAGAAAGCTTACGAACAGCAGACAGCAGGAGAACCAGATGGTCCTCATATCAAATATACGGATGAAGTGACCGCCCACAGCGGCACCGATTCCGAATAGCAGGATGATCGCCCAGTAGCACAGAGATTTGAACAGTGTGTTCCTGTCCTTTGTTCTGAAGTATGCACACAGGGCATCGGTGCCACTTCGGATATTTCCAATGCACATGGTACTGGCAAATGCATAGCCGTTGACCTTCCTAAATGCCTGAACCTGCATGGCACATGAAAATGAAACCATGGCATTTGCGATAAGATTGAGCCTTATGGGAAGAAATCCCACGATAAGAAGCAGAAAAATCTCACACAATACAACGATCTGTCTCCAATGAAACTGCTGCATATTCTGAAATTTCTGTTTTATACACTCGGCAGCAGCAATTCCAAGCGCAAAAAATAATAGAGGAACGGCATAGTGTACACACATTCTCCAGTTTCGGTCTACAAGATTCTGACCGAGAAGAACTATGTTGCCTGTCTGTGCATTTGCAAATACCTTTCCTCTGAATATATAGGTATATGCATCCTGCAGACCTCCTGATACTGACAGGAAGGCCGCGGTGATGAAAGATTCTGACATTTGTCTATGTGGATAAAACTTCATGGTTCATATACTCCTTGGTTGTAGATTTGACATTCAGGCGCTGATCTCATCTGGGGGATCTCATCTGGGGGACGGAGGTACCTGACCCCATTCGGGGATCAGGTGCAGTACCTGAAGGTTTTGTCCGTCAGGATCCTTGCAAATATAAGTCCAAGTGGCAGGGCTATGATGATCATGATGGCAGCCGCAAACCAGGACACGGCATCGGAAAGTGACATGATTCCAAAGTTGTATATTGCACGATAAAGATAAAGCCCTGGAACCATGATGACTATGGATGGGACTGTCAGTGAGATTCGCGGATAACCGTTGGTGCTTTTGATGAATGAAGCGAGCAGTCCGGCCGTGAGGGCTCCGGCAAATGCGGCGGCAGCTGCAGGGATGCCGGCAAGATCTACCAGTTCAAGACGGAGAGTGTTGGCTATGGCACCGATGGCAGCGGCTGTGGCGGCCATGTGTATGGAGCTGTTGAACATGATGGAGAATCCGAACACACCACAGAAGCTGGCAATCAATCTGAATACCAGATGAAGTCCTGGTGTTATGTCGAGTGCTACAAAATCCTGTGGGTGAAGCTTCAGCAGAAGCGCCATGATCCATGCGAACATCGTTGCCACAAGCACAATGATGATCGAGTATGTAAGTCTCTCAAGTCCGGATCTCAGATCCAGCTTTGCAAGGTCTATACCGCTGGTGATGAATGGGAATCCCGGTATGATGAACAGCATTGAGCAGATATATCCGGCTTCGTGGAAGGCGGGTATATGAAATGCCAGCTCGGCGGCCTTTAGCAGCAGTGCGTACACAAGACAAGCGGCTGACACGGATACAGCTATGTTCATATATAATGTAAAATGGTGTTTGATAAGCTTTGTCCTTATGAGGTTTCCGATTCCGGCTGCGATAAATGCCAGCATCATTTCTACAGGCCCGCCGCCTAGGAGAAATGTGAAGGCACAGCAGGCGAGAGCAGAGGCAAGTCCGAGGCGGAGAGGAGAATACAAGGTATGTATTTTTTCTATCTCATCAAGTCTCTGATGGATTTCCTCGCCGGTCAAATGCGCCTCTTCATTTGGAAAATTGTCAACAAACTGCTCCATTCTATATAGCTTTGAGGTGTTTACGCCTGTATTGGCGATGCACAGGGACTGTGATACACAGTCGTGACCGTCAAAACAGTTGAATTCTATGGACATGAGTCCGACATCGACGGTACATGTGACACCCAGTTCTTTGGAAAGCCTGTTCATGGAAGTACGGACACGCCATGCACCTGTTCCGCATGAGAGCATGATAAGACCGACTCTGCCTATGACAGAAGCCTTTTCAATCAGACCTGCCTTGCATATGAGTACATTGCTGTCGGCACTGGCGTAGTCATGCCATGGAATCTCCATGTGATTTTTTTCCATAATGTCTATGTATGATTCCGCATTTACGCTTTTTGCATTCTTACTTTTCCGCATATATGATCGCCTCGGCTTTCGCAACGTGTCTTTCCAGATTCTTCATGAGCAGTGAATCCGGCAGGAATATTCCAAGCTCGTCATATCGCATGCCTTGTTTGTCCAAAGTATCCTGACCGTAGAATACAAATGCCATGGGAAGATTCTTTTCCAGTTCAACCATGATATCCCACACAGCACAGTATGCCTCAGCTTCGGTCTCCTTGAGCTTTACCGTGTCCGGCAGCTCCCTGATGAGCAGGACTCCGGTGCACTCTTCAAGGATCTTCTGCCCGACTTCCATGTTGTCAGAAGTGTATTCATGGCTGTATCTGTACGCCTTTGCAAGATACATATTCTCGTTGTGTGTCATATGTGTGTATATATCGTGAAAGTGCTGATAATCCTTTTCTCTTACAGAGTTTCTGAATTCAGGCAGAAGTTCGCCGTGCTCACCGGTCATGATGACAGGATTGGTCTTGCCATCGGCGTTGAAGCGATATGGGATGAGGTAGGAATTCCTTAGCAGATCGAACATGGTATTGTTGCAGATGGACATGAGGAATGCCGACATATCTCTGTCCAGATAAGCTGAGAGCAGTGATTTTGTAAATTCTTCCGGTGAAAGATTGCAGTCGAAGTCATCATTGCAGAATAGGTAATTACAGAATGTGTCCATGAGCTTTTCACATGCCCAGGGATCCCTGAGGATTTTTTCAAATAATATTTCTGATTTTTCTTCCCTTGGGAAAATGGTATTTTCTTCCATAGATATGCGCATCCTTTCATATGATAAATGCTGTCTTGTCATTTAAATCTGGTTAGATTATACTATCGGAGTAGCAATAAGTGAAAATCATAATTGATATGGCAGTAATAACAAAATGATATGCTGGGGCTGCTACATGGAAAATAATTTTAAGAAAGGGAGTATAGCAGACATGTAATATAGTCTGTGGCTAACAATAGATTATGAACATTAATTTCGAGTATTATAAGATATTTTATTATGTTGCGAGATATCATAACTTTACCAAAGCCGCAAAGGTTCTTGGAAACAGTCAGCCAAATGTGACCAGGGCGATGAACTGCCTGGAGCAGCAGCTTGGAAGGATACTATTTGTCAGGACAAACAGGGGTGTACAGCTCACAAGAGACGGGGAACAGCTCTATTCATATGTGGAGGCTGCAATGTCACAGCTTCTGACGGCGGAGGATGAGCTGGCAGATGGTGAGAATCTCACTCACGGAAGTATAACGATAGGTGTCAGTGAGACGGCGTTAAATATATATCTGCTGGACAGACTGCGGGCATTTCACATGGCGTATCCGGGTATAAATCTCAAGATATACAACCATTCTACACCTCAGGCTGTGGAGGAAGTGAAGAATGGAAGTATAGACTTTGCAGTAGTTACAACTCCGGCTGATGTGGAGGCTCCTCTCAAGAAGATCGTGCTGCAGTCATATCGTGAGATACTTATCGGCGGAACGACATTTTCTTCACTTAAAAAGCAAAAACTGTCCATTGCGGAGATGAGGAACTATCCTATGATCTGTCTAGGCAGGGAGACTATGACATTCAGATTCTACGACAGAATATTCAGGGAGCATGGCGTGGAGCTTGCGCCGGACACGGAGGCGGCCACCACGGATCAGATACTGCCACTTGTGAAGTGTGAGCTTGGACTTGCATTTATACCGGAACTGATGGCGAGAGAGGCGGTAAAGAACAAAGAGGTTGTAAAGCTTTCACTTGAGGAAAAGCTTCCGGACAGGAATGTATGTCTTGTGTATGACTGCCTGCACCCGCTGAATGAGGCAGCAAAGCAGTTCAAGAAAATAATAGTAGAAAGCAGGTGAGAATATGACACTTCAGCAGCTTAGATATGTGGTGATGGTTGCGGATACGGGCACGATCACCGAGGCAGCGAACCGGCTGTATATATCCCAGCCAAGCCTGACAAATGCCATCCATGAGCTGGAAAAAGAGATGGGGATAAATATATTCAACAGGTCAAATAAGGGAATAAGTCCGTCCATAGAGGGCGAGGTCTTCCTCGGCTATGCGAGACAGGTGCTTGAGCAGGCGAAGGTTCTTGAGGACAAATACAAGGGGGACGATGGCGGCAAGAAGAGCTTCTGCGTGTCCACCCAGCATTATTCATTTGCGGTAAATGCATTTGTTGACCTGATAAAGAGGTATGGACAGGACGAATATGATTTCAGCATAAGGGAGACACAGACCTATGAGATCATAGATGATGTCGCCAGGATGAGAAGCGAGATCGGAATATTGTTCATGAATGACTTTAATGAGAAGGTGCTGAACAAGATCCTCCGGGCAAATGACCTGGAATTTCATGAGCTGTTTGTGGCAAAGCCTCACGTGTTCATAAGCAGAAAGCATCCACTGGCGAAGAACGATATCATAATAAATGAAGAGCTGGAGGCGTATCCATATCTGTCATTTGAGCAGGGAGAGCACAACTCTTTTTACTTCTCGGAGGAAATATTCTCTACGACGGAGCGAAAGAAGAATATAAGAGTCAGGGATAGAGCGACACTGTTCAATCTGCTGATAGGTCTGAATGGATATACTGTGTGCAGCGGTGTCATAGATGAAAAGCTGAACGGCAAGGACATTATATCGGTGCCACTTGCGGATGAGAGCGATATGAGGATAGGGTATATCGTCCACAGGAAGGCGATCCTCAGCAGACTTGGAAACACCTATCTCGGTGCGTTGGCAAATTATCTCACGGCTGGCAGTGACGAGCCGGAAGATTCAGTAAAAATTCCTCAGAGAAAGCTCCAACACAGGGGACGCTTCAACGAGATGAGGGATGACGGAGAGCCTGCCTGCGGAGATGTGAGGGAGAAGGCGGCGGAACATATGAGAAGGGTTAAAACCACATAGCTGACATAGAATAAAAGACATAGAAATAGCGTGGGTATAGCAAAAAACTATATTCACGCTATATTTTTATGTATTATACAAGCGAACCAGAGCTTCATATAATGTCAACAACAAACAAGAAAATAACACTGGTCTATGAGATATGCCAGTGAGTGAGCAGGAGGATATGATGAAGACATCGGTTATAGGATTTCCGAGGGTGGGAACATTAAGAGAGTTAAAATTTGCATCTGAAAAATATTTCAGACATGAGATAACGGCGCAGGAGCTTACAGGAATTGCAGCGGATCTCAGACACAGACACTGGATGACACAGGTGGCAGCAGGGATAGGCTTTATTCCATGCAACGACTTTTCATTTTACGATATAGTGCTTGATACAGCAGTTCTTCTCGGAATTGTGCCAAAGAGATACAGAGAGCTAAATGTCTCAAAGCTTGACACGTACTTTGCCATGGCAAGGGGATATCAGGGAGAATCCGGGGATGTGAAGGCTCTTGCGATGAAGAAGTGGTTTAACACAAACTATCATTACATAGTTCCGGAGATAGAGGATGACACAGTGATAAGCCTTGACTGCGAGAAACTTACAGGTGAATACGAGGAGGCCAAGGAGCTGGGAATCAAGACAAAGCCTGTGGTTATAGGACCATACACAATGCTTAAGCTCTGCAGATATGTGGGATCAAAGAATGCAGAAGACTTTGCTGATGATGTGGCAGAGGCTTACAGACAGCTCATCGCCGAGTGCGATGAAGAGAATGTGGAGTGGCTGCAATTTGATGAACCATCATTGGTGAGAGATATGGATGACGATGATAAGGCACTTTTCCACAGGGTGTATGACAGGGTATTTGCAGATCGTGCAGACTGTAAGATACTTCTCCAGACATACTTCGGTGATGTGAGGGATGTGTATGAAGATATCATAAATATGCCATTTGCCGGAATAGGCCTTGATTTTATAGAGGGCAAACAGACCGGTCAGCTTATAGACAGATACGGCTTCCCTGGGGATAAGGTACTTTTTGCCGGCCTGGTAAATGGCAAAAATATCTGGAGAAATCACTACGACAAGACCCTCAAGATAGTAGGGCAGCTCCGCGATAAGAAGATAGATGTGGTTCTGTCTACATCATGCTCACTGCTCCATGTGCCATACACACTTAAGCAAGAGACGAAGCTGTCACAGGACTATCTGAGGTTCTTTGCATTTGCAGAGGAGAAACTTATTGAACTCTCGGAGCTTGCGGCACTTGCCGAGAGTTATAACTATACAGAGCTTGAGGCATACCACAAGAATCAGGAGTTATTTGCGGGGACAAGAGACTGCAACAGCAACGAGGTGAGACAGAGGCTTGCGGCAGTGACTGAGGCAGATTATGCAAGACTTCCGAAGAGAAGCGAGAGGCAGGCACTTCAGAAGAAGGAATTTGGGCTTCCTGAGCTTCCGACAACCACTATAGGTTCATTCCCACAGACTAAGGATGTGAAGTCGCAGAGAGCACAGCTCAGAAAGGGAGAGATATCTGAGCAGGAATATGTGGACTTTGTAAAGGGAAAGATAAAGGAATGTGTAAAGTGGCAGGAGGACATTGGACTGGATGTGCTAGTGCATGGCGAGTATGAACGAAATGACATGGTTGAATATTTCGGTGAGGCACTTGGCGGATTCCTGTTCACTGAGAAAGCATGGGTACAGTCATATGGAACGAGATGCGTAAAGCCGCCTGTGATATGGGGTGACGTATACCGCAAAAAGCCGATCACGGTTGATTGGTCTGTATATGCGCAGTCGCTCACAGACAAGATCATGAAGGGAATGTTGACCGGTCCGGTGACGATACTCAACTGGTCATTCCCAAGGGAGGATATATCAATCAAGGAATCTATATCACAGATAGCGCTTGCGATCAGAGATGAGGTGCTGGATCTGGAGGCGCATGGAATAAAGATGATACAGATAGATGAGGCTGCACTCAGAGAAAAGCTTCCACTCAGAAAATCTGATTGGTATACGGAGTACCTTGATTTTGCGATACCTGCATTCCGTCTGACACACAGCGGTGTGAAGGCTGAGACACAGATACACACACATATGTGCTACAGTGAATTTACGGATATCATACCTGCCATAGATGATATGGACGCGGATGTGATCACATTTGAGGCATCAAGATCCGATCTGCAGATCCTGGATTCTCTCAGGGAGAACAACTTCGAGACAGAGGTGGGACCTGGCGTATATGATATTCACTCTCCAAGAGTTCCGTCGGTGGCAGAGATCGTGAAGGCGGTAAATGTCATGCTCACGAAGATAGGCAGGGATAAGCTCTGGATCAATCCGGACTGCGGTCTTAAGACCAGAGGTGTGCCTGAGACTGACGCCAGCCTCAGAAATATGGTTGAGGCTGCCAGACAGGTAAGAAAATAATATATAAAATGCTTGACAAATTCACATAAATATTACGCAAGTCAGTCATAATGATGATCTGGTTATACGGCTGGAGAAAGAGGATGAATACCGGGAAGTCGAGAACCTGGTGCGGGACAGTTTCTGGAATGTGTATCGTCCCGGCTGCTTGGAACACTATGTGCTCAATCAGCTGAGAAATGACAGTGCATTTGTCCCGGAACTGGATTTGGTTATGCTGCAAAAAGGAGAACTCATCGGCCAGAATATGTTTATGAGAGCAGAAATAACTGCGGATGACGGAAGAAGTATTCAGGTTATGACGATGGGCCCTATATGCATAAAGAATGAACTTAAGCGTAAGGGATATGGGAAGATCCTGCTTGACTATTCACTGCAGAATGCTGCAGAACTTGGCTGCGGAGCACTATGTTTTGAGGGGAATATTGATTTCTATGGCAAGAGCGGATTCAGACCGGCAAGCGAGTTTGGCATTCGCTATCATGGACTTGATGAGGGGGAGGATGCATCGTTTTTCCTCTTCAAGGAGCTGATTTCCGGATATCTTGATGGAGTCACGGGTGAGTACGCTCCGCCAGAAGGATATTTCGTGGACGAAAAGGCTGTGGAAGAATTCGACAGGCAGTTTCCATATAAAGAGAAAAAAACACTGCCCGGACAGATATTTTCATAAGGAGGACCCGCCGTAAAATAAAAGAAAATTGTTACTAAAGCTCGCAAAGTTGCAAAAACCGCCGAAAAAAGGTTGGAAAAGTTGCAAAAATCACCGCGAAAAGGTTGGAAAAGTTGCAAAAAATTGATATCATAGGGATAGAAAAGTTGCAAATGCAGTATGTGGGGTGATTTTATGCTGGAAAGATCGGCAAAAAAATATATAGATTCATGGATTCAGAGCGGCAGAGACGCTTTGCTCATAACGGGAGCGAGACAGATCGGTAAGACATATCTTATAAAAGAATGCCTCAGGGAAAGTGGAGTGCCATATGTGGAATTAAATTTTATTGACCAGCCGGAGCTTGTCAAATTGTTTGACGGTGCCAGAGATGCAAAGGATCTGCTTATGAGACTTAGTCTGGTGACAAAACAGCCTCTTGAGAAAGGCCGTACGATCGTATTTCTGGATGAGGTGCAGGAGTTTAAAGATATGGTGACAAGAGTGAAGTTTCTGGTGGAAGATGGAAGCTACAGGTATATCATGAGCGGTTCGCTTTTGGGCGTAGAGCTGAATGATCTCAGATCTGCACCGGTTGGATATCTGCGTGTATGTGATATGTATCCGATGGATCTGCACGAATTTATGGTTTCTGTTGGTGTGAATCAGAATGTGATCGACACACTGAAGGAATGCTTTACGCAGAGGCTGCCTGTTGACTCGTTTGTACATGAAAAAATGCTTGATGTATTTAATCTGTATCTTATCGTGGGCGGAATGCCGGAGGCGGTCAATACCTATGTGGAGACAAATGATCTTGCGAAGGTAGCGGAGGTACATGAAAAGATAGTTAGATTATATAAGAGTGATTTTACAAAGTATGAGACAAGATATAAGCTGAAACTGCAGGAGATATATGATGCTATGCCGGGACAGCTTGATCAGAAAAATAAACGATTCCAGATCAATAGTATAGGTAAAGGCCTCAGTTATGATAGGGTTGCAAATGATTTCATGTGGCTTAAGGATGCTGGGGTTGCGATACCGGTCTATAATATAAGTGAGCCGAAACTTCCACTTGTGATCAGCGAGAATAGGAATCTGTTTAAACTATTCTTCTCCGATGTAGGGCTACTGACAAGTAGGTATTCGGATCAGGTAAAAATGGCGATACTGAATAAAGAAAAGTCTATAAACAATGGTGCGCTATTTGAAAATGTGGTTTCCCAGGAACTACTCAGCAAAGGTCATAAAGAATATTATTTTAACAGCAAAAAGCAGGGGGAGCTTGACTTTGTAATAGAACTGAATGGAAAAGTAGTTCCACTGGAGATAAAATCGGGTAAGGATTACAAACGGCACTCTGCGTTGTGTAATGTCTTGGCTGATGAAAATTACGGAATAGAATATGCATATGTTTTTTCGGAGGGAAATGTAGAGGTCAGCGGCAAAAAAGTATATTTGCCGATATATATGATTGCGTTTCTGGAAAACGAAAAGATGGCTGACACGATATATAAACTTGACCTATCAGGGTTGACGTTCGATAAGGATATGTAGCATCAGTTTTCGCCTATTAGCGAGCTGATTGTACAAAAAAATAGGAGAGACAGCATGAAGATAAAGATGTGCGGAATCACGACCCCCGCAGATGTAGCTGCGGTGAATGAGGTGAGACCTGATTATATAGGAATGGTGATGTATTTTCCGAAATCAAAGAGAAATGTCAGTGTGGATACTGCGCGCAGATTACTTGAAGAACTGAGGGAAGATGTGAAGAAGGTTGCGGTGGTGGTATCCCCGGATGAGGAGCAGATAACAGAGATAGCAGAGCTGGGCTTTGATTTCATCCAGATTCATGGACAGGTCAGCGATGAGCTTATAGAGAGTGCACATTTGCCTGTGTGGAAGGCGTTCAATGTGAAGGATATGGATATGTACCTACATTATCAAAGCCTTTCGAATATTGCAGGTTATGTGTTCGATGCCGGTGAACCTGGAAGTGGCAAGACATTTGACTGGAATAGTTTGAATGAAATAGAGCGTGATGGAAGGCTGTTTGTGCTTGCCGGAGGTCTCACGCCGGACAATGTGCGGCGGGCGATAGAGCAGGTACATCCCGACGTAGTTGATGTGTCATCTGGCATAGAGTACGATGTGGTAGGTGACGTTCAAAAACCGGGCAAGGATCCGGAGAAGATGCGCCAGATGAAGAGGAATATCGCTGCTTGGTAGATTTGTATCTGAATACTTATATAAGCGGAAAAAAGGACAAAGTTTGGAGACTTTGTCCTTTTTCATGAGATAAACTTAATTTAGCGATAATTTTGTATCTATTTCACTTGCATGGTAAATCCAAATTCCCACTCATCCTCGTCAAATCTGTATTTCTCATCAAGCTCGGGGCCGCAGCTGTTGGAGCCGATTCCGTTCTGGCGATAGTCTATGCACAGGACGGATTTGCCGCTCTCCGGCAGCTCGTAGTTGTGGGCTGCATTGGTCAGTTCCTCTGCGGTGTAAGGCGAAGCGTTCATTGAAAATGGCACAGCGGATGTCACGGTTATGCTGTGGGCTGTTGTAGCTGCGATCGTTTCGGCTGTCTGCGCATTGCAAATGCTCTGATATGATGAACCGTTGACAAAGTTATTTTTGTCGGAGCTATTCCTGTCAGACTCGTCGCTTGCTCCAGTGGCACTGACCTGAACAAGGCTACAGTCAAAGTGGCTTCCATTTTCCTGTGGCATGATATAGTCCTCGTGCATCTCGTCAATGGATGCAGAAAATGAGCCATGCCAGCTTGCATGGTGCTTGTCTGCGTAGCTTTCATATGGACCCATACCGATATAATTTACATTTCGCATATCTTCTCTCAAAATCATCCTCACGCCAAATCTTGGGAGCGTAGGGAATTCAGCATTTTTCTTTACATGCATTTTTGATTTTATAGTTCCTTCAGGTGTTATTATCCATTCAGCGTTTATCCTCAGAACCGGCTGTACCGTCGGTGCAGAGAGGCTGGATGTACATGTAATCACAGCACATCCGTCTTTCACAATACAGCTTGTATCATAGGTCCGCTCGGATACCATATCATAGTGCGCTCTTAACCACTCGTTCTTTATATTTCTGTCATTGTCCGTAGGTGCGCGCCAGATTGTCTTATCGCATGGAGCAGCGAGAAGTTCCTGACCGTCAATTGCTAAGCCTGTAAAGTTTCCTGTGTTCCTGTCAAATATATATTCAAAATTACTTCCGCTGACAACAAATTCTGTGTCGCTTTCCGATACATGAAGATGGGCAGAAGCTGTATTCTGAGTAGTCAGATATTGTTCCGCCAAATTCTGCGCCTTGTCCAAAAACGATGCTTTATCCAGGACCTTGTCTGCGTTCTGTTTTTGTGTGGCAAGTTCTATCTCGTCAAATCCCAACACATCACCTTCCTTGACAAATGCACTGTCACAAGCTGCCTTATATATCACACGGAGAAACATTCTGTGTGTAATAATATCTTTTGTGCAATCGGCGACATCTGAACATTCAACAACACTTGAATAATCGGTAACATCTGAGCTGCCAGAAATGTCAGCATGACTTGCTGCATATAAGTCTGACAATGATTTCTGTATATTTGTAGTAGGGCTCAGGCTGACAGTTCCATCGCCGTGAGGTGCCACGGAAGGAACATCAATATTCCCGGATGTAACCACCTGTCCATCACAAGTGACTTCATAGCTCATAGTGAGGTAATCTCTGATATCAGTGAAATCCATGTAGTTGTGCAGCGTCAGAATTCCATTTGCCCCATCATAGCCGGTGATCCTGGCCGGACGGTGGATATTCTTGAATTCAAGCAGTCCGGTGTGTGGCCTGCGGTCAGGATAGACCAGGCCATCCATACAGAAATTGCCATCGTGGATAGTCTCGCCGCTGTCACCTCCGTAGGCATACATAGCCTTGCCGTTTGCCGCTTTGCCCTTGTATATGGCGTGATCGCACCACTCCCACACAAATCCTCCGCAAGTGGTTTCGTGGCTGTCGAAGAACTGGAAGTAGTCCTCCAGATCTCCAGGGCCGTTGCCCATGGCATGACAATATTCGCACAGGATGTAAGGCTTGTCGCCATCACCATCTATATATTCAGCCATCTCGGATATGGATGGATACATTCTGCTGTAGAGATCCAGATTACTGTAATCGTATTTTCTCTTGCCGTCTGTATACTGGGCACTCTCGTAGTGGGTGAGACGGGAGCTGTCATAGGACTTGACCCATGCCAGAGCCTCCTCAAATGTTACGCCGTATGCACTCTCATTTCCCATGGACCAGATGACCACGCTGGCACGGTTCTTGTCCCTGATGACGCAGCGCCTGATGCGGTCAAGAATGGATTCACAGAATTCAGGATTGTTGGCGATCGGCTCATTCCACCTTGCTGCCTTGTTATCCCAATTATTATCAGAATAGAACAATTCACTTGGACCGTGTGCCTCTATGTCAGCCTCGTCTATCACATAGAATCCATATTCGTCGCAGAGCTCATAGAAATAAGGAACATTTGGATAATGGCTTGTCCTTATGGCGTTGACATTGTGCCGCTTCATGAGAGACATATCCCTGATGATCTGTTCTCTGCTGATGGTAAATCCTGTCACAGGGTCAGAGTCGTGTCTGTTCACTCCATGGAACTTGATCGGCATGCCGTTGATGTACACGATCTTATTCTCTATCGTTATCTCCCTGATTCCTATCCTGTCAGTGATGACCTCTCCGGCACATCTGATGATGACAGTGTAGAGATATGGCTTTTCTGCATTCCACAGCACAGGGGAGTCAATCGACAAAGTAATGCTGCTGGAGCTGGCTGCGGTTTTGCCTTCGTCTGCATTGGTATTGGCATCGCTCTGAGCGGAAATTTCACATTTTACACAGCCTGATGAACATATGCTGCCATCGGCGTCCAGAATAGTAACTTCAATATCAACATTTGAATCAGCGCCTTTATCAACCACTGTTTCCGGTTTTGATGAAAAACGGTCTTCAACGCAGGAATATTCTGTAAATGCTGTGAAGTCTATGGTTACATCTGCCTTAGCTGGATCCGTTATATCGTCACAGCTGGTCTTTATGAAATAGTCATATACAGCACCCTCAGAGCGTTTCAGGATATATACATCTCTGAAAATACCGCTCATGCGGAACTTGTCCTGATCCTCCAGATAGCTTCCGTCGCACCATTTGAGGACTAGCACGCAGAGCCTGTTGGAGCCGTTTCTTATGAATTCGGTTATGTCAAATTCACTGGTTGAGTGGGACACCTGGCTGTAGCCAACGTACCTGCCGTTGAGCCATACATAGAAACAGGAATCTATACCCTCAAAGTTCAAGTGCGCGAGTGGTGCGTCCTCGTTCTGATCGTAGATAAAGTCTGTCACATATGCACCGCAAGGGTTGTCCTTTGGCACATAAGGTGGGTCAAATGCAAATGGATACCTGACATTTGTATACTGATGATAGTCATATCCGTGCATCTGCCATACCGATGGAACCGGGATGGCATCAAAGCCGGACACATCATAGCCCTCACTGTAGAATTCGTCCTGAAGCTTGTAAATGCTGTCGTAATATCTGAATTTCCAGACTCCGTTAAGGCTCTGAAGTCTGTCGGAATTCTCTCTGGCAGCTATAGGACTGTCAAATGCTGTGGATGCCGGAATGTAGTAGTTTCTGAGCGGCATGGTGCCTTCATGCAAAATATGCAGATTTTCGTAGTAGCGTGGAATAATCATAACAAGACCTCCTGTATTTAAAATAATATATAAAATGTTGAATATTCGTTGTTTGATGATTATATTATAAGGTAAACAGGCGAGCGTAGTCCATGCACATAATGAGACAAAACATGCACATTCTGGTTTTATAAGGCGGATACGCCGCACCCTGCAAGTCCGCTTGCAGGGTGAAGTCTCTGAACAGACAAAAGAAAAAGTATAAAGCATACAGGATGTGCCTGCACACGCTTCAAAATAGTGTAAAAATAGTGAAATAATAGTGTAATTTGCCATATAGAAAGGAGCCACACATGTATACAAACTCAGCATATCTTCACAACTCACTGCTCGACATAGTGGACAAGAGCAGACCGCTCATAGTCACAAGCTGCGGAACTTACAAGCTGTATACGCAGAAGGAGTTTACAACCTACAGACCAAAAGGGCGAAAAGATTATCAGCTAATATACGTGGCGGCGGGTAAAGCACATTTTGAGATAGACGGAAAGGATATGATTGCCTGCCCCGGAAATATGGTTATCTACAGACCAAGACAGATGCAGAGGTATGTGTATTACGGGGACGAACACACGGAAGTATTCTGGGTGCATTTCACCGGGGGAGAGGTGAAGCAGATATTCAGACGATATGGGATAGATGATGATGTGAATATATTTTATGGTGGAGACCATGCGGAGTATAGAACCCTGTTCAAACAGATGATACAGGAACTGCAGCTCTGCCGGGATGACTACGAGGAGATGCTGGAATATATATTCAGACAGATACTTATCTCAGTTCACAGGCAGCAGGGACAGGATGATTCCAAAAATGTGTCAGCCATGGCGGAGGAGATGGACCGCGCAGCGGGATATTTCGGAGAGCATTACAACGAGGAGATAGTTGTTGAGGATTATGCAAATGAGCATAACATGAGCGTTAGCTGGTTTATACGGAATTTCAGGCAGCGCATCGGCACCACGCCCACACAGTACATCATGGCGAAGCGAGTAGCCAATGCCCAGATGCTTCTCGAGAGCTCTGATTATAACATGACAGAGATCGCCAAGATTGTTGGATACGACAACCCCCTCTACTTCAGCAGGGTGTTCAAGAAAGAAAAGGGGATGTCACCGATGGAGTACAGGAAGTCGATCAGGCGGTGATAAATAGCTGGAAAAAATTTATCATTAAGTGTATATATAATATAGAAGAAACTGCCATGTGTGTGTGGCGGGCAGTTACATATTAAATGAGATATAAAATGATTGTTGATTGGAGGAACTGAATATGAAGGTTTTAATGTTGAATGGAAGCGCGAAGCCGCAGGGCAATACATACCGTGCACTTTACGAGGTAGGCGAGCAGCTCAAGAAAGAGGGAATAGACTATGAGATATTCCAGATCGGAGCAGCTCCACTGAGAGACTGCATAGGCTGTGGACAGTGTACGGAAAAAGGCTGTGTGTTTGATGACGATAAGGTAAATGAGTTCGTTGCCAAGGCAAAGGAAGCAGACGGACTGGTATTTGGAACACCTGTATACTATGCTCATCCAAGCGGACGTGTGCAGTCATTCCTTGACAGAGTATTCTACAGCAGCGGCCGTGCATTTGCATTCAAGCCGGGTGCATCTGTGGCGGTTGCAAGACGTGGCGGAACATCAGCATCATTCGATGTGATGAATAAATACTTTGGAATATCACAGATGCCGGTGGCTGGCTCTACATACTGGAATCTTGTACACGGACGCGTGCCTGGAGAGGCTGAGCTGGATGCGGAGGGTATGCAGACCATGAGGAATCTTGCTAAGAACCTTGCATGGATGCTCAAATGCTTTGAAGCCGGCAAGGCAGCAGGTGTTGTACTCCCTGACACGGAGAGAGGCAACCAGACGAACTTTATAAGATAAATTAGTAAAGATTATAATATCGTGAAGCAAATGACAAAGATTGAGTTTAACCTAAATCAGAACATAGTGTTAATGGTAGAAAGAGAGATTACATATGTAATCTCTTGAACTATAGTCAAGGTATGGAAATGGTAAGTATTCAAAGTTGGGATGGTGTTCATGTTTCTGGTGAAAAAGGATATATGATTTTAGGCCTTTGAGGATGAGACCTTATTTTAGAGAACGAAATAGGATTCCATTTTATTGCAGTTTGAGGGTGGAGGCTTTTGCATAGATATTCCAGTAGCTTTAATTCTAAAATGTCAGTGAATGTAGTTGATGTTAAGAATATGAGAACGGGAAAGGTGTATACATTTTTGGTGGTCCACGATGGCTGGAGTACCACAACAAGATACATAGCAATGAAAAATACTGGTGCGAGCTATGTCGCGTGTCAAACATCGATAAAGGTTCCGTCAAAAAAGAAGTAGAGGAGAAGAAAATATGAATATGGCAATTGTTGTGGCTGCCATCGGAGTTGTGGCAGTCCTTGTATCAATAGTTGGTATAGCGACTAAAAAGATGCCTTTGGTGATTACGGCAATGGCATTATTAGGTATTTGCATAATAGTTACGGGGGTAGAATTGTATAATGCACAAATGTGGCAGGAAATAGCTGTTGGGGCATTTGCTGTAGGGGGATTGTGCGTATGTGCATCTATTATTATGATGATAATTAGGTGGAAAAGAAAGTAGGAATTTGTAATAATGTCTGGTGCCTTTGCCACTGGAGATAATTTTAAAAATCATCATCTGTATCAATATAATCCGGCCTGTTGTTGTTCATGGTCTCCTGACTGGAGAGCGTTCTCTGGCGCTTTTCCTGGCGGTAGGCATTGGGCGACATGCCGGTGGTCTTGCGGAAGATCTTGTGAAATGCCTCAGCGGACTGGTAGCCGCATGAAAATGCAATACTTTCTATAGAAAGCTCAGATATGGTAAGCATATGCTGGGCTTTTGTTATGCGGAAATTCTGCAGGTATTTCACAGGACTCATCCCGGTGTACTGCTTGAACAGGTCGGAGAAATAGCTTCTGTTGATTCCAACGTAGTCGGACAGCTCCTCCACCTTCATCGGCATACTGTAGTGGTTCTGGATATATGAAATTGCGTGGTTCACATATGCATTTCCCGACGGAGCCTCCAGCTTATCCTTCTGTGCATTTGCAATTACTGAAAGTGCGAGATAGAGCATACCCATAAGTCTGTAGTGGTCTGCGTGATCCGAGGTGTTGTGGGCAAGCATATCAAACACGTACTTTTTCAGTTTATCGCCATCCTCGCAGGTGAAAATAGGTTGGTTCTGTGTCAAGCCAATACTGCTCAGCGTGTCCTGAGCACATCTGCCAGAGAATCCGAACCATACGTAACGCCACGGATGGTGCTCGTCTGATATATATGTCGCTGGGGTGTCCGGTTCAATGAGGAACCCCTGCCCTTTTTTCAAATGATAATGTGCCCCTTTCACATAAAAGTCGCCCTCTCCCTCCAGCACGAAATGTATGAGGTAGAAGGTCTTGACCGCAGGCCCTGCCTTGTGGAGCGGCTCGGTTATTGAGTGACCGAACACATTCAGGTAGAGATCTGTGTCATTTTCCTGGGGAAATTCCATAACAATCTTATTTTCCATTTTGTATACTCCGTAGTTATTTTATATCCGAGTATACCACATTTACGAGAAAAAACAATCTAACAAATGGACATATATTTGCAACGCTATGCCATGTTCAAAATCTGTATATTGTTATAGAATTATATTCACAAAGCAAGAAGCGCAACGGCGTAGCGCAGAAAATGTGCGCAATATGGACAACAAAATAACGGACATTAAGAAAAAATATAAAAAGATGGAGAAAGGTGGAGTTACAGACAATGAAGAAAATCGCAGAATTAAAGGAAATTATCGCAGGTGGAGAGTTTGACGAGAAGCTTGCACAGATCTATCTCGACAAGGATATGATCCCATACAACAGGGAAAGATATGTAAAAGCTCTTGATAAATTTACAGAGTTATTCGGAGATCAGGAGGTTGCTATCTACAGCGCTCCCGGAAGAAGCGAGGTGTGTGGAAACCATACAGACCATCAGAACGGACATGTACTTGCTACATCGATCAACCTTGATGCCATAGCAATTGTGGCACCTAGAGAGGACGGCGTGATCGAGCTTGTGTCAGACGATATGCCTAAGGAAGTTATCAATGTAAATGATATCGAGCAGGATCCTGCACTTGAGGGAACAACAACAGCGCTTATCAAGGGTGTTGTTGCAGGAATCAGAGACTACGGATTCAAGGTAGGCGGTTTCACAGCATTTGTCACAAGCGATGTGCTCATGGGAGCAGGAATGTCATCATCAGCAGCATTTGAGAGCCTTATAGGAACTATCCTTTCAGGCCTCTACAATGAGATGAAGGTATCATCTGTAGATGTGGCAAAGATCGGACAGTATGCAGAGAATGTATATTTCGGCAAGCCATGCGGACTGATGGATCAGATGGCATGTGCAGTCGGAGGACTTATATATATCGACTTCTTTGACAAGGCAAATCCTGTTATCAAGCAGGTTCCGGTTGACTTTGAGGCTCATCAGTACAGCCTGTGTATCGTTGACACAAAGGGTTCACATGCAGACCTCACAGACGACTACGCAGCAATCCCTGCAGAGATGAAGCAGGTTGCAAATTACTTCGGTGAGGAATTACTCAGCAGAGTTTCAGAGGAGGACTTCATCAGCAAGGTTGGTGAGATGAGAGCAAGCGGCAAGGTGAGCGACAGAGCAGTCCTTCGTGCGCTTCACTTCTACACAGAGCAGGATAGAGTTGCAGAGGGCGTTGCAGCGCTTGAGAATCAGGAGTTTGACCACTTCCTCGACGTGATAAAGAGAAGTGGAGATTCATCCTTTAAGCTTCTTCAGAATATATACAGCGCAAAGGATCCACTCACACAGAACGTATCAATAGCACTTGGCTTCTCAGAGAAGTTCATCGGCGAGGATGGTGTGTGCAGAGTACACGGCGGCGGATTTGCCGGAACCATCCAGGCATTTGTCAAGAACGCGGCTGTTGCTGAGTACAAGAAGAACATAGAGTCGATCTTCGGAGAGGGCGCATGCCACGTCCTCAAGGTGAGACCTTACGGCGGAATCAAGGTAGTTGAATAGATATTTGCGAAACATAATTGCAATGTAGTGTCTGAGGCGCTTTAACATACCAATCAAGGGTCGCTTTCGCTTATTTCTGTCTGCAGCGTATGTAACAGCTGGCTTGCCAGCTGTTGCGGGTAATAGTCAATGCAGATTTCTTAGCATTGACTATTACCTAAGGACCGGCGGCCTCGTATTCCCCTGATTTGGTAATGTTAAATTACCTCAAACATAATACAGGTTTATGGGTTTCGCAAATATCTGTGCGAGAAAAATATAAGGATATGTAGAAAGAAGGGTTACAATCATGATAGATACAAATATCAAGCAGCTTGTTGAGTACGGAATTGCAAATGAGCTGATAGAGGAAGAGGACAGAATATATACAACCAACACCATCCTTGAGATGCTGAAGAAGGACAGCTACGAGGAGCCGGGTGAGGTGCCAGCTATAGATACACCGGAAAAACTTGAGGAGTGTCTCAAGGAGATTCTGGATTATGCAGTTGAGAATGGACTTATCGCAGAGGATTCGGTTGTCCTCAGAGATCTGTTCGACACGAAGATCATGAATGCGTTGGTTCCAAAGCCAAGCCAGATCATAAAGACATTCAGAGAGAAGTACGCAAAGTCCCCAGAGGAGGCGACAGACTTCTACTACAAGCTCAGCAGAGCTACAGATTACATCAGAACATACAGAGTTGCAAGGGATATCAAGTGGGTAAAGCCTACAGAGTATGGTGATATCGACATCACCATCAACCTTTCAAAGCCCGAGAAGGATCCGAAGATGATCGCCCTTGCCAAGACCATGTCACAGTCATCATATCCAAAGTGTCAGCTTTGCATGGAGAACGAGGGATATGCCGGAAGGATCAACCATCCTGCAAGGGAGAATCACAGGATCATCCCTATAGAGGTAAATGGCAGCAAGTGGGGCTTCCAGTATTCTCCTTATGTATATTACAATGAGCACTGTATCGTGTTTAATGGACAGCACATCCCAATGAAGATAGAGAAGGCGACATTCCAGAAGCTCTTCTCATTTGTGGGTCAGTTCCCTCATTACTTCCTGGGATCAAATGCAGACCTTCCTATAGTAGGTGGTTCAATCCTCACACACGATCACTTCCAGGGCGGACGTTATACATTTGCCATGACAAAGGCACCTGTTGAGACAAAGATTATATTTGCAGGATATGAGGATGTCGAGGCAGGAATCGTGAAGTGGCCTATGTCAGTCATTAGACTTGACGGAGAGGATCCAGACAAGATCATAGAGCTTGCCGACAAGATTCTCGGCGCATGGAGAGGCTACACAGATGAGGATGCGTACATATTCGCGGAGACAGACGGAGAGCCTCACAACACGATCACTCCGATCGCAAGAATGAGAGATGGCAAGTACGAGATGGACTTAGTCCTTCGTAACAACATCACCACAGAGGAGCACCCACTTGGACTTTATCATCCATGGGAGCAGTATCACAACATCAAGAAGGAGAACATCGGGCTCATCGAGGTTATGGGACTTGCGGTGCTTCCTGCAAGACTCAAGGGCGAGATGGAAGAGCTTGCAGAGGTTCTTGTGGCAGGTGGAGACATCAAGAACCACGAGAATATCGCAAAGCATTACGACTGGGTACAGACATTCATAGGAAAGTACGACATAAATGCGGACAACGTACACAAGATCCTTCAGGATGAGATCGGCGATGTATTCGCAAAGATCCTTGAGTGTGCAGGCGTTTACAAGAGGGATGAGGCCGGAAAGGCTGCATTCCTCAAGTTCGTAGATTATGTGAATGCACAGTAATATAGTGTGCATTAAAAATGCAATAATATATGTGTATCTGTGACAGACGTATTCCATAACTAATATTTATTAATGCCACATTTCATTGTGCATAACAGGATGTAGTGGTATAGTGTTGGAGAAAACGTCATTGCAAAATAAAAATGTTTATAAACTGGTGATCGACATTTGCGCAAGACATGAATAGTGCCCCAAAAAGCACAGGTGTCTGGCAGATGGTTATGAGTCACAGTATCATAAAGGAGGAAAACATTATGAAGATTTTAGTAACAGGCGGAGCAGGTTATATAGGAAGTCATACATGTGTTGAATTGCTTAATGCAGGCTACGAGGTAGTAATTCTCGACAACCTTTACAATGCCAGCGAGAAGGCAGTGGACAGAATCAAGGAGATCGCAGGAAAGGATCTCACATTCTACAAGGCAGATATCCTTGACAAGGAAGCTATGGACAAGATATTTGCAGATGAGAAGCCTGACTGTGTAATACATTTTGCAGGACTCAAGGCAGTTGGCGAGTCAGTTGCAAAGCCACTTGAGTACTATCAGAACAACATCACAGGAACTCTTAATCTGTGCGAGGTTATGAGAAAGAACGGATGCAAGAACATCATCTTCTCATCATCAGCTACAGTATACGGCAATCCTGCATTTATCCCTATCACAGAGGAGTGTCCAAAGGGAACACCTACAAACCCATATGGCTGGACAAAGTGGATGATCGAGCAGATCCTCACAGACCTCCACACAGCAGATCCAGAGTGGAACGTGATACTTCTCCGTTACTTCAACCCGATCGGAGCTCACAAGAGCGGACTTATCGGAGAAGATCCAAAGGGTATTCCTAACAACCTTCTTCCATATGTTGCACAGGTTGCAATTGGAAAGCTTCAGAGCGTTGGAGTATTTGGCAATGATTACGACACACCGGATGGAACAGGTGTGAGAGATTACATCCATGTAGTAGACCTTGCAGTTGGACATGTAAAGGCTATCAACAAGATCAAGGAGAATCCTGGAGTTAAGGTATACAACCTTGGAACAGGCAATGGCTACAGCGTCCTCGATGTTATCAAGGCATTCAGCAAGGCATGTGGACATGACGTTCCATATGTGATCAAGGACAGACGTCCTGGCGACATCGCAACATGCTACTCAGACGCTTCACTTGCCAAGAAGGAGCTTGGCTGGGAGGCTCAGTACGGAATCGACGAGATGTGTGCTGATTCATGGAAGTGGCAGTCGATGAATCCAAATGGATATAATGACTAATTCCAAAATATAAATAACATAAAGTGACAGGGCACCGACAAATACTATATACAATCAGATGTAGATTTGCCGGTGCTCTTTTCTGCGTATTGACTTTTTAAAAGAGACGTTGTATAAGTAAGTAAACTACGCTTTCTGCGGTCTTTGTTAATTATGCCCTTTTTTAGGGCTTTATCAGATAGAAATGGGTGTTTGACATATGAGACTAGAAATACTGCTTTCGTGTATGAACCTTCAGGATGAGGATATCATAACGAAATCCCATATAGAGTCCGACACGATCATAGTCAACCAGTGTGGATATGATGGGTACAATGAATATGACAGGAACGGACATAAGACAAGAATTTTTTCGGTGAATGACAAGGGTCTTACCAAGAGCAGGAACTATGCTATAAAGCATTCCGAGGCGGATGTGTGTCTGCTGTGTGATGACGATGAGGTGTTCAGCAGGAATTACGAAGAAGGGATACTGACTGCGTACAGAGATCTGCCAGAGGCGGATGTCATCATATTCAACATAGGCAACAGACCTGCCCATTGGGGCGACATGCCTAAGAAGCTTGGATATCTGGATCTCATGCATGTGGCATCCTGGCAGATATCATTCAAGAGAGAGAGCATAGTCAATAATAATGTATATTTTGATGAGCGCATGGGTGCAGGCTCGGGCAACGGAGCTGAAGAGGAATTCAGATTCCTCACGGATTGCAGGAAGAACGGACTTGCAATATATTACGTACCATTTGTCATAGCGGATGTTGCGCAGACAAAGTCAACATGGTTTAAGGGGTATAACGAAGAATTTTTCATAAACAGAGGTAATACGACAAGATACATCATGGGTTATGTACCGGCGGTATTGTACGCAGCGTATTACAGTATAAGGAAGAGACATCAGTTTGACAGTGATATATCATGGTTTAAGGCCTTCAGACTTATTATGAAGGGAATACATGAGAACAGGTTAGGGAAGAAGAAATGAGCGAAAAAATATTAAGTGTGATAATTCCGTCCTACAACAGCAAGCCATATCTTGACAAATGTCTTGGATCACTTGTTGTTCCGGAGCTTATGGACAAAATAGACGTGATAGTGGTAAACGATGGCTCGACAGACGGCAGTGAGAGTATATGTGAGGAGTACATTGAGAAGTATCCTGACAGCTTTTCACTTATTAATAAGGAGAACGGAGGACATGGCTCAGCGATAAATGCCGGAGCTGAGAAGGCCAGGGGCAGATACATGAAGGTGCTTGACGCCGACGACTGGTTTCTCACAGAGAGTATTCCTGAGTTTATAGGAAAGCTCGAGAATGCCAGTGCGGATGTTGTTCTGACATGTCACCACACCATCAATATAACAACAGGGGAGATAAAGAACTGGAGATGTTTCCCTGATGAATTCGACAGAGAATATACTATGGAAGAGGTCATGTCAGACTGGAAAAAATTTGACAGAAGCCTCACATTCCATGGAATAACATACAGAACACAGTTTTACCGTGAGAATGGAGTCAGACTTGCAGAAAAAGTATTCTACGAGGATCACGAATATGCGACATATCCATGCTGCTTGGCAAAATCCATACTGCCACTCGATATGTTCGTGTACGAGTACAGGATCGGGGATGTGTCCCAGAGCGTATCCGCGCAGAATCAGCTCAAGAGAATCGACCACACCAAGATGGTCATAGTAAAGATGCTCAAGAACAGAGAGGACATCTCGGAGCAGTGGGCTCTTGAATACTGCGACAAGAAGATACATCTTCTTCTGCTGAGCTTCATGGTAACTTCCATGCTATGCGATTCCGACAGAAAGAGAGGTGTTGCACGGGTAGATCAGCTTATGAGTTATATAGTCAAGAGAGACAGACACGTCGTTGATATGACATTGAAGCATTATAAGATACTTAAGCTTCTGAATGCTGCGCATGTGGGTCTGGAAGGCTACAACAAAATGCTTAATTCAAAGCTTTACAACAAGGTAAGGCACAATAAGAGTTTTGAATAGATTTACTATGGAGGATTAACGAAAAATGAAAGTAAAAAGCGGAAGCTTTTTAGAAGTTTTTAATTATAAAGATCTTTTAAATCAGCTTGTTTCAAGAGATATAAAGTTAAAGTATAGAAGAAGTTTTCTTGGATATGTGTGGAGTATCCTGAACCCATTGCTCATCATGATCGTAATGGTTATCGTATTCTCCAAGATGTTCAACAGATCGATACCACACTTCCCTGTGTACCTTTTTGCAGGACGTATACTGTACGAATTTGTAATAGGTGCATGTGGTAAGGCACTTGGAAGTATAACAGATAATTCGTCACTGCTTAAGAAAACGTATGTGTCAAAGTTTATGTTCCCGCTGGCAAAGATCACAAGCTCACTTGTTGACTGCCTGTTTTCACTGGGAGCGTTTCTTATCGTTATCATATTCACACGTTCACCATTTTACTGGACGATGCTGTTGTTCCCGTTCATATTCCTTCAGGCCTATATATTTGCCTGCGGATTGGGCTTTTTTCTTGCACAGCTCCATGTATTCTTCAGAGATACAAGATATATATGGAATGCGGTCACCACAGCGTGGATGTACTGTTCAGCGATATTCTATCCTATAGATATGCTGCCAGACTGGTTGAAGTTACTTGTGAATTACTTCAACCCACTGTATGTATATATCAAGCAGTTTAGATGCATAGCGCATCAGGGAGTGATGCCTGATCTCACTACTATCGGTCTCGGATTCCTCTATGCATTCTTTTTCTTTGGACTGGGAGTGCTGTGTTTCAAGAAGAATCAGGACAAGTTCATTCTGTATATTTAGGAGGTGTGGCAGTTGGCTAACGTAGAAGAGAAAAAGAACGAACTTGATGATAAGAAGATTTTCACCTCAAATGCACAGCGTACAACAACTGTGGCAAAGGGTGAGACCATTATAGAGCTCAAGGATGTGACCATAAGATTCAACAAGAACAATCTGAAGGTGGACAATCTGAAAGAGTATTTTATAAGACTTGTGACAAAACAGTTGATGTTCCAGGAGTTCATAGCGTTAAAGGACATCAATCTTGATATAAAGAAGGGCGAGGCGTGGGGTTTCGTTGGAACCAATGGTGCCGGAAAATCCACCCTGCTCAAGGTAGTCAGCAGAATATTGAAGCCTGCCAGCGGTACTGTTAAGGTATCGGGAACTGTGGCAGCCCTCATAGAGCTTGGAGCCGGAATCGATCCACAGCTCACGGCTCGTGAGAATATATTTCTCAACGGAACTCTGCTGGGATATTCAAAGGCATTTATAGAGTCAAAGTTTGACGATATAGTTGAGTTTTCAGAGTTGCAGGATTTCCTTGACTCTCCGGTCAAGAACTTTTCTTCAGGTATGAAGACCAGACTTGCATTCTCCATAGCGACGGCGGTTGAGCCGGATATTCTCATTGCGGATGAGATACTTGCTGTAGGTGATATGCGATTCAAGAAGAAGTGTGCGGCCAAGATGACTGCCATGCTGGAGGATGGAACGACCCTGCTGTATGTATCCCACAACATAGCTGCTGTCAAGAAGCAGTGTAACAAGGCTATGTGGCTGGATCATGGAAATGTAGTTATGGTGGGAGATGCCGATACGGTATGCGATGCATTCAAGGCCGAGATGGATGCACCTGCACCGGCAAAGACCCAGAGCAAGGACAAGAAATAACAAGAAATCAGGCAAGATGTTTGATATACAACACAGGAGGATTGGATAATGTTACAGAATGTGAAGTTGCAGAATGTGATGCTGCAGATGAATCTGGATGTGAACTTGATAGAGTATCCTGAATTCAGCGCCATTGGAAAGGGAGAGGAATCACCATTTATATACGACTCAGAGAAGAAATGTCATGTTGTAGAGAAGCTCACAAAGGTTAATTTCATGAGCTATTACAACTGCATTCAGGTAAAACGCTGGTCGGAGTATACAGGGGTAAAGAACTTCAAGCTTCACCTCACAATGAAGGGAAAGGCTACAATATCCGTATATGCAATATATTCAGCATCCGTTGCGGTTACCTACAATCCACTTGTATCACAGGTAGTTGAGAGTGATGAGGTTTCAGAGGTGGTTGTGAACATACCGGAGACAGATAAGGCTCTTGTAGGTTTCTATATGGATACCCTGGAAGATACAGAGATATACAGCGGATACTATTCTGCTGACATCGAGGAGGACAGAATAAGGGATGTAAATATCTCTCTTGTCACAACAACATTCAAGAAGCAGGAATATATCAAGCGTAATATAGATCTCATCAAGTCAAATGTACTCTATGATGGAAGTGACCTCAAGGGACACATGTTCGTACATGTCATTGACAATGACAGAGAACTCGATCCATCAGAGCTCGACAGTGAGGATCTCAAGGTTTATATGAATAACAACGTAGGTGGAGCCGGTGGTTTCACCCGTGGAATGATAGAGGCACTGGAGCTTCCAAAGAAGCCTACACATGTACTTCTCATGGATGATGATGTTATGGTCATGCCAGAGAGTTTGTTCAGAACATATTATCTGCTCAGACTCCTCAAGGACGAGTACAAGAAGTGCTTCCTGAGTGGTGCCATGTTCGATTACGATATACGCCAGAAGCAGTATGAGGACGTGGGATTTGTACACAAGGCAGACGGATCATACGGTCCGGTCAAGTCGGCTATGGATATGAGACTTCTCAAGAACATAGTTGCAAATGAGAACTACAGCTTCAATGTCGATGATGCATATGCAGGCTGGTGGTACTGCTGTATACCTGTGGAGCACATCGAGGACAGAGGATTACCACTTCCTGTATTTGTAAGAGGAGATGACGTGGAGTTCTCACTGAGAAACAAGCCGGGATTCATAGCATTAAATGGTATCTGTATATGGCATGTGGGATTTGCAGGCAAATTCAACGCTGCCATGGAGCTTTACCAGGTTCACAGAAACAGTTTTGTTATCCAGGCGGCAAGCGGAATATGCCAGAATGTGGATTTCCTTGCGAGAGTAAAGGGAATGTTCTGGAAGGATATAACCAGATTTGCATACAACAATGCTGAGCTGCTCATAGATTCCATTGAGGATTACCTCAAGGGACCAGAGTATATCATGCATCTTGACGGAGAGCAGAGCCTCAAGGAGCACAATGCTAAGAACGAGAAGCTTGTGCCGCTGGCAGAGCTTGGCTATGCAGGGGATCTTCCTACAGATCCATACAAGTATGAGAGTCTTAATCTGTTCCGCAAGGCAATGTATGTGCTCACGATAAACGGACATCTTCTTCCAAACTTCATGCTTAGAAGAACACCGTATATCATCGCGTACGACTGGTTCTTTGTTCCGGGAAAGAATTACATGAAGAAGACTCTCGTTGCCGTGAACAAGAACGGTGGAACAGGAGTCAGAAGAACGATCAACAGAAAGCGTTGTTTTGCGCTTATAAAGAGATATAGAAAAGTATTGGCTAAATACAAGAAGACACATGTGGAAGTTGAGCAGGCTTACAGAAATGCATTTGACGAGATGAAGACAACTAAGTTCTGGAAGGAATATCTGCATATATAAAGTGATATGGAAGGAGTATCTTTAGGGTATGGCTACTATTAAAGGTATAAAAAACCGTTTGGCGGCTGCGGGAAGAGCACTGGGGGGAGATTACACCTCAGAGAAGAACGGTTCGAAGCCAAAGGATAAGCTCAAGGCGTCCCAGCGAGTAAATGCGGCGCAGAGGGCGATGAGCGGTGATTACGCTCTCAGAGACGGCAAAAAGCCTGTTGTAAAGGTCGAGCCTGCTGAGATCAGGATGAATAAGATATTCACCACGAAGGAAAAAGCAGAGCCTGAGATCAAAGTGTTTGAGAAGCAGGAGAGTGCCAGACAGAGAGAAGAAGAGCGAGTAGAGTGGAGAAAGAAAGCGGTGAGACGCGACAGCGACAAGACAGTCGGATGCATACATCCTGATTACTGCTGTGGCTGCGGCGCGTGCTACAGTGTATGTCCGGTAAATGCTATAAGCATGAAGTATGATTCAGAGGGATTTCTTGCTCCTGTAGTGGATCGCAGCAAATGTACAAACTGCGGTTTGTGCAGAAAGATCTGTCCATCTATAAATCTTGAGTATAAGAACACTGTCGAGCCTGCATGCTATGCGGCATATGCAGACGATGAGATAAGGGCAAAGAGTTCGTCAGGTGGAATATTCACACTGCTGGCTGAGTATGCATTTGAGCAGGGTGGAGCTGTATGTGGAGCAGGATACACAGACGATTTCAAGGTTGAACACTTTATCATAGAGAGCCCGGATGATCTGGACAAGCTCAGAAAATCCAAGTATGTTCAGGCTGATGCATCGAAGGTGTATGCGGACGTTAAGAAGATACTCAAGGAAGGCAGAGTGGTAGTATTCTGCGGATGCGGATGTCAGGTCGCAGGACTTTACGCAACACTCAAGAATGTGGATATATCAAATCTCTACACAATAGATCTGATGTGCCACGGCGGCCCATCGCCAAAGCTGTTCGATGATTATCTGAACAAATACCACGGCAAGGATCAGGGCAAGGTTGCTGATGTTGGATTCAGAGACAAGGACTACTTCGGCTGGTCTACAGAGATGACTGTAAAGTACACTGACGGAACAGTTTATCACAGAACAAGGACACAGGATCCATATTACAGAGCATTCCTTCCTTGTATATCGACGAGAAAGTTCTGTGGACACTGCGCATATGCGAAGCTTCCGAGAACAGGTGATATAACACTTGCAGATTTCTGGGGAATCCAGAAGTACAACAGAGATTACACTGACGGCAAGGGAACATCCATTGTGTCAGTCAACAGTCCACAGGGTGAGAAGATATATGCAGCCATAGCGGACAAGCTGCTCCTGAACAAGGAGATTCCGCGTGATGATGTGCTTAAGACAGGACAGCCTTTTGACCACTGCTTCAAGAATCATCCTGCCAGACAGAGATATTTTGAGCAGATAAAGAATGGCTCATCCATGGAGAAGGCATACGATTATGCCATAAAGGACAAGTACGATGTAGGTATATATGGCGTGTGGTTCGGTGCAAACTACGGAAGTGTTGCTACCTATTACGCACTTCACGAGATCATCAGATCATTTGGTCTGTCAGTGCTCATGATAGACATGCCTGCAGCCAAGACCGGAGCCGGCAAGCCTGACACCCATGCGAGAAGATTTGCAAAGGCACATTACCATGAGAGCAAGAGATACACACTGAAGGATATGAGAGAGCTCAATTCCAAGGTCGATACATTCATCATGGGATCAGATCAGGTGTGGAACAGAGGTATAAGCAGAGGCTTCGGCTTCTCATTCTATTTCGATTTTGTTGAGCCGGATAAGAAGAAGATCGCATTCTCTGCATCATTTGGACATGACAGGGATTTCTGCAATGTACAGGACAGGGAGACGATATCTGAATACATGAGACAGTTTGATGGAATATCCATCAGAGAGACCAGTGGAGTTGAGATCTGTAAGGATGTGTATGGAATAGATGCGGTGAGAGTTCTCGATCCTGTATTTGTTGCAGACAGAAAGGTATTCGATTCACTGGCAGACAAGGCAAAGAAGAAGCACGATGGCAAATATATGCTTGCATATATACTTGATCCAACTCCGGAGAAGAGAGCCGCAGTGGTTGAGGTTTCAGAGAAGCTCGGCCTTGAGGTAGTTGTTCTTCTGGACGGACGTCCAAAGGACCCGGTGAAGAACCGTCAGATCATGGATATGGACGACAAGATCGTCGACGACATAACAGTCGAGGACTGGCTGAACTATTTCAGAAATGCAGATTTCGTTCTCACTGATTCATGCCACGGAATAAGCTTCTCACTTGTATTTGAGACAAACTTTATCGGACTTGCAAACAGTGCAAGAGGAATGACAAGATTTGAATCCCTCGTGGATGTATTCCAGGTGAGAGATCATTACGTTCAGGATGCGGCAGACATTCTTGGAAATGATGAGCTGTTGAAGCCTGTGGATTACGACAATGTCAATAAGATACTTATGTCAGAGAGGGAGAGATCCCTTGCATGGCTTAAGGAAGTATTGTTCAGACCTAAGGAGTTTGAGGGTTATAGAGCATATCCAATTATAGATAAGAGATTGGCGGAAGATAAGGAGGATTAAGTAACATGGCAAAGTATGATTACCTCATAGTAGGAGCCGGATTATTCGGCGCAGTATTTGCATACGAGGCAGGCAAGAGAGGCAAGAGCTGTCTGGTTATAGACAAGCGTCCACATATTGCCGGCAACATTTACACAGAGCAGGTGGAGGGTATAAACGTTCACAAGTATGGCGCACATATATTCCACACATCTGACAAGAAGATCTGGGAGTATGTAAACCAGTTTGCAGAGTTCAACAACTACATTAACTCACCTGTAGCTTCATACAAGGATGAGCTGTACAACCTTCCATTCAACATGAACACATTCAGCAAGATGTGGGGAATCAAGAAGCCTTCAGAGGCAAAGGCAATCATCGAGAAGCAGATCGCAGATCTGAACATTGGAGAGCCAAAGAACCTTGAGGAGCAGGCACTCAAGCTTGCCGGTACAGATGTGTATGAGAAGCTTGTCAAGGGATACACAGAGAAGCAGTGGGGAAGACCATGTACAGAGCTTCCTGCATTCATTATCAAGAGACTGCCTCTGAGATTCATATACGACAACAACTACTTCAATGACCGTTTCCAGGGAATCCCAATGGGCGGATACACACAGATCATTGAGAAGATGCTTGAGGGCGCTGAGGTCAAGACTGACACAGATTACTTCGATTTTATCAAGGAGAATCCTGACATCGCAGACAAGACTGTATACACAGGTATGATCGATGAGTTCTTCGGATTCCAGTACGGACCACTTGAGTACCGTTCAGTAAGATTCGAGACAGAGGTACTCGATGAGGAGAACTACCAGGGAAATGCTGTTGTGAACTACACACACAGAGATGTTCCATACACAAGAATAATCGAGCACAAGCACTTTGAGTTTGGAAAGCAGCCAAAGACAGTTATCAGCCGTGAGTATTCAGCAGAGTGGAAGCCGGGCGTAGAGCCATACTACCCTGTAAACAACGACAAGAACAATGCGCTTTACGAGAAGTACAAGGAGCTTGCAGAGACACGCAAGGATGTAATATTCGGCGGAAGACTTGGACAGTACAAGTATTATGATATGGACAAGGTAATCGCAGCAGCACTTGAGTGTGTTGAGGCAGAGTTCTAATCGTGAGATAGAGCATATTATAAAGCCATACAAAGGGACGCATACCGGAATACAGATTTTCCGTATATGCGTCCTTTTGGCGTGCCGGAAGCATGGGTGATACGGCAAAATAAAAAAGATATACACTTTCGACAGAACGTGATAGAATTATACTAATTATGGGCATGTTATTTGGTGGATATGGTGCCCAGGGGGTAAAAATAAAAGGGTAAAGGGTGTATATGTTATGACAAGGAAGAGGATTGCGGTACTGACAGCCCAGGCTGATGAGTACACCCAGGGTAGATTCCTCTCGGGGTTTTTTGAGAAGGCATTTCAGCTTGATTATGATGTGTGCGTGTTCTCAATGTATCTGAAGTATCAGGATACAGCTAGCAGAGAAGTGGGGGACGCCAACATATTCAACCTGATAGAATTTGACAAATATGATGCGGTGGTCATATGTACTGACAGGATCAGGACGCCGGGAACAGAGGAGGGACTCCGGTGGCGTGTGGAGCATGAGTTTGATGGTCCGGTACTGATAGTCGGCGACGAGATAGAAGGATATAAATCCATAAATATTGATCACAGAAAGAATATATGCGGGCTTACGGATCATCTCATAGAAGAGCACGGATACCGTGATATAGTGCTGCTTGATGGCTGGGAGAATAATGCCAATTCCGAGCTGAAGAAGCAGGGATTCTTTGACAGCATGAAGAGTCATGGTATCGCTGTGGATGAATCGTCGGTCTACTATGGCAATAACTGGTTTGACTCAGGACGCCAGACCGCAATGGGGATAACAGAGAACAGAGACAGACTTCCACAGGCTGTGGTGTGTGCCAGTGATCACATGGCACTGGGGCTGGCGGCTGAGCTGGAACAGAGAGGCGTTAAGGTCCCTGAGGATATAGCGATAACGGGATATGACGCTGCGGAGACGAACGATGACAGAGTCATACCGCTGACATCGGTTGATATACCTGCAAAGGTTGACGGCGAGTACGCCGCAAAATGGATAGACGCAGAGATAAACGGAAGATCTCTGGAGAACTATAGGAGCAGTGCGTCTATACACTGGGGAAAAAGCTGTGGATGTGAGCATTGTACGGAGAAGCCGGGAAAGAGAGACGTGACGGCATGGAATATGAACACTCAGCCGGGAAGCTATGGTTCATACTATAACCATATGATGGAGGATCTGTTATCCCAGAGAGATTACAGGGAATTCTACAATACCATATTCCAGTATGCCCACACGGATGGCAACATGAGCAGTTTCAGTCTCTGCCTGAATGAATATTGGAAGTTTCCTGAGGTCATGATGGGGTCAAATGCACTGAGAGTCGGATACACGAAGAATATATACAGGGTCATCAGAAGCTGCGGTGATGGAGACGGTGCGATAGATTTCGATGACTGTTTTGACGTGTCCAGACTGATACCTGAGCTGGATGCAGACAGGGACAGACCTGAGGCTTACATATTCACTCCACTCAATTTCGACGACAGATGTTTTGGATATGCGGTTGTGAGCTATGGAAGCGAGTGCAGGGCGTACGATATTTCATATAGCACATGGATCAAGCAGATCATGCAGGGCATGGAGGCGTTCTACAGACAGGCGAGTCTTCAGAAGCTTCTGGACAAGGTCAATGCATCGCAGATCCGTGATGATCTGACCGGAGTGTACAATTATAACGGATTTATGGCGAGGTGCAGGGATATGTGTAACGATGCCGTTGCACATGGCAGGAGCATTGAGCTGCTGGCTATAGATATAAAGGGACTGGGACAGATAAATGCAAGTCTCGGCAGAAAGGTCGGGGACGAGGCCATACAGGCACTTGCCAGAATGATCTCGGCATCCCTTGAGAAATCAGACGTATGTATGAGAATGTGTAACGATGAGTTCATCGTGGCATATCAGGTGATGGGAGATGCGGAGGATCACGCAGACGCCATAGTTAAGAGTGTGGAGAGCCGTACCAGGGAGTTTAACAGGACAAATGGCGAAAATTTTGTCATGGAGATATGCTATGCGGTGGACAGACAGATGGTTGCGAATGCGGAGGCTCTGGACAACTATGTGAACGCACTCATAAGCAACAAGAACAATGCCAAGATGAAGGCGTACATTGAGAGCACGAGAAATGCAGAGCTGTCACAGGAGGATATAGAGAAGGACAAGCTTGCCACGGAGATTCTTGACAGGAATCTGCTCACATATCATTTCCAGCCTATAGTTAATGCCCGCACAGGTCAGATCTATGCCTATGAGGTGCTCATGAGATCGGCAGGAGAACAGTACATGTCTCCTCTTGACATAATACAGAGTGCTGAGAGACTTGGACGTCTGAGCGATGTGGAGAGAGCCACATTTATCAATGTGTTGAGACTCGTTGAGGACAAGCGAGAGGAACTTGAGGGCAGAAAGATATTCTTTAACAGTATACCGGGCTGCAGGCTGTCGGAGGAGGACACCGCTGTCATAGAGAGCAAACTCAGGGAATTTGGTGGACAGGTGGTCGTGGAATTCACCGAGGAGGCTGAGATGAGCGACCAGCTACTGGATCAGATAAAGGACAAGTACGGCAGGATGAACATAGAGACCGCCATAGATGACTATGGCTCAGGTTATTCAAATGTCAACAATCTTCTCAGATATATGCCGCGTTACGTGAAGATAGACAGGATGCTCATGACAAATATACATGAGGATCCGCAGAAGCAGCATTTTGTTAAGGATATTATAGAATTTGCGCATGACAATGATATCGTCACTCTGGCGGAGGGCGTTGAGCTGGATGTTGAACTCAAGGAGGTCATCAGACTTGGCGCAGATCTCATTCAGGGTTACTACACGGCGAAGCCTTCACCGGAGGCGATTGCCGAGATAGATAAGAGGATCATAAACGAGATAGTCCAGTACAATCAGAACGAGATCACAAAGTATGGCAAGAAGACCTATGTCATAACCGATGAAGACGAGATATCGATGGTTCAGCTTGCATTTAACAAATATACGGCGCTTGATTTCAAGAAGATAGATGACCAGTACAGGTACGTCAACATGACAGGTACACCGGGCTTCAAGTCCAACATGCTGATAACCATAGGAGACGGCTTCAGAGGCGAGCTCAGGGTGGACAGCATAAGCCTTGGAGGAGAGAAGGGCATACCTTGTATAAAGATAGAAGACAACTGCGATGTCAGGATAGTCCTCACCGGGGACAATGAGCTGCGCACAGGCGGTATACAGGTAGCCGAGTCGTCAAAGCTTGAGCTTGCCGGAGATGGAGATCTGAGGATCACACTTGCGGGTGGCAGATACTTTGGAATAGGAAACGATTTTGCGTCGAGACACGGAGATCTGTATTTCAATCAGGATGGAACGCTGTCCATAACGGCCACCGGAATGAGGGGCATTGGAATAGGATCCGGCCTTGGCGGTAATATATATATTAGACACGGACGATACGAGATAGATCAGAGAGGTCAGGAGGGTGTGATGATAGGCTGCATGGACAGCGACTGCACTCTTCACATAGAGAACTGCGACATGGAGATATACAATGGAATCGCCAGAAGTGTATCCATAGGCTCATATAACGGAATCGCGGATATAGCTATTGACAATATATCCGGCAAGATATCCGGGGCATCCATCTCGACAGCAGTCATAGGAACCCTGAATGGAAAGTCCTGCAGGGTTGCCATGAAGAATATCAATATTACCATGAACATCAGGGCAAATGAATGTTATGGTATAGGCTGCCGTGAGGGCGATACGGACGTCAGCATACAGTACGCTTACATCAAGGTGGTGGCACAGGGCAAGGATGCCTACGCCATGGGTAACAGCACCCACACCGCCAGACTGGAATTTTCCAACTCGGATATCAACACACAGGTGATCAACAGTGTGGGAACTGATATAGGTGCAGAGGAGAAAAATATCGTGATCGGTAACGGCAGAGTGAGCTTCATGGTGAACGGAATATCAAAGAACAGGGAAGTGCAGATGACCGATCTGTAGGCGCCTATTCCGAAGCGTACAGTTAATCATTATTAATATTGTGTTGTTGACTGTTGTGAAGTATAATACAGCCGATTGACATGATGGGAGAATATTTATGGTTTTTTCGAGTTTAATATTTTTGTTTGTTTTTCTCACTGCAAACCTGATAGCATATTTTGCGGTGAGCCCTGAGAAACGCAATAATGTATTGCTGATATTTTCACTGGTGTTCTATGCCTGGGGAGGCCCGAGATATCTTCTGCTCCTGGCGGGAGAGACTCTGGTGAGCTGGCTGTTTGCCATTCGCATAGATGAGGCACGTGCCGGATATACCAAGAGATCTGAGAAGTTTTATCTTGTGTGTGACCTTGTGATAATGCTTGGCTGTCTTGCGATATTCAAGTATCTGGGATTTTTCCTCGGCAACATAAAGGCAGTGTTCGGCGTGCCGAAGACCGTGCCTGGAATAGCTCTCCCAATAGGAATCTCTTTCTATACATTCCAGCTCATATCATATGTGGTGGATGTGTACAGGAACGAAGTCAGACCACAGAGAGAATACTGGAAGCTCCTTCTGTATTCAAGTCTGTTCCATCAGTGTATAGCGGGACCTATCGTCAGATATGAGACCGTTGCTGATCAGATAGACAACAGGAAGATAACAGCGAACGACATATACATGGGACTGAGAAGATTTTCAGTCGGACTGGCAAAGAAGGCGATACTGGCCAATTCCTGTGCCAGCATAGCCGACACCCTGCTCCCGGCGGGAGTGGCGAGCCTCAAGGCTCAGACGACACTTGAAATGTGGCTTGGAATGATAGCGTATATGCTTCAGATATACCTTGATTTCTCAGCATACTCAGACATGGCCATCGGAATGGGAAGGATGGTAGGTTTTCACTATGATGAGAACTTTAACTACCCATATATGGCTACATCGGTAAATAATTTCTGGAGGAGATGGCACATATCACTCAGCTCATTCTTCAGGGATTACGTATATATACCGCTTGGCGGCAACAGATGCAGCACAGCGAAGTACATCCGCAACATGGCTATCGTGTGGTTTCTCACGGGAATGTGGCACGGAGCAAGCTGGAATTATATATTCTGGGGAATTTATTATCTGGGCTTCCTCCTTCTGGAGAAGTTTTATCTGGGCGGAAGACTCGGCCCTGTGGCATCCAGAATATATACGCTGCTCGTTATCCTGTTCGGATGGACCATATTCAGATTTGAGAGCCTTCGTGAGCTTGGAACAGTGCTTGCGGGAATGTTTGGAATAGGAACATCGGGATTTGCAAATATGGCACTTGGAACAATATTTGTGAAGAACATATTCTTCCTGATATTTGCATGTATTGCGTGTACGGATCTGGGCAAGAGACTCAGAAAATGGGCTATAGAAGTTGGAAAGGTCAACCCACTTGTATTCAACGTGTTCAATGTAACTGAGATGATAACACCGGTACTTATGCTCGTGATCTCAGTGCTGGCGCTTGTGGGTGCAAGCTATAATCCTTTCCTGTATTTCCAGTTTTAATGGGTGATTTTTATGAAGAGAAGATATACCAGAAGTCAGAGACAACAATTAAAGAAATTCAGAACTCTGGGTGTTCTTATATTTGCCGCAGTCATGGCGATAGGAGCATTTATCGGTCTGCTGTTTTTTGTCAGACCTAAGAAATCCACGATGGAGAAGAGGACACTTGCAAAGTTTCCGTCATTCACCATAACGTCATTCCTCGACGGATCATACTTCGAGGACGTGTCACTGTGGTATTCTGACACATACCCTATGAGGGATAAGCTTGTGTCGGCTGACCAGAGCCTTAAGAAGCTGTACGGAATACAGCTCGGAACGCAGGTTGTTGGAGGAAATGCCAAGGGCGATGAGATACCTGAGGTGGACAAGAGTGCGGTGACCGCCACTCCTGATGATGCAGGCAAGGCGACAACTGAGAGTACCACGGAGGTTACGACAGAGGATCCTGAGATAGGACTTCCTGCGAGTCTGACATCGAAGAACAAGCAGGATGCGACAACTGAGAGCGGTTCGGTCCAGACGGTCGATCCACCAGATTCAAAGGCTATGGACAATGCGTTCCAGAAGCAGCTTCAGGACAACCTGTATGTGAAGGATGGTTCTGCGTACAGCCTGTACTATTTCGTTCAGGACTCCGCAACAGAATATATAGATGCTATCAACAATGCAGCGGCACAGCTCTCGGGCCAGACAAATGTGTACGATATTCTTGTGCCGAACAATTCAGGTGTCCTGCTATCGGATGACGAGCTGGATAAGCTTGGCGGTTCCGATCAGAAACAGGCGATAGAGTATTACTATGGCATGATGAATGGCGTGAAGACGGTCGATATATTTGACACGTTAAAGGCGCATAAGGATGAATATATATTCTTCAGGACAGATCACCACTGGACCGCGGATGGCGCGTACTATGCGTATGAGGATTTCTGCAAGACGAAGGGCATAACGGCCATTCCACGTGACAAGAGGAAGACGGATACCTTCAAGGGATTCCTCGGAAGCTTCTACAGCACCCTGCAGAACTCTGACATGAAGAATAATCCTGATACGATATACGCCTACGAACCGATAGGAACAAATGACATGACCTACTGGAACGAGGATGGCTCGGAGCAGAAGTGGAATGTCATAATGGATGTAAATGGATGGGATAAGGGAACCATGTATTCTACATTTGTGGGCGGTGACACGCCGATGGCAGTGATAGAGAACCCGAAGGTGACAGACGGTTCATCGTGTGTAGTAATGAAGGAGTCCTACGGAAATGCATTTATTCCATTTCTTGTGGATCACTACTCCAAAATATATATCATAGATTACAGATATTCACAGGTAAACATCCTTGACTTTGTGAAGAGCAAAAAGGTCAATGATTTTATCTGTATAAATAACATATCTCTCATAGGAGATAAAGATGTGGCGGCTACTATAAGCAGTCTGCTGCACTAGGGCATAATCGGAGGATTTGCAGACAGATGCCCGGAGATGGTCAACAGATATATGGAGACTGCTTCTGAAGGTACCAGAGGATTGTTCATGTTCTGCACCATAGATAATGACAAGGATGTGGACGTGTTCCAGGCGCTTGCAACTGTCGACAGACTTCTCTATCAGGAGAAGCGTGCAAAGAAGCTTCGCCGGATGGCTGAGTAAGACAGATATAAAAGACAAAATATATAAAGGCTTGAAAGAAGGAGAATGTATCATGGAGAGGTTAGGTTTCATAGGCATGGGTAATATGGCACAGGCACTCTGTGCAGGATTTGTGAATTCAGGGAAGATAGCGGCTGAGAGTGTATATGCATATGCACCACACTATGACAAGCTGGTGAAGAACTCAGAGAAGTATGGATTTACCCCGTGTAAGACACTTGCAGAGCTGGTGGATGCCGTGGATACGGTCATCATGGCATGCAAGCCTTATCAGATCAATGACGTTCTCGTTGAGATAGGAGAGAGACTTCACGGCAAGGCTCTTGTGTCGGTGGCAGCTGGCTGGGATTTTAAGAAGTACAGTGAGTATTTTGACAGTTCGGTGAGAGTGCAGTTTGTGATGCCGAATACTCCGGCAATGGTATATGAGGGAGTTATGCTCTTTGAAGCACAGAATTCCCTTGAGGAGGAAGAAAGGGCACAAATCAAAGAGCTGTTCGCGGCTGTGGGAATTGTGGAGGAGCTTCCATCGAATCTCATGGGAATAGGAGGCGCAGTAACCGGCTGTGGTCCTGCATTTGTGGATCTGTTCATAGAGGGATATGCGGATGCAGCGGTTAAGTATGGTGTGCCTAGACAGACTGCGTACAGACTCATATCACAGATGATACTTGGTTCAGCAAAACTTCAGCTAGAGACAGGGGAGCATCCCGGCGTGTTGAAGGACAATGTATGTTCCCCTGCGGGAACAACCATATGCGGTGTTGCATCCCTCGAGGAGTCAGGCCTCAGGAGTGCATGCATTAAGTCTATAGATGCGATCATGAATAAGTAATAACGGCAAATCCCCTGTATGATTGAAATATCATACAGGGACTTTTTTATTTCTTGACTTTTTTATTTCTTGAATTTTGAGAGGATGCTTATAAGCTGCCTTATGTTCAGCGGCTTTGACAGGTGTTCGTTCATGCCTGCCAGACGGCATCTTTCGAGATCTTTAGCAAATGTGTTGGCGGTGATGGCGATGATAGGAATGTTCTGTGCATTCGGATGCTCGAGCTTTCTTATGGCGTAGGACGCCGAGATTCCATCCATCACAGGCATCTGAAGATCCATAAGGATACCGTCGTAGGTTCCGGCAGCAGATGTGGAGAACATGTCAACGCACACGGAGCCGTCCTCAGCGCGCTCACAGGAAATACCATTCACACCCAGAAGTTCAGACACGACCTCATAGTTGAGTTCGTTATCCTCTGCCACCAGAAGGTGCATTCCTGCACACAAGGATTCTGCGTCGCTGCTATCACCGGATTGTCCAGACCACAGATCATCCTTTATGATATAAGGGACGTCGATGCTTACCTCGATGATAGTTCCACCACCCGGATTGCTCTGTACTGTGATGGTACCCTGCATTAGATCCACAAGCTCCTTTACTATGGCGAGCCCCAGACCGCTTCCGCGCACTTTGCTGATCCTGGTGTCTGTCTCGCGGGAGAATTTGTTGAACATGCTCGCCTGATATTCAGGCTTTATTCCAATTCCCGTGTCGCTTATTCTGGCGACGAGACGTATCTTATCGGAGCCTGGTATATTTTCCTCATATAATTCAAATCCAACGTCGCCATGACCAGGTGTGAACTTGATGGAGTTAGACAGCAGGTTAGAGTAGATCTGTTTCAGCTTGAGTCCATCGGCCAGGATGTAGTCGTGATATATATCGTGACAGTTGAAGGTTATATTGAGTCCGTCGTTCATGAGAGCCTGATCGAAAACCATGTTCAGAGTATGACACAGCTCGGATACAGATGTTTCACAAGGCTTAAGCTGTTGTCTGCCGTTTTCCAGATTCGTTATGTCAAGGATGTTGCTGATGAGCTGTTCTATATAAGCCCCGGACGTCCTGAGCTTGCCCAGACAGTCGTCCATCTTGCTTGGATCGCCTAGTGATCGCTTTGCTATGTCGGCAAATCCCATTACGGCATTCAGAGGTGTTCTTATATCGTGAGCCATCTTGGACAGGAACTCGGACTTTGCCTCATTGGCCTTGTTGGCTTCCTCTGCCAGGAGCATCCAGTTCTGTTCACGTCTCTTTTGTTCGCTGATAAGCCTTGTTGCATACAGTATGCTGGTCACGTTGCCGAGAGCATCTCGCTTTTTTACAATAAATCTTGCCGAGTGCCAGTTGCCGTCGTTGGCGAGATAATCCATGGCTATGGTCTCGTCTGTGTGGAGACGCTCTGCGATGGTCGACAGATCGAAGAAATCAAGTATCTTGTCCTGATATTCGGGAACGACGAAGCGGTGACACAGCTCCTTCATCTTGGAGGAAGCTCTTCCCATGCGGCCTGTAAGTTTGTGTACCTTGTTATCACTGGACACCTCCTCGTACATGTCCTGTGTAAGATCTATCCTGTATATTGAGAAGTAGATCTTGCTTATGGCGGATATGATCTCGTTGTTCAGGTTAGCCTCGTCAAGTGCCTCCTGCAGCTGTCTCCTCGAATTTTGTTCAAAGCTCACAAGCTCGTCTATCTGCTTGAAGCCAATCAGCACCCTTGAAGCTGAGGCCGCTGAAAAAGGGAATATCTCTGCCTCAAAGTTTTCCTGACCCGCTGCGTTCGGAGTCACCCGGTATCTGTAAGAGAGCTTAGGGTGAGAGGCAAGATGATTCTGTATATGCTCTGCGCTGAGGATTTCTGTGAAGTCTGGGGCAGATTCTTTGATGACATATTTTTCATAATACTGTCTGATCAGCTCTGAGTAGCAGAATGCTTTCCCGGCTTTGATGTCGTATATGTGGGCAGCGTTTGCCACCGGGTCAAGCTTTAAAGGCTCGAGGGAATCATTCTGAAGATCAACGCAGTAGACGGATATGTAGTCTGTGCACAGGACTGACATGAACATCCTTTCACGGTTCAGATCCGACAGGCTCTTTTCGAGTGAATTATTGCGCTGCTCAAGAAGCTCGGTCATTCTGAGAGTCTCCCGTACATTTCCGAGATGACCGCCCACAACCCCAAGCAGACTTATAAAGGATTCCGAACTCTCTATGTGGGGATTGTCCACACCGATAAAGCCTTTGAGCTGGTCCTTATAGAAGATAGGAAATGCTATCTCAGAGTGGATATTCTGCATGACCAGAAGCTGATACTCGGAAGGCATGAGATCCTTCACATCCTCCACGTTATCTATGATTATACTGTCGCCGCGCTCAAATGATTCCAGCCAGTAAGGCATGTCGGCGGAATCCACGGACTGAAGATTGTCAATCCATGGCTGCACATTGTCACCGCACCACTCATATGAGTTGCGGAATACGTTGTCAGTCTCATCCCAGTCAAAAATATAAACTCGTTCTGACGAAGTGCAACTTCCGATGATACGGAGCAGAGTCTGTATGGATGCCCGGAGTTCAAAACGGTTCTGAGCTCTGTCAATGGCAACCATCTGCTGTAATATAACAAAATTATCCATAAAATACCCCCCCTTTATGTGTGTAGGTTTTTGATATATTAATATATAAAGCTCTGTTTTTAAGACAATTTTACCTATTTTGAGAGAAAAAATCTATATTAATGGCAATTAATTCCATAGACAATATTGTTTAGGAATTATAAAATTATTGTGGGTGATTGTAAAGCTTTAACATATTTTTTCTGGGACATTAAAAATACTATGTTGAGGAGTTAATTAAATGAGAGAAAAAGTATTGATAGTCGATGACATTGAGCTGAATAGAGAGATACTTGCAGTTGCACTTGGTGATAAGTATGAAGTGATTCAGGCTGCTGATGGTATGCAGACCATAGACATACTGAAGTCTGAGAGTGAAGGGATAACAGCGATGCTCCTTGATCTGATCATGCCGAATGTCGATGGATACGCGGTGCTTGATTACATGAGAGAACACGGACTGCTTGACAGGATACCGGTAATAGTCATAAGTGCGGAATCTGCTAGGGATGTTGAGGTAAAGTGTCTTGAAATGGGGGTTACGGATTTCGTCAGAAAGCCATTTGACAGTGTGACAGTCAGACGCAGGGTCAAGAATACCGTGGATCTGTTCATGTATAAGAATCATCTGGAGGATAAAGTCAGACTGCAGACAAGAGAGCTGGAGGAGAAGAACAAACTGTTTCAGGCTCAGGCAGAGCAGATACGTGAGACCAATGAGAAGATAGTGGACGTTTTAGGCACGGTTGTTGAATACAGAAATCTTGAGAGCGGTGAGCACATCAAGAGGGTAAAGGAATTTACCAATATACTTGCAGAGAAGGCTGCGGAGAAATATCCGGAGTACGGCCTTACACCGGAGAAGATAGCTGTAATAGTTGCAGCCAGTCCACTTCATGACATAGGCAAGATAGCCATCAAGGACAGTGTGCTCCTGAAGCCGGGCAGGCTTACAGATGAAGAGTTTGAATATATGAAGACCCACACGACAAAGGGCTGTGAGATACTTACACAGATTGCAGGCACGTGGAGTGAGGAATACGAGAAGATCAGCTATGAGATATGCCGCCACCATCATGAGAGATATGATGGAAAGGGCTATCCTGACGGACTGGCCGGTGAGGATATACCGATATCGGCACAGCTTGTGTCCATAGCGGATGTGTATGACGCTCTTGTGAGTGACAGGGTATACAAGAAGGCTATAGAGAAGGGCAAGGCATATCAGATGATACTTGATGGAGAGTGTGGAACATTTTCACCGAGACTTATAGAGTGCTTCAAGGAGTCCAGACAGGAATTTGAAGAGCTTGTGTGCAGATATGAGATGAAGAAGGAGAACCAGATATGAACATCAGAGAGTGTTATGATACAATAGGAGCAGATTTTGAGGATGTACTTGGCAGACTTGGCAGTGAGAGCCTTATACAGAGATTCGCACTTAAGTTTATAGATGATGGAAGCTACAATGAACTGACAGAGGCTATTACGGAGAAGAATGCTGAGAAGGCATTCAGGGCAGCACATACACTGAAGGGGATATGTCTGAACCTTGGACTTAAGAATCTGTATACAGTGAGCTCGAATCTGACAGAGAAGCTCAGGGGGAGAGAGCTTGATGGATATGAGGCTTTGTATGAGAAGGTCAGTGAGCAGTATAAGATAACTGTAAATGCTCTTAAGAGTGTTGAATAGATCATTGTAGTGTGAGAAAAGAGAGGGGACTTATAAGATGAAGAAGAGGACTATTGCCAGAATGATGGCGGCCGTTATGGTCGTGAGTATGCTTGCTGGTTGTGGTGACTCAGACGGCGATACAGCGAAGAATGTGAATCTTGATCCAGATCATCCGGTATCACTGAAGATATGGCATTACTACAATGGAACCCAGCAGGCAATATTTGACAATCTGGTTGATGAGTTCAATGCTACCAAGGGCAAGGATGAAGGGATATCTGTCCAAGCCGGTGAACATAGGAAAGTTTGAGGAAATGCTCTACGAGGTATGGAGCAGTCATAACAGAGAATTCAGCGTATTGCGCTAAGGGGGGGATAAATATGACACAGCACTTGCAGACGATGATGTGTGAATACACCATACTGATAATCATGCTCTATATAGGTGTGAGATGTCTTAATCAAAGAAATAATAAGATCATAAGATCGTTTTCTCATTTTGTATTCGGAGTAATTGCTTTCCAGATAATAAATATACCTGTAAGAATGGTTGACGCAGGACTGGTGCGTATGCCGGCCACGGTGGTTTTTGTGTTGAATTGCGGATTCATGATCGCAGAGACATTTGTGACATATGAATGGTTTTATTTTTTCGAGAGCATACAGAATTCATTATTTGTGGAAAAAAAGATAATACGGGTATTGCGCAGTATTCCGCTTGTTCTGATGATTGTGCTGTGTGTGGTCTCGTGGTGGACAGGCTGGCTTTTCTACGTGGATGATACGGGCATGTATCGCAGAGGAGCATTGTTCGCACTTCAGGTGGTACTTCCATATACCTATGTATTTGTGACACTCGTCAGTGCGATAGTATATTCCATTACCAGAAGAGAGAAGAGATCTGCCGTCATCATAACTATAGCACTCATACCTGCGCTTATATGTTCAGTGTTGCAGATTGTTGCGGGTGGTTCTTATGTTCTGGCTGGACTGACGCTTTCGGCGATGTTCGTGTATATAGAGCTCTGCATGGAGGATATCAGAAAGATTGAGAAGCTTGAGGTTATCGAGAAGGCCAACCACGATCTGGAGAATGCCCTGGATATGGCGAATAAGGCTAACAACGCCAAGACGGTGTTCCTCAACTCCATGTCTCATGATATAAGAACCCCTATGAACGCGATAATAGGCTTCACAGACCTTCTGAATGACAACCTGTCCGACCAGGACAAGGCGCGCGATTATATAGCCAAGATCAGATCATCAAGTGATTATCTGTTGTCTCTTATCAACAATGTATTGGAAATGGCGAGGATAGAGAGTGGCAAGACAGAACTGGACGAGAGCAGTATATCACTCAAAAGTCTTGATTCGGTGTACTGGCTGTTTGAGAGCCAGATGAAGGAGAAGAACATAGACTTTACATGGAATGTGAATGCCCAGCACAATAATATACAGTGTGATGTTGTGAAACTGAAAGAGATACTTATGAACATCATCAACAACGCATACAAATATTCTCTTCCGGGGGACAGCGTTACCGTGAATATAGACGAGCTTCCGTGCGACAGGGACGGCTATGTGAAGATCCGCACGATGGTGAGCGACACGGGAATCGGAATGTCAGAGGATTTCCTGGAGCACATATTTGAGGATTTCAGCAGGGAGCAGACATCTACGGAGAGTGGACAGTTCGGAACAGGACTCGGCATGGCGATAGTCAAGAAGATAGTCGATCTCATGGGCGGAGATATAGACGTACAGAGTGAGCCGGGCAAGGGAACCACATTTACCGTGACGCTCACACACAGAATATCGGAGGAGATAACTGACATAGGTGCGGTCTCGAAACGCAATGAAGATTATTCATTTGAGGGCAGAAGAATACTCCTGGCGGAGGATAACGACCTGAATGCGGAGATAGCCATGACCATACTTGCCGGCGCAGGCATGGAGGTCGACCACGCTGCAGACGGAATCCAGTGTATAGACATGCTGGAGAAAGCGGAGCCTGAATACTACGATCTCATTCTCATGGATATACAGATGCCGAACATGGACGGCTACAAGGCAACCATGCTCATACGAAAGCTTGACGACAAACGGCTTGCAGATATACCTATAATCGCCATGACCGCGAATGCGTTCAACGAAGACCGTAAGAAAGCATTTGAAGCGGGCATGAACGGACACATAGCAAAGCCGATAAGCGCAGCGGATCTAAAGATGACGCTGGCCGGGATCATGGAAGAATAATTTTGATGATTTTCCACATAATAACTCCAAAGCAATTATTTAACATGCAATGGAGGGTTGATACTGTTTATGAAGGCGACAGGAATAGTGAGAAGAATAGACGATCTCGGAAGGATAGTCGTCCCGAAGGAGATAAGAAAGGTCCTCAGGATAAGAGAGGGGGATCCACTGGAGATATTTACCGGCAAGGAGGGCGAGATCGTTCTCAAGAAGTATTCGCCCATGGCTGATCTGACTGCATTTGCACAGCAGTATGTGGAGGCCATATCCCAGAGCCTTGGGCTTCCCGTGGCTATCACGGATCGTGATTCTGTCATAGCGGTGGCGGGGATGCCTAAGAGGGAGCTGATGGGCAAGGAGCTTCACAGTGAGCTTGAGAGCGTGATAAACGACAGGAAAGCGATAGTTGCCCGCAAAGGCGATGCGAAGTTCATACACATAACCACAGACGACCTGGATTACGATGGACAGGTGGTGCAGACCATTATATCAGAGGGCGATGCAGTGGGCTCTGTCATCGTGATAGTGCGTGACAGCGGACACAGAATAGGAGAGATAGAGCAAAAAGCAGCGGTGATCGCGGCGGCATTTTTGGGCAAACAGATGGAAGGGTAGCCGGTAATGCAAGAATTTGGCAAAAAGTGAGTAAAATCAAGGGGTTTCGGCCTCGAAATCCCTTATTTTCCTTGACAAATATAACCATTTTAGGTATAACTATACATGTTGAGCTCAGAGTTTTCTGCTTTTGCGGGTAGCAGGCGGATGACAGAGAGCATTTATTTTTTTAAAGGAGGAATTATCTAATGAATAAGACAGAATTAGTTGCAGCAATCGCTGAGAAGACAGAATTATCAAAGAAGGACGCTGAGGCAGCATTAAAGGCTTTCACAGACGTTGTAGCAGATGAGTTAAAGAAAGGTGAGAAGATTCAGTTAGTTGGATTTGGTACATTCGAGGTATCAGAGAGACCAGCTAGAGAGGGTAGAAACCCAAGAACTGGCGAGACAATGACTATCGCTGCTTCAAAGGCACCTAAGTTCAAGGCTGGAAAGGCATTAAAGGATTCAATCAACTAATCTTTAAGGGTTTGATATGAGACTTGATAAATATCTTAAGGTATCCAGGATCATCAAGAGAAGAACCGTGGCGAACGAGGCATGCGATGCCGGAAGAGTCATGGTCAACGACAAAGTGGCTAAGGCCGGAACCGATGTCAAGGTTGGAGATGTTATCGAGATAGCATTTGGCAACAAGACGGTGAAGGTCAGAGTTACAATGATTGCAGATTCCACTAAAAAGGAAGATGCCAAGGATATGTTTGAGTATGTGTAAAAATATGCCGGAATATACATAGTGTATTCCGGCATATTTTTTTTGTGGGCTCATATAGTTTATTAAATAGCTTGAGAAGGTTTCTGAACATGGGGGAAGTTAATAAGGCAAAAACCCACAAGGTGGTCATGGACAACAGGAACAGTCTGTCCATGACAGGGATCAGCAAGGTCACATCCATAGATCCTGATCTGGTTCTGCTGGTGACCGAGCAGGGGAAACTCAAGATAATAGGCAAGAATATGCAGGCGACAAATCTGGACCTTGACAAGGGAATACTGGATCTCACAGGAAATATCAACTCCATGATATATTCGGGTGACAAGGAAGGTGCTTTTTCTATAAAGGGGTTGTTCAAGTGATGAGCGATATGGCGGCAGGGCAGCTCTGGGGATATGGGATAAGTGTTGCAGCCGGAGCGTGCTCAGGTGTACTGGGATCGCTGTTCTGGTTCATCTCAAAGCTCTTTAGGAACAGCCGTGCGGTGGCGTGGATATGCGATATTACACTTTGGTTGATATTAAGTGTAGTAGTTATGGCGGTCAGTTACATATGCTGTGACGGAGATCTGAGACTATATATTTTTTTAGGATTTTTTTCAAGTTTTTTACTTGTATTTTTTACTATAAATTGGGCTGCTTCGAAAATTGCAAACCATATATTGTGTAAGAAAAAACAAGATTCAAAAAATGTGAAAATGTGACGGCGAAAAGTGCGTTGACATAATTAGTCTTAAATAGTAAAATTATGTCAATATGTTCGTTTGGCTACGAACTTTTTGTATATTATTACAAGAAAAGACAAGTAATAAAGTAATGAATGGGGAGTTTCTAATGAGTAAGACGGTCGGCAGATCAAAGTCAAAAAAGAATAACAAGATCACAACGAAGCTTGGAATGGTTCTGGTTGTGAGCTGTCTGATATTGCTGGCAGTGGTTGTACTGTACAAAGCACAGAGCCTGAAAGCACAGAAGGAGAGCCTGCAGGTTCAGGCGGCGGAGCTTCAGGAACAGCTTGACAGTGCGAAGGAAGATTATAAGAAGCTTGAAGAGCGTGAGAAATATATGCAGACAGATGAGTATGTTGAGGATGTGGCCAGATCACAGCTCGGTCTCATATATCCTGACGAAATCGTGGTAAAGCCGGAGGAATAAAGTCAGAACATAGCGGATGCTGATTTCAGCATTCGCTATTTTTTTGCGCATTTGACGGATATACTTCTTGTCACTATGAACAGGAAGGCGGGAAAGTGTTGATGAGAGAAAAGGTAAATGGGTTCGTCGGAGTGATGGCGGTGGCTATTCTGTGTATGGTCAGCGGCTTATGCATGGTCTGGGGGATAGCCCCGGTGGTTCTGGCTGTGTATGTGGCGGCCTGTGCGGTGTGTGGGAGATACATGATAACCTGCATCGGGTGTGCGGCGGGAGTCGCAGCCGGATCTATGGGCATAGCAGGGCTGTTGCACGCAGATGAGTATATGATACCGGGACCTGTGTATTCCGGTGTGATGGTGACGGAGAAATATCTGGTGCTGCTGGGACTTGCGATGTGTCTTATGAAGATCGTGTACTCCAGAAATTCCAGATCGTATGTCAGGGTGATCGTCGTCATGTCGGCTGCCGTGCTTATGGGAAACATAGTGGTATATGCGGATAACATGCTTATGGCTGCCGCTTATGGAGTGGTGGAGGCTGCGATATTCATGTGTGCCAGTGTGATACTGAAACCGGGGATTGGACTTCTATATACATATATCTGCGGGGATGCCTCGGATGTGGAGAGGGATGAGAGCTGGAATGTAAGTCAGGGCATAGTGAGCCTCATGGCGCTGGCGGCGGTCGTTCTGTGGGTTGTTCCGGGTGAGGATATCTACGGTGTGAATCCGGCATTTATGCTGGCTCTAGTTCTGATATTGTACGCGGTGTATAGAACTGGAGCGGTGTACGGATGCGGAATGGCGGCGGTGGCGGGAAGCATCGTGTCGGTCAAGCTGAATGACAGCAGGTGGCTCATGTGGATGCTCCTTGTGACGCTGGTCATGCTCATAGGCCGGGCACTCACTGGGAGAAGAAAGGTGTCTGCAAGTCTGTTCTATGTTCTGGGATGCGTTCTTGCCTCCGTGGCGGATGGGACAGTGCTGTGGAACGGCTCTGGGCGGGAGATCGCATTTTACTATATAAATATCGCCGTTCCGGTCGTATTGTTCGCGTGTATACCTGGTGCTCTGCTGGGCGCCATGGACGAGGAGACAGATCCGGCGTGTCTTCAGGCGGCCGCTGCGGAGATTAACAGACTCACGGCCTGCAAGATAGAAGATATGGCAAATGTGTTTAGACGGCTCGATTATACATTTGCCGGGAGCGATGAGCCGGCGATAAGCTTGGGACAGATCGGCGAGCTCGTGGATGGCTTCAGGAGACAGATAGATCTGATAGGTGAGGCGAGGGAGATATCCGATGAAAAGCTGCTGGGGCAGATAAGATCGCTGGGGATGGACGAGGTCAGGGTCACGGCATCCATGGACAGTGGCAACAGGAGCCGATACTATGTGGCGGGAAAAACGTCAGGTCAGGGCATGGTGCTGTCAAGACAGGTGGCTGATGTACTGAGTGGGTACTTCAGGAAGAATATAAGGGCGGGCATGGATTCGCCGAGCCTTTTCTTCGATGAGTATAGATCTGCCGTGTACGAGGAGGCGGCGCGTTACAAGGGGCGTTACCATGTCAGAAGGATAAAGAAATATGGCTCTCCGGTGTCGGGGGATAATTTCTCGGTGAAGGAGTATGAGGATGGCAGGCTGGTGATGATGCTGTCTGACGGCATGGGAAGCGGAAGCCTGGCCTCCTGCGAGAGCTGCATGATGCTGGACACAATGGAGGAGCTGCTGGAGGCGGGATTTACCCCGGAGTACAGCATTGCATTTGCCAATCGATGTATGTCCAGAAGAAATAAGGGCAGAATATTCACGACATTTGATATGGTGGTCATAGACATGTACGACGGCACCATGAGGAGCTTCAAGCAGGGGGCGTCGGTGACCTATGTGATACGCCCGGGCGATGATGGAAATGAGGTCCGCCAGATAACGAGCACTACTCTTCCCGTGGGCGTGCTGGACGATGCCGAGTGCGACATGGCGGATGAGAAACTTGCGGCGGGGGATGCCGTGGTCATGGTAAGCGATGGGCTCTCGGATATGGATGTGTCCGATCACATGCAGGATGTGCTCAAGGGAATAAGAGTGGGTGACAGCAGACGGATGGTCGATGATATACTGGGCGCCATGATAGGACAGGGGGATGTGTCGCTTCGGGATGACGTGACGGTCATGGCGGCGGTGATATCAGGATCTGAGAAAAGTAGCGCAGCCTGAGTAACTCTATGCTATAATATGAAATTATGATATTTACAGAAGGATAAATGTATGGATGTATTTGAAAAAAATGTTCTTGAGTATATAAGAAAATACCACATGTTTGATGGTATAAGTCACTGCGTGTGCGGTGTGTCCGGCGGCGCGGATTCGGTGAGCCTGCTCACGGTGCTGGCAAGGCACAGGGCGGAGCTGGGAATAGATATACACGTTGTACACATAAATCACATGATACGCGGTGAGGCTGCGGATGGTGACCAGAGCTACGTTGAGACTTTGTGTGGTGAATATGGTGTCACATGCGACTCTTACAGGATCGATGTCAGGAAGCTTGCGGAGCAGGCCGGACAGACCGTGGAGGAGGCCGGACGCCATGCAAGATATGATGCATTTGACAGGATGCGTGCCAGATATGCGGATGAGGGCTGTGTGATCGCAGTCGCCCACAACCGCAACGATGTGGCTGAGACGGTTCTGTTCAACATGGCGAGGGGAACCGGAATGGGCGGCATAAAGGGTATAGCCCCGGTGAGGGATCACATAGTGAGACCGCTTCTTGGGAGCGACAGGAGCCACATAGAGGAATATCTTGACCGGCAGGGGATCAGATACTGTACGGATGCCACCAACAATGAGGATGATTACACCAGGAACAAGATAAGACACAGGATACTTCCTCTTATGAATGAGATAAATGGACAGGCCACGGAGCACATTTGCCAGATGGCCATGATGGCGGCTGATTACGAGCGGCTTGCTGCCGGACTGGTTGATGATTTCCTGACGGGACAGGGAATTGATGTCAGAAGTGAAGGCTGTGGCTGGACCGGAGACAGCACTGACCGGAGATATGAGCTGGACATGGCGGCTCTCAAGGAGCAGGACAGGCTCGTGCAGGAGCTTGTCATAAGAAAGCTCATCGGAATGGTGTGCGGAGGCCTGAAGGATATCGGCATGAGCCATGTGTCGGAGGTTACGAAGCTGTACTCGGCTGACACCGGGGCGGGGATCAATCTTCCTGCCGGTGCGAGGGTGTGGCTGGAGTACGGCAGACTGGTATTTGCCGGCGGTGAGAACCGCGCCGGTGACCAGAGCTGTCAGGATGGCGGGCTGCCGGGCTGCGTGGACATAGACATCACCTGTGATGGTGAGTATGAGCTGTGTGAGGGAAGGCTTACGGTCAGGATCTACGACAGACCTGAAGCCCTTGATCTTGCAAAAAAAGAGTGTACGAAGTTTCTTGATTATGGTAAAATAAAACAGTGTCTGCAGTTGCGGACATTTGAAAACGGGGATTATATAGTCGTTAATTCTGCGGGCTCGAGAAAGAAGCTCAACCGTCTGTATACTGACTGTAAGATACCGGTGGACAAGCGGCGTCATATTCCACTTGTGACATCCGGGCAGGAGGTCGTGTGGGCCGTGGGACTCAGGATTGGCGAGAATTATAAAGTGACAGAAGATACACAAAAGATAATTGAGTTGAATTTTAACAGGAGGAAACAGAGTTGAAAGAACAGATTGGTGTTATGCTCAGCAGCAGTGAGGTGGAAAACAGAATAAGCGAGATGGCAGCAGCCATAGATAAGGCATATGAGGGAAAGACGATACATTTGATCGGAATCCTTAAGGGAAGCGTGTTCTTCATGTGTGAGCTTGCGAAGAGAATGAAGAGTCCGGTCACCATGGACTTCATGTCTGTGAGCAGCTATGGCGATGGAACAAAGTCATCAGGTATTGTCAAGCTGAACAAGGACCTTGATGAGTCTATAGAGGGAAAGGATGTAATCATCGTGGAGGACATTCTTGATTCGGGAAGAACCCTTTCATACCTTGTGAAGCTTCTCGGCGAGAGAAAGCCTGCAAGCCTTGAGGTTGTGACCCTGCTTGACAAGCCGGACAGAAGAGTTATCCCGGTTGAGCTGTATATGACAGGTTTTGAGATCCCTGACAGATTTGTTGTGGGATACGGCCTTGACTGTGCCCAGAAGTACAGAAACCTTCCATATATAGGTGTCATAGAGCAGTAATATATTGATTAAGGAGCATATACATGGAAAATATGGATAAGAGAAAATTCAGGAATGGAATGATAATCTATCTGTTGATCCTGATAGTTGCTTTCATCCTCATAAACAGATGGATGCAGAGCGACAAGATTGAAGTGACCACCACTTACAGTTACACAGATCTGACAGAGGATTTGGATGATGGCAAGATATTGGCATTGTCGATACAGCCAAATGCAGAGATTCCTACGGCGATAGTTCAGGTGCAGTTCACCAACGGAAAGACTCTTGCATTTTATTCCACAGATGTCAATGATGTCGTGAAGATTTATAACGACTATCAGGCAAGTGTGGACAAGTATAATGCGACCGTAAGCTCGGATGACGATAAGAAGGTCGTTGCCAGATGCAGCCTGAACGATGTGGAGAAGACGAGCATATGGAGTGTGATAATTCCGTATGCCCTTGTCATGATCGTCATGTTCTTTGTCATGCTGCTGTTCGTGAGATCATCACAGGGCGGTGGAGGCCAGATGATGAACTTTGGCAAGAGCAGGGCGAAAATGACAGAGCCTGATGAGAAAGAGAAGGAAGATAAGAAAAATAATAAGAAGAAAATAACATTTGACGATGTTGCCGGTCTCAGTGAGGAGAAAGAGGATCTCGAAGAGATAGTGTGCTTCCTCAAGAACCCAGGCAGATTCATCAAGGTCGGTGCACGTATACCGAAGGGAGTTCTTCTTGTCGGCCCTCCTGGAACAGGTAAGACACTCATGGCAAAGGCCATAGCAGGAGAGGCGGGGGTTCCGTTCTTCAGTATTTCAGGATCAGACTTCGTGGAGATGTTCGTCGGTGTCGGTGCAGCGAGAGTGAGAGATCTTTTTGCACAGGCAAAGAAGAATGCACCATGTATCGTATTTATAGATGAGATCGATGCTGTTGCCAGACAGAGAGGTACAGGACTTGGCGGTGGACATGACGAGCGTGAGCAGACTCTGAACCAGCTCCTTGTAGAGATGGATGGATTCGGAGCGAATGAGGGAATCATAGTTCTTGCAGCTACCAACCGTGTGGACATACTGGATAAAGCGATCCTCCGTCCGGGACGTTTTGACAGAAAGATATCTGTCAATCCTCCTGATATCAAGGGCAGAGAGGAAATCCTCAAGCTTCATGTTGCGAACAAGCCTCTGGCAGAAGATGTTGATCTCAACGAGATCTCCAGAACAACAGCCGGATTTTCGGGAGCTGATCTTGAGAACCTGATGAATGAGGCTGCGATCTCTGCTGCGAAGGCCGGCAGGGAATATATCAATAAGGAAGATGTCGACAAATCATATATCAAGGTTGGAGTCGGTGGTGAGAAGAGGAGCCATGTGGTCTCCGAGGAAGATCGTAAAATCACGGCATATCACGAGTCGGGACATGCGATACTGTTCCATCTCCTTCCATATGTTGGCCCGGTGCATATTGTGTCTATCATACCTACAGGTACCGGAGCCGGAGGATATACCATGCCGCTTCCACAGGGTGATCAGGAATATCTTACTAAAGCGCATTTGCTCAACGAGATAAAAGTTAGCATGGGCGGAAGAATTGCAGAGAAGATCATATTTGGCAATTTTACCACGGGTGCTTCACAGGATATCAAGATGGCCAGCGGTTATGCAAGATCCATGGTTACGAAGTATGGAATGTCCGAAAATCTTGGATTTATCAACTATGAGAGCGATGATCAGGAGGAGGTATTCCTCGGGAAAAATCTTGGACATACCAAGCCATACAGCGAAAAGATAGCCGCCGTCATAGATGAGGAGGTTAAGCGGATCGTTGACGAGTGTTACAGGGAGGCTTATGAGATTCTGGAGCAGAATGTGGATGTTCTTCACAAGTCTGCAAAGCTTCTTCTTGAGAAGGAGAGAATAACAGGAGCTGAGTTTGAAGCACTGTTCGATAGAGACGATGCTAAGGATGCAGATGCAGATGTTCAGAGCAACGGTGCAGAGCAGAGTACAGCAGAGAATGTAAATGCAGTAGATAATGCTGTTGCAGAGCAGAAAGCTGAGACTCAGACAGACAAACAGTAATATATAAAGACAATACAGATGCCCGCAGTTTTCTTGCGGGCATTTGGCTTATGTTGGATATATGACGGAAGGGAGAACAAAGGATGAAGATAATAAAGAGAGGGATAAATGCGGTGATACCGTTCCTGCTGGCAAATGTATATCTGCTGACAAGATGTCCGGAGTGGAATATACCACTCATGCCGCTTATAGTTGTGGTGTTCATAGCAGTATATGTACTGCTGACCGCGATGCCGCTTCTCGGTCTGAAGAATATACAGTCTAAGGGTATCAGAAGGTGTCAGAGGGGATGCGAGAATCTGTATTCTTTCCTGGCGGCAACGGTCATGTCTGTGGCTGTGCTGATACTAATGTTGGTGCATGTGATAGATGCCAGGGCATGGACGTGGAAGAACTGGGTTCTGTACATACTCACGGCGGTGGCTGTACTGGCGGTCACATTCTGGGTTGGAATAATAAGAATATATGTGTCATCCAGGCAGCTCGGTATCAAGTGGAGAGTGATCGGTATACTGTGCGGTTGGATTCCGGTGGTACATCTGATAGTCCTTGGCAAGCTGATAAGTCTGGCATCCGGTGAGGCGGCCTTGGAGAACGAGAAGCTGATACGGGATAAGGCAAGACAGGCGGACCGGGTCTGCGCCACCAGATACCCGATATTGATGGTACACGGAGTGTTCTTCAGGGATTTCAGGTATCTGAATTACTGGGGCAGGATCCCTGCGGCGCTTGAGGCAAATGGAGCTACCATATTCTACGGAAACCATCAGTCCGCCGCATCTGTGGCAGACTCCGGACGGGAGATAGCTGACAGGATACAGCAGATATTGAAGGAAACAGGATGCGGAAAGGTGAATATCATAGCCCATTCCAAGGGAGGCCTTGACAGCAGATATGCCATATCGAAGCTCGGCATGGCCCCTTATGTAGCATCACTCACAACGATTAACACTCCGCACAGGGGATGCGAATTTGCGGATTATCTTCTGGGCAAGATACCGGAGAAACAGCAGCAGACCGTGGCAAATGCCTACAATTCTGCACTCAAGAAGCTGGGTGACACAAACCCGGACTTCATAGCTGCGGTGACGGATCTCACGGCATCAGCGTGTGAAAACCTGAACAGAGAGCTCCCTGATCCGCAGGGGGTATACATACAGAGCACGGGTTCATGTATGAAGAAGCCTTCCGGCGGACGCTTCCCGCTCAACACCACCAATGCATTCGTAAAGCAGTTTGATGGTGAGAACGATGGACTTGTCGGATATGAATCTTTCAAATGGGGCTCAAACTTCATATATCTGAAGCCTCAGGGCAGGCGTGGAATCTCCCACGGAGACGTGATAGACCTGAACAGGGAAAATATAGATACATTTGATGTGAGGGAATTTTATGTGGAGCTTGTGAGTGACCTGAAGAGACGCGGTTTTTAGAAAATGCCCGGTGTTTTGTCTAATGTGAACAATAAAAAGTAAAAATCAGGTAATATTCAGGAAATGTATTGTGATATTGCACAATGACATTTGCCAAATAAAAAAATGTTTGGGCAGACTTTTGACGGAATTTGTATATAATAATATTTGTAACCCCCAATACATTATATAGTTTTGGCTACACCCCATAAAAGTAACAAAATACCTTCTCCAAAAGAGACAGTCGTTCGGTGACTGTCTCTTTTACTTTTGGTTAAAACAGAAATTGGGCAGGATGGTCTGATATGAGGCGATTCCTGCTGTATATTTGCAGCTAATATATGTTTTATCTTGTTGCCTAATCTCCCGAAAAGTATTAATATAAAAAAGAGTATGTGCAAGGGAGATTTTATTGTATGGTGGAAAAGAAGACCAATGGGCAGAAGATACATGATTATGTATATAATGTAAAGCCCATACTAAATAAAGGCGGACTGTTTGCGGACGGAAGCAAATATTATGTCAGCCCACAGGAGCCGGATGTGGATCAGGATGTGAATGTCAGATTCAGGACTACAGCCGATAATGTGGATGAAGTGTTCCTTATATATAATGAAGAAAAGATACAGATGACAAAGGAGAGTTCCAACAGAATATTTGACTTTTATACGGCAACGATACCTGGAGGTCTGCCATTCATAAGATATCATTTTGAGATACATTCGGGAAGGGTCACATGCTTTTATGACAAGCTGGGACCTACGAAGCAGAACGACAGAGAGTACGACTTTGAGATATGTCCGGGATTCAAGGTACCGGAGTGGGCAAAGGGTGCGGTATTTTATCAGATATTTGTGGACAGGTTCTGCAACGGGGATACTTCCAATGATGTGCTGGATAATGAGTACGCATATATAGGTACCGGTTCAGTTCAGGTAAAGGACTGGAATCAGAGGCCGAGCATCATGGATGTGGGACGTTTCTATGGCGGAGATCTCCAGGGTGTCAAGGATAAGCTTGATTATCTGCAGGATCTGGGAGTGGATGTAATATATCTGAACCCTATATTCGTATCACCATCCAACCATAAGTATGATATACAGGATTATGATTATGTCGATCCTCATTTTGGAAGGATCGTTGACGATGAGGGTGACTGCCTTCCGGGCGGATGCCTTGAGAACAAGCAGTCGTCGAGATATATCAACAGAGTTACAAATAAAAAGAATCTTGAGGCTAGCAATCAGCTCTTTGCCGAGCTGGTTGAGGAGATACACAAGCGTGGCATGAAGGTCATCCTGGATGGCGTGTTCAACCACTGTGGTTCATTCAACAAATGGATGGACAGGGAGTGTATATACGAGAATCAGGAGGGCTACGAGAAGGGTGCGTTTGTATCGAAGGATAGCCCTTACAACACTTTCTTCAAGTTTTACAATGACAATGCATGGCCGTACAATACAACATATGATGGCTGGTGGGGACATGACACTCTTCCAAAGCTCAACTATGAGGACTCGCCGAAGCTGGTTGAGTACATTATGAAGATAGCAAGGAAATGGGTGTCACCTCCGTATAATGCAGATGGATGGCGACTTGATGTGGCTGCGGATTTGGGACATTCCCCTGAGTACAATCACCAGTTCTGGCGGGAGTTCAGGAGAAATGTAAAAGAGGCTAATCCGAATGCCATTATTCTGGCGGAGCACTATGGTGATCCGAAGAGCTGGCTGAAGGGCGACCAGTGGGATACAGTCATGAACTACGATGCGTTCATGGAGCCTATCACATGGTTCCTCTGCGGTGTTGAGAAGCACAGCGACGAGTTCCGCGGTGACCTTCTGGGTAATTATGATGCGTTCAAGGGCGCGATGAACTATCACATGTCCAGATTCCTGAGACCATCGATAGACGTGTCCATGAATGAGCTGTCCAACCACGACCATTCCAGATTCCTCACGAGAACCAACAGAAAGGTCGGACGTCTTCACACCATGGGAGCGGATGCTGCTGATCAGGGCGTGGACAAGGGTATATTCAGACAGGCTGTAGTATTCCAGATGACATGGCCGGGCGCTCCTACCATATACTATGGCGATGAGGCCGGTGTGTGCGGATGGACAGATCCAGACAACAGAAGAACTTATCCATGGGGACACGAGGATCAGGAGCTTATACAGTTCCACAAGGATATGATAAAGATACACAAGTCGTATGAGGCACTTAAGTCGGGTTCGGTATTATATCTCCATGGCGGACATAAGATACTTTGCTATGGAAGATTTACGGACAACAAGCAGGTGGTAGTCATCATGAACACCAACTATGAGGATGTGGATCTGAAGCTTCATATCCGTCAGATAGGTGTGTACAACCACTCGATACTCAGAAGAGTCATGCTGACAAATGAAGAGGGGTACACGCTGGAGCCACAGGATTTCATGGTGGAGCACAACGTACTTACGATCAAAGCCCCTAAGATGAGCGCGATGGTGCTTGTTCGTGCCTGATGGCCGGAAGACAAAGATATACAAGACAAAGATATATGACATAAAAATATAAAAAAGTTCCTTTGGACGAATGATGTTATTGAAAGAATCATTTGCCGGGGAGCTTTTTTATTTGCAAGAGTAATGCTTGCACAGAAAATGGATTGAAAATGGAATTGCTTGCCCGTGTTATCGTCTAAATCTGCGGCGAGCCGAATTCTATGTTTGTCCATGACTTTGTAACGATCCAAGAAACACCATCCAAGAAACACAATTTAGAAAACAGATAGATTAAACTACAGGTTGGGTGAAAAATATAGGGAGATAGGGTATATTGGACAAAATAGTATTGTAAAGAAGGAGGCAGATAGAATATGAGAGTATTGCTTTTGCTTAGGGGATCTGCCGGTTGTGGCAAATCTACATGGATCGAGCAGAATGGATTAAAACCATACACACTTTCAGCGGACGACATCAGACTGCTTTGTCAGAGTCCGGTGCTGCAGGTGGATGGTACGAGAGGAATCAGTCAGAACAATGATGGTACGGTGTGGAAGACATTGTTCAGCCTTCTTGAGATCCGCATGCAGAAGGGCGAATTTACGGTGATAGATGCCACAAATTCCAAGACTTCGGAGATGAACAGATATAAGAATATGTGTGAGACGTACAGATACAGAATGTATTGTGTAGATTTTACAGATATACCTATAGAAGAGGTGAAGAGAAGAAATGCCGGGAGGGAAGAGTTCAAGAGGGTATCAGATGACGTTATTGACAAGATGTACTCCCGCTTTGCCACACAAAAGATCCCTTCGGGAATCACGGTCATAAAGCCGGACGAGCTTGACAGCATCTGGATGAAGAAGAGGGATTTCTCCCAGTATAAGAGGATCCATCACATCGGGGACGTTCACGGATGCTATACAGCGCTGATGAAGTATCTGGATGACAATGGCGGTATAAAGGATGATGAGTTCTATATATTTACAGGTGATTATATCGACAGAGGCGTGGAGAATGCGGAGGTTGTAAATTTCCTGATATCTATCACGGACAGGAAGAATGTTCTCATGCTTGAGGGCAATCACGAGAGATGGCTGTGGCTGTGGGCAAATGACTGCACCGGCAGGTCGAAGGAGTTTGAGCTTGTGACAAGACCAATCCTCGATGCTTCCGGAATCGACAAGAAGGAGGTGCGGAAGCTTTACAGAAGGTTTGGACAGTGTGCTTACTATAGCTACGGTGATAATGTATATCTGGTGACCCATGCGGGACTCAGTGTGATTCCCGACAATCTCACATTTGTGGCAACTGATCAGATGATACATGGAGTCGGAGCTTACAATGATTTCGAGAAGATCGCAGAGACATTCTACGGGAAGATGCCGGCGAATTACTATCAGATCCATGGACACAGGAACACCAAGCTGCTCCCGGTGCGGGTGAATGACAGAGTGTTCAACCTTGAGGGCAGAGTCGAGTATGGCGGGGAACTCAGATGCGTTCGGGTGGATGCTGATGGAATCCATGAGGTGGAGATCCACAACGATGTGTTCAAGGCACCTGAGATACAGGAGGAACAGACCGTTACCACAAGCTCTGTTGCAGATGTGATCATCTCCTTGCGGGGGAACAGGTACATACAGGAGAAGACATTTGGCAATATTTCGTCATTCAACTTCACGAGCAAGGCATTCAATGACAGGGTGTGGGATGAGCAGACCACAAGAGCAAGGGGCTTGTACATTGACACATTCAAGGGAAGAGTCGCAGCGAGGGCGTATGACAAGTTCTTTAATATCAATGAGCGCCCTGAGACAAAGTTTGATATGCTGCAGAATAAGCTGCAGTTTCCAGTGACTGCCTATGTCAAGGAGAACGGTTTCCTGGGACTCGTGAGCTACGATGAGTACAACGACGATCTGTTGATAGCGAGCAAATCCACCATAGAGGGACCATTCGCCGGCTGGCTGAAGAATATGATATATGAGAAGGTGACACCGGAGAATATAGAGAATATGAAGCGGTTTGCGAAGGACAATAATGTGACATTTGTATTTGAGTGTGTTGATATGAAGCATGATCCTCACATCATAGAGTACCCGGAGAGCAATCTGTATCTGCTTGATATAGTTTACAACCAGATAAACTATGCAAAGTATGATTACGATGCGATGTGTGATACAGCCCACCGGTTCGGCCTGACACCAAAGAAGAAGGCTTGCGAGCTTGCAACCTGGCAGGAGTTCTATGACTGGTATTATGATATCCTTGAGGATGATTACGAGTATAACGGCAGAGTCATAGAGGGGTTTGTCATCGAGGACAGCGACGGATATATGACAAAACTCAAGCTTGCATACTACAATTTCTGGAAGTTTATGAGGACAATATCCCATGAGGCTATCAGAAACGGATATATCAAGAAGACATCGGCACTCACCACCCCTCTTGCAAATGAGTACTATGCGTGGGTGAGAAAGCTTCACGATACAGAGGATCCCGCAAATGTTCCGAGGGATATATGCACGCTTAGAAGATGGTTTTATAATGACATGAAGCAGGCGGAAGGCGATAGCCTGATATAGGTGATCATAAGAGATAACACGGTGAATGTTTGACGGGTTATGTTATATCATGGCAGCAGCCAGACATAGAAAATTATCCAGGCTGCTGCATATATTTACATGGTACGCTGAGTAGGAATGAGAGGTGATATTGTATGATATTTTATACGTCAGATCTTCATTTTGGACATGCAAATGCTATAAAATTTGATGAGAGACCATTTACAGATGTGGATGATATGGCTGATGGAATGATACATAACTGGAACAGCAGGGTAGGAAAGAATGATACAGTGTATATTCTCGGGGATTTCTGCTTTAAATTGAAAGATCCGGAGCCGATCCTTGCAAGACTTAAAGGACACAAGCGCCTCATCCTTGGCAATCACGATCAGGTAATAATGGGAAGTGAGAAGCTGCAGTCCTACTTCGACGATATACAGAAGATGGACTATGTGAGCGACAGAGGTAAGCTGATAGTTATGTGTCACTTTCCGATAGCTGAGTGGAATAAGAAGAAAAGCGGGGCATACCATTTCTATGGACATATCCACAAGAGCAGTCCTGAAGTGTACAGATTCATGACCGGCCAGGGACGTGCTTACAATGTAGGCTGCATGATCAACAACTACATGCCGTGCACCGCTGACGAGATCATCCGAAATAACGAGATATATCAAGCCAGATTACAGTCAGAGGCTAAATGATAAGAGGTATAAGGACGTATGTATATGTAACTGGCAACCTGTATTTTCAAGTTTTGTAATTCCACATGCTTCCAATAACTGCCGGAAGTAAAATCAGAATGCATCATGTAGCGAAAACATAGAAGTAAACGGAAAAGAAGGAATAAGGAGGAATTGTATAATTATGAAAATATTAAATGATATATAGTGTAATTTAATGCTATAAAAAACCAGCCCATAGGTGTTAACGAAAAAGTAGATTACCTCCGGGAAAGCATAATAAAAAGCCTACACGGTGGTGTTGAAAATCGGTAGCGCAGACCTTCCTGCCTTGGCATTTTCTTGCTAAGTCGCAGACCTCAACGTCCTTATCGAGGTCGGAGACGCATGCAGATAGAAAATGCCAAGGCAGGAAGAAGTCAAGTGTGATTTTCAACACCACCGTGTAGGCTTTTTGCGCTTTCCCGGATGGGCACAATCCCTCGTCAGCACCTATGGGCGTCCGTCTCAGCACCCATGGGCGTCCGGCAGTTAATTCTTGGGAGGCAGCGTAATGTAATTTCGATCCACCGCCTGGAACAGCTTCGGCCGGAAATTCTCCTTGGTAAGTTCGAATATGGAGTGTGACACCAGGAAGTAATAAGCCTCCACAGCCTGATCCACGTTGATACTCGTGATCTCCGGGCTGTTCAGGTATCCCTTGATGGCAACGGTGAGACCCATTACCAGATACTTACATATAATAAGAGGAGACAGCATAGGATTGTCAGGAATCTGATCCGTGTCAAATATCTTCAGGTGTTCTTTGAAGAAACTGGTGAACTGTTCGATCATGACCTGCTCAAAGCTGTTCTGCCCGGTTGTCTCAAAAAGCTTTCTGTAAAGCTTCGCTTCATTAATAATGTGTGTGAAGAGATATTTTATGGCCTCAAGGATCATGTTGTGCTCAAGCAGTACCTCCAGTTCCTTGGTCACCTCATTGTAGAGCATGTAATCCATCAGCTCATATTTGTCTTTAAAATGTCTGTAGAATATCGGTCTTGATATTCCGACGTCTTCAGCGATCATCGTGACAGTGATCTTATCAAAGGAATATTCGTTTACAAGCTTTTTGAAGCTTTTGATAATTTTATCTTCAGTCTTTTCCTCGCTTGGATTAGGCACTTTCCCAAACCTCCCTCAGTTTATAATTTGTTTATAATCAATTTTGAATATGTGTTCAAACGTTTGTTACAGATTAGCATATTTGTAACAAAATGTAAACGTTTTCGTATTTTGGGTAGTTTATTTAAGAAATATCAGGTTGTATAATCCACCACAGAATAGAAAAAGGAGATGTTATGGCTATGTTAAAACTAGGAGAAAAGATAGTAAGTGCGAGGGTCGTAATACTGATTCTCAGCTTAGTTCTTCTCATACCAGCGGCATACGGTTATATCAAGACCAGGGTAAACTACGATATTCTGTCATATCTTCCGAAGGATATCGAGACCATGAAAGGTCAGGATATACTGGTTGACCAGTTCGGTACAGGAGCCTTCTCACTGTATGTGGTAGAGGGGATGGAAGACAAAGATGTATCCGCACTGAAATCAAAGATTGAAAAAGTAGACCATGTATCAAAGGTTATATGGTATGACAGCTTTGCAGACCTGTCAGTCCCAAAGGATATGCTTCCTGAAAGCCTTTATGATGCATTTAACAATGACGAAAAGAATGCCACAATGATGGCCATCATATTTGATGATACCACATCGGCGGACGGCACAATGGATGCCATCGAGGAGATAAGAAGCATATCAAACAAGCAGTGCTTCCTGTCCGGTATGTCAGCGGTTGTCGTCGATACCAAGAAGCTGTCAGAGAAGGAGACCCCGATATACGTACTTATAGCGGTTATCCTGAGTAGTATCATCCTGGCGATCACAATGGACTCTATCATGATCCCGGTACTCTTCCTTACAAGTATAGGAATGGCGATCGTGTACAACCTTGGATCAAATATCTTCATGGGTCAGGTATCATACATAACAAAGGCGCTGGCTGCGGTACTTCAGCTCGGAGTTACAATGGATTACTCCATATTCCTGTGGCACAGCTACAAGGCACAGCAGAAGGAATACACGGATAAGAAAGAGGCTATGGCACACGCCATCGCAGAGACAATATCATCAGTTGTGGGAAGTTCCATAACAACAGTTGCCGGATTCGTTGCACTGTGCTTCATGAGCTTTACCCTCGGACTTGACCTTGGTATCGTCATGGCAAAGGGTGTCGTACTCGGAGTTATCGCATGTGTAACGATACTTCCATCACTCATCCTTGTGTTTGACAAGGCGATAGAGAAGACAACACACAGAGTAATACTTCCAGAGTTCAAGGGAGTAGGAAAATTCATAGCTAAGCACTACAAAGTATTCCTTGTATTGTTCGTGATCATCCTGATCCCTGCAATATACGGATACAATCATACAAAGGTTTATTACAAGCTGGATTCATCACTTCCAGACAGCCTGGAGAGTGTTCAGGCCAACACAGAGCTGGCTGAGGCATTCAACATGAATTCAACACATATGATACTTGTCACAAATGATCAGAGTGACAAGGACACAAGAAACATGATGTCAGATATCGAGAACATCGATGGAGTTAAGTTCTGTCTCGGACTTGACAGCATCATTGGAGCAGGTATTCCAACCGACTTCATACCTTCAGATGTCACAGAGGCGCTCAAGAGCGATGACTGGCAGCTGATACTCGTCGGATCAGAGTACGAGGTTGCTTCAGATGAGGTTAACAATCAGTGTACAGAGATCGATAATACCATCGATTCATACAACGAGAAGAACATGCTGGTTGGTGAGGCTCCTTGTACAAAGGATCTTATCACTATAACAGATAAGGATTTCGCATCTGTAAGTACAGTATCCATCGGAGCGATATTCATTATCATCCTCTGTGTATTCGGTTCAATATCACTGCCAATCGTACTTGTGGCAGTCATAGAGTTTGCGATATTCATCAATATGGGTATCCCATGCTTCACCGGAACAGAGATACCGTTCATAGCTTCAATAGTTATCGGTACTATCCAGCTCGGCGCGACGGTTGATTACGCCATACTGATGACAACGAAGTACAAGAGAAACAGACTGAACGGATACAGAAAGTTTGACGCCGTGGCAACAGCATGCCAGGAGTCAGTACAGTCTATAGTTGTCAGTGCACTTTCATTCTTCGCTGCAACATTTGGCGTAGGTCTTTACTCAGATATAGATATGATCAGCGCGCTGTGTACACTTATGGCTCGTGGAGCACTAATAAGTATGTGTGCAGTTATCCTGATGCTTCCATCAGCACTGATGCTCTTCGATAAGGTCATCATGTTCAGATACAGGAAGAACCTGATGGATGGACCATCAGCGAAGGTTAGCGATGAGGACACTGCAGCCACTCAGGTATAGCAGTTATAAACAGATGTAACTACGGAACTTTTGTAATCTATGAAAAGAGGTAATAATATGATCAAATGGAAGAAATATATATGCGTTGCATTATCAGCAGTTATGATGGCATCACTGGCAACAGGATGCGGAGATACAAATGACAGCTCATCCTCAGACAAGGCCGAGGCTACAACCGAGAGCGAGTCAGACACACTTCAGGATGCACTTACATCTGAGATATCCAAGGATGGCGCATCTGACGCAGACAAGGAAGAGACAGTATATGTCCTTGCCGATGCAAATGGAAATGCAAATGACGTTACAGTCAGCACATGGCTGAAGAACTCAGACGGTGCAGAGGGACTCAACGACAAGACAAACCTCACAGACATCCAGAACGTGAAGGGCTATGAGGAATACAAGGACAACGGCGATGGCACTATAACATGGGCTGCAAATGGATCAGATATCTACTATCAGGGCAAGTCAAATGAGGAGCTCCCTGTTGACGTAAAGGTAACATACAAGCTGGACGGCGAGGAGATAGAGCCTTCAGAGCTTGCAGGCAAGAGCGGTAAGGTCACCATCAGATTTGATTATACCAACAACACCAAGAAGACAGTCACAGTGGACAGCAAGAATACAGAGGTCATCTCACCATTTGTAATGCTCTCAGGAATGATCCTTCCTGTAGATAAGTTCTCAAACGTTCAGGTTGAGAATGGTAAGGTCATCTCAGAGGGAAGCAACCAGATCGTAGTCGGATATGCAGTTCCTGGATTCAAGCAGTGCTTACAGGATGGTATAAATGACAGCAAGATAGAGACAGCACTTGATAACATAGATGTACCTGATTATGTTGAGGTTACAGCGGATGTCACAGACTTCGAGCTCTCAATGACCATGACGGTTGCAGCAAGTGACCTTCTCGGATCAAGCGCAGAGGATGCCATAGACGAGGTTAAGGACAAGGCAGATGTGAGCTCACTCACAGACAGCGTAGATCAGCTCGGTGATTCTGCAGATCAGCTCGAGGAGGGTTCAGGAAAGATCACAAATGGTCTGGAGACTCTGAAGGATGGTACTTACTCACTGAAGAAGGGCGCTGACACACTGGCAGACGGTGCAGCTTCACTTGAGACTTACACAAGCCAGCTTGCAGCAGGTACTTCACAGATATCAACAGCCATGGGAACTCTGGACGATGGAATCAAGTCTATAAAGGATGGTTCATCAGCTCTCAACGATGGTGCAAAGACACTGGCAACAGGAGCAAAGACAGTCGATACAAGCGTTGGCACACTCAAGAGCGGAGCTGACAAGCTGAACAGTGGTGCAAAGGAACTTCAGGCAGGCTTTGAGGGAACGGACAGCAATCCTGGACTTTCCAAGGGCGCAAGCTCACTGGCATCAGGAGCAAGCAATGCATATGCAGGTTCACAGGCACTTGCAAAGGGCGCTACAGAGCTCAATAATGGTGTGAACACATTGATCACCATGCTGACAGGAATGCCATCACAGATCGTAAGCCAGGCTCAGTCAAATGTATACAGCCAGCTCGGCGGTTCCATAACAAGCGAGGCCGGAATAGATGCGGCTATGTCACAGCTTGAAGGAGCACTTGCATTAGGTAAGACTACTCTGGATGCGGCAAAGGGCGATGGAACATACGATGCATATTTTGCACAGTACACAGGCCTTGCAAAGGCAAAGGGTGCTCTCAATGCGATCGATCAGATAGGAACGACCCTCACAGCTACTTTGACTTCAGAGGAGACAACAGCACAGATAACAGCATTACAGCAGGGTGCTGAGACACTGGATACCAAGATGGGCGAGTTGTCAACAGGACTCAAGACCATCAGTGACGGTGCTTCAAGCATTTCAACAGGAATCGATTCCGCATATGCAGGTGTCAAGGCAATCGCAAAGGGAACCGGAGATCTCTCAAGTGGTGCAGCAGCACTCAAGAAGGGTACAAAGACTCTCAGCGATGGAGCAGCTACAATATCAACAAATATGAACACACTGTATCAGGGAAGCTTAACACTGGCAAATGGAAGCAGCCAGTTAAAGACAGCGGCAGGAACTCTTGATTCAAGTGCAGGCCAGATCGCAGCAGGAGCAAAGACCCTCAGTGATGGAGCATCACAGCTTGACAGCGGAAGCAAGACTCTGGATGACGGAGCAAAGGAGCTTGTAACAGGTTCAAAGACTCTCAGCGATGGAATGAAGCAGTTCAACGAAGAGGGTATCAAGAAGATCACAAAGCTGTTTGCAGGCAACTATCAGGCAGACATTGATTATATAGAGGCACTCTTCTCAGACGATACAACTTACACAAGTTTCACAGGTACGATCGATGGTACAAAGAGCACAGTTAAGTTCATATATGAGACAGGTGCGATCAAGTCTGACGCTGAAAAATAAGCGAAAAAACAATGAAAATCTTCGTGTTGACTTTACTGTAGCCTTAGGTTATAGTATAAGCGTCCGTGAGGATAATGGTAACATTTACTATAGTTTAGGAGGATTAGAACATGTTTGATAAGGTTAAGGCAATATTCGAGGAGCAGTTAGGAGTTTCACAGGACGAGATGAAGCTTGACACAAACTTCAAGGATGATCTTGGTGTTGATTCACTTGATCTTTACGAGATCGTTATGAAGCTTGAGGATGAGTTCGATGTTGAGATCCCTGCTGAGGAGCTCGATGACGTAGCTACATTTGAGGACGTACTTAACTACCTTAAGAGCAAGGGTGTTGAGGAGTAATATTGCTAACTGAACAGATTGGACTGTTTTGAATACATTTGTTATTCAAAGTTGTCATGTATCGGACATGACATAACTTTGGTAGCCAGCCAGGACATGAGTCCTGACTGACCATCCAAGGTTATATATATTATATGAGAGTTTATTTACAGCAGATGCTTTGAGCCGTGGGGCTTGATGGCATGTGCTTTTTTTGTGCGTTAATACACCGCCAAGCGACACCGGCATCTCCGAGCTTGCTCGGTAGATGTCGGTGTCATTTGGCGGTTAAGCGGTACATGAAACACCGAAGGCCGGCAGGCCGGAGTGTGAATGTACTGCGTCAGGTTGCGGGAGCACGAAGTGCGGAGCAACCTGGGGTATTAACGCACATAGTATTCGTGAGCCGTGCGACACAATCATCTCCGAGCTTGCTCGGTAGATGATTGCGTCATTAAACGCACATGCGGCATCTTGACCTTGCGATTTTGCGAGGCATGGCATATAATAGCAAATGACTTGTGATTTCAAAAGCCTGCATAGTGGCAGGATAGATATAAATATAGAAAATAAAGGTTAAAAGAAAGGAAAAAAGAAATGGGTAAGACAGCAGTTATATTCCCAGGTCAGGGCGCACAGTATGTGGGCATGGCAAAGGATTTTTATGACAGTTTTGAGGACAGCAAGAAGGTATTTGACGAGGCAGATGACGTTCTGGATATAGAGCTTAAGAAGATCTGTTTCGAGGAGAACGATGACATCAACAAGACAGAGTACACACAGCCGGCCATGGTTGCTGCAGAGGTTGCCATATATGAGCACCTGAAGAACGCAGGTCTCAAGGCTGATGTATTTGCAGGACTCTCACTCGGTGAGTACAGCGCACTTGTTGCAGCAGGAGCCATGACTCTCGCTGACGGCATCAAGACAGTTAGAAGAAGAGGTATCCTCATGCAGAACGAAGTACCTCTCGGAATGGGCGGAATGGCAGCAGTCATAGCAATGGACGCTGACAAGATTGCCGAGATATGTGAGAACACACCTGGCAAGGTACAGATAGCAAACTACAACTGTCCTGGACAGATCGTTATATCAGGTGAGGCAGAGGCTGTTAAGGCAGCATCAGCAGCACTTGCAGAGGCTGGAGCCAAGAGAGTTATCCCACTCAACGTAAGTGGTCCTTTCCACTCACAGATGCTTGTTCCAGCAGGAGAGAAGCTTTATGACTTCCTTCAGGGCGTGGATGTTGCAGAGGGATTTGCTCCTTACTACTGCAATGCAGACGCAGAGGAGATCACAGACGCAGCCAAGGTAAAAGAGCTTCTGAAGAGACAGGTGTACTCATCAGTAAGATGGCAGCAGACAATAGAGAACATGATAGCTGACGGTGTTGACACATTTATCGAGGTCGGCCCGGGCAAGACTCTCACAGGCTTCATGAAGAAGATCAACAGAGAGGTAAAGAGTATAAATATTGCAACTGTAGACGATTTAGCGAAATTGGAGGAACTGAATGCTTAAGGACAAGGTAGCAGTGGTAACAGGTGCCGGAAGAGGTATCGGACGTGAGATAGCAAAGACATTTGCCGGATACGGCGCAAAGGTAGTAGTAAACTTCAATGGCTCAGAGGAGCGCGCAAACAGCCTGGTTGAGGAGGTCAAGGCAGCAGGCGGAGAGGCAGTTGCTTTCAAGGCAAATGTGGCAGATTTCGCTGAGGCTGAGGCACTCATGAAGTTCGCAGTTGCTACATATGGAAGAATAGATATTCTCGTGAACAATGCGGGAATCACAAGAGACAATCTTGTACTTGGAATGAAGGAGGCTGATTTCGACGATGTTATCAATATCAACCTCAAGGGTACATTCAACTGTATCAAGCATGTGTACAGAACCATGATGAAGCAGAAGTACGGACGTATCATCAACATGTCATCCGTAGTAGGTATAGAGGGAAATGCTGGACAGGTGAACTACGCAGCATCCAAGGCTGGTGTTATAGGTATCACCAAGTCTATAGCCAAGGAGCTCGGAAGCCGTGGAATCACAGCGAACGCCATCGCTCCTGGATTCATCAAGACAGACATGACAGATGCACTCTCAGACAAGGCAAAGGAGGCTATGCTTGACCATATCACAGTCAAGAGACTTGGTGAAGTATCAGACATCGCTGAGACAGCAGCATTCCTTGCTTCAGATAAGGCATCATACATAACAGGTCAGGTCATCAAGGTTGACGGTGGCATGAGCCTGTAGAATATACAGATCACGATCTGGAATAATACAAATAGAAAACAGGGTATCGCAACAATGTTGTGATACCCTGTATCTGTAATATGAACATTATAAAGTTATGTTTTATTTCTTGTTCAGTTTGGAGAATTCCTTTGCAAGCCCAAGAAGCTGTGCGTGCTGATGTTCTGTCAACTGGGTTGTATCAATATACTTGGCACTTGAATCATCCCCTTTGAGAAGATAATCAGTGGAGCAGTTGAAATATTCAGCGATGCGGAGAATCATGCTCACAGACGGGTCGATGGAATTGTTCTCCCAATTGCTTATAGTCTGGAATGCCACTGATAACTCCCCTGCAAGCTCTTTCTGTGTCATCTTGTTCGCGGTGCGCAGTGTTCTTAATTGTTCACCTATCATAATAATCAGAGCTCCTTTAAATCCAAAAAAACGTAGTGACCCTCACTAATTAATAATAGCTGAATGGTATTGGGTTTACAAAAGATAAAACTATACTTATAATAGAAAAATGGCTTTTTTTGTCATATTTTGGGCATTTGTTATTGATCAGATGTACTCTGATAGTAATGTGTGCATGCCAGGTTGTTTTGATTCGTACAAATGTCATAATAAATCATTACAACAATTCTAGTACGTTGATTTTTCAACATACTAGAATACTAAAAAGTGGAATAATACTATAAGCGAACAATATATCAGAATATATCAGGAGGTAACGAACATGGGAATCATGAAGAATATCGCACAGTCAGAGGTACTTAAGCTCAAGGATCAGGTGGCATATCAGGAGGGACAGGTCGTAAGTAAGACACTTGCCCAGAATGTATGCATGAGTATAACCTTATTTGCATTTGACAAGGATGAGGAGATCAGCACACACGAGTCTGACGGAGATGCATTTGTGACATGCCTTGACGGTGTGGGCGAGGTGACAATAGACGGTGTCAAGTATGAACTCCACGAGGGCGAGTCAATAGTAATGCCTGCAAAGCATCCACATGCCGTATACGGCAAGGAGCAGTTCAAGATGCTTCTGGTGGTTGTGTTCCAGTTGTAATTGAATCACGGAGAAAACCAATGAAAAAAGCAATTGTGTTATTGATCGTAATGGTGTGTCTGGCAGCCGGAATATGGGGAATCTTCATGCTGAGAGGCAGCGCGGGGAAAGCCGGGGACCACGTAGAAAATGACAATGGAAATACAGGCGTAGCTGCTGATGTCACGGAGAGCGGAACTACGACAGAAGAGCAGACCGCGGATAGCCAGGAAACGACGGAGGTGACCGAGGAGGAGAAGCCGAGTCTGGTGGATGAGACACTTGCTGGGATGACGCTTCATGAAAAGGTCTGTCAGATGATGTTTGTGACTCCGGAGGAGCTCACGGGAGAGGACGGCGTGACAGTGGCAGGGGATGCGACCAGACAGGCTCTGGAGAATTATCCTGTTGGCGGTATCGTGTACTTTGCGAAGAACCTTGAGAGTCAGGATCAGGTGAAGGAGATGATCGACAACTCCCAGAAGTACAGCAGTATAGGATTATTTGTGGCGACCGACGAGGAGGGCGGCGTGGTAAACCGCCTGATGGATACTGTCGGAACCACATATATAGGCTCCATGTACTATTACAAGGACGACGGAGACGAAACGGCATATGAGAACGCATACACCATAGCAAATGATATGTCGGCGCTTGGCTTCAATCTCGACTTTGCGCCGGTGGCGGACGTGTGGTCGAACCCAGACAATACGGTTATCGGCGAGCGCGCATACAGTGATGACTACGCTCAGGCGGCAGAGCTCGTTGGAAATGCAGTGAAGGGCTTCAACGACGGAGGAGTCATGTGCACCCTGAAGCATTTCCCGGGGCATGGAGACACGGCGGAGGACTCACATTATAGCAGTGCCTATGTGCATAGAACAAAGGAAGAGATTATGGCGGATGAGATGCAGCCGTTCAGGTCGGGTATAGAGGCGGGGGCAGAATTTGTCATGGTCGGACATCTGATCGTCCCGGATATAGACGAGGTTCCAGCCACTCTCTCATACAAGATAGCGACCGGTATTCTCAGGGATGAACTGAAGTTTGAAGGAGTTGCCATAACCGATTCATTTGAGATGGAATCCATAGCGGACAATTACAGTGTGGATGATGCGGTAGTGATGTCGGTAAAAGCCGGAATGGATATGATACTGCAGCCGAAGGATATGGCGTCGGCGGTGAATTCCATAGAACAGGCAGTGGCGGACGGCGAGCTGTCAGAGGACAGGATAGACGAGAGCGTCCGAAGGATACTCACCCTGAAGGAGAGCCGCGGACTGCTCAAATAGCAAACTATGTAGTAATCAAAACTATTTAACCTTGTTATATATATTACATTGTGGTAAAATTATTTTTATCTGGGGTGCAAAAATGCACTGTCAGCAGATAGAATGAAAAATACGAGGTATGAGATGAAAAGAGTAGTTGTAACAGGCATGGGTGCTGTGACACCTATAGGAAACAGTGTAGAAGAATTCTGGGATAATATAAAGAAGAATACAGTTGGTATCGGAGAGATCACAAAGTTTGATGTCAGCGATTACAAGTGCAAGCTTGCTGCTGAGGTGAAGAACTTTGATCCAAAGCAGTATATGGATCCAAAGGCGGCAAGACGTATGGAGCCATTTTGTCAGTATGCCATAGCAGCTACAGGCGAGGCGATCAAGGATGCAGGTCTTGACCTTGAGAAGGAAGACAGAACAAGGATCGGAACATGTATAGGAAACGGACTTGGCGGTGTGGCAACCATAGAGAAGGAGCACAAGAAGGTTGTAGAGGGCAAAGCGAACAGAGTCAGTGTAATGATGGTTCCTATGATGATATCCAACATGGCTGCGGGCAATGTTGCAATACAGTTTGGCCTTGAGGGCAAATGTACTGACATAGTTACAGCCTGTGCCACAGGAACAAACTCTATAGGAGAGGCTTACAGATATATACAGGCAGGAGAGGCCGATGTCATGGTTGCAGGTGGTGCAGAGTCACCTATCTGTGAGACAAATGTATCAGGATTTATCTCAATGACAGCACTTTCAAGTGCAGAGGATCCTATGAGAGCGTCCATACCATTTGACAAGGACAGATGTGGATTCGTAATAGCAGAGGGCGCAGGAGTTGTTGTACTTGAGTCACTTGAGCATGCTCAGGCGAGAGGTGCCCAGATCCTGGCTGAGGTAGTCGGATATGGTTCAACCTGTGATGCATATCACATCACATCCCCTAAGGAGGACGGAAGTGGTGCAGGACGTGCCATGAAGCTTGCCATGGAGGAGGCCGGAATCACACCTGCTGACGTTGACTACATCAACGCACATGGAACAAGTACCCATCACAATGACCTCTTTGAGACAAGAGCCATCAAGTATGCTATGGGCGATGACGCATACAACGTGAACATCAATTCCACAAAGTCCATGATAGGACATCTGTTTGGAGCTGCCGGAGCAGTTGAGTTCATAACATGTGTGAAGTCCATAGAGGATTCATACATCCATCCAACAGTTGGTCTCCGCGAGACAGAGGGTGAGATGGATCTCAACTACACCATGGGCGAGGGTGTACACAAGGATATTACATATGCGCTCAGCAACTCACTGGGATTTGGCGGACACAACGCAAGTATACTTGTGAAGAAGTTCGAGGCATAATACAGGCAGGATTACTGATAATTACATATAACAGGAAAACATCACTTCAGACACAGGGGTGATGTTTTTTTGTGCGCTGTCCCAGGTTAATAAAATAAATATTTGGGGGACATAAACTAATAAAACCACAAAACAACACAAAAAAACATGAAAAACAAATGAAAACCAGAAAAACCCACAAAATGTGTTGACAATCCCACATGGCGTGGCTATGATACAAAGCAAAACAGAAGCGCGTATCTGATTTTAGAGTGCAAAGGGGCACGGAGATAGAACTGTAAAGTTTCATCTCTGTGCCCCTTTTGTTTTAACAGGGAAATCTTTTGGAGGTGGAATATGGCTACTAAATCAAGCATTATGGACACTAACAGCTACAGTGATGACTACAGTTCACTGCTCAGTAACACGACAAGGGATATGATAAACCGCCGTGAGAAATGGATGGGTGGCGCATACAGACTTTTCTATAGAAAGCCGGTCAACCTTGTGAGAGGACAGGGACAGTACCTCTGGGATGCAGAGGGGAATAAATATCTGGACATGTACAACAATGTGGCAGGAATCGGTCATTGCCATCCTGCTGTGGTCGAGGCAGTTACAGAGCAGATGAAGCTTTTAAATACCCACACACGTTATCTGCATGAGAGGATCATTGATTACAGTGAGGATCTGCTGAAGATGATGCCGGACGAGATAGACAAGATAATGTTCATGTGTACCGGTTCTGAGGCAAATGACCTGGCACTTAGAGTGGCACAGGAATACACGGGCGGCACCGGAATCATAGTTTCAAGGGAGGCGTACCACGGAACAAGTGCTCTGACATCGGGATGTTCACCGGCTCTTGGAAGTGAGCAGCCACTGCTTCCGAATGTAAGACTCATTGAGACACCTGACTATTACAGACATGGCTGTACACCTGAGGAGTTCACCGCATGGTACTCAGGAGAGATGCAGAAGAAGATCGATGAGCTGGAGGCAGCAGGATATAAGTTCTCATGCTTCCTTGCAGATTCTATATTCTCATCAGATGGAGTACATCCGAATCCGGTCGGTTTCCTGAAGGTGGCCATCGACGTGGTTCATAAGAATGGCGGTGTGTTCATCGCCGATGAGGTACAGCCGGGATTTGCAAGAACGGGAGATGCGTTCTGGGGATTTGCCAGACATGGAATCATACCTGACATGGTGACAACAGGAAAGCCTATGGGTAACGGAATTCCGATCTCAGGACTTGCCGCCAAGCATGAGGTGCTCGCCGCATTCAGCGACAAACTTCCATATTTCAATACATTTGGAGGAAATCCAGTGGCTATCGCAGCCGCACAGGCTGTGCTTAATGTCATAAAAGAAGAAAAGCTGCAGGAGCATTGCAAGGTGGTCGGTGCAAAGCTTCTGAAAGCATTGCAGGAGGTAAAGGACAGACATCCTGATTCTGTGGGAGACGTCAGAGGCGCAGGCCTGTTCATTGGATTTGAGCTTGCGAAGAATGACGGCAAGAAGACTCCGGATCAGCAGAAGGCACTGGATGCCATCGAACTTCTGCGAGACAACAATGTACTGACTTCTGTTGCAGGCCCTTATGGAAATGTCTTAAAGCTTCGTCCGCCTATGGCATTCCAGGAGTGCGATATCGACTGGATAGCATCAACCCTCGATAAATGTCTGCATCAGCTTGAGTCATAGATAACACACGAAAAGGAGGAAGAATTATGAAAAAGAAGATTTGTTCAATACTTTTGGCAGCCGCGCTGGCACTTACGGTGACTGCGTGTGGAAGCTCTGGAGGAAGTACAGATGGGAGCACACAGGCAGTGACAACAAGCTCTGAGTCCAAGACGGACAAGGACACACTGGTGATCCTGGGAGCAGAGAACTGGCAGGCATCACTCAGCCCACTGAAGCACACTTCCACGATGATGCTTCACGCAGAGGCCATAGCTCTGGAACATCTACTGGTCATGGATGAGAAGACACAGGAGCCACAGCCTAATCTTGCTACTGAGTGGTCATATGACGACAGTCAGACAGTCCTGACGGTCAAGCTCCGTGAGGGCGTAAAGTTCCACGACGGTTCAGACTTTACCGCAGAGGATGCCGCAGCATCATGTGAGGCATATTCAAGCTCACAGAACGTATCCGGTTCATGGTGGGCAGATGAGTTAAAGTGTAAGGTCATCGACGATTATACATTTACCATAACTCCGGCATCGGGAAAGCCTCTTGGCTCTCTGGTCAACATGCTTTGTTCAACTCCGATAATGTCCGCTGACGATCTTGCAGATCCTGAGAACACTCTGGATAAGAGATACAACGGAACCGGCCCATACAAGATGGTAAGCTTTGAGAACGATACAGCGACATATGAGCTGTTCGACGATTACTGGGGAACTCTTCCTAAGATAAAGAAGATCGAGTACAAGTACGTTGCGGATGCCACAACACGTCTGTCAGCACTGCAGTCAGGTGAGGCCGATGTCATCGAGCGTGTTGATTCCGATGCGGTGTCTGTGCTTGAGTCAGACAGCAATATCGTGGTTGACAAGTTCCTCACCACAGAGTGTAAGCACCTTATTCCAAAGTTCAAGATGCCGCCTATGAATGAGAAGCTCGTCAGAAAGGCGATAGCCTACGCGATCGATTATGACGGAATCGTAAATGATATATTTGGCGGATATGCAGAGAAGGCAGACAGCTTTATCTCCTCAACTATATGGGGCTACAAGGCTGTAGGTGGTGTCGGCGAGTACGATCCTGAGAAGGCTGCAGAGTGCCTGAAGGAAGCCGGCTATGAGAATGGCGAGGGTCTTCCAGAGCTCAACATCTACACATCCGTTGGTTTTTACCCTAAGACAAAGGAATATTACGAGTACATTGCAGCTTGTTTACAGGCTGTCGGTATCAACTGTAAGGTCGTTCCACTTGATACTTCATCATGGGGCGATGTGTTATATGAAGAAACTCCTTGCTACATGATCGACTGTGGATGGCAGCCATCAGGTATCGAGCCTGAGCTGAAGCTGAATTCATGGTATGCAGCAGGTCGAATCAGCCACTATGAGCCTACGGCAGAGCTTCAGGACATCATGGACAGATTCGCAACTGAGACAGACCCAGATAAGAGAAAGCAGATCCTTCAGGACGAGTACCTTCCGGCCCTGGCAGAGGAGATGCCTGATATCCCTATCATCAAGTCCATGACTATCTTCGGAGTAAGATCAAATGTCAAAGGTCTTGAGTACACAAGTGGTGCAGATTATATCTTCACAAATGTCACAAAAGAGTAAGCGCATAGCAATATATTAGATTCACAAAAAGGGGCTGCATGTGTAAGGATACAGCATGTGGCCCTTTTTAAGAAGGGAGGAAATCAAAGTGCTGGGAACCGTTTTAAAAAGACTTGCACAGGGCATTTTTGTTACCTTTTGCGTTATATTTATCAGCTTTGTAATACTTCGAATGATACCGGGAGATCCGGCGAAGGTCATGGCTCCGACAGCAACAGTAGAACAGCAGCAGGCGATCAGAGACAGTATGGGACTGGAAAAGTCCATCCCAGAGCAGTTTAAAATGTACATGGTGAATCTGTTCCACGGAGATCTTGGAGAGTCCTATTTCAAGAGCGATACAGTCCTGAATGTTATGGAGCAGGCCACACCTTTATCATTGATACTGCTGATATCTTCAGTGGTCATATCGATCATATTATCCCTGATCCTGGGAACCATCGCAGGACTAAATGGAAATAAATGGGAAGATCGTCTCATCTCGAGTATTGCGGTACTGTTCCAGTCAATGCCTAACTACTGGGTATCCTCCGTGTTGATCATTATTTTCTCAGTCAGACTTGGACTGCTGCCGTCAATGGATTATTCAGGACCTGCATCCTGCGTGCTCCCGACAGTTGCACTGGCACTCCCGCTCACGGCGGTGCTTACCAAGGTGGTGCGTTCCTCACTGATAGACAGCTACAATCAGGAATTTGTCAAGGTTGCATATGCGAGAGGAATATCGACAGTGGCGATATATTTCAAATACGCACTCAGGAATTCACTTATCCCTGTACTGATATCCCTAGGAACACAGCTTGGCTTTCTGGTAGGAAGTATCGTTGTTGTCGAGTATGTATTTAACTTCCCGGGAATCGGATACACGGTGTTAAATGCGATCCTTCGAAGAGATTACAACCTGGTTCAGGGAATTATCATTCTGTTTTCCGTATTCTTTATTGTTTTGAATATTGCCATTGATCTTGGAAGTATCCGTCTTGATCCACGAATGAGAAAAGCACAGGGAGGACTGTAATTATGAAGAAAAAAAGTAAATTTAGATCAGTCCTTCAGTGGATTGGTAAAAACAAATTATTTACACTTGGAATCATTATTGTAGGAATCTATCTCCTTGCCGGAATCTTTGCGCCGCTCATCGCGCCGTCGGACCCGGGCAAGGCAAACCCATCCATCAGATTATTGAAACCGTTTCAGGATCCGGCACACTGGCTGGGAACTGATGCCATAGGACGTGATCTGTTCTCGAGACTTTTGTATGGGATCCGTACCTCAGTCATAATTGGTTTCTGCAGCGTTCTGCTGGCCGCCATCATAGGACTGATAGTCGGAATCATATCCGGTCTCACAAGTCCGGGACCTCTGGATTCAGTGCTGATGAGAATCACCGATGTACAGATGGGATTCCCATTTATCGTACTTGCCATGATCGCACTCACACTGTTCGCACCGAATGAGGTGTCGGTAACCATAGTGCTGAGTCTGGCACTGTGGCCGGCCTATGCGAGAACGGTGCGGTCAAATGTAATACCCCAGAAGAGCACAGATTATATCGCAGCGGCAAAGCTCATGGGGGCGAGCTCATGGAGGATATCCACGAAGTATATCGGCAAGAATCTGATCCCTGCCATGCTTCCTCTCATACCGCTTGATATCGCCGGAATGATCATCAACGAGAGCTTGCTCAGCTACATGTCACTCGGTATAAATCCGCCAAAGATATCCCTTGGAAACATAATGTCCGATGCCCGTGGCTATATTGCATCTGATGCATGGTATATCATGATCCCCGGCATCGTTCTTATCATCATGGTTCTCGGACTGAATTTTATCGGTGACAATCTTCAGGTTCATTTCGATCCAAAGCTTCGCAAATAGGAGGATAACAGTATGGATAATAATACAGAAAAAGATACAGATGTGATCCTTGAGGTAAAGGATTTAAAGACCTATTTCAAGACCGGTCCGCACAAAGTCGTGAAAGCAGTTGAGGGAGTCAACTTCTCACTGCGGAAGGGCAAGGTGCTTGGAATAATAGGAGAGAGTGGTTCCGGCAAGAGCGTGACGGCGAGATCGATACTGAGGATCGTGGAATCTCCGGGTTACATAGCAGGCGGCGAGATCAGGTTCAAAGGTCAGGATATACTGAAGCTCCCGGAGAAGGAGATGAAGAGCATCCGTGGAAATGAGATCTCCATGATATTCCAGGATCCTACTACATCGTTCAATCCCTACATGACAATTGGAGCACAGCTTGCCGAGGCCTATAACGCACATACCCCATCGGGTTCAGAAAAGGCAAAACAGGAGATAATGAGAGTTCTCAAGCTTGTCGGAATAACCAACGGCGAGGAGGTCATAAAGAAATACCCGTGTGAGTTCTCAGCGGGTTTCAGACAGAGGATATTCATAGCGATGTCAATGATATTGTACCCGGATCTGCTCATAGCGGACGAGCCTACAACAAGTCTTGGAATCACCATTCAGGCGGAGATCATCGAAGCCCTCAGTGAGGTGCAGAAGCAGACCGGCATCTCCATCATGATAATCACCCACGACTTTGGCGTGGTGTCCCAGTTCTCAGACGACATATTTGTCATGTATGCGGGAAGATGCGTGGAGTCGGCATCCAAGAAGAATCTGCTCAGAAATCCAAAGCATCCTTATACGGTTGGACTTATCCGTTCTGTTCCGCTTCTCGAGGCTCGTAAGACGAAGAGACTGAAATCCATTCCGGGATTCCCGCCGGATATGTCAAATGTCCCGGAGGGATGCCCATTTGCTTCCCGTTGTGAATATGCGAAAGATATATGTCATAAAGAGGTGCCGGCACTGAAACCGGTTGGAGAGGGACATATGTGTGCCTGCCATTTCCCACTGGATTATGACATTAACGAAGATACAGAATTGGGGTGATCATATGAAGGATATAGTATTATCTTGCGATAATCTGCTGAAGCAGTATCCGGTGAAAAAGGGAATGTTCAACAAGGTTGTCGGACAGAAGAACATAGTCGACCATGTCTCGCTGGAGCTGGAAAAGGGCAAGACACTTGCGATCGTCGGAGAGTCGGGCTGTGGCAAGACGGTGCTGACGAGAGTCCTGTTGGGAATTGAGGACAAGACGGACGGAAGTATCGTATTTGAAGGAAAATCCGTGGATGATATGACGCCCCAGGAAAAGAGCGATATGAAGGCAAAGATACAGATGATCTTTCAGGACACTCTGGGATCGCTGCATCCGAGAATGAGTATCCGTGAATCACTTGAGGAGCCATTGATCCTGAATGGAGTGAAGGACAAGGAGGAGAGGGAGAAGATCATTCTGGACACACTTTCACAGGTTGGAATGGCACCGATGTTCCTTGACAGATATCCGCATCAGTTATCCGGTGGACAGAGACAGAGGATAATCATAGCGCGGTGTCTGGTCGTCACACCGAAGATCATATTTGCCGATGAGCCTATATCGGCACTGGACGTGTCATTGCAGGCACAGGTCATAAATATGCTGATGGATCTGCAGGACAAATATAAGTTGTCCATGCTGCTGATCGCCCACGATCTGGCTGTGGTGAGACAGATCGCGGATCAGATAAAGATCATGTATTTCGGAGAGATAGTCGAGAGTGCACCGAGCAGCGAGATATACAAGAATGCGCAGCACCCATATACAAAGGTTCTGCTCAAGGCGGCTCCGAGTATAAGCAAGGGACTTGAGGATGCGGGATTTGACATAGACCTTAAGCCAGGTGATATACCTGATCCGGCAAAGCCGATGCCGGGATGTCCGTTCTGTACACGCTGTATATATGCGGATGAACGTTGTATGAAGGAGCGCCCGGAGGAGACAGAGGTATCACCGGGACATACGGTTCGCTGTCACAAGGCAGGACAGATATAACAGAGATTAAGGAGGAATCGTGATGGAATATAGTGCAGTCAGTACGATATGGATTATGGTAGGAACGGTACTCATTTTCTTCATGCAGGCGGGCTTTGCGATGCTTGAGACCGGCATGACGAGGGTAAAAAATGCAGGAAATATCGCCATGAAGAATCTGGTTGACTATTGTATCGGTTCGGTGACGTTCTGGTTGATAGGATTCGGAATTATGTATGGCGGCGACGGAGCTGTACTGGGTAAGATCAAAGGTGTGGCAATGGAATCGGTATATGGAGGCGGCATGCTTCCTGACGGGATCCCATTCTGGGCATTCCTGATATTTCAGACAGTATTCGCTGCGACGGCGGCGACCATCGTGTCGGGTGCCATGGCGGCGAGAACTAAATTTGCAGCATATTGTATCTACAGTCTGATGATAAGTCTGGTGATCTATCCTATATCGGGACACTGGATATGGGGAGACGGCTGGCTGGCACAGCTCGGATTCCATGATCTTGCCGGATCCACAGTTGTACATATGGTGGGCGGTGCCGCTGCATTTGCAGGAGCGTGGATGCTCGGCCCGCGTATCGGAAAGTATTCAAGAAGCGGAAAGTCGAAGAAGATACCGGGACACAGCATGCCGCTGTCAGTGCTTGGAATATTTATCCTGTGGTTTGGCTGGTTCGGCTTCAACGGAAGCTCGGTTCTGCCACTGACAGGAGATACGGTGTCGCTAGTTGGCAAGGTGTTCTGTAACACCAATCTATCCGCTGCGGCTGGAGCAGTCACAGCGATGTGTATAAGCTGGGCGTGGAAGAAGAAGCCGGATATCGCCATGACACTCAACGGCGCTCTGGCAGGCCTGGTTTCTATCACTGCGGGAGCCGACGTTATAAGTACACCACTTGCGGTGTTGGTCGGAATCGTGTCCGGAGCGATAGTAGTTGGGGGAATGCATTTCATAGAGAACGTGGTAAAGATAGATGATCCTGTGGGAGCCATCGCGGCACACGGATTCGGTGGCCTGTGGGGAACTGTAGCGGTTGGATTGTTCTCAGACGGAACCGCCACAAAGACAAAGGGCCTGCTGCTCGGCGGTGGTGGCTATCAGTGCGGAATCCAGATCCTTGGCGGAATAGTTGTGTTCCTGTATGTATTTGCAGCTTCGGCACTACTGTTCAAGATCGTTCAGAAGACCATCGGCCTTCGTGTATCGGCTGAGGATGAGATGGATGGACTGGATATCAGTGAGCACGGATTTTCAAATACTTACACAGAGGTGCTGTCCTCAGACGGAATAAGCGCGCCTATGATGAATGTGCCTAAGATCGATGGCAAGGCATTTGACAGCACAGAAAATGCGGAGAATCTTAACATATCCAAGGTGGTCATCATAGCGAGAAAGAACAAGCTTGACGCACTGCTTCACGCCATGAATGACATAAATGTAACTGGAGTTACGATCACGGATGTGACCGGATATGGTATACAGAAGGGAAATAATGACAAATATTACCGCAGTTCGGATGCGGATCTGAACCTGCTTCCTAAGGTGAAGGTCGAGGTCATAGTCAGCACTGTACCTGTGTCCAGGGTTGTGGAAACTGCGGAGAAGGTGCTGTACTCCGGCAACTATGGCGATGGCAAGATATTCGTATACGATGTGAAAAATGTTGTGAAGGTTAGAACCGGAGAGGTTGGAAGAGAAGCATTGATTGATGAGAGCAAGTAGGAGAGGAGGCTTTTTTATGCGCAAGACAACAATTGATGAGGCGATCGCAAGGATCGATGACTGGAAGGGCAAGGAGATCAGTTACAAGTCCGTTTCAGGAGGAATAACGAATCCGAATTTCAAAGTGGATGTGGAGGGAGAGCATTTCTTCCTCAAGATACCGGGAGCCGGCACGGATTACATAAACCGTGAAGTATGCCACGAGGCAAATGTGATCGCGGACGAGAGCAAGGCAGGCCCAAGAGTCTATTATTATTTCGAGGATACAGGTGTTGAGATATTCCAGTGGCTTGACGGCTACCGCCAGGTGACATTTGGCGATGTGTATGACAAAGATATATTCCAGTCGATATTCGAGAGGATCAGGGACTTCCACCATCTCGAGACAAAGCCGCTGAACCTGAAGCAGAGCATATTTGAACAGGCGTGGGATATGAACGCAAGGGCGAAGAAGGGCGGCTATATATCACCGTTTAATGACAAGATGGAGTATCTGCTCTCTGCTATTGAGAAGGCGCTGGCGGGCAGTGAGGAGCTGTGTCCGTGCCACAATGATTTCTGGACAAACAACCTGATGTACAACGAGGAGACAAATGATCTGAAGATCATAGATTATGAGTATGCGTCCATGAATGATCCTTATGTGGATCTGGGTCTGATATCTGCTGTGAACTATTTCACCGAGGATATGGACGTGGAGATGATGAAGATATACGGCGGAGGCAAGGTTGATGAGAGAGCATTTGCCAGAATGAAGCTGAACAAGATAGCCTGCGATATCAAGTGGGCGTATTGGGCACTGTATCAGGCGGCCAGCTCCAACGTGGAGTTTGATTACATGAACTGGTATGGACAGAAGATGGCGAGACTGCAGCATTTCTGGCTCGATTCAAGGCTGGATTACTGGCTCGACGTTGCGAGGGAGAAGAGTACCCGTATCAGTTGATGATCAGCAGATCGTATTATGAAACCGGTTCAGGAAAGGGAGATGTATATCATGAAAGATTATTATAAGAATATGGAAGATTCATGGGTAGAATTTGTCAGTAAGAATATACGCGCACAGGCATATTCCGGGGAGGAGAGAGCCACCTCGGAGGTGTTTATGCAGGCCATGGAGGAGCTTGGTATTGAGCATTTCCGCGATGAGTGCGGCAACGTGGTCGGAGTCATCCGCGGAGAGGGTGACGGTCCAAACGTGCTTCTGACTGGACATATGGATGTTGTGCCTGAGGGAAGCATAGATGCATGGAGTCCGTATTCGCCATTTGAGCCGAAGGTGGAGGATGGAAAGTTATACGGCAGAGGCATAAGCGATATGCTTGCTGGCCTGACTTCGGAATTCTTTGCATTTATGGAGATCAAAAAGCTGGTGGATGCCGGGGCGAAGATATCGGGCAATCTTATATTTGCTGCAGTCGTCTATGAGGAGCCGGCGGAGAGTATCGGAACGATTTATCTTATGGAGCACACTCTTCCGGAGCACGGCATTGATGTTGACCTGTGCTATCTGGGGGAGCCGTCAGACGGCAATCTTGCCATCGGACAGCGAGGCAAGATCGAGCTTGTCATAGAGGTGTACGGTAAGGTGGCGCACTCGTCCGCTCCGCAGGAGGGCATAAATGCTGTTGAGAAAGCTCTCCCTATAATGGATGCGATCATGCATAACTTTGGCAGGGAACCGCTCGTACATGAGATGGGTAAGACGTCCATGGTCATCACTGATGTGGTGGTAACACCGGGACAGAAGTATTCCTGTGTGCCGGACTATTGTGAGATCACAGTGGATCAGAGATATGTGCCACCTATGACCATAGAGGATACGGTGAGCAGGGTTCAGAAATTCCTGGATGAGCAGAAGAAAAAGGATCCTGAGCTCAGAGCTGTCGTTCATCCGAGAATGAATAAGAGGACGTGTTACACCGGTTATGAGGCGGAGGCGGCAAAGCAGCATCCGGCGTGGGTGACCGGCAAGGATAATGAGTATGTCGAGCTGACATACAGGACGCTTAAGGAGCTTGGTCAGGATGTTGAGAAGATATACTGGCAGTTTGGAACCGACGGAAGCGTTATATGCGGCAAATACAACATACCGACTATAGGATATTCGGGTGCGATGATGAGTCAGGCGCATCAGGCACAGGAGCATGTGGAGATCGACAGGATCCTCGACTGTATAGAGGGATATACTGCGGTTCTCTGCAGGCTGTATGGACTGGATATGTCGGAATAAAGGTTTACACGGCACCGCTTATTTTGATACAATCATGTTGCAGGTCAGAAAACATAGGGCTCAGTTTATAAGGAAGTAAGGGAGGGGACAGATGTTAGCAGATCAGCGTAAACAGATAATATTGGATCAGGTAAATCTTAATCATTCGGTTACTGTTGCCAGACTGGTTGAGCTGCTGGGCGTGTCGACCGAGACGGTGAGACGTGATCTTGAGGATCTTGAAAATAACAACATGCTCACGAGGGTACACGGCGGTGCGGTTTCTGTGAAGAAGAGATACCGGTTTGAGAATATGGATGTCAGGGGCACATCCAATATGGAACTCAAGGAGCAGATAGCCAGGAAAGCGCTTGAGTATGTGAAGGATGGAGACACCATAGCGATAGATTCAGGCAGCACGGCGTCATTGTTCGCCATGGCACTGAAGGCGCGCAATTTTGACTCACTATCCGTCATAACCTATTCCTCGGAGGTGTTCTCCATATTATCGGAATGTGAAAATTACAGGATAACCCTGCTGGGCGGTGAATATCTCCCGAAGGAGAAGTTGTTTTATGGCTTCCTGACACATGAGGCGATGCAGAAACTGTATTTTTCAAAGGCATTTGTAGTACCTTCGGCACTTTCGGTCGAGGATGGCGCACATGATTTTATAAGGGAGACCTATGAGAATCAGTGCATGCTGATAGGCCATGCTAGCGAGGTATTTCTGCTGGCGGACAGCACGAAATTCGAGACAAAGGGAGATTTCAAGCTCAGTGATCTCCAGCCGGAATTCACCATCATAACCGACGATAAGCTTCCGGAGTCTGTATACAATATGTATAGAGATCACAAGCTGAACGTGGTAAGTTGATGACAGTCAAAAAAGTGTCTGTTTGCCTCTCTTTGGGTGTACAGAAGATCGATAAAATAGTATAATAAATATGCTATATAAAAGATTGGACGGACAACTAAAGGAGGGTTATGGTTATGTACGAGAACAAGGATATGCTCAGTTGGCTTGGCTATTTTGCAGACATGATGAAGGTCAGTCCTGAGAAGATAAAGATGCTGAATATATGCGGAAAGCAGAAGAACGTTGTTCCGACTATAGACACACACAAGAGAGTTCTTATATTTGCAGATCAGAGTCATGAGGATCTGTTGTACACGCTTTGGGAGAAGGGCTTTGGCGAGTATGACATGTGGTATGCAGAGGGTGTGGAGCCCGGCGGCGAGGTTCACCATGACAAGCTGGAGAAGGTGCTGAACAGGAAGATAACAGGGCCTACAGTTATATTCATCATGAACGAGAAGACAAGGGAATCCGTCAGATACGGAATTGCAAATGATTTCTTCTCGGCTGGAACAGTACACTATGTCGGCAAGGAGATAAGAGCAGTCATCATGAGTCTGCTGGATGTGGATACGCATGACACCATCCTGGCACTCCAGGCCGAGAGTATAGTCATTGAGGCTGCGATCGTGGCAAGCGAGGGCAACATTATAGCCGTTGAGCCGGACGAGGGTTCGAGAAGATCCATGGAGGAGAATGTTGACAAGTTCGGAGTACATAATGTACAGATAATCCCAGATATGAGCGAGGAGACTCTGGCAGCCATACCTGTTCCGAGACTGGCATTCATAGTTGCAAATCATTATCTGGAGTCAGATATGGAGAGACTGCTCAAGATCAATCCGAATATGCAGTTTGTCATATACACACTTGATCTAGGAATACTTGCACAGGCAAAGCTCATATTTGACAAGCTCGGAATAAAGAATATGGAGGCTATTCAGATATCTGTATCCAAAACCAACAAGGACAACATGTTCGTTACCCAGCCGTCACCATGGCTTATCACCGGTGGAGCAGAGTAATCGACATCATAATATTTATATATAAGAAAAACCGCCTTTATGTAATAGGCGGTTTTCTTGTGTCTTCCAGACGGACGATTCCGAGGATCGTTCCCAGACAAATGATATCACTTGTGAGATACAGGGATCTATCACATCTGCTGACAGCTTCAAGGTATGGTGAGCCATCTTTTTCTGTATATTTTCTGATCATCTCGACTCCATTCTCGTTCAGGAATAACGCAATATCTCCGAAATGAGGAAAGTTTTGTTCCACGGCTATAATATCATCCTTAATATAGATAGGATGGAGCATATTGGTCGTGAGCCTCAGACAATAATCTGCGTTTGGAAAATAATCGGCGGGTATCTCTATAAATTCTGTCGCGTGTGTTGAGTAGTCTGAATTGGAAGCAAGCGTGTGAGTTGAGGAAATACACGGAATCCTGCGCGTTTTGGCGCAGTACGCATCCGCTGAAGGAAGCTTCTTCTGCATGTGATCTTCAGAGTCCGCCATTAGCATGACCATCCGCTTGCCGTGGATGTTGAGTGTTCTGTATTTTTGCAGGAGATACAATTCCTCGTCCGTAAGGCTGCGCCTGTGGAGAAATCCATCCATGGTACATCCAAGTGCGTCTGCGATGGATATCATAAGCTGTATTCCCGGGCTCTTGGTCTTGCCGCTCCTGATGGCTTTTATCGTATCCTCAGAGACATCTGTCATCTCAGCTAACTGACTGATCGTAACCCCGCGTTCAGCCATGACTTCCCTGAGTCTTTTCCCTATATCGTATTGTTGCTGCATGTAATTCACCTCAGTAACATTATATAATAGAAGAAACAGGCTTGTCCAGTTGAAAAGTGTAAGAATATACACTTTTGCGATTTGTGTGTGCGCAGAAAAGTGTATGAACTGCTCTTTAATATGAAATTAAATATGATATAATGAATTTATCTGTTACATCGAGAGATGACAAGGGGGTCATTTTCTACAATAGTCTGTCACAATGGGGGTGACGGATTACGGCAGAGGGAACAAGGCTATCACGTGTCGAGCGTTAGGGCGTCGAACACGAGATAGCCTTTTTTCGTGGGGGCGAAGGACGGACGGCTGGGTATTCTTCCGCGGGGCGGGTATATCATCTGCTATATATGTGGTATCACGCTCTACTTCCTTCGCTTCAGCTTAGCTTCTATATGCACTCGTTTCCGGCCGCGATAAGGGCGATGCGGCTTCCAACTCGGCAAGAAGCACCGAAGCTCAGTCGTATTCGCTACCGATACCACATATATAGCAGATGATATACAGCCGCGGAAGAATACCCAGCCTGTTTCTGGCGGAAGGGTGATGGGAGTGGCGAATTTTACTTTGATGATTTGGAAGAAAAGCTAATTATAAACGAAATGTTAAAATTATAAAAAAAGTATAAACTGGCGATACGTTAGATTTTATGCGGGTTTCTTGGGAAAACTGTGACAAAAAACTGTTTTTGTTACGAAAAATAATACAAAAATAAAAAATGATTAAAATTTGACTATAAGGGCAAATAAATGACTTTAAATTTGTTTTGAATGGTGATAAAATACGCAAGCAAGGAGCGAGAGTAGCTTTTTAGAAAAAAAGATAGGGGAGTATGACCGTATGAATGTAGTATTTTTTGATGTAGACGGCGTACTGAATTCGGAGAAATTCTTGTGTGAGAAGCATGGGGAGTTTATCAATCCTAAGAATGTGGCTAACCTCAAGATGGTTGTGGATGCCACAGGAGCGAAGCTGGTCATGACAAGTGACTGGAGAAAACAGGTGATTGATAAGGATATCAGTAAGGCACACGTAAGGGAACTGATAGACAGACTTGCGGATGCTGGAATGGAAGTATATGGGGCAACTTCTTCAGGGGATGAGCTCAGAAGCAAGTATGGAGATTATACCAGAGCCTGTGCAGTCAAGGATTATGTGACTGCGAATTCCGTAGAGGGATATGTCATACTGGATGATATGGATATGGACTGGGAGGCTCATGAACTCGATTCTCACTGGATCAACACAGAGAACGTACTTGTGGGGCTGTCTGAGGCAGATGCCAGGAATGCTATTTCTATAATAAACAAATAATAAATGAGAGAAGAAATAGTGTTTTGACATATAGGTGGTTGCGAAATAAGTAATTGAGAATGTGCCTGAGCTGTTTAGCTTTACCCACTCAGGGATATACGAAGCCGCCGGTCCTTAGATGGCGCGTTAGCGGCATCTTAGTACCGCAGCAGGCTGAGTTAAGCGGGAGCGCTCCCTGATGGGTATGCTAAAGCAGCTCAGACACTAGGATATTTGAATTTTCGCAAACACCTGATAGAAAACAGTGTGAAAGGAAGTGATGTCTTACGGATCTGGCAGAAGAGTTATCCAATGAACTCCAATGCAAAACAGTATTTACAATACCAATATTTGGTGGAATACCGGTAACAGAATCTGTGGTGGTAACATGGATCATTATGGCAGTGCTTGTGCTGTTGTCGATTATCCTTGTAAGGAATCTCAAAGTTGAGAATCCGGGTAAGAAACAGCTTGTGCTGGAGACCATAATAACTACTTTTAACAACCTGTTCAAAGGTGTTATCGGAGAGGCGGGCATGAAGTATGTTCCGTATCTGATAACGGTTATTCTGTACATCGGCATGGCCAACATCATGGGTGTATTTGGCTTTAAACCACCGACAAAGGATCTGAATGTGACAGCCTCACTGGCCATCATGAGTATCATACTCGTACAGGTGGCAGGAATACGAGGAAAGGGGACAAAAGGCTGGGTCAAGAGTTTTGCAGAGCCGGTAGCAATAGTTGCACCGCTTAATGTACTTGAGCTTGTCATCAAGCCGCTGTCGCTGTGTATGCGACTTTTTGGTAATGTTCTCGGAGCATTCGTCATCATGAAGCTGATAGAGGCAGTAGTTCCACTCATTGTCCCTATCCCACTCAGCCTGTACTTTGATTTCTTTGATGGATTTTTACAGGCATTTGTATTTACTTTCCTGACTACTCTTTACATGCAGGAAGCGATGGAGTAAAGATTATCTGATTTTAAAAATGAAAATAAGAAGGAGAAAATGATATGAACGGATTATTAGCAATTGGAGCAGGTATAGCAGCATTAGTAGGACTTGGCGCAGGACTTGGAATCGGTCTTGCAACATCAAAGGCAGTTGAGGCTGTAGCTAGACAGCCGGAGGCAGACGGAAAGATCACAAAGCTTCTTATCATCGGTTGTGCCCTTGCAGAGGCAACAGCTATCTACGGTTTCGTAATCGGACTTCTTGCAATCATTCTTCTTAAGTAATCAGATTTTTGGTCAGATGGATATTTTAATAGAAATATCTAATAGAAATCTGGAATTGCAGAAGAGATGCGGATAATAGAAACAGAAAGATAGGAGTGGCTATATGATTGATATAGAATTTTCTACAATAGCATTCACCATTATCAACTTAATAGTTCTGTTTCTTCTTTTGAAGAAGTTCTTGATAGGACCGCTCAACGATGTCATCAAGAAGAGAGAAGATATGATCGCTGGCACCATATCGGATGCCAACAATCAGAAGGCTGAAGCAATGAAACTCAAGTCTCAGTATGAGGATACCCTTGCAGGGGTTGATGCTGAGTGCAGGGATCTCCGTGAGAAATCCCGTGTGGAGGCCCAGAATGAGTACAGCCGTATCATAGATCAGGCTGATGCAAAGTCAGTCAAGATGATAAAGGATGCGGAGAAGACCATAGAGATCAAGCAGAACAAGGCACTTTCTGATATGCAGTCACAGATCGCAGAGCTTGCCATGGCAGCAGCCGGCAAGATCGTGGGCGGTGAAGGTGATGCGGAATCAGCAGGAGCTGCCATGTATGACGAGTTTTTGAATGAAGTAGGTGATTCAGGTGACACAGAAGGCAATTAATTACGGAATTGTCCTCTATCAGCTTGGAATCAGTCAGGACATGGTGGAGGAGATAAAGGCGCTTGTGGATGGTAGTCCGGAGCTGGTATATGCACTGGCAGATCCGGTGGTCAGCCACGCGGACAAGCGCAAGGTCGTTGACAGGGTATTTGACAGATTTGGCAATAAGGATCTGGTAAATTTCATGAAGACCCTGTGTGACAACGATGGATTTGACATGATACATGACATATTTGACGAGTATGAGAAGTATGCCAGAGAGCAGCAGGATATCCTTTCGGCAACTCTCTATTATGTCACACCGCCAACTGATAAGCAGAAGGCAGGTATCGAGAACTTCCTTATGAAAGAGTATGGAAGCAAGGCGGTACAGCTTTCTATGGTGGAGAAAAAAGAATTGATAGGTGGATTTGTCATAAGAACGGGAGACCGCGAGTACGACAGAAGCATTCTGGGCAGGTACAAATCCCTTAGACAGAAACTGGTTATGAGGTGATAAATTGAGTTCAATTAGTTCAGAGGATATTATTTCTATACTCAAAGAAGAGATAGAGAATTATGATTTTGACTCCAGGGACAAAGAAGTCGGTAAGGTCATCTATGTAGGTGATGGAATCGTAACCGTATACGGTATAGACAATGCCATGTACGGCGAGATCGTTGTTTTTGAGAATGGTGTCAAAGGTATGGTTCAGGATATCAGAAGAACAGAGATAGGATGTATTCTGTTCGGTCGTGATACAGGAATCAAAGAAGGAACAAAGGTCAGCAGAACGGGAAAGCGTGCAGGCATCCCTGTAGGCGATGCATTTATCGGACGTATAGTTGATGCCCTTGGAGCACCTATAGATGGAAAGGGCAGCATAGAGTCAACGGATTATCGTCCAATAGAGAATCCGGCTCCAAGCATAGTTGATCGTAAGTCGGTCAACCAGCCGCTTCAGACAGGAATCCTCTCGATAGATGCCATGTTCCCAATCGGAAGAGGACAGAGAGAGCTGATCATAGGAGACAGACAGACAGGTAAGACATCCATAGCGATAGATACCATTCTGAATCAGAAGGGCAAGGATGTCATCTGTGTATATGTGGCTATAGGCCAGAAGGCTTCAACAATAGCCAAGGTTGTAAATAACCTGAACAAATATGATGCCATGGACTACACGATAGTCGTTGCATCTACAGCAAGTGATTCAGCACCACTTCAGTATATTGCGCCTTATTCAGGTACAGCGATCGCTGAGTATTTCATGCATAAGGGCAAGGATGTGCTGATCGTGTACGATGATCTGTCAAAGCACGCTGTTGCTTACAGAACATTGTCACTGCTTCTCGGACGTTCACCAGGACGTGAGGCATATCCTGGAGATGTATTCTATCTCCATTCAAGACTTCTTGAGAGATCAAGTAAGCTTAAGGATGAGCTGGGCGGAGGCTCCATCACAGCCCTTCCTATTATCGAGACACAGGCAGGCGATGTATCTGCTTATATACCTACAAATGTTATATCTATCACAGATGGACAGATATTCCTCGAGAGCGATCTGTTCTTCTCAGGTATGAGACCTGCTGTCAACGTCGGTCTGTCGGTATCACGAGTTGGTGGTGCAGCGCAGACAAAGGCGATGAAGAAGGCCGCAGGAAGTATCCGTATCGATCTGGCACAGTACAGAGAGATGGAGGTGTTCACACAGTTCAGTTCAGATCTGGATGAGAACACCAAGGAGCAGCTGCAGTACGGCAAGGGACTTATGGAGCTTTTAAAGCAGCCTTTGTGCAATCCGCTGTCAATGGCAGAGGAGGTTATCATCCTGGTAGCAGCTACCAATAAGGTATTCCTTCCGGTAGAGGTTTCAGAGGTCAAGAAGAAGAAACTTGAGATGCTTGAATACTTCCACAGTGCCCACAAGGATATCGTGGATGAGATCGAGGAGAAGCAGGTGCTTACCGATGAGCTGAAGGACAAGATAGTCGCAGCTGCTAAGGAGTTTATCGAGAGATAGATTTCAGGAGAAATCAGAAGATTCGTTGAGAGGTGATTTGATTGGCAAATACCAAAGAAATCCAGAATAGAATAAAGAGTATCAAGGATACTCAGAAGATCACCAATGCAATGTATATGATCTCATCGTCCAAGCTGAAAAAGGCGAGGACAGATCTTGAGAACACGGAGCCTTACTTCTACACACTCCAGGTTGCTCTTGCCAGAATGCTCAGACATGTTCCTGAGATGGAGCATCTGTACTTCGACAGCAGAGAGGGAATCAAGGAAGAGGACAGAAGGCGAGGTTATCTGGTCATTACCGCCGACAAAGGTATGGCTGGTGCCTACAACCACAATGTAATCAAGATCGCTGAGCAGGAGCTTGCAGCCCACCCAAACAGTGAGCTGTATGTAGTCGGCCAGGTGGGAAGACACTACTTCGCAAAGAAGGGAGTGCCTATAGATATACATTTCCAGTATACAGCGCAGAATCCTAGTCTTCACAGAGCCAGAGTCATAGCGGACAAGATGCTTGAGAACTATGAGAATGGCGATATAGATGAGGTATACATCATATATACCAACATGAAGAGCAGTGTGGTCGTTGAACCGCAGATGATACAGCTCCTCCCTATGAAGAGGACTGACTTCGCAGGCGTTCCTGCGGATGTGTTCCACGAGGAGATTACCATGGAGCCTTCACCGAAGGCAGTGCTTGACCGGATCGTGCCAAACTGTGTCATGGGATATATATACGGCGCTCTGGTAGAGTCCTTCTGCAGTGAGCAGAACAGCCGAATGATGGCGATGGACTCAGCCACAAAGAGTGCCAAGGAGATGCTGGATGATCTCAATATCAAATACAACAGAGCAAGGCAGGCAGCCATAACGCAGGAGATCACAGAGATCGCGGGCGGCGCCAGAGCTCAGAGAGACAGGAGCTAATAAGCTCAATAAATAATTGTAAAGGAGGTCTGATGTTTTGAAAAATGGTAAGATAGTACAGGTCATGGGACCTGTCGTAGACGTAGAATTTCCAGACAACGATCTGCCATACATCAAGGATGCTCTTGAAGTAGATAATCATGGAAAAAAATGTGTTATGGAAGTAGCACAGCACGTAGGAAATAATACAGTAAGATGTATCATGCTGTCCGCCAGCGAGGGACTTTCAAGAGATATGGAAGTCGTTGCGACCGGATCAGGAATCAAAGTTCCAGTAGGAAATCAGACACTTGGACGTCTGTTCAACGTGCTTGGTGAGACAATAGATGGCAAGGAGGATCTCTCAGACACAGAGCACTGGGTAATCCACAGAGAGCCGCCAACATTTGAGAATCAGAGTCCTGTCATTGAGATACTTGAGACAGGTATCAAGGTCATAGATCTTCTTGCACCTTACTCAAAGGGTGGTAAGATCGGTCTGTTCGGCGGTGCCGGAGTTGGTAAGACAGTCCTTATCCAGGAGCTTATCCAGAATATCGCATCCGTACATGGTGGATACTCAATATTCACCGGTGTTGGAGAGCGTTCAAGAGAGGGAAATGATCTGTGGACAGAGATGAGCGAGTCAGGCGTTATCGACAAGACCGCCCTGGTGTTCGGACAGATGAATGAGCCACCTGGAGCCAGAATGAGAGTTGCAGAGACAGGACTTACAATGGCAGAGTATTTCCGTGATGTAAATCATCAGGATGTGCTTCTGTTCATCGACAATATATTCAGATTTACACAGGCAGGTTCAGAGGTTTCATCACTTCTCGGACGTATGCCATCAGCCGTTGGTTATCAGCCAACACTTGCAAATGAGATGGGTGAGCTTCAGGAGCGAATCGCATCTACCAAGGAAGGATCAGTCACGTCAGTCCAGGCCGTATATGTGCCAGCCGATGACCTTACAGATCCTGCCCCAGCCACAACATTTGCGCATCTGGATGCAAATACAGTTCTTTCAAGAAAGATTGTTGAGCAGGGTATCTATCCGGCAGTAGATCCGCTGGAGTCAAGCTCACGAATTCTTGAGGCTGATATAGTCGGCGAGGAGCATTATAATGTTGCAAGACGTGTACAGGAGATACTTCAGAAGTACAAGGAGCTGCAGGATATCATCGCAATCCTCGGTATGGAGGAGCTGTCAGATGAGGATAAGCTTACAGTTACCAGAGCCAGAAAGGTTCAGAGATTCCTGTCACAGCCATTCCATGTTGCTGAGAACTTCACAGGTATTCCTGGAAAGTATGTAAGTCTCAAGGATACGATCAAGGGCTTCAAGATGATCGTTGACGGTGAGATGGACGAGTATCCTGAGTGGGCATTCTTCAATGTAGGTACTATAGAGGAAGTAAAGGAAAAGGCCGAGAAAGGTCAGTAAAGGAAGTGCGTAGATGAATACATTTTATCTGAGAGTTATTTCCAGCAATAAGATATTCTTCGAAGGCCGAGTAGAGAAGATCATTCTTCCACTTGAAGATGGAGAGAAAGCGGTTCTTGCACATCACGAGAACATGGTCATAGCCACCAGCATAGGCGAGATCAGGATTACCACCAGCAAGGGTGAGCAGGTAGTCGGTGTTGTCGGTGAGGGCTTTGTTCAGATAGTAAATAACCGAGTTGTCCTTATCGTGGATTCCGCAGAGAAGCCGGAGGATATCGACAGGGTCAGAGCCAAGGAGGCAAAGATCAGAGCGGAAGAGAGACTCAGACAGAAAGAGAGTCTGAAGGAATACAAGCAGAGCGAGGCATCACTTGCCCGTGCACTCACAAGACTCAGAGTAACAGAGAAGATATAAAACCCAGCGCAGAAACCCCAAGCGCCTGCTTGCAGGCATTTGGGGGTTTCAAGCGGTTTTAACGAGAAGTCGTTCGGCGTAAGCCGAACATAGAGCGCGTTAGCGCGGGACTTCGAGTCTAGAAGAATCCCGTCAGTCGAAAGTGCAGCGGGACGAAGACAGAGCGCGTCAGCGCGGGACTTCGAGTCTAGAAGAATCCCGTCAGTCGAAAGTGCAGCGGGACGAAGACAGAGCGCGTCAGCGCGGGACTTCGAGTCTAGAAGAATCCCGTCAGTCGAAAGATGCAGCGGGACGAAGACAGAGCGCGTCAGCGCGGGACTTCGAGTCTATTATAAAAGGCAGTGCCAGCAGCGGGACGATGAAACCGATGTGGCGTTGCCTTTTTATGTGCAGACACAATAGATAAAATGTTACTTGACAACTTTTGCCTTTACTGAGAAAATTACTAGATAGTATATGGTTCACTGTATATACAGTGAACTATGTATATAAGAGTTTATGAAAAAGAGGACGTGTGCATGTATATGCACACATTTTTGAGTTAAAGGTATTTGGTTAGAGGTATTTATGTTAAGATTTATTTGGGTAATAGTTTCGTGCTTGTTTCTGATCATGTACTATGTGCCAAAGATGTCGTATTATGCTAGGCACCCGGAAAAATATGGTGAGGATATATGTTATCAGATGGCACAGGTTATGTGCAATCATGTGAGACGTCGTGCTTTTATCAAGACGGTTGCCACGGGTATGGAGAACCTTCCTAAGGAGGGCGGATATATCATGTATGCCAATCATCAGGGTAAGTATGATGTACTGGGAGTTATAGTTTCCCATGACAAACCGATTACGTATGTCATGGATGCCAAGAGGTCGAAGCTGTTCATAGCAGATCAGCTTACAGATCTTGTGAAGGCACAGAGACTTGACAAGGAAGACATAAAGCAGCAGGTACAGGTTATAAACGATGTATCCACGGAGATCAAGGCGGGAAGGAGATATATTTTATTCCCGGAGGGAGGATACGATCACAGTCACAATGAGCTCAAGGAGTTCATGCCGGGAAGCTTCAAGATCGCCAAGAAGGCGAAGTGTCCTATCGTTCCAGTCGTGCTGTATGATTCCTTCAAGCCATTTGAAGGATGGTCACTGAGGCGTGTGACGACACAGCTTGCATTTCTGGAGCCGATCCCATATGAGGTTATAGCGGATAAGACGACCACAGAGATCAGGGATATGGTCGTTGACAAGATCCAGAGGAAGCTTGATACGATGGAGACAATGAATTGTTGGTAACGATATATGGATAATTATTCTGAACGGGCAGGTCATGTTGATGATCTGCCCGTTCGGGGGTTACGGAAGCTAGGTGTTGACTATATCAAATCAGGTGAATACAATATAAAAGGGTATTTAACCACAAAAACAAGGATTGGGAAGTAGAGATATGGGACAGAGTAAAGAGAGAAACAGTAATGAAAAAAGCGGATTCCTCAAGAAGCTTATAATAGTTCTGGCAGTGGCGATCGTGGTAGTATTTGCGGTATTTTATGTGATCTATTACAGATTTTCATATCAGGCGGACAAGCTGGCAAAGGAGACCGCCCGCATATACGCATTTGGCGATGGCGGAGAGATGGCTGACATGATAGCCCCGGGATACGTGAAGAAGTTTGAGGATTCGTCAAAGGTTTTGTCGGTGAGTGACATACAGGACATATATATAAACAAGTTCAGAGCGTATACAGATGAGCAGGTCGGGGATATAGATACGATCGAGTGCAAGGTCACCGATATACAGGCGGTGAGCAATATAGAGGATGTGCAGCAGCAATTTGCGGACAACGGAGTTAAGGGCGTGTCCCAGTACAGAAGTGTGGAAGCCGACTGGATAGTGACAGGCAAGGATGGCGGCGAGGTCACGGTACACGTTCAGGAATGTATGTTGAAGTGCGACGATGGCTGGTATGTGGACTATGTCCGTATGCCGGATGAAATAGACAGCATGAGTACGCCGGTCGATTCCGGGGATGCTGACAGTGAGGAGACAACAGAGGCGGAGACCACTGAATAATATTGTGTGTATAAGATTGGAATGGCATACAGTATACAAGAAAGAAGGCTGACAAAAAATGTATGATGTGAGATCCATGAAGGCAGAGGACTTCATAGATGATGGCGAGATCCGTGAGACGCTGGACTATGCGGATCAGAACAAGGACAATGTGGAGCTTATCGACAGTATCATAGAGAAGGCAAAGCTCAGGAAGGGGCTTACCCACAGGGAGGCATCCGTGCTTCTTGCGTGTGAGATGCCGGACAAGATAAATGAGATATATGATCTGGCGGAGCAGATCAAGAAGGACTTCTACGGCAACAGAATAGTTATGTTCGCGCCGCTGTATCTGTCCAACTACTGTGTAAATGGGTGTGTGTATTGTCCGTATCACATCAAGAATAAGCATATAGCCAGAAAGAAGCTCACCCAGGAAGAGGTGAGACGGGAGGTCATAGCACTGCAGGATATGGGTCACAAGAGACTGGCCATTGAGGCCGGTGAGGATCCTCAGATGAATCCTATCGAGTACATCCTGGAGTGTATAGACACGATATACAGCATCAAGCACAAGAACGGTGCAATAAGGCGTGTAAATGTAAATATAGCGGCGACCACAGTGGAGAACTACAGGAAGCTGCACGAGGCAGGAATTGGAACGTACATCCTCTTCCAGGAGACCTACGATAAGGAAGCGTATGAGAAGCTTCATCCATATGGACCGAAGCATGACTATGCATATCACACAGAGGCTATGGACCGTGCTATGGAAGGTGGTATAGACGATGTGGGTCTGGGAGTGCTCTTTGGTCTGGACAAGTATAGGTACGAATTTGCGGGGCTGCTGATGCATGCGGAGCACCTTGAGGCTGTTCATGGAGTTGGTCCGCACACCATCAGTGTGCCAAGAGTCAAGAAGGCTGACGACATAGATCCTGAGGCATTTGACAACGGAATAAGCGACGATGTATTCTGCAAGATCGCAGCATGTATCAGAATCGCCGTTCCTTATACAGGAATGATAATCTCCACAAGGGAGAATCCAACGGTCAGGGATGAGATCATAAGGCTTGGAGTGTCGCAGATAAGCGGTGGTTCCAAGACCAGTGTGGGTGGCTACTATGAGCCGGAGCCAGAGGATGAGAAGTCGGAGCAGTTTGATGTCAGCGACACGAGAACTCTGGATCAGGTTGTGAACTGGCTGATGACCAAGGGCTATATACCATCGTTCTGTACGGCATGTTACAGAGAGGGCAGAACCGGCGACAGGTTCATGAGCCTGTGCAAGAGCGGACAGATACAGAACTGCTGTCATCCGAACGCACTCATGACGCTGGAGGAATATCTGGTGGATTATGCTTCGCCGGAGACCGCGGAGATAGGCCGGAGACTCATACAGGATGAGCTGAAGAATATTCCGAATGAGAAAGTCAGACAGATAGTGGTCGAGAGACTTGACAGGATAAAGCACGGAGACAGAGATTTTAGATTCTAACACATTGTGGAGGAGCAAAATGAGTTTAAACGATACACCGTCGGCAAACAGAGTGCATATAGGTTTCTTTGGATGCAGGAACGCAGGCAAGTCCAGTCTGGTAAATGCAGTGACGGGGCAGAGCCTTGCTGTTGTGTCGGATGTGGCGGGAACCACCACGGATCCGGTGTACAAGTCCATGGAGCTGCTTCCGCTTGGACCGGTGGTCATCATAGATACACCGGGAATAGACGATACCGGCGAGCTGGGTGAACTCAGGGTGTCGAAGACCAGGCAGGTGCTTGCGAAGATAGATGTCGCTGTGCTCGTAGTTGATGGTTCGGTTGGCCTTTCGGCGGCGGACAGGGAGCTCACAGAGCTTTTCAAAGAGAAGAATATAAATTATATAATTGCGTACAATAAGAGTGATCTCGTTAAAGATGATACAATGGTTCAGAATTCAGCGGAGAATTCCATATGGGTCAGCGCAGAGCGCAGACAGGGAATAGAGGAGCTGAAGGAATTGATAGGAAAGCTCACGGTGACAGACACCATGACCAGGAGACTGGTCGGAGATCTGATACAGCCTGGAGACATGGTGGTGCTGGTCATACCGATAGATTCTGCAGCTCCGAAGGGCAGGCTGATACTTCCGCAGCAGCAGGTCATAAGGGATGTTCTTGAGACCGGAGCTACGGCTGTGGTGTGCAGGGACACGGAGCTTGAGGATACTCTGAGACGGCTGGAGGGGAATGTATCTCTGGTGGTCACTGACTCCCAGGCATTTGCAAAGGTTATGAAGATCGTGCCGTATGACATATATCTGACGTCATTCTCAATACTGATGGCAAGATTTAAAGGGCAGCTTGATGCGGCGGTAAATGGCGCATATGTCCTGGACAGGCTGAGGGATGAAGGCCAGCGTACAGATGCGGACAGCAGACCTCCAAGGATACTCATAGCCGAGGGCTGCACCCATCACAGACAGTGTGATGATATAGGAACTGTGAAACTGCCGAGATGGATACGCAGATACACGGGACTTGAGCCTGAATTTACATTTGTCAGCGGAACGGAATTCCCGGAGGATCTGACAGGATATGATCTGGTGATACACTGCGGAGGCTGTATGCTGAATGAACGCGAGATGAAGAGTCGTCAGGGAAGGGCGGAGCAGCAGAGTATCCCGATGACGAATTATGGAACTGCTATAGCTCATATGAATGGGATTCTTGACAGGAGTCTGAGGATTTTTCAGACAAAGACGGATATATAAATATTTGGATGAAAGGTGATCGATATGGCAAAGACAGGTTTGGTACTTGAGGGCGGCGGCCAGAGAGGCATATATACCGCCGGAGTCCTGGATGTGTTCATGGACAATGATATAGAGGTCGACGGTGTCATAGGGGTGTCGGCGGGAGCCATACATGGACTCTCCTATGTGGCGAGACAGAGAGGGCGCAACATGCGTTACAATATGAAGTACAGGAACAACAAGCACTACATGAGCCTGTACTCCCTCATAACTACAGGAGATATCTGCAGTGAGCAGTTCTGCTACCACGATATCCCGGAGAAACTGGATCCACTTGACTACGATGCATTCCTTGCAAATCCTACGAAGCTCTATGTGGGATGTTCTAATCTGGATACAGGAGAGGCGGAGTATCTGGAGTGTACGGACATGAGAAAGCCTGAGGATGTGAATAAGGTGAGGGCTTCGGCATCCCTCCCACTGGTGTCCAATATTGTAGAGGTCGATGGAATGAAGCTGCTGGATGGAGGTGTATCCGACAGCATACCGATATTTGCATTCAGAAGGATGGGCTACAGGAGAAATATAGTAGTTCTGACAAGACCGGAGGGATACCGCAAGGGCCCGGACAAGATGCTCAGGCTGGAGGCCGGAAGGTACAGGGAGTACCCTGAGTTCGTTAAAAGATGTCACATGAGACACATGTATTACAACAAGACCCTGGACAAGCTGGAGGAGCTTGAAAAGGAGGGTGATACGTTGATAATCAGACCGAGTGAGACTATAGAGATATCAAGGCTTGAGAAGAAGCCGGAGATGATCGAGGCCATGTATGAGCTGGGTGTGTACGATGCAAAGGAGAAATTGCAGCAGGTTAAGAAATTCCTGCGTGAGAGTAAGGAAGAAAGCAGGGACTACACACATGGACAGGCGCAGCAACAGACGGCGGTTACACAGCAGACCCGATAATGGAATATATGACATATTGATACTTTCGGGAATGGACATTCCTGAGAGTGTGGATACACAGAAGAAGGCACAGGAGAATCACAGCAAAATGGCTGAGACTCCTGTGCCTTCTCTCATACTGTCACTTTCGGTATCTACAATATTCACCATGCTGGTGGCAACCTCCTACAATATTGTGGACACTTATTTTGTCTCAGATCTTGGAGAAAGCAGTGTGGCCGCAGTGGGGATCATGTTCTCTGTCATGGCATTGATACAGGCTGTGGGTTACACCTGGGGCATGGGAGCTGGAAGTGAGATAGCGAGACTCCTCGGTAAGCAGAAGAAGCGTGAGGCGGAGCAGACGCTTGCCACGGCACTGGCGGGAGGAATACTGTCGGGCGCGGTCATGGCGGTTATATTTGCCGTGTTCAGGGAGGATGTGGTAAGACTTCTGGGGGCCACGGACACAAGTCTTGCTCCTGCTGGGCAGTATGGAATATATATCATGCTCGCGGCTCCGGTCATGTGCGGTGCCTATGTTCTGAACAATGCCCTGCGGGCTGAGGGGCAGCCGTATCTTGCCCTGCTGGGTATTCTGGCAGGAGGACTGTCAAATGCGTTATTTGACTATATATTGGTGAGAGTGCTTGGACTTGGAATAGCCGGTGCAGGCATAGCGACCCTTGCCGGACAGGGGATAAGTCTTGCCATAATGTATATATGTGTCAGGTCAAGGTGCAGCGTGGTAAGGCTGCATATATCAGACTTGTGGAGCTTCAGATATGGGGTGCGTATAGTGAGAACAGGGCTGCCATCCTTCCTGAGACAGGGGCTCATGTGCCTTGCGGCGGTCATGATAAGCAGAAGCTGCAGGCAGTACGGAGATGGAGCCATGGCGGGCATCACAGTTGCAAATAAGATATTTGCAGTCATATTTGCGGTGTTGGTGGGCTATGGACAAGGATTTGCCCCGGTGTGCGGGTTTGCCTATGGTGCAGGACTTTCATCCAGGGTCAGGGCATCTCTGAGATTTACTATGATAACTGCGGTTATATTCATGTGTGCCATGGGTGCTGCGACCTGGGTGTGGGCATCCGAGGTGGCCGGTGTATTCTTGCATGAAGGTGGCACTCAAGCTATGCAGCTTGCGGCGCTGTCTCTCCGGGCGCATGCCATATCCATGCCGTTTGCAGCTGTGTGTCTGGTGACCGGAATGTACTATCAGGCTCTTGGAGCATATGGAAAAGCCACCCTCATATCCGCCCTGCGGCAGGGAGTATGTTTTATACCATTGGTATTCATACTGCCGCGCATGTATGGCGTAGATGGAGTGGCTTTTGTCCAGACCGCCGCCGATGTGCTGGCGGGGATTGTCTCGGCCTTTTATCTGCTATATACAAATGAAAAATAGTCCGTGTTTATCATCTCGTCCGATATATACAGCCGGTTTTCAACCTCCTCGATCATCTGATCCACGTATCCATCAGGGATCTGTGACTCAGGGACGAAGTAAGAGGTCTCCCCCGTGCTGGCATCGTACCTGACCTTGTCGGTCATAAAGCTTTGATCCGCGAAGATCACAAGCTCATCGGAATCGGACAAAATGTTGCGTCCTGCCAGGAGTCTTGAGTCAAAGTCGGCTCCGAGAAGGTTTAACACAGTTGGAAGTATGTCCACACTGGAGCAGAGCTTGTCGACAACTACTGGCTTCTCCATGGATGAGCTCCATATACCAAACTGGTTGTGGTGAAGCTCAAAGTCATCATTCTCTATGTCCTTGCCCGCAAGCTCGTTGTAGGTGCCGTCGCTGAGTCCGTAAGGATAGTGGTCAGGTGCCACGATGAACAGAGTGTTGTCCAGCTTGCCAGTCTCTTCCAGCTTATCCATCAGGAATTCCAGAGCCTTGTCAAGCTCCATCTGGGCTGCAACATAGGCTATGGCCTCATCTGAGTACCCTTTTCCGGAGAGGACATTCTCGGCTCCCTCCCTGTTAATCATGCATATATACTGATTGTCGTAATTGTAAGGCAGATGGCCGGAGAAACTCATAAAATACATGTTAAATTTGTCATCCTGAATGAAATCCCCATACACAGCCTCCATACATTCGAGATCGGAATACATAACGTGGTCAGGAATATCCAATCCTGCGCCGATGGCCTTGAAGGTGGTGTAGCCCATATTCGGATGGGTTCTTGTTCTGTCGTAGTATGTGGCATCAAAGTCGTGGTAGCCGTAGCTCTTGTAGCCCTGTGCGTTCAACATATTGCCGAGGGCGTATGGCTGATAGGTGTCCGCGGATGCCTCAAAGCTCCATTTGGAGGATGCCGGATACTGGCTAAGGCAGTTGGTATATTCGCCGTCTATGGTGCTGTGATACCACAGTGGGTTGTAGAAGTTAGTAAATTCAAAGCCTTCGTGATAAATCTTGTACAGTGTCGGTGTGGCCTCCCTGGATATTCCATATGTACTGAGACTTTCAGCGGTGACAAATACCACATTGTACCCCTCGAACATGCCGGTGTATTCGTCCGTGTAAGTTGGCTGTACCCCCGAGAAATATGCCGTCAGGTTTTTAAGCTCCTCGTCGTCGGTCTGGTTGTACAGACCTTTGAAGTCTATGCTCTCATCAATCTGTGGAACATATGCCGGCTCACCGGCCTCGGTTGATCCTGCCGCCTGATCTGAGCCGCCGGTCTGAGAAGCTGATGAAAAATCTGTCCCGTCCGCAGATGCGGCATTGATATCTAATGCGGCAGTCTGTGCATCTGACTGATTATCTCCAATATCTGCAAGCTCAAATGTCTTGCTCTGGCTGCTCTGAGTCACCATGGTCACACAGTCTCTTCCCGTGGTGACCATGACTCCAAGCTTGTTCATGGACAGTTCAAGTACATAGCGTCCGTGGAACAGCGCATATGGAGTATAGGCCGCAGTCCCGTGCACTGCCAGAATACAGATGGCAAGTACCCATGCAGCTACGGAGATACCCAGCTGCACCAGCACTGCCCTGAGCACACCAGGCTTCTGCCCGATGCGGCATCTGCCAAATGAGAACCAGAACCTGTTCATGATGATAAGACATATAAGTGGAAGCAGGAACAGCACTATGATATACCAGTTGGATCGCAATGCTGAAAAAAGCACAGTCCTGAAGTTCATAGCATCCTGGGCACCGCCGATGGACACCAGACTCAAAAATGTTCTGAATATCTTATAGTATACAAATTGTGCAATATAGTAGATCGTAAATATACTCCACAGCAGGTAGGCTATGGCTGCATTTGCATATCTGTGCCAGAAGGAGGTCAGTGCTGACAGGGTAAGTCCGCATGCCAGCGCAAATGTCAGGGGATGTAGTATGCTGCTGCCTGCAGATCCATAAATTGCAATGTGAAACAGGAGCTCCATATAAATAAAGGCCAGCGGAAAGAATATGGAACGCCACAGCAGACCACTGTGTCTGCTTTGAGTTGTATCTGTTTTCATCGGGCATCTCCTTATTCGCGTGTGAGTATGTCGTCAAGTGCGCCCCTCACTCCTATAGGATCTGTGACCAGAAGAGTGTGGAAACCAAGCTTTGCGGCGGCATCGAGATTCGCCTGCCTGTCATCAAGAAAAATGGATTCCTCAGGGACAAGGTTATATTTGTTGCAGAGATGCTCATAGATGGCGGCGTCTGGCTTGGTCACGTGGTATTCATAGGAGACCACTCTTCCGTCCGTGTAAGGCAGGAAGTGGAATCTAGGCGTGTGGAGTGCAAACAGTCTTCTTGGGTAGTTGGACAGGAGGTAGATGTTGTAACCTCTGGACTTGAGATCCTTGAGCCACATGTCGGCTCCCGGGAACATATCCACCACTTCATCGAGATTGTTCATGAACAGGTCTATGTAGCTGCTGCATTCCGGGCTGAGTTCCTTGAAACGTTTGATGAGCTCTGGCTCAGGCATATCGTCCAGGTCAAAATGATTCCACATAGGGTGGTTTATCATGTTGTGATCAAGAGTATCTATCACGTCCGCTGGTATGCCAAGCTTCTCCATGGTGCTTTTCCAGTGGAAGTCTACGAGGACCATGCCAATATCAAAGATTATATTTTTCATATGTATATTCCTTTCGTGTCGTATGCTGCCGTATAAGTGCAGATTATGTCGTCACAGAAATTTTAACTCATAATAGGACAAAAATATACTCAAATATTTGCGGAAATGCTGACAAATACCTAATATGCTTGTTTACAGTTTTCCGGTCACAGTGTTACAATGATTAAATCGGCAATGTAAGGGGAAATACAGTGTATGATATACGTATTTGTGGACTTTGAAATGAATATGATAGATTCAGAGTATAAGAAGGAAAAGAAAATATGTAAGAGCGAGATCATAGAGATCGGTGCGGTTAAACTGGATGAAGATTATAATGAGATAGATTCGTTTAAGAGTTATGTGAAGCCGGCATATGGAACCATGGCTTCGCGTATAATAAAGCTCACAGGAATAACAGATGATATGGTGGAGGATGCTCCTTCATATGCTTTTGCCATGGGGAGCTTTATAGAGTGGTGTGCTGATGCCGATGTGATATACGCATGGAGTGAGAATGACCTGAGACAGCTCCGCAAGGAGGCCAGGCTGAAGGAATACACGCACCCCGGGCTGGAAAGTATCATATCAAGGTGGAAGGATTTCCAGAAGGAATATGCCAAGCTCATAGGAACGTCAAGAAGGATATCACTGTCGGACGCTGTGTTTTATCTGGGAGAAAACTTTCAGGGGGCAGAGCATGATGCCCTGTGGGATGCCAGGAATACCGCTGAGGTGTTCAAGCTCTCAAAGGATGAGGAGAATTTTTTCAGGATCATGGCCCCGGTCATCGATGTGTACAAGCCCAAGAAGAATCTGACATATTCCCTGTCCGAGGCATTTGGAGATATACATCTGGGTGAATAGATATGTAATTGATGACTACATAGAATAATAATGTGGATTATTAGGAGGACTTCATGAACTGGAATAAGAGGGATACAGTGAGGACCGTGATTATATTGTGCGGTGTGGTGCTGTTTGCATATGTACTGTTTAATTTTGATAAGGTGTCCAGTATGTTCAGCTGGCTCATCAATATACTCATGCCATTTGTCATAGGATTTGCCATAGCATTTGTGGTGAATGTACCTATGAAGGGACTTGAAAAGGTATTGTTTAAGAATAAAGACAGCAGACTGTACAGGTTCAGGAGACCAGTGTGCCTCATACTGTCGTTCCTGTGCATAATAGCTGTTCTCACGTTTGCAATAACTATGATTATACCTGAGATGTCCAAGACTATAACTATGTTTGCAGAGAAGCTGCCATCGGCCATGGATGATATACAGAGGAAGGCGATCAAGCTGATGAAGGACCAGCCGGAGATAGTGGATAAGATAAAGAGTATCAATATTAATTGGGATGCACTTATATCAAATGTGGTTGGTATTGTGAAGAACGGCGGCAGCAGTGTATTGTCTTCCACGTTCTCCATTGCCAGCAGTGTGGTAGGCGCCGTGGTCGATGTTCTGGTGGGACTGTTCTTTGCGTGCTACATACTGGCTCAGAAGGAGACTCTGGAGAAGCAGGTAAAGGGTGTATTGTATGCGGTGTTCAGGGAAGAAAAGGCGGACCGATTCATTCAGACTTGTGTTCTTGCGGATAAGACCTTCTCCAAGTTCATCTCAGGTCAGTGCCTTGAGGCGTGCATACTTGGACTTATGTTTTTCATTACGATGACCATATTCCGTATTCCGTATGCGCTTACGGTCAGCATCATCATAGCAGTATTTGCACTGATCCCGGTCGTTGGAGCATTTGTCGGATGTTTTGCCGGAACGATTATGATCCTGGTAGAGGATCCGAAGCGTGCCATAGTGTTTCTGATCATATTTGTCGTGTTGCAGCAGATAGAGGGAAACTTCATATATCCTCATGTTGTTGGCGGTTCGGTGGGACTTCCATCTATATGGGTACTTGTGGCGGTCATGCTTGGAGGTGATATGTTGGGCATTCTGGGTATGCTCATATTTGTACCGCTTTTCTCCGTCCTGTATGCGATGTCTGAAGAATATGTGGTTAAGAGACTCAGAGACAAGGGCATATCGTGGAAGAAATATAATCTGGCATGCAACATCCCCGAGGGGCGATGGAATGGAAGGCTGGATGAGGAATGTGCGTCTGATGTCAGCAAGGTGGACGCCGGGCAGACCGGGACGAATGAGTCAAATGCACCGGGCAGTACAGCCGGAAGCGGCAATTCTGGGAAAAACAACACAAGCAGAAACAATACGGGAAGAAATAGCTCAGAAAGAAATAACATAGAAAGAAACAATACAGTCAGAAACAGTAGCAGAAATAAAAACTACAAGAAGAGAAAGAAATAACGGCTCATATATGGCATCATCTGTGTGGTGATACATATAGCCGTTCAGAAAGAAGGATATACACATGTACAGAGACATAGCGAAATTGGTTTTATACAGAGATCTTGGAGAGGACAGTATACTTATGAAGCTGTCTGGAATATTTGAGGATTTTAATCTCAAGAGGTGTGAGAATGCGGAGCTGTGTGCCCGCATATACGATCAGATCAAGAGACTTCTGGATCTTGCTACCAGTTATGGATTCGATAAGAATCTGTGGCACAACTATCTGGCATTTATACTCATCACCAATGAGAACTCATTCAGTATAACCAGTGAGAAGGTAGGAGCAAATGACGGAACCGTTAATTATTTCGCCAAGAATGATTTCAGGATATTCAAGAAGCTGTTCGACTTTGATTTCTCAGAGATAGAGAGCGCACTTGGAATAGACTGTTTCTCAACTATCAACAACTATAGGTCCATAGGCAAGAAGGAGAGAATGTACAATAAGAATGTCAGTGAGAAGGTTCAGGCTGTCAGCAATGCCATAGAGGAGGCAGAGAACGAGGACCAGATATTTGATATAGTTACATCATTCTACAAGGCTTATGGTGTGGGTATGTTCGGACTTAACAAGGCGTTCAGGATCACCCGTGAGCACGGAGATCTGGAGTTTGTACCTATAAATAACACAGAGGATGTCATGCTGGATGACCTCATCGGATATGAGATCCAGAAGAAGAAGATCGTGGACAACACTGAGGCATTTGTGGAGGGCCGCAAGGCGAACAATGCACTTCTCTTTGGTGACAGTGGAACAGGAAAGTCAACCACGATCAAGGCGATCATCAACGAGTACTATGACAGAGGACTTCGTATGATAGAGATATACAAGCATCAGTTCCAGGATCTGTCGCAGGTCATATCGCTTATCAAGAACAGAAATTACAGATTTATCATATACATGGATGATCTTTCATTTGAGGAATTTGAGATAGAGTACAAGTACCTCAAGGCTGTCATCGAGGGTGGACTTGAGATCAGACCTGACAATGTGCTCATATATGCCACATCCAACCGCCGTCATCTCATCAAGGAGACATGGAACGACAGGAATGATATGGAGAATAACAATGGTATTCACAGAAGTGATACCATTCAGGAGAAGCTGTCACTGGTCAACAGATTCGGAGTCACGATCAGCTACAGCGCACCTTCACAGAAGGAATACTTTGAGATCGTCAAGGGACTTGCTGAGAAGGAGCACATCACCATGGACGAGAAGGAGCTCTGCGCAGAGGCAAACAAGTGGGAGCTTGCACATGGCGGCATAAGCGGACGTACTGCACAGCAGTTTATCAACTACCTTAAGGGGCAGGGATTGTAAAAATAATTGCTGTTGAACTACGGTTTATATTTTGTTATTATTAAGTTAATTTTGTAGAGCAAGATACTTTGATAAGGAGTGTGGAAAGATGATAGATCTTAGCAGCAAGAAAGGTAAGACATTGGTATCCAGAATAATTGTTGTGGTTCTGTGTATCGCAATGGTTGTTACACTTTTAGTTTCAGCATTCTAATAGGAAAACAGGTCGAATTGGAGAGTAGATATGAGAGGAAAGTTTGGAGAGCACCAGACGGTGCGATCGATACTTAAGAGTCTGCCACGTACTGTCCACGACGATGTGACGAGAGCCGGAATAGGAGATGACTATGCCCGGCTCTTGTTGCGTGATGGGGGTAGCGGAGACCCCGGCGCAGCTAAAAGCGTGAATGTTGCGGCTGGTGTGTGCTGTGACAGCGGGTATATGGGACTCAGACTTGATATAGCGAGACTTTACAACAGTATAAGGATTGGCGGATATATGCCATGGGCGGCAGTAGATACCATAGTTATGCCTGATGACGATGAACGACGCATGAAGAAACTGCTCAGAAAGCTTGCGGGCATATGTGTGGAATATAGAGTAGATATTATTACGGGGCATACCGAGGTGAATAATGCTGTATCTGAGCCGGTTATAAGTGTGACTATGATGGGAAGGCATGCAGGTCAGGAATATGCAGGATATGATGATTTAGACCTGTGTGGATCAAAACGACTGGCCGGTATGGACATTGTTATGTGTGGACAGACTGGTGTTGGTGGAACCCTGAAGATCTATTATGATAATCAGAAGGAGCTTTTTGAGAGGTATTCGGAGAGCTATCTGAGACCTGTGGAGCAGCTCGAGCAGCTTATACTGCTTGGCGGCCAGGTTGACATAGCATTAGATCATGGCTGTATATATTCACACGACATATCGAGGGGCGGCGTATTTGCAGCTCTCTGGGAGATGGGAGATGCGCTGAAGTGCGGGCTTGAGGTATGTCATGACAATATACCGATACTTCAGGAGACAATAGAGATATGTGAGCACACCGGGGATAATCCGTATATGATAGATGGTTGTGGTTCTGCACTCTTCGTAGTTCCGGATGGAAAATTGCTGGCTGATAAGCTCTATGAGGCAGGATATGAGGCTTCAGTCATAGGTCATCTTACGGAAAAAAGCGATAGGGTTGTAGTGCACGACGACGAGAGGAGATTTCTTACACCGCCAAGGTTTTTATAGGAGGAGTAGTATGCTAAATATAGTATTACATGAGCCGGAGATCCCGGCCAATACAGGCAACATAGGAAGAACATGTGTGGCAGCAGGCGCAAGACTGCATCTCATAGAGCCGCTGGGCTTCCAGATAAATGAGAAACAGCTGAAGCGTGCCGGGCTTGATTACTGGGACAAGCTGGATGTGACAACATATGTGAATTTCGAGGATTTCCTTGCAAAGAATCCCGGAGCAAAGATATACATGGCGACAACCAAAGCCAGGAAGAAGTATACAGATGTGAAGTTTGAGGATGACGCATACATCATGTTCGGCAAGGAGAGCGCGGGTATACCTGAGGAGATCCTGGTTGATTATAAGGATACATCTATCAGGATTCCAATGTTCCCGGACATTCGTTCACTGAATCTGGGCAACTCTGTGGCAATAGTGCTGTATGAAGCACTCAGACAGAATGATTTCCCAGGTCTAGAGGAAGCAGGAAATCTACATCGCCTTAGTTGGGACATGTAGTGATAGAGGGGGAATATACATGGCGTATCCTACAAGTGGAAAAAAGATGCTGAACATATGCATTCTGGACATACTGAAGAAATACACGGACTGTGACCACACCATGGATCAGAAGGATATCATAGCGAAGCTCAAAGAGGACTATGATATCACCGTGGACAGAAAATCCGTAAAGGCAAATCTCAACTGTCTGGTGGATTATGGCTATGACATTGAGTACACCGAGACTGAGCGAGAAAAGAAGGATGGCACAAAGGAGATACTCACGTCGAACTGGTATTACAACCACGAGTTTGACGATGCAGAGCTTCGAATGATGATAGACAGTATCCTGTTCTCCAAGACCATACCGGCTGGTCAGGCAAGCCAGCTCATAGACAAGATAGCAGGTTTGTCAAATATATATTTTACAAACAAGATGACGCATGTGAGCAGTCTTCCGGGTCTCGAGCACACCAGCAACAAGCAGACACTGTTCAACGTGGGAATGATAGACGATGCCATATCTGAGAAGAAGCAGATATCATTTGTGTACAATAATTATGGTGAGGACAAGAAGCTTCATCCGAGGCGGGAGGAGCCGTACGTAGTCAATCCGTATCAGATGGTGGCGAATGACGGAAAGTATTACCTCATCTGCAATTACGACAAGTATGACAATCTGTCGAATTACAGAGTGGATAAGATGACACAGGTCCAGATAGTTGACAGGCCTGTGAAGAACCGCACAGAGGTAAAGGGAATGGAGCATGGACTCAACCTTCCAAAGCATATGGCTGAGCATATCTATATGTTTGCCGATGAGCCGGTGACCATAGTGATGCGTGTCAGAAAGGCTGCCATATCGGATGTGGTGGATTGGTTTGGAAGAAACTTTGATGTGGTCGATGAAAATATAGCCAGACAGTACGAAGGCTTCAGGGAGACTGAGGAAGATGTAACTTACGTGCGGCTTGTGTGCAGCCGTCAGGCGATGGCGCACTGGGCGATGCAGTATGGAACCTCGGTGGAGGTCATTTATCCCACAGAGCTCAGAGCCCAGATCGGTGAGGCTGTAAAGGAAATGAATAACAAATATAATAATTAAAGAGATGGCTGTCAGTATAATTCAAAAAACTGGCAGCTTTTTTATAAAAAAAATCGCTTTTAATGCAAGAAAACACAGATTTTGATCGGAATATATATTAGAAACACACGGGGAGGTGAATGATATAGTAACTAGGAACAATTATATATCGAAGCTGAAACGGCATAATGAGAAAGCTCTGGAGTTTGTGGTTCAGGAATATGGCGGGCAGGTGAAAGCCGCTGTGTACAAGAATCTTTCGGGCATGCCGGAGGAAATTGAAGAGTGCATGGACGATGTGTTTCTGGATGTATGGAACAATATAGACAGATTTGACGAGAGCAAAGGCTCGTTCAGAAGCTGGATAACGGCAATTGCAAGATTCAGATCCATAGATTATCTGAGAAGATACAGCAGAAGATGTTCGGAGGAAGACATAGCAGACTATGAGAACAAGCTTGCAAATGACAACCTGCTGGAGATACTCAATGAGGAGATATCGGACAGCATGGAAAAGCTGCTGAGTGGTTTGTCGGACGAAGACAGGGACATCATTCTGAGGTACTACTGGGATGACCAGTGTGTAGATGAGATAGCGGAAGATTATGGGGTATCTTCATCATCTATCTACAGCAGAATGTCCAGAGCAAGAAGTCGATTGAAACAAGTGTAAAGGCGGTGAATGATCATGAAAAACGGAAAAGACAGAAATGTATATGATGTTATGAACGATGTAAATGTGGACATTGAGACCATGGATATGTCGGATGAAGAGAAGGATGCCTGTGTGAAGAGGCTCAGGCACAAGGTGAAGGCGAGGGAAACCGGAAGAAATCATGGATGGAAGACGGTGGCAGCGGCAGTGGCGGCTGTTCTGATCCTGTCGGGAGGCGGACTGACATATGCGGCAGAGAACGGCTCGCTGGCATGGTTTTTTGATAGTCTGAGCAGGGAGACAGGAAGTGTTATTCCATCAAAATATGTGGACGAGAGCTACATAAATAACGAGTATAAGGGCAGTGTAAAGGTGATAACCGAGTCCGATGCAAAAGTAAGCTTTGATCTGAAGAAGGTAGCAGTGGATGGCGATCAGGTCAACATTGCGATGGTGATCACATACGATGACTTTGACACAGAAAAATATGAGAGCTTTGATGCTCAGATGCAGATAATAGAAGGCGGTGCGAACATCGTCAGTGAATATGCGGGCAGCACGGCTCCTGGCGATGGAATCTCGCTCACGAACAAGCAGACAATGTCTGATATTGTATACAAGTTAAAAAAGAAAAATGCATACAAGGTGGGGGATGTCATCACCATGAGATGTAACAGCATTACCCTGTTCAACAAAAATAAATCAAGTGATGGCGCGGTCACCTATGTAGCAGACGAAGTGGATGGCCCTTGGACCTTACAGTTTAAGGTTCAGGATGATATGCAGGGACATAGTGTGGATGTATCCGGCATAGATGGCATTGAAAAATGTACAATAAATACAAAGGGCATAACCATTGACATTGCTGAAAATGCGGCGGTCGATGATGACTCGCTGGAGAATATAATACTTGAGATGACAGACAATAAAGAATTGAAAGATGTAGTATATGGAATCGGCAAGACCGGTGATGGCGACAGCATACAGAGAATGGAGTTGAACTTCACTAAGCCGATAGATGTTTCACAGGTGAAAAATGTGTGGATAGATGGTAGGAAATGTAAAGTGAAATAAATAGAGCCGGGGTATTACAACAGAGACATTCTCTGGGGTAATACCCCGGCTTTAATATTCTGCGATATGTTATGAGTCCTTGATCCTGAATTTGCCATTGCTCTTCACGCCAGACGATGATATGTCTGTATCGGAGTGGTGTTCAGTGTGCTCGACATGCACAGGCTTGATAGGCACCTGCATATCCTTCTCCTTAGGAAGAGAGAAGATAAATTCGCTTCCCTCGCCCTCCTCGGATGTAAGGGTGATCTGCTCGCCGTGAGCCTTGATGATCTCCTTGGTTATTGCCAGTCCCAGTCCGGTTCCGGTCTTGTCCTTGCCACGGCTCGGATCCGTCTTGTAGAATCTCTCAAATACCTTCTTCTGGGCATCCTTTGGAATTCCCACACCCTCATCCTTGACACTTGTAAATATCTTGTTGTCCTTCTCGGTCACCTGAACTCTGATCTGACGTCCCTCAGGTGTGAACTTTATGGCGTTGTCAACCAGATTGTATATAACCTGCTGTATCTTGGTCCTGTCGGCATATACCACGGTGTTGTCCGTGAGAAAGACGCTGTCCAGGAAAATTCCCCTGTCATTACATCTCTTTTCAAATGTATTGATGGTTGGCGTGATGATATCCCTGATATCGAAGTTGGACTTGTCAAGCTGCAGGTCAAATGAATCGAAGTTGTTCAGCTCCAGAAGTCCCTGTGTCAGCTTGGTCAGTCTCTGTGCCTCATTTAACACTATGCCGAGGTACTTCTCATGCTTTTCCAGTGGAATAGTGCCGTCCAGCATGGCCTCTATGTAACCCTTGATGGATGTGAGTGGCGATCTGAAGTCATGGGATATATTTGATATAAATGACTTCCTGTACTCATTTGAACGGCTCAGCTCATCTGCCATCTCCTCCATGTATCTCGCAAGTTCGCCGAATTCGTTCTTCGCGGTCACATTTACCCTGGCATTGAAGTTACCCTGGGCGTATGACTTGGACGTCTTGATGATCTCACGTATAGGCTTGAGCAGGCTGTTTGACATGAGCATAAGCGCAATCATGGCTATCAGCATGAGAATCAGGAATGGCACAAATGTCGTTGAAAGCATCCTGCTCTTTATATCCTGCTTGAATGTCATAGGTGATGTCAGGATGATAGTTCCCATGTAATTGTTCCACGAGTAGAGAGGCTGGCCGATCACCAGAGTGTCCTCCGAGAAATAGCCGCCAAATGTATTCTCGAAGCAGAATGATGCAAACAATTCATCCGGTTCCACATAATTCTTGAGGTTGTCATTTGTGCTGCTGTGTGAATCTGAATCCTTGGAAGATCCACCGGATTCACTGCTTCCTGAAGAGCTTCCCGACCTGAAAATAATGTTGCTGCGTTCATCGGTGAGCCAGATTCCCATGTCCAGGGTATCCGCCGCATGTTGAAGCTCCTTGTATAATTCCTTGCTGTCAATGGTTCCGTTGCTGTAATCAGTCATGGCGCCGTCGGCAAGCATTGTGATCTCGTTTTTCATGGTGGATTTGCGCTCTGAGAGAACAGAATTCTGTGCTGTTGATATACTGTACACCATGAGCAGTGCAAATATGATCACAACCAGCACTACGAATCCGACCACGATCTTGTCAAATGCTGTTTTCTTCATTATGATCTCCATTCAAACTTGTAGCCTATGCCCCATACAGTGGCAATGCTCCAGTTATGATTGTTGTTCAGCTTCTCACGAAGTCTCTTGATATGTACATCCACGGTTCTAGTGTCGCCCACATACTCGTATCCCCACAGCTTGTCCAGAAGCTGCTCCCTGGTGAATACCTGATTAGGTCTGCTGGCGAGGAAGTAGAGGATCTCCAGCTCCTTTGGCGGCATCTCGAGATTGTGTCCCTCAAAGGTTACAGTGTAGTTGGAGATATTTACGACCAGCCCGTCATACTCCACAAATGTACCTACATGGTCCGCACTTGTGACATCGTAAGCTGCGCTCTGTGGCTGCTTCTGTGCACTCTCAGTCATGGCTGACCTTCTGAGAAGGGCGCCGACCCTTGCCACCAGCTCATTGGAGTCAAATGGCTTGACGATATAATCATCTGCACCGATCTTAAGCCCCAGCACCTTGTCAAATACCTCACCCTTGGCCGAGAGCATGATGATAGGTGTATTCGATGTCTTCCTTATCTCTGTGCACACCTGATAGCCGTCCATTCCCGGAAGCATGACATCCAGGAGAACCAGATCAGGTGAATATTCCTCAAATAACTGTAGAGCTTCCGTTCCGCTTGCGGCTATCTCGGTCTCATAACACTCTTTGTTGAGGTAGAGTGATATAAGCTCTGCGATGTTCTCGTCGTCGTCAACGATGAGAATATTATTTTTGCTCATATATATAAACCTCCCAGTAAATTTATAATAATATAGTTTGTAAAAAATCCGAAGGCGTACACCGACTTCATTGTTGAAGCATTATTTTAGAGTTCCACTATGGTAACTCCCGCATCGCCCTCTCCGAATTCGCCAAGTCTGAAGGATTTGACATGTGGCTGTGATTTCAGAAATTGATGTATTCCTTTTCGGAGGGCTCCGGTGCCCTTTCCGTGGATGATGGTGACTCTGTGCAGATGTGCCATAAGGGCATCATCAAGGAATCTATCCACAAGTGATGTGGCTTCGTCGACCGTCATACCGAGTACATTTATCTCAGGCTTGATATTCATCATCCTGTTCATGCTCTTGCCACCTGTGACTGTGGCCTTCTGCGGTTTCTTCTTCTCATGCTCAACCAGCAGAAGATCAGTAGGTGGAAGAGCCGCGCTGATTATACCCATCTGGACCTTCAGCTTACCCTTGGAGTCAGCCAGTGCCATGATGGTTCCCTCGGAATCCATGCTGATAACATGTACGGTATCGCCAACCTTGAAGTCGGATGCCTTGTGGTCTGACTTTACAGTTTTGCGCTTCTCCTCGTTCATCTTGCCGAGGTCGTTGATCTTCGCGCGGAGTTTCTGTCTCTCGGCCTCCATCGCCTTGGCATCGGCCTTTGCCGGGTTAGTGGTCCATTTGTTGTATTTCCTTATAGCGGCATCGGCCTCAGCCTTCGCCTCCTCTATGATCTCGGATGCCTCCTGGCGCGCCTTTGCCAGAATCTCGGCTTTCTTGTCTGAGAGCTCTGTATCCTTCATCTGTGCACGTTCCTGAAGCTGCTTTGCATCCTCCTTGAGTCTTGCAATGTCGGCTTTGTCCTGTTCAATCTCCCTCTTGCTTCTTTCGAGATCCGCGATCAGGGTCTCAAAGTCAACTGTATCGCTGTCGATATTGGCCTTGGCGCTCTCGATGATGCTATCGTCGATGCCAAGCTTCTTCGCTATGGCGAAAGCATTTGACTTTCCCGGAATACCAATCATAAGCTTGTAAGTTGGCTGGAGTGTTGCCACGTCAAATTCGCAGCTTGCATTTTCGACACCCGGTGTGCTCATGGCAAATGTCTTGAGCTCACTGTAGTGTGTGGTTGCCATACATCTGACACCCATGTCGTTCAGATGTGACAGGATGGCGATGGCAAGTGCTGCACCCTCTATAGGGTCCGTACCGCCGCCCAGCTCGTCGAAGAGAACCAGACTGCCGGGGGTGACATGATCCAGTATGTACACGATGTTGCTCATGTGGGATGAGAATGTGGACAGATTCTGCTCTATACTCTGCTCATCTCCGATATCGGCAAATACGTCGTCAAATACATTCAGTCTTGAACCATCAAGTGCCGGAATATGAAGTCCGGACTGTCCCATGAGTGAGAAGAGTCCCAGAGTCTTAAGTGATACCGTCTTACCACCGGTGTTAGGACCGGTCACGATGAGGAGGTTGTAGTCCTCACCCAGTTTGATGTCCACAGGTACGACGGTGTGCTTCTCCAGCAGCGGATGTCTTCCCTGCTTTATGTCAACGATTCCATCGGTATTGAATATCGGCTCGGTTCCCTTGTAGCTTCTTGCAAATGATGCCCTTGCGAATATAAAGTCCAGTTCTGCCAGAGTGTCGAAGTCGTATTTGATATATTCTATCTCAGCCGCTGTCTGGGTGGAGAGTGATTCAAGTATCTTCTCAATCTCGGCAAGCTCCTGATTGTCCAGCTCCTTCAGCTCGTTGTTCAGGTTCACGATGGCCATAGGTTCGATGAACACTGTGGCACCGGTCGACGACTGGTCGTGTATCATACCAGGGAAATGGTTCTTGTACTCGGCTTTGACCGGAATACAGTATCTGCCGTTTCTCATGGTTACAAGATTGTCTTGGAACATGGTCTGTTTGCTGGTGTCGCTGACAAGCTTTGCAAGCTGGTTGTGCAGCTTTTCATTTGTCAGTCGTTTGTTCCTTCGCACGGCCTTGAGTCCTGATGAAGCGTCATCGGCAAATTCATTCTCGGAAATAATGCATCTGTGGATCTCTCTGGACAGATGCTCCAGTGGCATGAGCTCCAGAAATCTCGTGCGCAGGCTGTCAGGACATGTGGTGCCATCCGGGTTCATGCTCAGACCAAGCATCTTGTTGGAGATTTTCTCCTCCTCAATCTGCTCCTTGCTGCGTCTTCTCGTATCTGTCATGCTTGTGCCCTCGTTCTCACCGTATCTCTTGGCTGTGGCAGCCAGGTCCAGCATGCTTGCCACATCAAGCAGTTCTGCGGTTGTGAGGATTCCCTCAACCTCAAGTCTCTTTAGAGATGCCCCGATATCTTTAAGTCCTGCAAATGACAGGTTGCCCTGAGTGTTCAGACGCCTTAAGGCATCCCTTGTCTCCTGCTGAAGAGTCTCGATCATGGCGAGATCCTTGCGGGGCTTTATGCGCTGACACTTCCTCTTCGCCATGGGTGATGAGGCAAATGTTGTCAGCATCTCAACTATTTTGTTGTATTCTATAACTCTTAATGTTCTCAGATTCATTTTCGGTGTTCCTTATTATTTAACTTTTTATTTTATAGTGCTTATGTAAATTCGTTTATATAAATATGTTCATACAAATGCAGATTTGTAAAATTCATATGCACGGGCATGAATCTTGTGATCATATGATGAATAGGATCAGTGTTTAACTCGATAAGTGCATGAAAAGCATAATTAAATATATATAAAGACTCTAATTATAAACATACATAATTGATTATACCCCTTATAATTATAGAGCGTCAACATATTGCAGGTGTAGAAATAGGCACATTTTCCCTGATTAATTCAGCGGCTGTGGTTGCGGGAGGAACACAAAGCTGATATTATAAAATACAGTTTGATCTGGGGGGAAAAATAAAGCGATATATGACTTAAGACAAATAGAGTTACGTATTACAAAAAGAAGAGGAGAAGACAGGTTATGAAAGAGTTATTGCAGTTTTTATTGGGAATCGTATTGATGATCGCGGGCAGTGTGATGTTCCTGAAGAATGTCGTCGTGTCCGACTGGGGACTTTTAAGTTCACTGTTTCGTATAGGTGGTGGTGTGAATATTGGAGGAATCTTTATTGTCCTGCTGGTCATCGCATTTATCGCACTTCTGGTTAAGCCGAACATGGGAACAGGACTTGTGTTCACAGGACTTTGTATAGCATTCTTTGTATGCATCATAATCTCACTGAATGTTTCACTGAGATATATGTCAGGACTTGAGCTCACACTGATCCTTGGAACACTTTGCGTGGGAATAGCATTTGTCATCAAGGGGCTGTTTGGAGTGAGAAAGCTTGACAGGGAAGAATCACGGAAGAATGGGAAGGCTGCTTCAGATAAGCTTCATGAGTATGATAAGATGTGATGTGGGGGAATATAGTAATATAGGCGGTTGTGGAAATGTTCAGTAAATACTGGATTTTCACAACCGCCTATTGTATTCTTATATATGATTAAAATGTAAATAACATATTAATAATTAAGCATAGAAAGAGGAAAGAAAAATGGTATTTATAACAGATTTCAATGAAGGCGACATGATATCAAATGTCTATCTCTGCAAGAACAAGCAGACAGGAACTACAAAATCAGGAAAGACATATTACAACCTGGAGCTTGTGGATAAGACAGGAAGTATAGCCGGAAAGGTCTGGGAGCTGAGCAATGCGATAGGACACTTTGAGTCAAAGAACTTTATCAAGGTGGATGGTCAGGTCACATCATTTAACAATGAGCTTCAGCTCAATATCAAGAAGATTCGTATTGCAGATGAGGGAGAATACTCAGAGGCTGATTATATGCCGTGTACCAAGAAAGATATAGAGCAGATGTACAAGGATCTTATGGCTCTCGTGGAATCACTCGACAAGGATTATTACAAGGTGCTTCTGAAGAAATTCTTCGCCGAGGATCCTGCATTTGTCAAGGAATTCAAGAATCATTCAGCGGCAAAATCTATACACCATGGATACATAGGAGGCCTCTTGGAGCACTCGCTGGCAGTTGCCAAGATGTGCGACTACTACACTACATATTATCCGGTGCTCAACAGAGATCTGCTGATCACAGCGGCACTTCTCCACGACATTGGCAAGGTCTACGAGATCTCCAAGTTCCCTGAGAACGACTACACAGACGCAGGTCAGCTTCTGGGACACATAGTCATGGGAACGATGATGATCCGCGATAAGATCAATACCATAGACAATTTCCCTGCAAAGGCGGCAAATGAGCTGGAGCACTGCATACTGGCTCACCACGGGGAGCTTGAGTACGGCTCACCAAAGAAGCCGGCACTCATCGAGGCTCTGGCACTGTCCATGGCGGACAACACAGACGCCAAGATCCAGACATTTATCCAGGAGCTGGATGCGGCAAAGGACAACAATGGCTGGCTGGGCTTCAACAGAGCTCTCCAGTCCAACATCCGAAAGACGTCAGATAATTAATAACGGCAATAGGAAGAGAGATAGTATATGTCAGATATTAGGAACAATAGACGAGTAAATGGTATGCAGAGAAAAAATACCATGGAGGCAGTGAATAATGCCAGTTCAGTTGTTAGAACATCCGGAACGGATGCGGCAAATACTGGTGAAGTCACGCTCGTCAAGAATGAGGATTACCAGGTGCTCATCGAGGACATGGGTAATGACGGAGAGGGCATTGGACACGTTCAGGGCATGACTGTATTTGTCAAGGATGCCGTGGTGGGCGATCTGGCGGAGGTGAAGATCGTCAAGGTGAAGAAGAACATAGCCTACGGAAGATTGATGAAGCTCATCACACCATCGCCATACCGCGTGGAGCCGGTGTGCGACAAGGCGAAACGATGCGGCGGATGCACCATGCAGCAGGTTTCCTATGAGCAGCAGCTCGAATACAAGTGGAACAAGGTGAAGAACTGTCTGCAGAGGATCGGCAAGATGGAGAACGTGGAAGCCATCATGGAAAAGCCAGCCTACGGCATGAACAATCCATTCCACTACAGGAATAAGGCCCAATTCCCTGTCGGCAGAGACAAGAACGGCAATGTTGTCATCGGATTCTACGCAGGAAGAAGCCACGACATCATAGACACAGAGAGCTGTGCCATCGGTGCACCTGTGAATGACCAAATAGTTGCTATCGTCAGAAGCTTCATTGAGGACAATCACATATCGACCTACGACGAGGAGACTGGAAGAGGTCTGGTCAGACATATCCTTATCAGAGTTGGATTTACCACCAAGGAGATCATGGTGTGTCTGGTGACAAATGGCAACAAGCTTCCGCACAGTGAGATTTTGATAGATGAACTGGTTAAGATAGACGGCATGACATCCATTTGCCTGAATGTCAACATGGAGAATACGAACCGTATACTCGGTGATAAGTGCATAACCCTCTGGGGACAGTCATACATCACGGACTATATCGGTGACATCAAATATCAGATATCCCCATTGTCCTTCTATCAGGTAAATCCTGTCCAGACAAATGTCCTGTACAACAAGGCTTTGGAGTATGCGGACCTGTCCGGTGATGAGACCGTGTGGGACATGTACTGCGGAATAGGAACCATATCCTTGTTCCTCGCACAGAAGGCAAAGAAGGTATACGGAGTGGAGATCGTTCCACAGGCTATAGATGATGCAAGACACAACGCCGAGATCAACGGGATCACAAATGCCGAGTTCTTTGTCGGTAAGGCAGAGGAAGTCGTTCCCGACATATACAAGAAGGGCGGCGACGGCTCCCACGCGGACGTCGTGGTCGTGGACCCACCGCGAAAGGGCTGTGATCAGGTTCTTCTGGATACTCTGGTTCATATGGCGCCGGAACGTATCGTCTACGTGAGCTGCGACCCGGCAACCCTGGCGAGAGATGTGAAGATACTTCAGGAGAAGGGGTATGAGGCGAAGAAGGTGGCGGTCGTGGATCAGTTTTGTCATAGTGGGCACGTTGAGTGCGTGGTTCTGTTGACTAAAGTACATAATTGATAGTGTGAAAAAAGCTTGAAATAAGGGCTTTTCCGAGTTTTCAGCATTGTAATTTCAAGACAGTAAATGCCAGCAGAAATCATGGCGATTTTATGGTTGTATAGACAGAAGCGTTGATTTAAGGTTGAATAGATTAAAACATTGAAGTTATGAGATTTAAAATGTATTCATGATAAATATCTACTAATTCATTTAAGTATATAAAATATTGAGCTGTGCAGTTATGTATGTGGAGGATGCAATGACGAAGTAATACCAATGATGTAACATATAGGGGAATTTTTGAACAAACTGGGTTCGAGAGTAGGGGGTGAAACTCTGGCTCTCGAATTTTTTCTTTTATACCATAACATATTCATGGTCGGTAACCCTCGTGGTTAAGTTGACAGGATTGGAGATAGTATAGGTTGTGTAGGTAGAGTTGGTGATAACTGATAAAATTAAATATAGTTTCAAACCTAAAATCGGCGTTAATACAATTCGGAAATGGGCGTCAAATACTTGACGCCATAAAAGGGATATGATATAATATAAAAGAACAATCTTTGTGTATTTGCGGAGGAGATTCTATGAGTGATTTAAGCAATTTTAAACTATGGCTTACCGAGAATAAGACCTATTCAAACAAAGTGATTAGCAACACTGTTTCAAGATTTAGAAGGGCAGATGGTATGTTGACTTGGTTTAATGACACTATGTATCAATATCAACTGGAACAAGTTGATGAATATCAAGCTTTGTCAACAACAGTTCGCTCGCAGATAAAAAAAGCAGTAAAGCTATATTTCGAGTTTGCTAATGCACAAGAAATACAAGTTCGCAGCGAAAGGAAAAACAATATGAAAGTATTATCCTTGTTTTCCAACATCGGAGTTGCTGAGGCTTATTTGAAAGAAATAGGGTTTGATGTTGTTGTGGCTAACGAATTAATTGAGAGAAGAGCAATTCTCTATTCGAAGATTTACCCAGATACGCATATGATATGTGGAGATATTACAAATAAGAAAATATTTAAAAAAATTGTAAAAGAATCTATTGATGCAGGTGTCAATATTATAATGGCTACACCACCTTGCCAAGGTATGAGTACCGTTGGTCAACAATTGGCAGATGATGAAAGAAATAGACTGGTGTGTCAGGTTGTTGAGGCTGTCAAGGAAGTTAGACCTAAGTATGTAATGATTGAAAATGTTCCAGCCTTCTTTAATACTGAAATATGGGCTGGGGACAGAAATATCTTAATTCCTGACCTTTTAAATGAAGAACTTGGTAAAGACTATATTATACACAAGGCAGTAATTGACACAAAAGACTATTCGGTACCACAAACTAGAGAGCGAGCTATCGTTTTGATGACAAGAAAAGACCAAGAATTAGAGTGGTTAGTTCCCTTGAAAGACGATGCTGTGATTACTATGAGAGATGCAATTGGTAATTTGCCAAAATTGGATCCGTTTATTACCGATGTTGACGAAAAGGAGTTGCTTGAGATTGTTCCTCACTATTATGAACGTGCAAAACAGGCTGAAAAAATCTCAAAATGGCACATTCCACCACATCATATTAAACGTCAAGTTATTGTGATGCAACATACACCAACCGGGCAAACTGCTTTTGATAATGAGGTTTATTATCCAATAAAAGCTGATGGAAAGCCTGTCAAAGGATTTAGAAATACTTACAAGCGTCAAAATTGGGATACTCCCGCTTATACAGTTACGATGGATAATCGGAAAATTTCATCGCAAAATAATGTGCATCCTGGAGTTAAGGAATATATTGATGAAAATGGTGATGATATTTATTCGGATGCAAGGGCTTTAACCTTGTATGAGCTTATGAAAATTATGAGTATTCCAGACAACTGGCCTGTACCGGATGATACATCAGAGGCTTTTTTAAGAAGAATAATCGGTGAGGGAATTCCACCATTATTTGTTAAAAAAGTTTTTGAAAACTTGAAAGAGGAGCATTAAAAATGTCGAATTTGAGAGGCTTGTCTTTGTTTGCAAATGTAGGAATAGCAGAGGCATATATGAAAGATATTGGTGTAGACATCATACTCGCTAATGAAATCGATAAAGATAGAGCACATTTTTATCAAGATGTTTACAAAGATACACATATGGTTTGTGGAGACATAACAGATGATGAGGTCAGAGAAGGTATTGTGAATGAGGCAATACAAAAAAATGTTGATTTTGTAATAGCGACACCGCCGTGTCAAGGTATGAGTGAGGCAGGTCTTCGTTTGGAATTGGATCCGCGAAATCAATTGATATCTTACGCTATTGATGTGATTAAAAGAATCAAACCTAAATTTGTATTTATGGAAAATGTACCAAAACAATTAACCACAAAGATAAAATGTGAAAATGAAATTGTTTTAATCCCAGAGTACATAAAAAGAGAACTTGGAGAAAACTATAAATTCAATAAAGAAACTTTGGTAATGGCGAAGGATTATGGTGTGCCACAACTAAGAGAACGTAATATATTTCTATTGGTTAGAAAAGATATTCAGGGAGTAACTTGGGAATTTCCTGAAAAGCAGAAGGAAATAACACTAAGAGAAGCGATAGGATGTTTGCCATCCTTAGATCCGTATCTGAGAGAAGGGATTAAGAAAACTTTGGAAAAATTCCCTGACTTTGAAAAGAAAAAGGCGGCAGGGCTAGCAGTTTCAAAATGGCATTATCCTCCCACACATTCATGGAAACAGGTTGAATGGATGATGCATACTCCGAGTGGTAAATCAGCAATATATAACGAAATTTATTATCCACAAAAAGCTGATGGAACACCCGTTAAGGCACATCATAATCATTACAGAAGATTGAAGTGGGATATGCCGTGCAGAACAATTACACAAAATAATGGAGTAATTTCGTCATTAGCCTGCGTTCATCCAGGAAATGCTTATCAATCTGATACAGGAGAAATTTTATATTCAGATCCGAGGGTGTTGTCCATTTATGAATTATTGATAGTGATGTCCCTACCTCTTGATTGGCCTATTCCTGAATGGGCAAGTGATACGCTTATTAGGAAAGTGTTCGGAGAAGGTATTCCTTCGAAATTAGTAAGAGCAATAATGCTGGCTTTATTAGCGCAACTAAAGTAAAGGAGTAGAGTTACTATGGGAAAAATAGTTATGCCAAAGAACAGTGCACTATTAAATGAGATAGAATCTGTTCTAAAGATATATTACGAAGCAAATGATTGGATTCCAAATGATTTGTATAAAACAAGATTGAAAGCTTTGATAGGAGATGATCAGTACTCTTCGTCATATACAAAAAAAGCACAAATTACATCATATTTTGGATTTACTGTATGGCAAGATATTCGTAATCCTCAGTCATTTAGAAGAATTACACCTTCGGGAAAGCAAATGTATGAAGCTTTGCAAAAAAACGATACAGAAAAGGTGCAAGAAGTGTTGTTGGAAGCTTTAGAACAGGTGAAGTTTGGTAGAGATAATTATGGCTGCCCAGATAGCAACACAGATATCGAACCGCCTACTTTATTCATAAGAGCAATTCTTGATTTAGGTTATTTGACCTATAGGGAATTTGCATGGTTGTTATGGAAACTGGAAGACCTTGGAGCAAATTATACAGATTCTCTTCAGGAACTTCGCAAATTGCGTAGCCAGGGTCCAATTCAGTTAGGCGATGAAGCGAATAAATATGCAGATTGTAAACCAATTATGATACTTGTTAGATGGGGCTTTTTAGCTGAAGATGAGTCTGCAAATGCAAGTAATGGTAAACATATTGTAATTGCAGATGAGGTGCTAAAGAAGTATCAGCCAAGACTCAGAAATCTAAAGATTTATAATATTGATAAAGATATTATTGATGCTTCATCGTTTGATTTTGAAAATGATAATAATGAAGATGACAATGAAAAGAAATTTCGTGCATGGATGGCTAAGCAGGTAACCGTAAACGGAACTCCTTGTACTGCCAGTATGATAAGCAATAACTGTAGTGCATTGAAGAAAGTTTGCTCTTTGATGGAAATTGCTGAGTATCCAGATTTAGAAAGTATTTTTGAAATCGTAGACATGGATGTTTTTGTTGAAGTAAAGAATATCATTCAAAGTCATCCCGATTATGAAGAAGTGAATAAGGCTTGTAACAACAGATTTTTAAGCACCGGCTTAAAGTGGTACGAGAAATTCCTTAACGAAATGTTGCAGGATATTTCTGGTGGAGAATCTGGGGAGCAGAGTGAAAAGGAAGAAATTGATTTAGAAGCAATAAGATTGTCCTCTGGAGAAAATGTCCTTCTTTACGGTGTTCCTGGTTCTGGCAAGAGCTGGACTATCGAACATGAATACTGTAAGCCGGAAAGTGTTGTGGAAAGACTTGTATTCCACCCGGACTATACTTATTCAGATTTTATTGGTCAGATTCTTCCTGCAGTTGCAGAAGACGGGCAGGTAAGTTATAAGTTTACACCAGGTCCTTTTACAAATATTCTTCGAGAGGCTTATAACAATCCTGGCAAGGAGTACATCCTTATTATCGAGGAGATTAACCGTGGTAATGCTCCGGCTATCTTTGGTGAGGTATTCCAGCTACTTGACCGTAAGGTAGAAATTCGTGATATTGATGATGACGGATATCCAATTGGTACAAGTGAGTATGGCATTACAAATATGAATATTGCTGAAGAAATGTATGGCAAAGATAGAAAGACAGAAAAGGTTCGTATTCCGTCAAACCTTTCTATCATTGGCACGATGAATACATCTGACCAGAATGTATTTACATTGGATACAGCTTTTCAGCGTAGATGGGATATGCGTCTTATTGAGAATAATTTTGCTAATGTTGATCCGACACTTGCAGATGCAGAAATTCTTGATACTACGGTTACGTGGAGAAACTTCTGTGTAGAAATCAATAAGATTGTTGTTGGCAACAGTGCTAGAATGACATCTGCAGAAGATAAGAGACTTGGAGCATACTTTGTTCATCTTCGTGACCTTAAGTTTAATGATGCGATGGGTGATTTAAAAGTATACGATGCACTTCGCAAAAAGGAAAGCAAAGGTACTCTTACAGATGATGAGAAAACACAGATTGCTATTATCCGTGATGCTATAAGACAGAATAGAAAGTTCCCTGAAAAGGTAATCAAGTATCTGTGGGATGATGCATTTAAGTTTAACCGTGAAGTGATCTTTGAGGTTACAGAATACCAGAGTCTTGAGCAGGTAATCCGTGCATTTATGTATGCCCAGGGATTAGATAGATTTAAGGTTTTCAAAGACAATGTGAAGGATGCCTTTACAGGAGAAGACGAAGAGTAAGGCGGTGATGACAGATGGATTTAGGCTCAGCTTTGAATTCAATCATGGAATATGATATCAAAAAGCACTGCCATATTAACACAAATGAAGATGGTGACCGTTTTGTAGGTATCAAAGCAGATTCAGATAATGCCATGGTCTATTTCCCTATTGGATATGAACTGCCGGAAACTGATGCCGAGATCAGAACGGATATTAAGCACTTAATACAAGTACTGTCTGAGTTTACAACAAAGGATGACCGTTTACTTGCTATCAATAAGTTTGCGGCACCGCAGACAGTTGATTTTCCAATCAACGCATACAAAAGTGTCATCGAATATTATTTTTCCATCGGTGGAACATATTATGTTGAGAAGGAACAGGTGTATATCACGGCTCCAACTGGAAAGCAAGACTGGGCAAGAACTGCAAGAAAGCAGATGCCACTTGTTCAGAGTAGAAACGGTGTGAGTTCTTTTGTATTTACACAGTTCGAGGTTCGCTCATCAACACCGAATGACACAAAGGAAATAACTCAGATTAATAGATTCTGTGTTTATGAGGCATTCAAGAGACTCGGATGGTTGTATGTTCCATATATGCCGGAAGAACCAGGACCACACCCAGATGTGAAAACTTCAATCAGAATTGTTCAGAGCAAACTTGCTGCTACAAATGATGATAAAAAGAAATCTTTATTCCGAGGTATGAAGGATATGCTTGAGTACATGGATGAGCAGACCTCTGATAAGCAGTTTTACTTTGGCACTGATGATTTTGACCATGTGTGGGAGAAACTAATTGATAGAGCCTTTGGAGAAAAAGACAAAGAGAAATATTTCCCTCGTTCAAGATGGTTGCTTGATTATGGCAAGTATAAAGAGAAGAGACCTTTGATGCCAGATACTATCATGATTTACAATGGCAAGTATTACATTCTCGATGCTAAGTGCTATAAGTATGGTTGGACAGGTATTCCAGATCATCTGCCTAACGGTTCATCAATCAATAAGCAGATTACATATGGTGAGTATCTGGAAAAATATAAAGGTGTAGATACTAACTCATTATTCAATGCCTTTATCATGCCATACAATATGGCAAAGAACCATTTCAAGCTTACATCAGTTGTTGGCAATATTGGAGAGGCAGTTGGTGACTGGAGATACAACAAGAAATACTATGAACGAATCCAAGGAATTGTTATGGATACAAGGTATCTGATGTATCATTATTCTGGTAAGCCGATAAAGGAAAAAGTTGCTCTTGCAGAATGTATAGAGGCAGTTTTGGGAAGAGATGAAATTACATCTACTGGAGAGGCGCCTATTCCTAAACCTGTATCTTATGTAGGTATTAAGTCTGTTGATTCTATGGTTGCAGAAGATAGTGGTTCCTACAATTTTGATTAAATATAAAAATAGCATAATATTATAAAACCTCTGTTTGCAGATGATTGCAGACAGAGGTTCTTTTCTTATAATCCTTCTTTTTCTCTTTTTCGTTTTCTGTAACGGTCTTGAGTGACTCTGTTGCAGCACTCCTGACTGCAGAAACGATTTCTTGTTGAAGTGGTCTTTACAAGGAAGTAGCGACCACATCTAGGATTGTCACAAGGACGATACAATTCGAGGTCTGGTTTCAAATAGAATATAGAGAAGTAAGCTGCACAAAGAAGTGAATCTACTTTCCATGATGGGGTCATTGTTTCCGAATTATAAACAGGATGGATACCATCAAGGTTAGCATTAATCTCTTCTCCGATTATGTATTTTGCAATTTCAATCAGTGCTGTTTTCATTTCATCAGAGAACTCCCCGGAACTATTTCCATTCATTTCATAAAGAAAATGGAAGAGGAAGTCGGAGATTTTCTTGGTCATATCTCGTTTTTCATAATTAACAAACATCGAAGTGATATTTTGATAGAATCCATTCTGATATCCCGGAACAGAAGCATATCCCCCAATAATATTATTGTAATCCTGGATGTTAAGAGCATAAGAACCGTATATGCAATCGGTGATGCTATAGGTGTCTCCTTCAAATGCTTCTTGTTGTCTGCTGTAAGATAACTGAACAGGTGGGTTTATAAGTGTATCTACATATTTATGATGGCAGCTGGAGTAGGCATTTTTCATAGAGTCGGTTTTTATTGTAAGATCCTCAGAGAACAATAAAGAAATCGTTAGGTCACAAATTTTCTTGTAATTCTTTCTGATCTCGTTGGCAGCAGTCATTAGCTCTACGGTCATTTTTAATCGGTTGATTATTCCGTATAAAGACATCTCATCAAATACTTCATAGGTATCTGCACAAACTGGAAATAGGAAACCATTGTCTCTCATAAATGATACGAGTTCCTTGGTGGGTTTATTTGCAAGAGACATCAGAGTGCCGAGAATGTTTTTTTCTTTGATTGTCCCGTTGGGTGCAATACGAACCAAGCCATCTTTAGCTGCGTAGCCAAAGAGAATAGGGTGTTCCGGCATTGCTTGTAGCTTGAATTTGCTGATAGGTTCTGCTCCCGGAGCAATGTGTTCTATATCTTCAACGCAGTCGCAACTACAACTTTCGAACTTAAATAAAATATTTTCAAAAAAATTTTCTTTGATTTGGGGCATTTTTGGCTCCTTTCTGTGGTCGGAAAGTCATGGCATATGTCATGGCTTTATTTTTTTTGCCTGAAAATAGTAATGGCAAAGTATATGGAATGTACTAATTATACTCTTTAATAACTCAAAATACAACTAAATATCCATTACTAAAATATAAAAGTTATGTGAAAACTTGCTATCTTCAATTACTTTTTGCCGTTGATTATACTTATTACAGAGTTGAAAGATAACTCAGATGTGATCCAAGTTAACGAAATCAAGAATCGTTATATAAGGTGAGAACATCACTCAGTAATTATTATCACAAGGCCTGATTAGCTATAAGGGCATTGGGATACAAATATCGGCATCAATCACAGGACAACCTGTGAAAGGTGCGATAGAGGTACCCTTATTTCCTTATGCACTTTTTCAGGCAATTCATTGGTCGGTACTTCTATAAGCACCGGCCCAATTTGTTTCCTATGCCCTTCTGCAAGAACCAGGCAGAAAGGCAGGAACTTTATGAAAATCAAGATTCGTTACGAGAACGAGTATCAGACACTTGAGGTCGAAAACATGGAATTGGAGAAATGGTTAAATATCTCCATTTCAGAAGAAGAAAGTCAGGAAGACTACGAAAAGAGAATCCAAGATGCAATCGAAGAGAGATTTAACAGACCCGATTACAACAGTTGGCACAAGCATGACCGTCATATTGGCAACGCTTATATGAAGAGCAAGGACGGTACAGTTGAGGTCAACACAGAAGAAGCAATTATGTACAGAGCAGCTGATAAGTCAGCATTTAACAGTTCTATTGACGGAGTACATAACCAGCTTGAATACGAAGAATGCTGTGAAACTTTGAGAAGTCTTCTTAAACCTGCAGTAGCAGATATGGTCATTGCCATTGTACTTGACGGATACACCGTTGGCGAGTATGCAGCCTCAATCGGTGAGAATGCCAACAATGTCAGTCATCGTTACAGACGTGCAATCAAAAAATTAAAAAAGTTTTTTCAAAAGCGTCCTTTTAACCCTTCTCCCAAGGCTACCAGGTAGGAGGGTAACATCTCCGAGAAATTAATTTAAGGAGGTAATTCGTATGGAATTACAAGTATTTAACAGCACAGAGTTTGGTTCTGTAAGAACAGCAACTGTAAACGGTGAGGTTATGTTTGTTGCAAAGGATATAGCAACAATTCTTGGATACAGCAATCCGAGAGATGCTATTAACAAGCACGTTGATGATGAAGACAAGGGGGTAGCAAAATGCGACACCCTTGGTGGAACGCAGAATTTAGTCATGATCAATGAGTCAGGTCTTTACAGTCTTATCCTTTCAAGCAAAATGCCTAATGCGAAGAAGTTCAAACATTGGGTAACGGCAGAGGTTCTTCCGGCTATCCGTAAGCATGGAATGTATGCCATCGATGAGATTTTGGAAAATCCTGATCTTGCGATTGCAGCACTTACACAGCTTAAAGAAGAGCGTGAGAGAAGAAAACAGCTTGAATGTCAGACGCTTATTCAGCGTCAGCAGATTGCAGAGATGCAGCCAAAGGCAAGCTACTATGACCTTATTTTACAGAACAAGAACACAGTTCCTATTACACAGATTGCAAAGGACTACGGTATGAGCGGCCGCAAGTTCAATGAACTTCTTCATGAACTTGGAGTTCAGTACAAGTTCAGAAAGACATGGCTTTTATATCAGCAGTATGCAGAATGCGGATACACACAATCACGTACCTATGCAATTGATGAGAGCAGAAGTGTGATGCATACCTATTGGACACAGAAGGGCAGACTTTTTCTTTATGACCTTCTGAAGAACGAAGGCATCTTACCAGTCATTGAACAGGAGGATTAAAAGATATGGGCATTGATAAGTTTAATCATGAGGGTTATTCCGACCCGACTACATATGAGGCTCTTACCAATATCCATCGTGAAGAAGTGGCAGCTGATAAAAAGGCTGCCTATCTTCCTTTGGTGTATGTGTGCAGTCCGTATGCAGGTGATGTTAAAACCAATGTAAAAAATGCAAAAAGATACAGCAGATTCGCTGTTGATGAAAATGCTATCCCAGTAACACCTCATCTTTTATATCCGCAGTTCATGGACGACGGTAATGAGGTGGAAAGAGAGATGGCTATGCATTTCAATTATGTACTTCTTGGCAAATGCACAGAGGTCTGGGTATTCGGTGGTGTGATAAGCCGAGGCATGACTCGTGAGATTGGTGTTGCCAAGAAAAGAAGAATGAAGATCAGATGGTTTACCCAAGATTTGAAGGAGGTCGGAGAATATGATTAATTTTACTGTTTATTCAGCAGACTGTGTCGGCAACAGCGGTAACTGTCTGTATCCTAACAAGATGATTGTTTCCGACAAGGAATCCTTTATTAAAGCAACGAAGATGGATCATGTAACTGCAAAGTACAAGGGAAATTATCGAAGTAAGAGCCATCAATAAGACCCTTGGTGGACGAGAACAGTTCTTGGTACAGCTACAACACAATATTGAAGATGTACTGAATGGGAACTCCACAGCAACTCTTGAGTACATCGACCAAAGGATGGCAGAACTTCAGGAAAAGCTTGTAATGTGCGTGAACAAGAATGCCGAGTACGATGTTATTGCAAATGAGATTGATGCTTTAAGGGAAAAGAAGGTAGCAGTTGTAACCAAAGATACCGAGCAGGAAATGTTAAAAAAGCGAATCGAAGAGATGCGACAGTTCCTGCAGACACAATCAAGCCGAGTGACTGAATACGATGAACAGATGGTGAGAAGACTTATTGAGAAGATCACAGTCTTTGATAACAAGCTTATCTTTGAATTTAAGTCTGGAATGACGCTTGAGCTAAAGAGATAATCGTAGAAATAACAAGATACGGACACCTTGCAGCGATGCAGGGTGTTTTTGTCGTTCATAGAAAATTTACAAAGTGTAACTGTGCCAGGATTGAAAATATCAACCATTTGGTTTATAATATAATAAGTTGAGGTGCGTTTTTTACATGGAGGATTAAGATGAAGACATCCGATATGATTAAAGAATTATGTAATAAAAAGAATGTAAGCCTTTCAGAACTTGCAAGACGGATAGGTCAGACTCCACAGAACTTTGGCAAGAAACTGAAACGAGATACTGTTACCCTTGAGGAATTAAAACAGATAGCTGATGTTATGGGAGTGACCTTTGAGCAATCCTTTATCTTCCCAGACGGAGAGCGGATAAAAACGAGTAACGAATAGGTGGTGAGAAATATGGATACAGTGGATTTAATAATTAAATCATCAACAGAATTTTATAACGATTTGAAGTCTGATGAAAATGGTCGATATCGTTCATGGGAACACTGCTATTCACATTTTATGAATGCACGAGGTAGAAATGATGTCGATTATGATTATTTAAGTCTGCAGCTGGCATTCTATTTAGCAAGTTGGGGAATGTACCGTGGCTCATCATTTTTATTGCAAAAGGATTATAGAGTACATATTCCAGTAGTGAAAGAACTGTTAAGCGAAAAATATGATGCCTTGGCTGGAATTGACTGTATCGGTTTCAAAGACGAAAGCAACCAAAAGTTACTGCATGATATAAATTTATTTTTGGAGCAGTATTACGATAAAATCAGACACGAAGTAAAAGAGCAAGAACTTAAGAACCAGTTATCTTTTACTCTCATCACAAAAATACTTATGGGAACGCTTGGTTGTGTTCCGGCATATGATAGATATTTTATTGCAGGAATAAAGAATCAGAAGGTGGCAACTGGAAATTACAACATTAGATCTATAATGCAACTTGTCAATTTTTATGAAAAAAATGCTGACCGACTCGAACCCGTCAGAGAAAAGATGGAAGTTGAAGGTATGCCATATCCGCAAATGAAAATGATTGATATGGGATTTTGGCAGGTTGGTTTTGACTTGGATACAAGCAAAGGAATAAATACTGCACACTAGGAGAAATGGATGGATAAATTTTCAGAGAAGAGTCTTCTTTCACTTGGAGATTATTATGTGTATGGACTCATAGATCCACGCACAAAGCAAATCTTCTATATTGGAAAAGGCACGAAAAACAGAGTATTTGAGCATGAAAAAGAAAGCCCGGTCAGTCCAGATAGTGAGAAGTTGAAGCTGAAGACCATCGCAGATATCAAGGATGCCGGACTTGAAGTTGAAAAGATTATTATAAATTCAAACTTAACTGAAGAAGAGGCATTTGCTGCAGAGGCATCACTGATCAATGCATTCAACTATGTTAGTGATGCGGGACTGACAAACATTGTTGCTGGGCATCATTCGGCAGAGGCTTTATCGGTTGATGAGTATGAAAGAATAAACGGTGCCATTGAACTTGAAGAAAAAGACATTAGGCACAGAATCCTTGTTATCAAAATAAACAGACTCTACAAGAGAGGTATGGATGAGAAAGTATTATATGATGCTGTTCGTGGTGTGTGGAGAGCATCAAAGGAAAAGGTTAAAACAGTTGAGTATGTTTTCGGTGTTTACAATTCTTTGATTGTGGCCGTGTATAAGCCGTCAGAATGGTTTGTATGTAAAGAGGCAAAGGACAGACTTCCAAGACAGGATATTGTTCTGACACCGAAAACTGAAAATAGATTATTCTTCGTGGATGTAAGATATGAACAGGGGCTTCCACTTGATGAGAATGAATCATTCTACATTGGAAAGTCGATAGCCGGACTGAAGTTAAATCAGTCGGCACAGAATCCGATTACATATTTGTATCCACTGGAGAAAGATAAAATTCATAATTTAATGAAATTGACAAATCGGAATTTGCAGGACGGAGAAACTTATGGAAGAATTGATACAAAGATGTTCATGGGCAACTACCGACTTATATAAAGAGTATCATGATAATGAATGGGGGAAGCCCGTTCATGATGAGAATAAACTATTTGAGATGTTAATACTTGAAGGTATGCAGGCAGGACTATCGTGGCTGACAATACTAAACAAAAGAGAGGCATTTAGAATTGCTTTTGATAACTTTGACTGTAAAAAAGTAGCGCTGTATGATGATGCAAAAATAGAAGAGCTAATGCAAAATAGCAGCATTGTTCGTAATCGGTTAAAAATCAAATCAGCAATAACAAATGCTCAACAGTTTATTAAAATCCAAGAATCGTATGGCAGTTTTGATTCGTTTATATGGTCTTATGTTGATGGTAAGCCAATTCTCAATCAGTTCCAAACTGAAACTGATATACCCGCAAGGACTGCACTCTCAGATCAAATTAGTAAAGACTTAAAAGAGCTTGGCTTTAAGTTTGTTGGTAGTACAATTATATATGCCTATATGCAGGCAATAGGAATTGTCAATGACCATGTAAAAGGTTGCCATTTGTATGCCAACAAATAGCATTTCACGTTCGATTGATAGAACAGCAGCTCAACAGGCTTGTTAAAGACTTTCTGCATCACAATTTCCAGTTTTTAGAACTCGAGAGATCGGTATTTATAAAGGAGAATATTGATGAAACTATTTTTATGTTCGCACTTTTCAAGTGTGGGAAGTCTGATAAAGGAAGAAATTGAAAATAAGAAAGTCGCATTTATTCCAACAGCTTCACTGCGTGAAGGCTACACCAGTTATGTCGGCTCGGCTCGAAAATTATTCAAAAAGTTGGGAGCAATCGTAACTGAAATTGATATTTCAACGGAGGCTTATTCAACGATACAGTCTGTTTTTGAAGAAGCAGATGTGATATATTTTACCGGCGGAAATTCTTTCTTTCTTATGGACCAGCTCCGTAAAACGGGAACTGATGGGCTACTGAAAAAGGAATTGGCAAATGGAAAATTGATGATCGGCGAGTCGGCAGGCGCAATTATATGCGCTCCAAGCATCCAATATATCGAGCAAATGGATGAAAAGCCGGAGGACTACTCACAAGAAGATGATGCAGGGCTTGATTTGATTGATTTCTATGTTCTTCCGCATTATCTTACAGCACCATTTAAGAAAGTTACCGAGAAAATAATGACTGAGTTTTCGGATTTGAATCTATGCCCTATTAACAACCATCAGGGAATTGTAATTGATGGTGAAGGTTCAAAGGTTATTTGCAAAGACTAATTTGAAAATTCCTGTTTTTGAAACTGGAAAATCGGAAGATGAGGAGATAGACTATTGAGAACATATGAGAATAAAGACGAGCTTAAAAACGAGATAAATAAAAGCTTTGCAAAATATATTTCAGAATTTAATGATATTCCGGAGCATTTAAAAGATAAGAGAATTGATGAGATCGATCGAACTCCGGCAGAAAATCTTGCTTATCAGGTTGGCTGGACAACTCTTGTTATTAAATGGGAATCAGACGAAAGAAAGGGTATTCCTGTTAAAACTCCTTCGGATAATTTTAAGTGGAATCAGCTTGGCGAATTATATCAATGGTTCACAGATACATATGCTCAGCTGTCACTGCAAGAATTGAAAGACAGATTGAATGAGAATATCAACTCTATTTATGCAATGATTGATTCTCTGAGTGAGGAAGAATTATTTAAACCACATATGAGAAAATGGGCTGACGAAGCAACTAAAACAGCTGTCTGGGAAGTATACAAATTCATACATGTTAATACAGTTGCTCCGTTCGGAACCTTTAGAACCAAGATTAGAAAATGGAAAAAGATTGCACTATAACTTCCAGTTTGTAGAGATGACATGAAAAATGAAGCTTAAGGAACAGAGCTTTACCCTGTTTGCCTATACAAATTATAGGGCAATTCAAGGTTATCACAGGCTCGAAACCCTAGATTTTAAGGGAAAAGGTGCGTTCCACCATTCCCTTGTACAGTAGGGGTTGAATAGGTTTTTTATAGAACAACCGAGCCATGTGGAGACGGTATGTCTTTTGTCCAAACTCAATGCGAAGCAACATATCGAGGTTGAGATTAAGATGGATGAGCTGGATCTGACTTCAGCGGAGAGTAAGGCTACTTATGATGAGATCAAGGCATACATACTGCAAAAATATGATTTGAAGGTTAGTAGCTTATATATTGCACAGGTAAAGCAGAAATGTGGTATAATAGAGCGTGAAAATTATAATAAAGCAAAGTCTGGGGATGCTAAGCAACCTCAGTGCCCATCAGAAAAGGAAGCGGCAATTAAAGAAGCATTAATATATTTCCAGATGCTCTAAGAAACATCGAAAAGGAGTGAAACTATTGGTTACAATTATTACTGGTACAACAAAAAAACCAACATCCAGCGAATTATTGAAAAAATTTTTTCATAGCCACAATGAACTTGATGGATATTTATATATCGGATATCCAATTATTGGTACAGTAGATGGTGCTTATCCCATTGATGGTCTTTGGATTTCTCCTGATAAAGGACTGGTTATTTTTAATCTTATCGAGGGAAAAAACACCGAGGGATATGAAGAAGCACAAGATGATTGTGCCAATAAAATAGAGGCAAAGCTTAAGGGATACCGGCAACTCGTTAATAAAAGAAAACTTTGCGTTGAGATCAATGTAATCACTTATGCTCCTGCCTTAATGCATAAATTAGAATATGAGGAAGATTATCCTCTGTGTATTAGTGACAATGATTTGCAGAAGCAAATTGAAACGTTAAAATGGGAAAATAGTGGGTACTATGAACAGTTAGTATCAGTGCTTCAGGCAATCTCTACAATTAGAAAAGGAAAAAAACGTCGAGAGGCAACTAAACCTGAATCAAGGGGATCAAAATTAAAAGTTTTAGAGGATTCTATAGCAAATTTAGATAATCAACAAAGCAGAGCGGTTATTGAAACGGTGGAAGGTGTGCAGAGAATTCGTGGGCTTGCTGGATCGGGAAAAACTGTGGTGTTGGCACTGAAAGCGGCATATTTGCATGCACAACATCCTGAATGGAGAATTGCTGTTACTTTCAATACCCGTTCATTGAAGGGTCAATTGAGACAATTAATTAATACGTTTTATATTGAGCAGACCAGTGATGAGCCAGATTGGGATAATATTCATATTATTCATGCGTGGGGTGCACCAGGTGGTGGAGAACGTAATGGTATGTATTATACCTTTTGTGGAATCAATAATATAGAATATTTTGATTATATGTCCGCTAGAAAACAATTTGGTTCTGCTGATCCATTTGGAGAGGCTTGTAATAAAGCACTTAAAGAAGCAACCAATACGAAGCCTTTGTATGATGTTGTTTTAGTAGATGAAGCTCAGGATTTTTCTCCGGCATTTTTAAGACTGTGTTATGAAATGTTACGGAATCCTAAACGGTTGGTTTATGCATATGATGAACTTCAGAATCTACGGTTACAGTCACTCCCTTCGCCTGAACAAATCTTTGGTGTTGATGATAATGGCGTACCAAAAGTAAAATTCAAACCATCTGAAGATGGACAACCGGAGCAGGATATTATATTGGAAAAGTGTTATAGAAATTCAAGACCTGCATTGGTTACAGCGCATGCATTAGGTTTCGGAATATATAGAAAATCTGATAGTGAGAAGGAATCCGGTCTTGTTCAAATGTTTGATCAAAGTGCTTTGTGGGAAGAGATTGGATATAATATAGCAGATGGCTCACTTGAAGATGGAAAGCATGTTGTGTTAGAGCGAACCAGCAAGAGTAGTCCAGAGTTTCTTGAGAAACATTCTGATATTGATGATTTAATTATATTTAAAAGTTTTAAAACTAAAGAAGAACAGGATCAATGGGTCGCAAATGAGATTCAAACTAATCTTGAGAAGGATGAATTGCGCCCGGATGATATAATTGTAATCAATCCAAATCCATTGACAACTAAAACAAATGTTGCAGCTATCCGATCGCTTTTATACCAAAAAGGCATACAGTCTCATACAGCTGGAGTCGATACAGCACCAGATGTATTCTTCGATGAAAATAATGATTCTGTAGCATTTACAGGAATCTACAGGGCAAAAGGAAACGAAGCGGCTATGGTTTATATTGTTAATGCACAGACTTGCTTTGAAGCGCTGTTTGATTTGGCAAAAATTCGCAATCAGTTGTTTACTGCTATCACTCGAAGCAAAGCATGGGTGAGAGTATTAGGTGTAGGTTCGCAAATGGATGGACTCATTGCTGAGTATCAAAACGTAAAAAAACATAAGTTCACTTTGGATTTTATTTACCCAACAAAGGCTCAGCGAGACCATATGAATATTGTTAATCGTGATATGAGCGAAGCTGAGAAAAATAAGATAAAAAAGAGCAAAGGGAATATTGTAAGCTTAATTGAAGAATTAGAAAGCGGAAACATTTATATTGAAGATTTGGGAGAAGATCAAGTGGAACGCCTTATGTCCCTTCTTAAAGGTAAGGGGGAGTAAATATTGGATCCAAAAAATATCCTAAAGCAAATCAGACAATTGACAGTTGATGTTATTGAAGCTGGCATCTGCGATGCACAGAATTTTCCTTCGCTAACACAGAGCCCAAGGGGAATTAGTGAAATAGGAATTAGTTCTGTTGATAATTCGATTTTTCTAAAAAATATTCCATATAACGAAATGTATTCTGAACTCTTAAAGAGAAAATATTACAATTTCAAAATGATAGATGGAGCTTTAATTAGTCTTTTATACAGATTTCAAAACAATGATATAATAGCACATAGACTGTCATTTTTTCCTGCCCCTAATTTAGAGGTGTTCCAAAATGAACCAGAGCTATATTTAGAGGATGAAATATATCTTGAATTCTTAGACAAAAGAATCGTTACTGTTCCATTAAGATTTGATTTTGATTCAGGTGAGGCATTTGTTCCAGTAGAACACCCTAAATCACATTTAACATTGGGTCAATACGAAAATTGTCGCATCCCTGTTTCCTCAGCTGTTTCTCCATATCAATTTATGGAGTTTATACTAAGAAATTTTTATCATACAGCACGAAATAAAAGTTGCTTGGATCTCACAAAGTATACAGATAAGTTTGAAAAAAGTATTGTTTCAGAGGAAGAAGCTTTGGTTCATGTTTGTACATCTTCATGATTAAATAGTTCCACAATAATATTACTCTGTCGGAGAAGCCAGCCCGAAAATTCCTTTGGGCTGGCTGTTTTCTTTTTCACGGCCTGTTTGCGCTGCAAGGCTTCTTTTTTGAAGGATTCAAAAGCGGCCAGCATTTCCTCCAGACGCTCAGAAGGAAAACCAGAAGTTTTCTTTGCCTTATTGATTTTGTTTCGCCAGTTCTGGCACTCATTTTTGTAAAGCAGATCATAATTGTTTTCTCTGGCTCGTTCATCAAACTCACGCTTGTTTTGGAGGGACTGTTTTTTGCGGCACTTATCACTGCACAGTTCATAGCGCTGGCTCTTGGCAAGGAATACTTTCCCGCAGATTTTGCATTTCCGGAAATAAAGCCCCCAATCGTTCAGGCGATTCAGATAATAGATCATCAGCGGATACAGGGATGAATAGGCAGCAACACACTCCATTTTCCGTTTGCTGTCCGGATACCAGAGGTCAAGCCGGGTATCTTCCTGCGGTACAAAACCATAAATATGCGTGGAAATATTCATCCGTTTTGGCTTCCCTGTATCCTCATCAAAGTCAAGGGGTGGATTTCCCATAAACAAGGCTGTGAAGCCGTTCATTTTCCCGATAAAACGCTCACAGGCAGACTCCCGATCTCGTGGTTCTCTTGCCTTCAAATATTCATTCCAGATACGAAGTGCCACATACATTCTCACCGGATCACCGGTGAGATATTTTTTTGCCAGAAAATCACCGGACACCTGTTCCAGTTCTGGTTGCTTCCATCGGTTAGAGTGAAGCGATTCTCCCAGGGGTATGAAACCGAGGCGATTCCATTCACCGTCCGGATCATGTTCAAAGGCTGAAGCGTATCTGCGAACAATGCGGCAAAGAGTTTTATCCGAACAACACAAGGCAGAGGTTTTGCAACACCGATTGCACGAAAGCCCATCAGCAAGCCGAAAAAGAAAAGAAACGCTATGCAGAAAAGGGCAACCACACCTTCCGTCAAAAGGTCTGCAAGATTTGCGGCAAGCCCTTCTGGCCGTCCAACGGTCAGGAGGTGCTGTGCTCCGAGGAATGCAAAACCATCAATCGTAACCAAAGACAGCTTGCCTATTATCACCGTAAGCAATCCGGGCATAAAGCCGGAGAAGCAATATAATTCAAGGAGGACGACACAATGGAAGAATTCATCACGGACGAACGGACAGGCTTGCGCTATGAGCTTGTCGGGGACTACTATCTAATCGCCGGAGAGGACGAGCCGGAGGGCAGACCCATCGGCATTTGGGGACAGCAAAACCTGCGATATATCCGAAAGCACAAGGTCAGCTTGGATGCCGAGCTGCTGACTACCGGCAAGCTGAACGATTACCTTGCAGACCTTAACGAGCAGTCAGAAGCATTGTTTTCTCGGCTGGTAAAGCAGCTTTCCGAAAAAGAGGGCGTAACGGAAGCCCTCAAAGAGGAAAATCAAATGCTGTGGGTGCATAGGATGAACAACATCCGCAGTGCTGCTATGGAAATCGTTGCAAACGATTTGATTTACTGTTAGGAGGACGGCTATGAAGGTCAAGCTGGACGATTATGAGGTGCGAGTGCTGATAAACGGCTTAATACAGCAGCACAGGAGCTATGACGCAGAAACCAACGGTCAGATTGACTCCCTTGCCCTTCGCTTGTGTGACATTGCGGAAGTAATGAAGCCGGGGCGAAAGAAGAAAATCCCCTTTGAGCCGGTAGAAATCAGAGTAATTTGTCAGTGCCTTATAGAGTGGCGAAACCGAGAGATACAGGCAGAAAGACACAGTGCCGTGGATGCCTTAAACGAATTGCTGATACGGTTTACCCGCTAAAGAGAAAAGTCGCTGTCACAGACGGCGGCTTTTCCTTTTCGGGTAGTATTCAAGAAGTCATAAAGTTCCGTGAGTAATGGAAGAAGGCAATGCTCTGAGAAAAAGATGAGAGCAATATTCTGAAAACTACTTGAGATTTTTGGGAAAATCTGCTAAAATACTTCTGTATATCTATGGGGTGGGGGAATTCATATCCTTTTGCCTTAGAAATTATGGAAGGAGGACTTGACTATGGCAAACGGAAATGCGACAATTATTGTCGGCTCGGCTCGGCTCGGCTCGGCTCGGCTCGGCTCGGCAGGAGCATAGTGCCGTTTTTTCAGCGTGTCAAGTCTTATTTCATACAATTTATAACGAACCAATTGCCGGAGACAGGGCGCATTATGCCTTGGCTTCGGCTTTTTGCGTTTGCCGGAAGGATGGTGGTTTGATATTGAAGTCCTAACCACGACCGGCAAATCAATCTTTTCCGGTTAAACCTTCTATCTTCTCCGGCGTGTCCGCTGTCGGAGGAAGTAAATAGCGGATAGAATTATTTGGGAGGAATGAAAATGAAGAAGAGACTTTTAAGCCTTCTGCTTGCGTTGTGCCTTGTGATGGCGCTTGTCCCGATGACGGCGTTTGCAGAAGAAAACGAGCAAAACAATAAAACCACGATCACCACTGTTGATGAGCTTTTGCAATTTGCAAAAGCGGTAGATAATGGTGAATATGATGACAAGGCAGATGCTGTTGTATCGCTTGATGCAGATTTGGATTTAACAGGTATTGCGTGGACACCAATTGGTAGCGTATTTGCTGCTGATGGAACTCTGCTGCATTACTTCAGCGGCAAATTTTATGGAAACGGGCATACGATTTCTAATTTGGATTTTTCCGAAAACTATGGAAAGACAGAGTATCCGTCTTTCGGATTTTTCAGTGAGGTTTACGGCGCTGAAATTTCCGGCTTGACAATTCAAGGCAAGCTGGATGTGTCCAATTCGGGGTATGTCTATTTTGGAACGGTAGCGGGTGTTGCAGCAGACAGCAAAATTTCTGACTGCGTTTCAGATGTGTCGTTCACGGATACAGATAAATATATTAACGGTACTGTGGCTTTGTGCGGATATGCGATAAATAGCACAATTGAATACTGCCAAAACAAGGGTAATTTTTCAATAACGAAGGATGTCAGCTCTTTTCAGATGGGCGGTATCGTAGGTTTTGCTCAAAGCAGTACCGTACAGTATTGTGCTAATACAGGCGATATGACCTCTTGGGCACCCTGTACCGGCGGAATTGTTGGGCAGTTGTATCAAGCCTCAAAGATTATCAATTGTTATTCCATAGGGAAAATGGTTCCCCTTGGCAAAGGAACTACAGATTTCGGCGGCATTGCAGGGATAGTTGGTGCAGATACAGAAATCAGACATTGTTATTTCGCCGGTGAAATGGATTTATCTCAATATACTGCCACTACACCTTATAAGCGTTTGGGTGGTATTGCAGGCGGTGTTTCTTCTGATACACCTGTTTTTGAAAACAATTATTTCGTGAAAACTGAAAATGTCCCGGCTTGCTTTAAGTACCAGGATGCTGGAACAGAAAAGACCCTTGACTTTATGAAAACGGAAGATTTCTTTAATGAAATCACTGCTGCTGGTGGCAATTATCGATTTAATTCTAATGGAACGCCCCTTTTGCCTGCACCTAAGTATACAGTTTCTTTTGTCGTAACACCTGCTGAATTGGCGAATGTAGTCATTAAAGTGAATGGTCAGGAAGTAGCAAACCCTGTTGATTTGGAAGCGGGTACTTATACTGTCGAAGTCAGCGCAGATAATGGCGAGGTTTTCAATCTCAATATTACGATTACGGCTGATACAGCAACTCATACACAGACCATTGCAATGACTTATTTACCTGCCGACTACACTAAGGTTGACGCAGCCATTGCCAAGGCAAATGCACTGAACAAGGACAACTACAAGGACTTCTCTGCTGTAGAAGCTGCTGTCAAGGCTGTTGTCCGTGACAAGAACATCACTGAACAGAGCGAAGTGGATGCAATGGCGAAGGCTATTGAAGATGCCATTGCTGCCCTGCAATACAAGGATGCAGATTACACAAAGGTAGATGCAGCTATTGCCAAAGCAAATGCACTGAACAAGGAAAACTACAAGGACTTCACCGGCGTGGAAGCCGCTGTGAATGCTGTGACCCGTGGCAAGAACCTTACGGAGCAGAGCGAAGTGGATGTAATGGCGAAGGCTATTGAAGATGCCATTGCTGCCCTGCAATACAAGGATGCAGATTACACAAAGGTTGATGCAGCCATTGCCAAAGCAAATGCACTAAACAAGAATGACTACAAGGATTTCTCCGGTGTGGAAGCTGCTGTCAAGGCTGTTGTCCGTGGTAAAAATATTACGGAGCAATCCGAAGTAGACAAGATGGCAAAGACTATCGAAGATGCGATTGCTGCTCTTGAGAAAAAACCTGCCAGTACCAAATCGGGAACATCCGATAAGAGTCCGCAGACCGGCGATACAAGCAACCTTGCACTGTGGATTGCCCTGTTGTTCATCAGCGGCGGTGCAGCCATTGGCACAACGGTTGTAAGCAGGAAGAAAAAGTACAACAGATAATTGAATAGCGTTCCCTTGCTCCATCTTCCGAGCAAGACAAAAGCGTCGTAGTAATACGGCGCTTTTTTGTTACCCGAAAGCGACAAACAGCGGCGTTTGAATGACGGACGGTAAGGATACCGCCGCCAAAACAAAGCCGCTCATATCGAAAGAAAACGCCCAAAATCACCCCGAAACCATACAGCGGGGTCAGGTTTTGGGCGTTCCTGCGTTTCGGGAGCAAATCGGCAATAGGCAGCGTAAAGGAGGTGGACGCTATGCCCCGTATGCCGAAATACCTCAAGAGAGAAGGACCACACGGTTTCGGGAATGCTTTTGTATGCCAAGACTGATGAAGAGATATATCCGAATAATGTGTATCAGATGAGTGGAAACCAGATTACTGTCAGGACTCTGGATTTGAATTTACCATTTGATGAAATAGCAGGACAGCTAAATACAATAGCAAAAACGCATTTCGATTTATAAAGGAGGCCTCCTATTTGAAAAAGAAAAAAGACGAAATAACCATCCGTTCCAGTGCAGCAGAATACTTAACCTATGTTGCCTCTGTCGGCGATCAGCAGGACAGTATTGAGATGCGCTATGAGGATGAGAATATATGGCTGACACAGAAGATGATGGCAACATTGTACGATGTCGGCACTAACACTATAAATTATCATATTAAGAAAATCTTTGAGGACAGTGAGTTACAAGAGGATTCAGTTATTCGAAAATTTCGAATAACTGCCGCCGACGGAAAAAGCTACAGCACAAATCACTATTCCTTAGAGATGATCATTGCAGTAGGATTTAAGGTAAATTCTGAGCGTGCGGTGCAGTTCCGTAAATGGGTCAATCAAATTGCAAAGGACTATACCATCAAAGGCTGGGTTATGGATGACGAGCGTCTCAAACGCGGAACTTATCTGACAGAAAAGTATTTTGATGGGAGGATTTAATGACCTTGCAACACTTCTGCCGGATATAGCAGCCGAGTGGTCGGACAGAAATTATCCGTTACTTCCAACTCAGGTTACGGTCTTTGCCAATCGTAAGGCTTGGTGGAAGTGTAAGGATTGTGGCAGAGAGTGGAACACTCTTATTTCTACCCGTTGCAAGTTATGGGATGCAGGAGAAAAGGGACTTACATTATCTGCTTTTGAATGGGAGAAGGATAGAAAAACACTGATATATGGGCAGGTAGACTATATGTATGGAGAAGCACTTTATAAGCCTGAAATGAAAGAAGGTGTAACAGCTTTGCTGATTTCAGTGGAAAGCCGAGTTCTGATAATGATATTCAATTGATGGTTTATTCCATACGGGAATAAATCTTCATCAAATCTTTATTTTTTTCTGTTAGGTTATATTTCAGTAAGAAATGAAATATAGAAGGAAGGATAGTAAAGATGGAAATGATGTTACAGACACAAAATCTATGTAAATATTTTAGAAAACAGAAAGCGGTAAATAATGTTTCACTTAATATCGAAAAGGGACAGATTTATGGACTGCTTGGACCGAATGGCGCTGGTAAATCTACCACATTGAAAATGCTGACCGGTATGATGAAACCAACTGCAGGAAAGATTTACTTTGATGGAAAACTTTTGGATAGGAAAGATTTATCAAAAATAGGAGCGTTAATTGAAAATCCGCCTATTTATGAAAATCTTTCCGCCAGAGAGAATTTGAAGGTAAGACAATTATTGCTTGGTACAGATGAAAACAGAATTGATGAGGTCTTGCAGATTGTATCACTTACAAACACCGGAAAGAAGAAAGCAGGACAGTTTTCTTTGGGGATGAAGCAAAGACTAGGCATTGCAATGGCATTGCTTGGAGAACCGGAACTTTTGATATTGGATGAACCTACGAATGGATTAGATCCAATAGGCATCGAGGAATTACGAGAGCTGATCCGGTCTTTTCCGGAACAGGGAATCACTGTAATTCTCTCCAGTCATATTCTCTCAGAGGTACAGTTACTTGCAGATAAAGTCGGAATTATTTCAGGTGGAATCTTAGGATACGAAGGAGCATTAAAGCAGGGAGATAATCTTGAAGATTTGTTTATGAATGTGGTAAGAAAAAACCAGAAAGCAGGTGAAATCCATGGTTAATATTATAAAAGCAGAACATCAAAAAGCCAAAAGAACCATGCGAAAAAAGTTTATCTGGGGATTTCCTCTTCTTACATTTGTCATGGCATTTATATTTACTCTTGGGATGACAAATGCTTATGCAGAAAGTGTTTGGAACTGGTGGTATACACTTTTGCTGCCGGGGATGATTGCTCTATTTTGTTATCTTTCTGTGGCGCAGGAGAAAAAGATAAAATACTATCATTTAATGACTATTCCCACAGACAGAAGAAAATTGTTGCTGGGGAAAATTATTTATATTGGGTACATGATTTTGTTTTCTAATGTGATTGTGTTTGCAGGAGCAACGCTTGGAGGCTTTCTTCTAACGACACATGTTCCAGTTGGAGGAGCGTTGATTGCAGTATTGTTTCTGACGGTTTCTGAGTTATGGGAGATTCCGGTAGCTTTATTTTTAAGTGAACGATTTGGAATGATTGTAAACCTGTTCGTCTGCCTATTTATTACCGTCAGCGGTGTGGTAATATCACAAACCAGAATCTGGTATGTACTTGTTTCTGCAATCCCTATGCGAATGATGTGCCCGTTGCTTCATGTTTTACCAAATGGACTTGCCGCAGAAGCAGGGAATCCTCTTTTGGATACGGGAGTCATTGTTCCGGGAATGTGTCTCTCAATCATCTGGTTTGTTTTTGTAACGGTTCTGTTTTTGAAATGGTTTGAGAGAAGAGAGGTGAAATAAGATGATTGGAAGATCTCTTAATGCAGACTTGCGAAAGATGAAAGGAACATCTGTGATTCTGGCACACTTACTGATTCCGATTATAACCAGCGTTATATTTTTAATATATTACTTTTTTTCACCATGGAATGAAAATATGAAAGTGATTGCATTTTATCAGGCAATAGGAGCAGGACTTCCGGTACTTATTGGAATTTTTACAGCAAGTGTGATGGAACAGGAACAAAATGCAGGTGATTTTCAAAATCTGTTGTCTTTACCGGATAAACCTGCAGCATTTTTATCGAAACTGTTGATGCTACTGGTTTTGTGTCTGTGCTCTATCCTATTGACAGCAATCATATTCGGAATTGGATTTGGAAGAATCGCATCAAGCGATATCGAAATCATGAAAGGATGTATATTTGCAGCATTGCTGCTGTGGGGAAGCAGTGTTCCACTTTATCTGTGGCAGCTGATTCTGGCTTTTCAGTTTGGAAAAGGGGTATCCATTGGAGCAGGGATTATATCAGGACTAATTAGTGCATTGATGCTTACCGGACTTGGAGATTATGTGTGGAAATATGTATTTGTCTGCTGGACGGGTAGAGTACCATATACTTATCTGCAATCTGTATTGGGAGAAACTAGTGTAGGTGAATGGTTGTCATTCATACCAGGTTGCTTAATATTTACAGGGATTAGTATGGTATACTATTTTTGGTGGGTAAACCACTGGGAAGGAAACAGAATATCGGAATAGAATCGAGGGAAACTATGGCAAAAATACTGGCAGTTGATGATGAACCGGCAATTTTGGAAATGATAGAAAGCATTTTGAATAAGGAAGGACATCTGGTTACCAAAGTAAGTAATCCACTAAAAATTAATATGGAAGAATTACATCGTTATGACCTGATTTTACTGGACATTATGATGCCTGGAATTGATGGCTTCGAATTATGCAAAAGAATCAGGACGCTTGTGGATTGTCCGATTTTGTTTCTTACGGCAAAAACGGAGGAAAACAGTCTGGTAAACGGACTTTCTTTAGGAGCAGATGATTATATTTCAAAGCCATTTGGAGTGATGGAACTTCGGGCAAGGATTAATGCACATCTTAGAAGAGAGCACAGGGAACATTCTGTCCGGATGGTTTTGGGGAGGGCCTGTATTCAAATATCTCAAAATAAACTATTGGTTGATGATAAGGAACTTCCTCTTACGAAAGCGGAGTACGAAATTTGTGAATTCCTGGCTAAAAACAGGGGACAGGTTTTCTCGAAAGAACAGATTTTAGAAGAGGTCTTTGGTTTTGACAGTGAGAGTAATGACAGTACCATTATCACGCATATCAAAAATATAAGAGCAAAATTTGCGGATTATGATTATACACCGATAAAAACAGTCTGGGGGATTGGATATAAATGGGAAGAGTAAAGAGAAGCAATGCACTCAGCTGGATTTTTATGAGATATGTACTGGTCATGCTTGGATCATTAGTAGGTTTGGTGATTGTTGCTTGGCTGCTGCTGTACCTTTTGATTAGTGTGGGCTGTATCTATCCGGCGAATTATGCAGAGCAAAAGATTAATGAAGCATATGATACGATTTTACGTGCGGATAAAGTAACTGCTGAGATGATTCCTGCACTTTGTGATTATGTAATCTTTTCAGAAAATGGAGAGAAAATAGGTGGAGATCTGTCAGAACAATACGAACAGATAGCATGGAATGTTGCAAAGTACGGAAACGCATCCGGGAAATATTTTTATAAAGTAATTGTAAGGGAAAATGAATATGTTGTATTGCAATATCGCCTGACACCTCAATATCATTCAGCTTTTTTGAGGGAGCATTTTATAGGACCACAGAATGTGATGAGTATTATGTCAGTGATTGGAGCGGTAGCGATTATCATCATTCCGTCCATACGTTTTGGAAAAAGAATCAAAAAGCAGATGCAGCCTGTATTAGACGCAATCAGACAAATAAAGGATCAAAATCTGGAATATGAGACATCCTGTTCCGGTATCAAAGAGTTTGATGACTGTTTATCGGCAATCGATGATATGCGAGATGCATTGCGAGAATCTTTAGAAAAGCAGTGGAAAACAGAGCAGGAAAAGAAACAACAGATGTCTGCTTTGGCGCATGATATTAAAACACCTCTTACGATTGTACGGGGAAATGCAGAACTACTTTCAGAGACTGAACTGACCACAGAACAGAAGAATAATATCACTTATGTTTTGAACGGCACAACACAGATACAAAGTTATGTAAAACAGTTGATAGATGTCACAAAATCATGGAATTGCAGTGATGTTACCTATACAGCGGTGAGGTTAGAAGATTTTTTCGCAGATATAAAGGAACAGGCACTCGGACTGGTAGAAATCTATCACCAGAAAATAGATTGGAAGGCGGGACAAAGTGATAAAAAAGTAACAATTGCTTATGATCCAATGTTTCGAGCCGTAATGAATGTGATTCAGAATGCAGTGGAGCATACAAAAGAAAATGGAATCATTTATATTGATGCAAAGGAGCAGGATGACCGGCTGACATTCATTGTGGAGGATAGCGGATCAGGATTTACAAAAGAAGCATTATTGCATGGCACAGAGCAGTTTTTTATGGATGACACAAGTAGAAATGGCGAAGCCCATTATGGGATGGGGCTATTTTTTGCAAAAACTGTGGCTGAAAAATATGGTGGAGGTATTAAACTTTCAAATTCTGAAAATACAGGTGGGGCGAGGGTAGAAATATTTTTCCTGAGTAGTCAAGAAACAAGCTAAATAGACCGCAATTAAGCTATGTAAAAGAAATTTTACATGCTTTTATCTAATATGTAAAAGCCTTTTGATAGACATTACTACTACGTTTGCTGTAATCTCATGGAAGAAGGAGGCATGACTTCTATGGTAAGTAACGATTCATAGCTGCTGGAAAAAGCAGTTGACTATATATTTTTCACCTTCCCTTCCTTTTTTAGGGGCAGGAGGACAAACCTGCCTCTCGTTTTAAGTGGATTGCTGCAAGCATGATTCTTTGATATAATCAATGCAACAGTTTTACAAATCGGAATTTGTGGAGAGATTTCCTGAACTTTCCTTATTTTTCAAGG